>JAQDCK010000039.1 GCA_027681045.1 Lactobacillaceae bacterium AF64-9pH9TA | reverse complement strand
ACTAAGAATATTTCTGCCAACACCAGCCTTTCAATCAGCACGACCTTTCTTGGCGCTAAAAATGGGGCACCAAACACGGCTCCAGGCACTAGCGACGTCCTGGCCTGGCGGATCAACCTTTCAGTTCCAAACAAAACAGGGCTTAACTTCCTGGACCCAACCCAAAAGCAGCAGGTTAGCTACCAATTAGGTGAGGGCGTATATAATGGTATTTCAGATCCTGATGGTGACTTGACTTATGTCGGCACTGACAGCAATACCAATACGGTTACCTGGGAGCTGCCGACGCCCTCTATCGCAGAACAGGCAGCCAGCCTGGCTAATGGCCAGCCGCTAGTGCAGAAATCCTTTATCGTCTACACCAAGCCAGTCACTAGCTGGTCTTCCAATGCCTCTATTACTAATGTTGCTACTCTGCAGGCAATAAATTTACAAGGTGATAAGCTCTCAGTTTCTAACAGTACGACTGGGAAAATTGGTCAGGCCATTACCGGTCGTATAAGGACTCGGGGTACCGTTTACTGCTCTGAATCATACGGACCAATAAACGGGGAAGGGGATTTTGGCTTAATCGCCTTGACCACTGTTTATGATACGGCTCAACTGGGATATTCGAGTGAAATTTCTACTGCGACTCTTGGGACTGACCATAAGATTACTACAGATAAGTATGACAGCAAGGGTAAGCTGGTCGAGAGTGGTTTGGATCATAAAGTTTTCAATCATCAGATTATCAGAAAATTTCTTAATGATGGTCTGCAAAAAAACGGCGTGCATTATGAAATTGATCCGCATCTTATTGTTAAATCAATCGAGCTCCCTACCCCATGGATTGAACTTTACGTTGGTCTAGGAGTAAGCCATTATCCGAGTGGCAGTGCTCCTGCATTTATGATTAGCTTGACAGTTAAAAATAGAAAAACTGGGACTAGCCGGACTATTAATAAGTATGTGACAAAAACCGGCCAGATTCCTGTATCATATTTTGGTTCAGTATGAAGATACCAGTAAGCTGATCGATGCCAGAACTGCAGGTCGAGTTAACTTTATTGCCGGTGTTGAAGAAGGTTACCTGGGAACTGCCACGGTAACAAATACATACTATGTAGTTACCAAAGATGGAACCAAGTACGTTCACTATTCAACTAATAGCATAGCTGATGAGATGCAAGCTGTTAGCCCGATCGGACCACGGACAATTGAGGTGATTAAGCAAGACAGCAATATTCCGA
>JAQDCK010000038.1:729-1242 GCA_027681045.1 Lactobacillaceae bacterium AF64-9pH9TA | reverse complement strand
GGCAGCTTTGGGATTAAGAAATCATCGTATTACAAAACAGTAATGTGCAAAATGGGCTAAAAGCGTTGCGCCTCTAAGGCGCAGCGCTTTTTTCCCTATTAGTATTAGTAAATAAGTATAGAAAAACTAATGATATTATATTGAACTTTTTATAGGGCGATGGTAAAATAATGATAGATTAAGGCGCATGAAGTAATTGCAAAAAAATAATCATAAAAAGGTATAGCTGACCGCCCCCGGCCTGCAATTGCAGGTAAGCAGAATTGCTGATCCAACTTGTTCACGAAAACGGGAGCCGCAATTGGCGGCCATTTTCCATCACGCGTCCGCGCTATACCAATTGCTATGCCACTTTTAGGAGGTAACAGGGTTTTAGGGAATAAGGTAGAGATTGCCGATACTAGTGTGAAATTTAAGAGACGGAGAAAGACCATGAAAACAGGAAAATTAGCAACTTTGCTGGCTGCCTTTACTTTGGCAGTTGCACCTATCCTGTCTAATGCTGGCCTTGTT
>JAQDCK010000038.1:0-719 GCA_027681045.1 Lactobacillaceae bacterium AF64-9pH9TA | reverse complement strand
TCCACAAGTACAAGACCACCAGCGACTTGTCAGGCAAGACCAAGCAAAACGCTGACTTTGACACCAAGTCAGCCGATGACTTGAAGAACTTGCTGGGCCTTGGCGACAGCGACAACCTGGAACCAATGGCCAACGTTAAGTTTGAATACTTCAAGGTTAACGACAGCGACAAGCTGGCAGACTTAGCCAAGAAGTCAGTTAAGGAACTGGAAGCAGCTTACTCAACTAACGGCACGATGACTACTGACGCCTCTGGTTTGGCAACTAAGGTTATTCCAGAAACTGACTACGGCAAGTACTACTTTGTCGAAGTAACTAAGACTGACTCAGCCTTTGAAACTGCACCATTCCTGCTGGAAGTTCCATCATACATTCCCCGCAAGGGTTACGCTAAGACCATGAACGTTTACCCGAAGAACAAGGTTACTACCCCAACTCCGGGCAAGGACGTTGGCAAGCTGGGCAACAATGATGACTCAGCCAAGGTCGGCGACCAAGTTAAGTGGTTCTTGAAGGGTACTATTCCTGCCGACATCGATACTTACAAAACTTACGAATTCATCGATACTTTGGATTCAGCTTTAACTTACGACAAGTCCTTCACTCCAGTAGTTACTGTCGGCAAGTCTACTAAGCTGATTGCCGACACTGACTACACGGTAACTGAACCGACTGCTGACAGCAATGTCTTCAAGGTTACCTTGACTGAAGCAGGTAAG
>JAQDCK010000037.1 GCA_027681045.1 Lactobacillaceae bacterium AF64-9pH9TA | reverse complement strand
TTTTCGTCCTGTCTTGATTCTTACGTTGTTGTAGTAATCGATGTATTTGTGAATAGCTTGCTCAAGCTCGTTTAAGTCCTTGTATTTATGTTCTTGGCCATAGAACATCTCCCGCTTAATAATGCCGAAGAAGCCTTCCATTAAGCCATCATCAAGAGAATTACCCAACCTGGACATACTCTGATCGATCCCTCTGTTAGCCAGAGCGGCTTGATATACTTGGTTCTGATATTGCCAGCCACGGTCTGAGTGGAAAATAAGCCCGTTAAGAGCCGGGTGCTTCTCAAATGCGCCATCTAGCATGGTCATAACTTGCTTAAGATCTGGGTGCCTGGAAATATTGTAGGAGATGATTTCTTGGGTACAACCATCGATAATTGGAGAAAGATAGAGCTTTTGATCTTTAAGATGGAATTCAGTAACGTCGGTAAACCAATGTCTGTCGGGAATAATTGCATATAAATTGCGCTTGATTAAGTCTGGCTTTATTTTGCCTTGAACGCCGTAATAGCTGCTGTATTTGCGTTTTTTGCGGATTGAGATGGCGAATAAGCCCAGCTTTTGCATGAGCCTCTGCACCTTCTTATGGTTGATTTCATAGCCCTCCCGGCGAAGTTGTCCATAGATTCGCCGGTACCCATAGCGCTGGCTGTGTTCAAGAAAGATCTTTTTGATTCTATCCATCAGTTTCTGGTTACCAGAATCCTTATCAAGCTTATGGGTTTGGTAGTAGTAGTTACTTCTTGAGATATGTGGCAATCCAGGGTTGGTATTGATAACGTCGATAATGTACTTAACGCTAAGTCGCAATTCTTGCCTTAATTCATTGATTGCACGAGCTAACTCTTCTTTTTTGGGCTCTTCCGTTCTTGAATTAAGGCCTCCAATTTTTTTATGTATGCAAGCTCGACTGTAAGCCTCTTTACCTGATCTTCCAGTTCTTTGATCCGCTGTTTGTCCTTGTTTTTGGGCATTCTTGGGTGGTCTACCTTTCTTCTTGGTAATGACAGTATACCCGTTTTCTTTAAAAGAGCGAAGCCAATTTGCAAGAATGCCTGTATTTGTAAGCCCTAAGTCTAGAGAAACCTGGCTAAGTGCTTCACCGCCTAGCAGAACTCTATCAATGGCAGCAAGCTTGAAATCAGCAGTATATTTCTGTTGAGGGCGATCCAGAATATCTTCACCATGTTTTTGAATCAAGTCCACCAAATATCGGATTTCTCCACGCCCCATCCCATACTTCCGCCTAAGGTAGGTGCCTCTTCTGTGATCGTCTACCCATTCGTGGTAGATAGCAAGTTTGATTTCTTTAGTGTATTTAGTCATGAAAATA
>JAQDCK010000036.1 GCA_027681045.1 Lactobacillaceae bacterium AF64-9pH9TA | reverse complement strand
GCTGCCTTCATCGACAAGATGGACAGCCTGCTGTCTAAGCACCACGCTTACATCCGGGACCACGGTGAAGACATTCCAGAAGTAACTTCTTGGAAGTGGACTGGCCTGGACAAGTAAGAGCATATATAATTCCGAAAAAATTATTGAAATGTCGTTCCGCGAGGGACGGCATTTTTTATTTTGACTAGCTAAAAAAGCGAAAACATGGTAGAATAGCTTCTGAACAAGATAGCTATATTCTTATTTGAACTTTTTGATAAGAATTAGCAAACGGATCTGGCATCTCGATGGAAGGATGCAATTAATAGTACCTATTGGTGCGGAAAATATTAAATTGCAACGGGAGAACCTAACATGATGCAGATTATTAATCCAGAGCTTTTTTGCTGGCTGCAGTGTTGATTCTGCAGCTTATTTTGCTTCCCCTGGCAGAAGTGGGCCAGGCGTCCGCCGGTGAGGTCAGCGACCAGCTTGTCTTCATGCAAGGACAGAAAGAGCTTACTGGTAAAGATAAGAATGAGCCCTTGAATTTGAAGCTAGGCGGACAGGAAACGCTTATGCTCAAGCGGACGAAAGACGAGGCCGACCTGGAGGTGAAAATCAGTTTGGATAAAACCGCCACGGACAAGGCCAATAAGGAATTGAAGATTGAAAAGGCCGAGGAGGCCGTCAAGGAAGTTGCCGCTTCTGAAAAAGAAGGCCGACATCTTTTGCTGCACTTTGCTAAGGGGCAGAGTCAGCTGAAGTTTACTCTGACTGGGAAAGAAGTTGCCAGCGGCCAGCTGATTGCGACTTACCGGGAAGACAATAAGGAATACTCCAGTTATCCCTTGCTGATTAAGGTGGAAAATGAAGATACTGAAGAATCATCATCTTCATCTACGGCATCTTCTACTTCTACTTCTTCTATTTCCTCATCATCAGTAGCAAGTACTTCTTCTGAAGAAAAGCAAAGCTCACGGACTCAGAGCTCAAGCCCACAGTCTTCTGCAGAAGAAAGTTCAAAGAGTTCTGTAAGTACTGCTTCCAGCTCAGTTCCTTCAGCAAAGACCAGCTCAAGCAGCGAATCTAGCTCGACCAGTTCAGAAAAAGCCAGCTCAGCCCAAACTAGTTCTTCTAGTTCAGAAAAAGCAGCTTCTGCCAGCTCCAGCAACACACTGACGACCAACTTGACCCGGTCTAGAGCCATCTTCAACGCGGTTAATACCCAGCTGCTGACGACCAGGCAGCTGGCTACTACGCCGGCAACGACTAAGGATAACAGTGATTTAACCGTTGTGGCTGACTCCAGCCCAAGCACTGTTTGGTCAGGCAGCGATGCCTTGTTTACGGTTAACTTCAAGGTTTCTGGTTCCCGCTATGATGAA
>JAQDCK010000035.1 GCA_027681045.1 Lactobacillaceae bacterium AF64-9pH9TA | reverse complement strand
TCAGTATGAAGATACCAGTAAGCTGATCGATGCCAGAACTGCAGGTCAATTTAGCTTTGTTGCCGGTGTTGAAAAAGGTTACCTGGGAACTGCCACGGTAACAAATACACACTATGTAGTTACCAAAGATGGAACCAAGTATGTTCACTATTCAACTAATAGCACATTTGATGAGGAGAAGAAACATGTCACCCCGACCGGACCACGGACAATTGAGGTGATTAAGCAAGACAGCAATATTCCGATTGGTCGGACTGATGTTTCCTTTGCCCAGCACGCTAAGGAGGGGGAAACCGTCATCCAAAAGAATTCCTCCAACCGGGTTATCGCTGACTTCTACAATGTAACTAATTCGCCAATTAGCATGAAGTCTCCAACTGTTTTATCAGTTCTTTTGCCAAAAGGTGTTACAGTTGATAATGCTAATACCGATGTCAAGATGTACCTGGTCAATGACAGTACAGGCCAAGAGACGCTCTTGGAGCGGGGAACTTCAGCCGGCAACCGGTTTGGTGCCTTTCCTTACAAACAGACCTTGAAGAACAAGGACAGTGTTGACACTGGCCAACAGTACGTCAAGTTTGTTATGGGTGAAGGGCAAGGCGGCTTGCAGCCGGGCTATCACATCCGCGGTGAATTTAATGTCAACGTGGGTGATGTAAGTGATTCAGTGACTTTGAAGGCTTATGGTGCATCATATAGCCAAAATATGAACGCTCCAACCGGCTACTCCTTGATTAAGGACAAGGATTATGACAATGTCAGTGACGGTCAGGCCTACAGAGAAGTTACCGACCTCTTTGGGGACGAGAACCTGAAGGTAGCCGTAGCCAGCGAGCAGTCCTACAGCTTGTCAAATTATGACATGCTGAAGACAGAAAAAGAAGTCAAGGGTGATCTGGACTCCAGCTACTCCAGCCTGGCTCACGCCAGCCTGGGCGGGCAGATCTCCTACCGGCTCAAGTTCAGCAACACAGATGGCCATGCCATTACTAAGCTGACCTTGCTGGATGTTCTGCCAACTGTTGGGGACTTAGGCATTACCGACAATGTTGACCGGGAAAGCAAATTTACCCCAGTCTTGACTGGCCCGATTACTTTGAATAACTCTAACTTGGAGATCAAGTACTCAACTTCCAGCAAGCCGAGCCGGCAGCTTTTAAACAACTCAGTGACCAACTGGCCAGCTGGGGCGCAAAAGCTGCAGGACCCATCCGGAGCTGAAACGCCTACTTGGCTGACGCAAGACCAAGTAACTGACTGGTCCAAGATCCGGTCCTTCACGATTACTTTGAAGGGCGGGCAAACGATCAAGGCCGGCCAGGCTACGACCATTGAGTTCACCATGCAGGCACCAAAGCGGACTGATTTGACTGCAAGTCAGCTGCAGACCCTGCTTAACCCAAGCGCGGCTGAAACCAGCCGGGCCGCTTGGAATAGCTTCGCGGTAACGACTAACAACCTGCTTCCAGTAGA
>JAQDCK010000034.1 GCA_027681045.1 Lactobacillaceae bacterium AF64-9pH9TA | reverse complement strand
GGTGACCAGGACTTGGTAACTAAGGAAATCACTTGGAACCCAGTTGACTCACAAAGCTTGAAGGCCGTAACTAGTCCAACCATTTTGGGCTTGACTCCAGACAAGGACGAAGTAGCTTTAGTAGAGGTAACTCCGACCTTCGACGGTGACAAGGAAACCACTGTGAAGGTAGTCTACACTGCCAACAAGCAGAAGGCCTTGGTAAACTACGTTGACGCTGACAAGAAAAACGAGTTGATCGAAAATTCTGGTTATCTGACTGGCTTGTCCAAGGGCTTGATCGGCTACAGCACTGAAGACACGATCAAGAAGTTGGAAGCAGCAGGCTACGTATTCGTCTCAAGCGACTACCCAGATGACGCAACTTACGACACTGATGACAATAATGACCAGACTTACACTGTAGTTCTGAAGCACGGCCACCAAAACGTTGACCGCGACCAAAATGTAAAGCGGACGGTTGTCTATGAAGTTCCAGCAGGATTTGACACGCCAGAATCAGTAGAAGAGACTTTGTTCTTCACTCAGACTGGTGACCAAGACTTAGTAACCAAGGAAATTACTTGGAACTCAGTTAATCCGCAAAGCTTGAAGACTGTAACTAGTCCGACTATCTCTGGCTTGACTCCAGACAAGGGCGAAGTAGCTTCACAAGAAGTCGTTCCAACCTTTGATGGTGACAAGGAAACCACTGTAAAGGTTGTCTACACTGCTAACGAGCAAAAAGCCAAGGTAAACTACGTTGACCAAGACAAGGACAATGCCTTAATCGAAGACTCTGGTGATCTTACCGGTCTGTCCAAGGGATTGATTGGCTACAGCACTGAAGACACGATCAAGAAGCTCGTTGACGCAGGCTACGTATTCGTATCAAGCGACTACCCAACTGACGCCACTTACGACACGGACGACAAGACTGAGCAAATCTTTACTGTAGTGCTGAAACATGGTCACAAGTCTGTTGACCGCGGCCAAAATGTAAAGCGGACGGTTGTCTATGAAGTTCCAGCAGGATTTGACACTCCAGAATCAGTTGAAGAGACTTTGTCCTTCACTCAGACTGGTGACCAAGACCTGGTAACTAAGGAAATTACTTGGAACTCAGTTGATCCGCAAAGCTTGAAGAGTGTAACTAGTCCAACTATCTCAGGTCTGACCCCAGACAAGGATGAAGTAGCTTCGCAAGAAGTTGTGCCGACCTTCGACGGTGACAAGGAAACTACCGTAAAGGTAGTCTACACTGCCAACAAGCAGAAGGCTTTGGTCAACTACCTTGATGCAGACAAGAACAACGAATTGATTGAAAATTCTGGTGATCTGACTGGCTTGTCCAAGGACTTGATCGGCTACAGCACTGAAGACACGATCAAGAAATTGGAAGCAGCAGGCTATGTATTCGTATCAAGTGACTACCCAACTGATGCCGCTTACGACACTGATGATTCAACTGACCAAGACTACACTGTTGTCTTGAAGCACGGCCACAAGCCCGTTGACCGTGACCAAAAGATAACTCGGACGGTTGTTTACGAAGTGCCAGCAGGATTTGACACTCCAGAATCAGTAGAAGAGACTTTGTCCTTCACTCAGACTGGTACTCAAGACCTGGTAACCAAGGAAATCAC
>JAQDCK010000033.1 GCA_027681045.1 Lactobacillaceae bacterium AF64-9pH9TA | reverse complement strand
TAGTTGGTGGGAAACTGCCTGCGAGGATAGGAAGCTGCCGCGCGAGATAAGAGTCAGACGGAAGTCTGGCTCTTTTTGTTTTATATAGTAAAATTGGTAAGAGTAAAAGTACTAAGAGTAAAAGCACAAGGAAAGATATAAAGACATGGACAAAATCGACAGAGAAAATAATCTGATCAGAATTAACGCTTTTGATGATCCCAGACTAAAGCTGTTTACTGATTATAATGAAGCCCAGCTCTTTCATTACTATGAGCCAGAAGCCGGTATTTTCATCGCTGAGAGTCCAAAAGTAATCGAGCGGGCAATTAGGGCTGGCTATGAGCCAATCGCCATGCTGGTGGAGGAAAAGGCCTTAGAACGTGATTTAGCCGACTTTGACCGGGAGCTGGCCGCTAACCACGATCACTTGCCTGATTTTCCGATCTTTGTCGCCCAGTCTGAGCTTTTACGGCAATTGCCAGGCTATAATCTGCTTCGGGGGGCCATCTGTGCCTTTCGAAGAAAAAAGCGGCTAAATCTGCGTGAATTTGCGGCTGCCTTGCCCAAGCATGCCCGAGTCGGTGTCTTAGAGAGCGTCGTTAATCCAACCAATGTTGGGGCGATTTTTCGCTCAGCCGCGGCTTTAGGCATGGACGGGGTCTTGATTACAACCGACTCCAGTGACCCCTTATACCGGAGAAGCGGCCGGGTCAGCATGGGGACGGTTTTCCAGGTGCCTTGGACTTATCTGGATCAAAAACTTTGGCGGGAAAAAGGCGTGGCCAGCCTGCAGGAATTGGGCTTTAAGACCGCGGCCATGGCTTTAAGGGACAATACGGTTGACATCGACGACCCGGTCTTAAAAGAAGCAGACCGTCTGGCTGTCATTTTAGGTTCTGAAGGACCAGGCCTGTTGCCGCAAACGATCGCGGAGAGCGACTATACGATCAAGATACCGATGGCTGAAGGGGTGGACTCCTTGAATGTTGCTGCCGCTAGCGCTTTAGCCTTTTGGGAAGTCAAAAAAGGACTGGATTAAGTTCCAGCCCTTTTCTTTGTTTCTTATACCTATTTTTTGATTTTATCTGGTCTTTGTTTTATTCACCGCTAGCCCCGTAGTTGCTGAGTACCCGGGCACTTGGGTCGGTGACGCCTTCCAGGCTCTTCCAGTTTCTGTTTGGCATCCAGTAGTCCTTGATCCAGTCAGCCTTGCCAGGGTAGAATTCTTCAAAAATGTCCCGGTAAAGAAGTGATTCCTTGGTAAATGGTGTCCGGTATGGGTACTTTTCGCCTGCTTTAGCCAGGTCTTCATCGCTGTACTTGCTTTCAGCGTATTCCTTAAGGTCATCAACCATAGAGTGGCCCACGGCGTCGCTGAAGGCTGCCTTTTCCCGCATAAGGATGTCGCGGGGCAGCCAGTCGCCTTCTTCAAAGGCCTTCCGGAGCAAGTACTTGCCCTTGTGGTAGTGGTTCATCTTCAAGTCCGGATCCACGCTCATGACGTAGTCGACGAATTCCCGGTCAGCGAAAGGCACTCTGCCTTCCAAAGAGTTGGCGGAAATGCAGCGATCTGCCCGTAAGACGTCGTACATGTAGAGCTCTCTGAGCCGTTTAGCTGCTTCTTTTTGGAATTCTTCCGGGCTTGGAGCGAAGTCGGTGTATTTGTAGCCAAAAAGTTCATCAGAGCATTCACCAGTGAGGATGACCTTCAAGTCGGTCGTTTCATGGATCTTTTTGCAGAGAATGTACATCCCGATTGAAGCCCGGATAGTCGTGATGTCCCAGGTTTCCAAAGTGTAGATGACTTCTCTTAAAACGCCCAGTACGTCTTCTCTGGTCATGATGAACTCGGTGTGGTCAGTCCCCAGGTAGTCAGCTACTTCCCGGGCATATTTAAGGTCGATCGGGTTTTGGTCCATTCCAATGGCAAAAGTTCTGATTTTCGTATCTGGCTGCAGGCGGGCGGCGATCGAGCAGACCAGGGAAGAGTCAAGGCCGCCTGAAAGGAGGTAGCCGACCGGGGCATCAGAAGCCAGGCGCTGGTCAACTGATTCAAGCAGAAGGTCATGGATCTTGTGAGTCGCAGTCTCAAAATCGTCAGTACTCATCTTGGGGGTGAGGTCTGGTTCATGGTAGGCCACGATCTTTTCTCCATCATAGTAGTGGCCAGGCAGAAAGGGGTGGATTTCGCCGCAGAGGTCAAGCAGGTTCTTGCCAGTTGAGGCAAAAGCAATCTTGCCTTCTTTTTTGGTAAAACCGTAGAACATTGGCCGGATACCGATGATGTCTCTGGCCGCGTAAATCGTCTTTGAGAGGTGGTCATAGAGGACAAAGGCAAATTCCCCATCCAGCATCTTAACCATCGTCTCAATTCCGTATTTGCGGTAGAGGGGGATCAGAACTTCACAGTCACTGCTGGAAGTAAATTCGTAGTCGGTTTCCAGGTTCTTTTTCAGTTCCGGGTAGTTGTAGATTTCCCCGTTGCAGACCAGGGTGCAGTCCAGGCTTTCAAAAGGTTGCATCCCGCTTTCCGTCAAATCCATGATTGCCAGGCGGTTGAAGCCAAAAGCCACTTCCCGCTCATCAAAGACCCTGGTCATGTCCGGTCCCCGGTCCTGGCACTTGGCCAGGGCTTCGTCAAAGGTCTTTAAATCAAATTCTTTGGAGTCAATCGCTAAAAATCCGCACATGTTCGCTGCCTCTTTCTTTTTAAGCAAAAAATAATTTAAGTGACTGAAAAATGCTAGTTTATGAAAAAAGGGTCGCCAAGCAAAGAAAAAGCCCTTCGCTCCCCGGTAAGGGACGAAAGGCTTTGTTCCGCGGTACCACCCAAATTGCTCTGATAATCGAGCCTGCTTCTTGAGCACAAAGATGCTCATCCGGCGGTAACGGACCAGAACCGGCCAAGCCTACTGGAGCTAAGTCTTTCGGTTGGCAGCTGAAAAAGTGTTTTTCAAGGGGGCAGAGCCTGCTGAATTTCCACTCTCATCAGCTCACTGGAGGTTGCCCGCCTTTACTCGTCTTTTTATGGCTTGCTTTTTTAATTAAGAACTATTGTAATCTGAATGAGGAATAAATCAAGACTAAATTAAAATAAATTTAAAAAGAAAAGTGAGGAAGGCTTTTCAATAAAGCTTTTGATTTTTTTGCCGAAAGGTGTTGACATTTTTCCTAAGCCCTGTAAAATAATAATTGTTGCGTCGCCGACGCGCGGCAGAAAATTCCGCCTTAGCTCAGTTGGTAGAGCGCTTGACTGTTAATCAGGAT
>JAQDCK010000032.1:827-6780 GCA_027681045.1 Lactobacillaceae bacterium AF64-9pH9TA | reverse complement strand
AAGAGCCTGACAGACAGACTCTGAACGAAAATGGTGAAGTTCGATCTCATTCGAACTCCACCATTTTTTGCTAACTGATAAGATATTAGATAAAGGAGGAAGTGACCATGAACAGGGGATA
This sequence comes from Lactobacillaceae bacterium AF64-9pH9TA, assembly GCA_027681045.1. Taxonomy (GTDB): domain Bacteria; phylum Bacillota; class Bacilli; order Lactobacillales; family Lactobacillaceae; genus Lactobacillus. Next base: position 6,659 of record JAQDCK010000032.1, on the reverse strand, counting down.
TTCTGTAACTCAGCGAACAAAAAATGTGAAGCAGCCAAGAGGAGGGTATATCAACCCAAAAGAACTCCAGACAGAGTCTTTGGGCCCTGGTATCGAGACACTGAATCCGGCCGAAAATGTCAGTCCAAACCTGGTCGGTTTAGCTGTCGATTATCTGACACGATTTATGTCGGGGGCAAGTTAACCAGAAGCTTTCGAAATTTCGCTGCGGGGGCACATAATCTTGGAGAAGATGCTTTAGTTGCAAAATTGCTGGCAGAAGTGAAAGGACTGGATGATATCTCGATCACGAATGCTATTAAGCTCATCACTGAAGGGATCATCCCAGCCTTAGAGAGCTCCCACGCCTTGGCGCAAGCCATCAAGATGGTGCCGGAAATGGATCCCGACCAAATTGACATGGTCAACCTGTCAGGCAGAGGGGACAAGGACGTTAATCAAGTTGCTGCCTACCTGGGCGAAGAAATTTAAGTAAATTATATATGATACCAGAAAGAGACAGGACTCTCTTTCTGGTTTTCTTTTTGTCTAGTGATATAAAAGCAATTATAGTATCATTGCTTTTTTCTACTAAAGATCAGAACTATTTTTTTATAGGTAAAATTGAACGTATGCCTTGCTTATGTCATTCTTTGCTATCAACAAACACTTTTATAGCCTTTAATCTATTTCTACCTGCCAAAAGTACTGTTTTTTGGTTAGTTAGATTACTATAATCTAATAATATTATTATTGACATTCTGTGTCTACTCGCCATATAATGAAGATAGATAGATAAGCAAATAACTATTCTGGTTTAGCAATAAAAGAGGGAATGAACATGTTGATGCCTAAGACTAAAAAATTCAATGCTCGGCAAACAGAAGATGCCAAGCAACGCTTTAGTATCAGGAAGTATAGCTTCGGGGTAACATCGGTGTTATTAGGTTTATCCTTTATCTTTGGACCAGCCAGTCTGGTCAAAGCCGACACGACGACCGATACCCAGACGGCTACGGTTACTGCAAAAACGAATAAAGATACAGGACAAAGCGAAGCGACTAGTACGGAGGCTGCCAGCAGTACTGTTGCAAGCACCGCAACTTCAGAAGGTAGTGCCACAAGTACTGCAAGTACTAAAACTTCTGCGGCTGCTTCTGAAACTAGTTCCCAGGCTTTAGCGGAAAAGACTAGTACCGACAGCATCGCTGCCAGTGAAGCAAGCGAGACTACTGGCAGCAGTGAAACGAAGGAAAATACTGAATCAATTGCCAGCACGGCAAGCAGTGAGACTAGTGAGGGGACTAGTAGCATAAACTCAACTGCAATTGCTAGGGTTCCTAATAACAGTGATGCAGCCAGTACGGCAGATTCGACTGCAAGCAGTGAAGCAAATCTGACTTCAGATGCCTCCACTACTGACTCAACTGCAAATACAGAAACAACTATTGAAGAAAAGTTAGAAGAAGCAGCCACGACACAAGCTGTTGACCAGCCAGCAAGCACGGCCACGAACAGTACTGCCCTAAAAAATGGTGTGAGTGCTAAGTCAGTGCCGATGGGTTTACTGAAACAGCTAGCTATTGCAACAGATGGAGCACAACCGGCCATGAATTTGGCTGTTGAATCAGCACAACCTACTAGTCAGCCTACCAATCCTTTAGTTGCTTCGCTAGAAACGGTCAAACCGGCTACGGCTTGGCAACCAGAACCGATAACTAATTATTCAGCGGATCATACTGCAAAAATTGACATGACTAATCAGTCAACTACTGTCCAAGGTAACAATTGGCAGATGAGCCTTGACAAAAATTACATTAAAGCAGGGCAAGCTGCAACGCTAACCATCAATTATGAAGCACAAGCTGGTGATACATTCATTTTAGATATTGGTTATCCCGCTAGTGTTAATGCACAACCGCTTGGTAGTCAAATCGGTACGACAAGCACTAAAGATAATGGTTTACGAACTCAAGTAATAAATGTTTTTAAACAAGCCGGAACTTACACTCAAACCATTAAGCTTAATAATTGGAAAAAATCAGCTGAAGGTCTCAAATCGTTAAGACACGTATTCGGTGACCAAGCTTTTGATTTAACTTTGAAACATGGAACTAGCGTTGAAAATGCGCAAGATGTTGGGCGACTTTATCTAACTAGTAACTTCACCCCGACTATGAGTGGTAATGGCAGCGTTGGCGTTGACAGAATCGATGCTAAATACGTTCCTGTATTAAGTACTAATAACAATTACATTTTTACGGTTCGAACCAATTGGTCTGATTATGGAACTGTATTAGACCCGTCATACAACGGTGATTTTGTCTATTCAGTTTCGGTACCAAAGACGTTTGAATTAGATCAAGCTGCCACGGAAGCTCTTTATCAACAAATTCGCAATACTGAAGGTTTTGGCAATTGGGGAATTCGTGGTTCTGACGTTACAGTAAGCCAAGCTGGAGTGGGCTCACCGGTAGTCATTAAAGCCAACGCTGTAGATTGGGTCATTTGGCATTATGTCGGCAACGATGGCGTTTCATTTCTTGGTCACTTTATCGATGCACCAAGTGTCGCAACTACGGTAACATCCGAAGGACAAACAACGGTTAGCGATACAATTGGTGGTCATACACAAACAATTACTTTACCAGGACTTTCAGCAAAGGTAATTAACGCCGCTGATTATAATTACGCCGATAGCGAAGCTACTATGTTTTCGATGTCTGATTATGGCGACGACAATAATCAGTTATATCAAAGCCATGAAGTACCAATGACCGGTAATTCAGTCAAATTAATTAAGGACCTTGCAATCGTAAATAATTCCCCATTTGACGTCAAAAACGCTACGATCACGTTAACTTTTGGTGATGGGCTACATGTTGATGTCGATAGTGTCCGTAACAATTCATATATATCAAATCTTTTAGCTGATAATTATACTCACCCTAATCGTGAAAAAAGTCTTTTAGTTACTTATCAAGACGGCACCAGTGAAATAGTTCCAGCTAATTCTAAAGGTGACCCAAGCAAAAATATTAAGTCAATTACGTTGACGCGTGATTGGAATGCTAGTCAAATGGCCGGTATGCACGGCGATGGGATTCGCGGTTTTGTATCAAAAACATATCAAGATGGTTCCCCTGTTAAAGTTGGCGATAAAATTAGCGTTTCTTTAACTGTTTCGGGGGTCGATACCGCTGGCCATAATGTATCTAAAACTATTCATGATACGCTGAAGGTGGTAGACCAACAATTTGCGCCACTAACAACCGAAAGTTATTATGGCGGAATTGACAAAACGGGATTGGGTGACGACCCTAGTGGGACTATTAACATTCATTGGAAACGAACTAGTGGTGAGAATGGCAAAATCCAGCTTGAAAATCCAACGCTATACTTCGTCATGCCAAACACGGTATCTCAAGTTAAAAACCTTAGATGGGGTTCTGGTAAAGACGCACAAGGCAATTCGGTTCCAACGTTGACTTCAATCACTTATGAAAAAAGTAAAGATGGTAAAAACACTGTTGCCGTTATGCATTTTTCCGGCACATTGATTGACCAAGAACCTAACAATTACGTCCCTCTTTATTTCGATACCGTTAACAAAGACAACGTGATTAATCAAAAAAGTGAAGGGACTCTTTATTGGACGGCAGATAACGTTAATGCGGACGGTTTGACCAAAGTTGATCCAACTCTTGCTGATAGTCAAAATAAAGTCGCTCATTTACCAGCTGATTTAACCCAAGAACAATTAAACAAAATTTATCGTCACCAATCATTTTGGGGTAGCATTAACATGGTAACTGGCATGTACTCCACTAGTGCTACAAAAACTGCAACCACTCCATGGCAAACTCAAACCATCGTGGATTACCATGGTGATGGCCAAGCTGATTTAGGGGTCAACTTAGTTAATGACACTAGCAATGAATTGCACAATGTAGTAGCAATTATTAATTTGCCAAAAGCATCTGACAATTCAAATTTAACCGTCAATTTAACAGGTAACACTGTTGAACTAATTGATCCTAATACTGACAGCAAACTGACTGATGATGTGACAGTACTATACAGCACGAAAGCTGCTGACTTAAATTCAAACGATTTAAGTTCCTTTGTTACAGCCGACCAAATTAAAGATTGGAGTAAAGTCCAAGCGGTTGCTGTTACTTTGCAAAACCTTAGTGGCATGACTAGTCGCCAAGTGCAGATTCCAGTTGTAGTTAATGATTTAGTGGCAAACGCTGGCAAAGCCGGGACAGTTGGAACACGGGTTAGTGTGGATGAGTTAAAGCCAATTATTGTTTCTGCGGATGCGAAAAATGCGGCGAAATTGGTAGTCGGTGGTCAGGCAACCATCCGTGTACAAATGCATTATCAAGATGCACAAAGGAAAGACCATTATGTACCACTTACTGATCTAACTCGTGCTTATGATATTCTTCAGCATCGCGTTTTAAATTCAAGTGATTTTACACCATCGGCAACTGATTTAGCCCAAATTCCGGGTTACGAATTAAGTAAAGCATCCCCGACGATTGTCAGCGGGAATGCGGTTATTGGACAACCAGTATCGGCGCAAGATGATGGTTCAGTATTGCAGTTTGAACTTGTCCCAAGTGCACAAAAAGTATTAATTAAGTATGTTGACGACAAGGGAGAGGTCGTGCACACGACAACGGTTGACGGTGTAACAAACCAAACGGTCACGGTACCCTCCGAAGTACCAACCGGGTGGACAATCACCAAGGGTCAAGTGCCAAGTGAGCTGACTTTTGGCGCCGATGGTCACGAACCAGTGGTGGTGACAATTGATCATCGCCATGTCACGGTAACTCCGGATCATCCACAGGATAATGGCACTAAGTTGCCTGATAATCCCGCCCAGACCTTTAACGGCGTGGAAGCAAATGATCTGAACAAGATCATTACACGGACGATCAAGGTAACGACGCCGGATGGACAAGCTAAGGCGGTTGAACAAACTGCTAAGTTAACTCGGACGGCCGATGTGGATGAAGTAACAGGCGAAGTCACTTACGGCAATTGGAAAACTGGCGAATGGGCAAGTTACGACGTACCAAGCGTACCAGGTTACACCCCTAGTCAATCCAACGTCGCCAAGGAAACAGTGACGGATACCACTGAAGATCAAACTGTTGACATTACCTACACGGCAAATCCGCAAACCACGACCGTAGTTTATCAAGCCAAAGATGGTACGTCAGTACACACGACAACGGTTAATGGTCAAACTAATCAAACAGTCAAAGTACCAAATGAAGTACCAGTAGGCTGGCACATTGTTAATGGTGAAGTACCGAGTGAAATCACCTTTGGTCCTAATGGCGCACCGAAGACGGTGGTCACCATTGATCATAGCCATGTAACAGTCACACCCGATGCACCAAAGACGACCGGTGACAAGTTGCCTGACAATTCAAACAAGGCTTATCCAACCGGGGTCGGTGAAAGTGATCTGAACAAGACGGTTACCCGAACAATCAAGGTAACAACGCCGGATGGACAAGCTAAGACGGTTGAACAAACTGCTAAGTTAACTCGGACGGCCGATGTGGATGAAGTAACAGGCGAAGTCACTTACGGCAATTGGACAACTGGCGAATGGGCAAGTTACGACGTACCAAGCGTACCCGGCTACACGGCTAGTCAGCCAAACGTCGCCCAACAAACGGTGACGAGCACCACTGAAGATCAAACTGTTAATATCACTTACACAGCAAACTCGCAAACGACCTACGTTAACTACATTGACGCTCAAGGGAAGATCATTCACAAGACGACCGTTAATGGCCAAACCAACCAAACGGTTGAAGTACCAAG
>JAQDCK010000032.1:0-817 GCA_027681045.1 Lactobacillaceae bacterium AF64-9pH9TA | reverse complement strand
GGGTAGAAGCAAATGATCTGAACAAGATCATTACACGGACGATCAAGGTAACGACGCCGGATGGCAAAGTAACAACGGTTAAGCAAGAGGCTAAGCTGGCCCGTACCGCAACAGTCGATGAAGTGACCGGGGATGTTAGCTATGGTGATTGGTCAACGGGACAATGGGATGCTTATAATGTACCAGAAGTTCCCGGCTTTACCCCAAGTCAAAAAGTGGTGACAGAAGAAACTGTTGATTCAAATACTACTGATGTAACGATTGACATTACTTACACTGGTAACACCCAGAAGGCTTTGGTCAACTATGTCGACAAAGACAAGAACAACGAGTTGATCAAAGACTCCGGTGATCTGACTGGCTTGTCCAAGGACTTGATCGACTACAGCACTGAAGACACGATCAAGAAATTGGAAGCAGCAGGATATGTATTCGTATCAAGTGACTACCCAACTGATGCCGCTTACGACACTGATGATTCAACTAACCAAGTCTACACTGTTGTCTTTAAGCACGGCCACAAGCCTGTTGACCGTGACCAAAAGGTAACTCGGACGGTTGTTTACGAAGTGCCAGCAGGTTTTGACACGCCAGAATCAGTAGAAGAGACTTTGTCCTTCACTCAAACTGGTGATCAAGACTTGGTAAGCAAGGAAATCACTTGGAACCTAGTCGACTCACAAAGCTTGAAGACTGTGACTAGTCCAAAGATTGTTGGTTTAACTGCAAAAAAGGACGAAGTTGCTTCTGAAGTTGTAGTTCCAACTTTTGACGGTGACAAGGAAACCACTGTGAAGGTAGTCTACACTGCCAACAA
>JAQDCK010000031.1 GCA_027681045.1 Lactobacillaceae bacterium AF64-9pH9TA | reverse complement strand
GCTGCCGCGCGAGACAAGAGTCAGACGGAAGTCTGGCTCTTTTTGTTATCCTTGGCTTTTGTGCTATAATACCTACTGGATCAATTCTTATGCTAGATGCCTTATTTAACTTGTGACACATGCATATGGAGTTGATCTTTTTATTTACATGAAGAACAATGACAGCCTTCTGCTGGCTAATCGCCTCAGAAAGCTGTTTTCCTTTCCAGTGTTGAAGATCATTGCTCATGAAGCTGGGAAAAGAAAAAGTGTTGAATAACTACACTGCTTGGTAGTTACTCAACACTAAATCACTATTATTCTATTTTTCCTGCTTCCACTTTAGGCCGATGCCGGTAAAGCCGCTGAGGATAGAGAAGACAGGTGACAGGAGGCTGAACATGGTGAAGGGGAGGAAATCCAGGACTGGTACGCCTAAGGCTGAAGCCACAAAGGAACCAGCCACCCCCCAAGGGATCAAGTAGTTGATGACGCTGCCCCCGTCTTCCAGAACCCGGCTGAGGGCCAGGGGGTCAAGGCCGATCCGCTTGTAAGCAGGCTTAAAGGCGTTGGCCGGCAGGATAACAGACAGGTATTGTTCACCGACGAAGAGGTTGATCCCAATCCCGGCCATGATTGTCGCCAAGATCAGCCGGCCCGGCTTCTTCAAGCGTTCAACCAGAGGCTTCATGGCGCTGTCGATAATGCCCAGGTGCATCAAGATCCCGCCCAGGGCCAGGGTCATGATGATCAAGGAAACAGTCCCCATCATGCTGGAGATCCCGCCCCGGGTCAAGAGGGCGTCAACTGTCTTGTTGCCGGAATTTGAAACGTAGCCGGATTCAATCAGTGTTGCCAGCTTTTGCATCTTGAAGCCTGGATTTTGGACAAAAATCATGGCAACGGACAAGAAGATGTTGACAAAAAGCGTTTGAATGGCTGGCACCTTTTTCCAAGCGCAGGCGAACATCAAGATGATCGGCAAGGCTGCCCAGAAGGAAACTGAGAAGTGCTGGCGGAGGCTGCTTTCTACGGCAGCGATGCCAGCTAAGGAAGTTGCCTTATTGCTCTGGCCCAGGAAGAAGAAAAAGAGCAAAGAGCCGATAAAGGCGGGAATGGTTGACCACATCATATTCTTGATATGGTCAAAGAGGTCAGTTTCAGCTACCGCGGAAGCCAGGTTGGTTGAGTCAGACAGTGGAGACATCTTGTCGCCGAAGACAGCGCCGGAGATAATGGCCCCAACCGTCAAAGCCGGGTTAATGCCTAAAGTGCTCCCCATCCCAAAGAGGGCGATCCCGACGGTGGACACGGTCGTAAAGCCGGACCCGATGGCCAGGCCGACCAAAGAGCAGACCATGAAGACCGAGGGAACGAAGAAGTGGCTGCTGATCAGATGAAAGCCCAGGACCATCAAGGATGGAATAATCCCGGCCTGGATCCAGACAGCAATCAAGGTCCCAATTAAAAGGAAGATAAAGATCGGGACAATGGCCGTCGCAATCCCCTGGCTGATCCCCTTCATGACTTCTTCCCACTCAAAGCCGCGGATCTGCAGCCAGAAGATGAGTAAGGCGATGACGGTCAAGACCGGGATCTGCGGGGACAGGCCAAAGCCGATGACGCCCCAGCCCAGCATGACCAGCATCAAAATAAGAATAGTTACTGCTTCTTTAAAATTGATTTGTTTGTTCATATGTTTGTTCCTTAGTTAAATCTGTATTTGCTTTTGCCAGTTTAAACTAAGGCTTGATATCGCTTCATATTTCTCCTTTCTGCAAACAAAAAGCCCCAGCCGAGTCGGTTGACTCAGGCTGGGGCGCTTATAGATATAGGCACGGTACCACCCAACTTCGCAGCATGCCGCACTTGCTTTAGCCGTAACGGGGCTGGACCGGCCGAGCTGCTTGATCCCGTAATTCGCTGCTCCAGGCCTGTCCGGTTTGCATCAACCACCGGTTTTCTGAGCGCTGAGCCTGGCTGCTACTAAAAGATCACTCGAATTTTTATGTTTCCTACTATAACATTATGAGCTTTGTTAAGCAACGCTTTTGCTAATTATTTTTTAAGCAGGCGGGTAGACAACAGCCAAAAACAATGAAAAGTGAGACCGGCTTTCAATTGATTTGCAGACATCATTGACTTTGGAGGAAAAAGGACGCAAAAAAGCGAGAAAGCAGAAAAAATCTGGCAAAAGGGTTTGACGGACCCGGAAAAGTTTGCTAGTATTAATGTACATGACTTGGAGTAGTACTCAAGTGGCTGAAGAGGCGCCCTTGCTAAGGGTGTAGGTCGGGAAACTGGCGCCAGAGTTCGAATCTCTGCTACTCCGTTATAACAACAAATATATAAGACAAGCGGCTTATTTGACTAAATCAGCTGCTTTTTTTATTTAATAAGTATTTTCCTTCTCTTAATTAAAACTGGTATTTTTCGAAAAAATGCAATTTTTTGGCCACTTTTTGCGTTATTGTAATGCATTTTCAGTTATAGAGATAAAGTTAACAAAAAAGTTGAAAAAGGTTTCAAGAAAGTGCTTCACGTAAGCGCTTTTTATTGTATAATAGGAACGTACCGAAGTTTTTGAGGAGGAAATATCATGGTAGGAATTGTTTTAGCTAGCCATGGCGGTTTCGCGGACGGTATTGCCGAATCCGCGCAAATGCTCTTTGGCCCACAAGACAATTTTGCCCATGTCATTCTGAAGCCTTCTGAAGGTCCAGATGATATTAAGGGTAAGATGAATGAAGCGATCGCTTCTTTTGCAGACCAGGAAGAAGTTTTGTTCCTGGTTGACCTGTGGGGTGGCACGCCTTTCAACCAGGCAAACGGTTTGCTCGACGGTCACGATAAGTGGGCAATCGTTTCCGGTTTGAACTTGCCAATGGTAGTTGAAGCCTTGACCCAAAGAATGATCAATGACAAGGCTACCGCGCAAGACATTGCGACTGCAATTATTAAGCCAGCCAAGGATGGTATCAAGACCAAGCCTGAAAGCTTAATGCCTGCAGAAGAAAAGGCAGCTGCACCTGCATCCGCAGCTGATGCTCCTAAGGAAGCAATCCCAGAAGGGACTGTTTTAGGCGACGGTCACATCAAGATCGTTGGTGCCAGAATTGACTCACGTTTGTTGCACGGGCAAGTTGCAACTGGTTGGATTCCATCACTTCACCCAGACCGGGTTATCGTGGTTTCTGACAAGGTTGCCAAGGACGACCTGCGCAAGAGCATGATCCGTGAAGCTGCTCCATCTGGTACGGTAGCACACACCGTTCCATTGGAGAAGATGAAGGAAATCTCTGAAGACCCGCGTTTTGGTACTACGCACGCCTTCTTGTTGTTTGAAAATCCAGAAGATGCTTTGCAAACGATCAAGAACGGCGTAGACATCAAGAGTTTGAACGTCGGCTCCATGTCATACAGCAAGGGCAAGGTTAACGCCAACACCGTTCTGTCCATGGACCAGACTGACGTCGACACTTTCCGTGAACTCGAAAAGATGGGCATCAAGTTTGACGTCCGCAAGGTTCCTTCAGACAATCCGGAAAACATGGATTCAATTCTGAAGAAGGCACAAAGCCTGCTCGATGAACAAAAGTAGTAGTGGGAAAAGGAGTTAAAAATGGACTTAAATGCTATTCAAGTCATCCTGGTGATTGTGGTAGCTTTCCTGGCCGGGATGGAAGGTATCCTGGATGAATGGGAATTCCACCAACCATTGGTTGCATGTACTTTAATCGGTTTAGTTACTGGCAATCTTACCTTGGGTATTATGCTGGGTGGTTCTTTGCAAATGATCGCTTTGGGTTGGGCCAACATCGGTGCCGCTGTCGCACCTGATGCCGCTTTGGCCGCTGTTGCCTCAGCCATCATTTTGATCAAGGGTGGTCAAGGTACCAAGGGTATCGGGACTGCCACTGGTTTGGCCATCACTTTGGCCGTTGCCGGTCTGTTCTTGACCATGTTGGTCCGGACTATTTCAACTGCCATCGTTCACATCATGGACAAGCACGCCGAAGAAGGCAACTGGCGCATGATCAACGTATGGCAATGGATCGCTGTCTGCTTGCAGGGTCTGCGTATTGCTATCCCAGCCGGCTTGTTGCTTGCTATTCCAACTGAAACTGTTAGAAGCGCACTGGCTGCTATGCCAGCCTGGCTGTCAGATGGTATGACCATCGGTGGTGGTATGGTTGTTGCCGTAGGTTATGCTATGGTTATCAACATGATGGCCAGCCGTGAAGTATGGCCATTCTTCGCTATTGGTTTTGCTTTGGCCGGCGTTAAGGACTTGACTTTGATCGCCTTGGGTGCGATTGGTTTATCTATGGCCTTGATGTACCTTGCTTTGGAAGAAAAGGTAAGCAAGGGCTCTGGCGATGCTGCCGCAGCTGGTACTGGTGACCCGCTGGGTGACATCATTGATGACTATTAGAAATCAAGCCAGAAAGGAGAGATAAATCATGACTGAAAAGAAAGTAACTTTATCAAAGCGTGATCGTTGGGACGTTATGTGGCATTCACAGTTCTTGCAGGGTTCATGGAACTACGAAAGAATGCAGAACGGTGGTTGGGCCTACAGTATGATCCCAGCTTTAAGAAAGCTGTACCCAAAGAAGGAAGACATGGCTGCTGCTTTGCAACGTCACCTGGTCTTCTTCAACACTCACCCTTACTTGGCTTCACCAATCATCGGTGTTACCCTGGCTTTGGAAGAAGACAAGGCCAATGGTGTTGCCGTTGACGACGAAGCTATCCAAGGTGTTAAGGTTGGTATGATGGGGCCTTTGGCCGGTGTTGGTGACCCAGTCTTCTGGTACACTGTCCGTCCAATCCTCGGTGCCCTTGGTGCCTCAATGGCCATCAACGGCAACATTATCGGGCCAATCCTCTTCTTCGTTCTTTGGAACCTGATCCGTATCGCTTTCTTGTGGTACACTCAAGAATTGGGTTACAAGGCTGGTGCTGCGATCAGCTCCGACCTTTCAGGTGGTTTGCTGAAGAAGGTTACCCGTGGGGCTGCCATGATGGGTATGTTCGTCCTGGGTGCCTTGATCGAACGTTGGGTAAGCATCACCTTCACTCTGAAGGTTTCAGAAGTGCCAATCCAAAAGGGTGGTTACATCGACTGGACCAAGCTGCCAAGCGGTGCTGCTGGTATCAAGGAAGCCTTGACCCAACAAGCTGCTGGTCTGTCCTTGACTAATACCAAGGTTACTACTCTGCAAGACAACTTGAACATGCTGATTCCAGGTTTGGCAGGTCTGCTGCTTACCTTCCTCTGCATGTGGCTCTTGAAGAAGAAAGTTTCTCCAATCATCATCATCCTGGGGATCTTCGTTGTTGGTATCCTCTTCCACGTATGGGGCTTGATGTAAGATTAACAAATGGCTCAATCAATGAATAAGACCGTTGATCTGGCTGTATCCGGAACCTGGTTCCGGGCCATGTCTACCTATGGTAAAGTCATGATCGGCGATGAAGCTTTTGAATTCTATAACGAGAAGAATGTTGAAGACTATATCCAAATTCCTTGGGATCAGATAACTTATGTAGTCGCGGACGTTCACTTCAAAGGGAAGTACATTCCCCGCTTTGAGATCCGGACCAAGAAGGATGGCAAGTTCATCTTTATTACCAAGGATCCGAAGAAGACTCTGCGGGCGATCCGTAAGTATGTCCCGGCCGACCACATGCGGCAGGCTTTGGGAGTTTGGGGTACGATCAAGCTCTTCTTTACTCGCAAAAAGAAAGGCTCTCTGTCAAATCGTGTTGATAGAAGTCAACTATAATTTAATAATTGGATTAAGCATCAAGCTGCTATGTACCAGCTTGATGCTTTTTCTTTGATAATGGCACCTTTTTCTTCTAACTGAATTCTAGTTATCAAATGAGTAAAATTAGCGTAGCCATAAGCAGTACGCTCAATTTGTTTAATCTTGCGGTTTGTACCTTCAAGACAGCCGTTAGATTCATCAAACTTAGCAGCGTTGAGAATATCATGAAGATTTCGTTTGAAAGTATTCAACGTGGTATGCATCATGTTGCCAACGTGATCTTTGCTTTTGATTAAATCCTTGAGCTTATCGGTATCTCTGTCTCTTAAAGCTTTACTGATATCTTGCATAAGATTGTAGGTGTTCTCAAGCTCGGGACTTAGTCTGAGTCCATCAGCTACAACTTGTTCCTGAGTCAGAGTATCCTTTAGCCTTGGTTGATGGTACGGCTTTACTTTTTCAAGATCCTCAAATGGTTTGAGATACAGTTTCCAATAATATTTAAGCAGGTTATATTCTTTGGCGCCTTTCTTGTGCTTCTTCATTTCTTGAATACGGCAAGAATTAAAAGAACGATTGAGCATTTGAACGATATGGAAACGGTCAAGAATTACTTGAGCATTAGGAAAAAGCTCCTTAGCCATGATGTCATAGTAGTAATTAAGATCCATAGTTACAGTTTTGACCTTGTTTCTTACCGTAAGAGGAAAACGTTTGAAGTAGTTGATGATATCTTTCTTAAGTCTGGTAGGCAGCACTTTAACTATTTTATGAGTATGACCATCAATAGCGATAAAGTGCAGCTGTCTGCCAACGCCTCTGAATTCATCAAAGGCTAAGTATTCTGGCAGCCAATCGGTATCTTCAACGGTAGAGTAACCGTATCGCTCCAATACGCGCTGTACAGTGTTGGTTGAGGTCGAAGTTTGTCTGGCAATGCTTTTCATGGACCAATCTTCAGTTAGAGAACCAATAATTTTACGTTTAGTGGCGTTAGAGATACAGCAGTATTTTTCTACTAATTCCGTTTCAGCCATTGAATTCATATGACAATCGCGACAAATAACTCGCTGCTTGGCTACTCTGATAAAGACAGGCAAGCTAGCATCTAAAGCAGGATAGCGCACATTAGAATATAAATGACCATTGTGGACGATATTAGTTGAGCCACAATTAAGACATTGATCTAGATGAGCTACTGCATGGTAAAACTTTGCATCGCGATTACGATACTTTCCAATTGAAATATCCAAGAATTCTAACAGTGGGTCTTTAATATTCAGAGAAAATTTAATACAATCATTGTATGAGGACATAAGCAAAACACCTTAATTTCTAAAGAGTGGTATCAAAGGATTTTATGTAGTGAGGCTTATGCCTCTTTTTTAATACAAAAAATCCTATTGATAGAATATCATAGAAATCTATCAACAGGATTTATCATAGAACCAA
>JAQDCK010000030.1 GCA_027681045.1 Lactobacillaceae bacterium AF64-9pH9TA | reverse complement strand
TGAGCTGGCTTTTTCTGAACTGGTCGAGCTAGATTCGCTGCTTGAGCCGGTCTTTACTGAAGAAACTGAGCTGGAAGCAGTACTTACAGAACTCTTTGCACTTTCTTCTGCGGAAGACTGTAAGCTTGAGCTCTGAGTCTGTGAGCTTTGCTTTTCTTCAGAAGAAGTACTTGCTGAAGAAGTACTTGCTGCTGATGATGAGGAAATAGAAGAAGTAGTAGTAGAAGAAGAAGATGCCGTAGATGAAGATGATGATTCTTCAGTATCTTCATTTTCCACCTTAATCAGCAAAGGATAGCTGGAGTATTCCTTATTGTCTTCCAGGTAAGTCGCAATCAGCTGGCCGCTAGCAACTTCTTTCCCAGTCAGAGTAAACTTCAGCTGGCTCTGCCCCTTAGCAAAGTGCAGCAAAAGATGCCGGCCTTCTTTTTCAGAAGCGGCAATTTCCTTGACGGCCTCCTCGGCCTTGTCAATCTTCAATTCCTTATTGGCCTTGTCCGTGGCGGTTTTATCCAAGTCCACCAGGTCTGGCAGGCTGATTTTCACCTCCAGGTCGGCCTCGTCTTTCGTCCGCTTGAGCATGAGCGTTTCCTGTCCGCCCAGCTTCAAATTCAAGGGCTCATTCTTATCTTTACCAGTAAGCTCTGTCTGCCCTTGCGTGAAGACAAGCTGGTCGCTGACCTCACTGGCGGACGCCCGGCCCACTTCTGCCAGCGGGAGCAGAATAAGCTGCAGAATCAACACTGCAGCCAGCAAAAAAGCTCTGGATTTTTTCATAATCTGCATCATGTTAGGTTCTCCCGTTGCAATTTAATATTTTCCTCACCAATAGGTACTATTAATTGCGGCCTTCCATCGAGATGCCAGATCCGTTTGCTACTCATTATTCAAAAGCTCGAATAATAATATAGCCGTTCTTGTTCAAGACTTATTTTACCATGTTTCCGCTTTCTTAGCTAGTCAAAAGAAAAAAATGCCGTCCCTCGCGGAACGACAATTTTGTGAAATTATTTTTGCTCTTACTTGTCCAGGCCTGTCCACTTCCAGGAAGTTACTTCTGGAATGTCTTCACCGTGGTCCCGGATGTAGGCGTGGTGCTTAGACAGCAGGCTGTCCATCTTGTCGATGAAGGCAGCACTCTTGTCCTTCAAGGCTGGGATTTGTTCAACCGCGTCCTTGGCCAGGTCGAAACGGTCAAGGTGGTTCAAGACCCGCATGTCAAATGGCGTGGTAATGTCACCATTTTCTTCATAGCAGTGGATTGAAACGTTGTAACGCTTGCGGGCAAACCAGATGGATTCCATCATGGTCTTGTAGCCATGCCATGCAAAAATGGTTGGCACGTCAGTTGGGAAGAGGCGGTCGAATTCTTCCTGAGAAATAGCTGCTGGGTTATCCTTTGGCGCCATCAGCTTCATCACGTCAACCACGTTGATGTAGCGGATCTTCAAGTCTGGGAAGTTCTGGTGCAGGATGTCGATAGCTGCCAGGGTTTCCATGGTCGGTTCAGTTTCAGTTGACGCAAAGACCACGTCTGGCTTGGCATCCTTGTCAGTTGAAGCCCAATCGATGTAGCCCAGGCCATTGTCAACCAGCTTGGCTGCTTCTTCAGGAGTGAACCATTGCGGCCGTTCCTGCTTGGAAGTTACCAGCAAGTTGATCCCCTCCCGGTCACGGAAGGCCTTGTCAGCAACAGCCAGCAAAGTGTTGGTGTCACTTGGCAGGTATTCGTGGATCATGTCCGGCCGGTTCTTTTCAAACAAGTGGGTCAAAAGACCTGGATCCTGGTGGGTGTAGCCGTTGTGGTCCTGCTGGAAGACAGTTGACGTAGCCACAAAGTTCAATGATGGGTAATCGCGGCGCCAGTATTGTTCCTTAGCCTTCCGCAGCCACTTCATGTGCTGGGTCAGCATGGAGTCAACCACCCGGCCGAAGGCCTCGTAAGTAGCGAAGAAGCCATGCCGGCCAGTCAAAACATAGCCTTCCAGCATCCCTTCATCTTGGTGCTCTGACAATTGTGAGTCAATCAAGCGGCCTTGCACAGCCAGGTTTTCATCGTTTGGTTCGTGGATTTCGCTTTCCCATTGCCGCTTTTCGCTGTCCAGGAAGTCAAACAAGCGGTTGGACTTGGATTCGTCCGGGCCAAAGCCCCGGAAAGTAGTCGGGTTCAATTCTGCCACCTTGGTCAGGTACTTGGCCCATTCCACCATATCCTGGGCGTCCTTGGAGCCCGGCTTGCCAACTTCAAAGGCAAAGTCGCGCCAGTCTGGCAGGTTCAAGCGCTTAGGATTGATCCCCCCGTTAGTAACTGGGTTCATGGCCATTCTTTGGTCACCATGAACCGCGTTTTGCAGGACTAAGTCAGTCGGGTAGCCGTTTTCGTCAAACAGTTCTTCCGGCTTGTAGCTCTTCAGCCAGTCCAGCAAAAGTTCCTTGTGGTCCATGTGCTTCTGGTCAACCGGAAGTGGAATCTGGTGAGCCCGGAAGGAGTTTTCAATTGGATTGCCGTCCAAATCAACCTTAGGACCAGTCCAGCCCTTCGGGCATTGGAAGATCAAAAGCGGCCAGTGGGCAAATGATTCATCACCATTTTCACGGGCATTCTTTTGAATAGCCTTGATGTCTTCGATAATGGCGTCCAGGGTCTTGGCCATTTCCTCGTGGATCTGGTCAATATCCTTCATCCCGTCAAAGCGACCGCCCTTGAAAGTTGAAACGAAGTAAGGCTTCCAGCCCATGCCTTCAAAGTACTTGGTCAGTTCTTCATCGCTCATGCGGGCAGTAATGGTTGGGTTGGAGATCTTAAAACCGTTGATCTGCAGGATTGGCAAGACAGCCCCGTCCTTGACCGGGTTGATAAAGCGGTTGGAGAACCAGCCAGCAGCCAGCGGGCCGGTTTCAGCTTCCCCGTCACCAATTTCAGCGGCGGCAATCACGTCCGGGTTGTCCAAAATCGCGCCAGTCGCGTGCGACAAAGTGTAGCCCAATTCCCCGCCTTCATGGATTGAACCCGGGGTTTCCGGAGCCGCGTGGGAAGCTACCCCGCCCGGGAAGCTGAAGCGCTTGAAGAGCTTGGCCATCCCAGCTTCGTCTTGGCTGATTTCCGGGTAGATTTCAGAGTAAGACCCGTCCAGGTATGAGTTGGAAACCATCACCTGGCCGCCGTGGCCGGAACCTTCAATATAGAACATGTTCAAGTCATACTTCTTGATGACCCGGTTTAAGTGGGCATAGATAAAGTTCTGCGGCGCGATCGTGCCCCAGTGGCCAACCGGCTTGATCTTGACGTCATCTGCTGTCAGTTCTTCCTTAAGCAAGGGGTTCTTGAGCAGGAACAACTGGCCGACTGACAAGTAGTTGGCGGCCCGCCACCAAGCATCGACACTCTTTAAGTATTCTTTTGAATCGTAATCTGCTGCCATCGTTTTACTCCTTTGAGGAACTCTCTATTTTTACTTGTCTCAATCATACCATTTACAAAAAATAAGTCAATCAATTTGACAATTGGAACCTACCAATTTTGCAAATCCTTAAAATACTTTCAAAGAGAAAAAGATAGAAGAGAGAAAAAATAGAAAAGACAGGAATAGTGAAAAATAAAACGGACAGGTATGCCTGTCCGCTTTATTTACTCTTAATTCAAATTGACAAAGCTGTTGAAGCGCATGTACTTGTAGTGAACCCGCATGCTGGAGACTTCAAATGGCGTGCCGTCATCCAAAAAGAAGATCCCGTCCATCACGCCGACCGGCTCTGTAGCCTTGAGCTGCAGCTCTTCTTGGTCTTCCGCGCTTGAAGGGGAAACCGTGATGGTCAAATAAGACCGGGTGACCGCCTTATTTTGCGCATCTTCCAGGTAGTTGAACAAGGACCCCCGCAGAATTTCCTCTTTAAGCTCCGGCAGGATCTTGATCGGCACGAAGCCCTCTTCAATCAAGAAGGGCTGGTCGTCCAAAAGGCGAAGGCGCTTGAACTGGTAGACAAAGTCATTTTCACTCAAGAAGAGGTCCTGGGCCGTTTCTGGGCTGGCCTTAACCACCTTGAAGTCCAGCAGCTTGATCCCTTGCTTCTTGCCCGGCGCTAAAAAACTGTCCGTCAAGCCCAGGTTGGACCCTTCATAGCGGAACATGGCCTGGTTCTTCAAGTACAGGGGATTGATAAAAGTCCCGCTGCCCCGCTTCTTAAATACGATGCCTTGTTGGGCAAGAAGTTCCAGGGCCCGCTTCATCGACGACCGGCTGACCTGATACTGTTCGGCCAGGCTGCGCTCGTCGGGCAGCCGCATCCTCTCATATTCGCCCGCTAAAATCCGGCGTTTGATGTCATGCATGACCGTCCGGTAAACATAATCAGCCATTCAGCCACCTACTTTGCTTGCGCGATCGCGGCCAGGAACCAGTCCTTGAAGGCCTGACGGTCAACCTTGACCGCGATCTTGGCGTTGGCCTTTTGGCCAAAGAAACCTTCAAAGTCCATGACTGAAGCCCCGTAAGTGTAAGGGCCCTTGGTGTCTACCGCCACGTAAGCTTCCTTGACTTCAAACAGGTCCGGAGCCAGCAGCATGGCTGCCGTCAAGGCGTCATAGATCCGTTTGCCAGCATCGGCGTCAGCGTCGTTTAATTCATATTGGGAGTTGAGCCCGTAGATCATTTCCCCGACCCGGCCCAAAGCCTTGATTTCTTCCAGGCTGGCCGCGTCAACGAAGGCCTGGTTGCCGACTTCCAAAGGAGCCACATAGATGTCCAAGCCCTTGGCGCCCAAGTCAAAGACGATCTTGGCTGCTTCCGGGTCCCCGGAAACGTTATATTCGTCGTAAGGACCGTAATTGCCCCGGCCCAGGGCCCCGCCCATGATGTAAAGGCGGTCGATCTTGTCCAGGTCTTCCGGGTATTGGCGGAAGTAAAGGGCAAAGTCCGTGGCCGGCCCGATCTGCATCAAGGTCACCTTTTCCGGGCTTTGGCTGACTACTTCGTGAATCTTGGTCGCGGCTAAGCCTTCTACCAAAAGGCTCTGGTCAGCTTCCGGGAAGTCAAAGCCGGCCATCCCGCTGGCCCCGTGGACTTCAGAAGCATCGATGGCCTCCTTGACCAAAGGCAGCTTGGCCCCGGCCACAACTGGGACCTTGGTGCCCAGGAAGTCCTGCAGGCGCAAGGTGTTGTTCAAAGTCTTCTCCAAAGAAACGTTGCCCCAGGTTGGCACGATCAGCTTCACGTCCAGTTCCTTGGCGAACAGGGCGATCGTCAGGCAGACCGCGTCATCGATCCCGGGATCGGTTGAAATAATTAAGGGTTTCTTGTTCATTAATCCTTCTCCATTATTCAGAATAGCTTTATTCTATCATTTCACCCGGCAAATAAAAAGAAAAGAAGCGGTTGCTTCTTTTCCAAAAAATTCTTTAGCGGCTGCGGACTTCAATCTCCCCGTTGTCGCGGGCGATGATGACCTGGTCGCAGATGTTTAAAAAGAGGCCGTGCTCAACTACCCCGACCGTATGGTCCAGGTAGTCAGCCAGACCACTTGGCACCGGAATCCGGTCTAGCTTGAGGTCCAGAATGTAGTTGCCATAGTGGGTTTTAAGGCGCTGACCATCTTCCGTTAAACGGAATTCCGGCTTAAGCCCTTCGTCTGCCAGGCGCTTTTCCACCTGCATGCAGGAGATCGGCAAAACTTCCACTGGCAGGGCAAAGCCGCTGAGGTAGTCAACCACCTTGCTTTCGTCCACGATCCAGACATTCTTCTTGGAGTTGACGGCCACGTTCTTTTCCAAGGTCAAGGCGGCCCCGCCCCCCTTGATCCCGTTTAACTGCTTGTCCACTCTGTCGGCCCCGTCAACCGTCAGGTCAACCTGGTCAACTGCACTGAGGGGGCTGACGGTAAAGCCGTAGCCTTCCAGCTGCTTTTGGCTGCGGCTGGAGGTGGTCACGACTGCCTTGAGAGTCAAGCCGGCTGCTTTCTTCTTGCCCAGTTCATCAATGAAAAACTTCACCGTTGACCCGGTACCGACGCCCAAAACCATTCCGTCTTCCACCAAGGCAGCTGCTTTCTTGGCAGCAGCCTTTTTCAATTCATCTTGCTTTGCTTGGTCCATTTTTTGCCTCCGCTATTTTTCCAAAATGCTTGTCAGCTCAGCTACCTGCTTAGCCACTGAGTCCCGGCCGAAGATATAAGAGCCGGCCACAAAAACATCAGCTCCGGCATCTTTGGCGCTTTTTGCTGTCTGATCATTGATCCCGCCGTCGACTTCGATTGGAAGATCCGGCAGAATTGCCCGGGCGGCCTTGATCCGGTCTGGCGCGCTTTCCATGAACTTCTGCCCGCCAAAGCCCGGGTAGACTGTCATCAAGAGAACCTGATCAAGCTTGTCCTTGTAGCGCTCCAGCACCTTAATGTCAGTATCCGGACTAAGGACTAACCCGCGGGAGACGCCCTGCTCCTTTAAGTAGTCCAGCCAGTGGTCAATTCGGTTTGGGTAGTCGGCTTCATAGTGAATTTCAATCAAGTCGCTGCCTGCTTTAACAAAGGCTGGCAAAAGGTCAGGCAGGTTGTTGCTCATAAGGTGGACTTCCGCGGTCAGGTCCGGGAACTGCCTTTTAAAATCACTGACCAGCTGGGGACCATATGACAGGTTGGGCACGAAATGTCCGTCCATCACGTCAATGTGGAAGCGGCGGATCCCGCTAGCAGCAGCTTCCTGGATCTGATGGCCTAAGTGCAGGTTGTCCGCGTTGAGAATTGAGGGTGCAATAATCATCTAGTCACCCATCCTTTACTCAGCCAAAGCTGCCGCAACGCTGGCCCGGTCAGGGATGGAAGGCTGGGCCCCCATCTTCTGGACAGCTAAAGACGATGCCCGGTTGGCAAAGCGGGCAGCCTCATGCAGGTTGCTGAAGTCGCTGGCTAAAGATCCAGCCAAAAAGCCTAAGAAGGTGTCGCCAGCCGCCGTCGTGTCCACTGCCTTGACTTTAAAGGCTGGTACAAGACCGGTAAAGACTGGGGAAGACAGGTAAGCCCCCTTGCTGCCGTAGGTGATGATCACATGCTTAACGCCCAGCTCATGCAGCTTAGTGGCGTTCTTTTCCAGGTCAGCCTCTTCTGCAACTGGCAGAGAAGTCAGCAGGGCACTTTCCGTTTCGTTTGGCGTGATCAAGTCAGTTACGGCCAAAAGATCAGCTGGCAAGTCCTTGATCGCGGGAGCCGGATTCAAGATGGTCACCTTGCCGGCTGCCTTAGCCAGCTTGAAGGCAGCTGTTGTTGCTTCCAGCGGGGTTTCCAGCTGGGCGATAACGCAGTCAGCGGCTTCAATGACGTCCTTAGCCGCCAAAACGTCGGCTTCAGTCAAGCTGTAGTTAGCCCCATGGTCGATGATAATGTCGTTTTGCCCTTCAGCGTTCAAGGTAATGTAGGCATGGCCAGTCTTAACGCCAGCAGTTGGCAAGACATAGTCTGTCTTGACCCCGTAGCCGGCCAGTTGTTCTTTCATCCAGCTCCCGTAGGAGTCTTCGCCGACTCTAGAGATGAAGATGGTCTCAGCCCCGCTCTTAGCAGCCGCGACTGCCTGGTTGGCCCCCTTGCCGCCGCCAGCCTCGCTGACCTTGTGGGCGTTGATGGTTTCGCCTGGCTTGGGGAAGTTTTCTACATGCAGGGTCGTGTCCACGTTGCTGGACCCGATTACTACGATCTTTTTCATAGCATTTTCTCCTTAACTTTAATTCTAAGTCAATTATAACTATTCCCGTCCTTTTAAAAAAGCGCTTTAGCCGACCAACTGGTAGACCGTCTTGAAGCGGCTGAGATTATAGCGGTCGTAAAGGTCGTCCAGGACAACGTTAAAGTTCTGGATCCTGGTATTTAGGTCTGGATTCTTGGAATCAAAACGTTCTGCCAAAGAAGCTAAGGCTTGGCTTTTGACGGCTTCATAGTCGCTCAGCTGGTCCACCCGCCCCCGCAAGTCCCGGCAAAGGGCGCTGAGGGTGAAGTCTGAGTCCGCCGCTAAAAAGTTCAGCTGGCTGTCAAAGACTAACTTGTAACGGTAAGCCTTCCGGCCCGGGAAGTCCTGGGAGTTGAACAAGTCCAGGTACAAGACCAGTTTCTGCTTTTCCAGGCTGGCCAGGTCCTTACCCTGACTAAGGCACTTGAACTTCAGAAAGTTGACAAAATAGTCGTAAAAGTCCCCGTAAAAATCTTCTTCAAAGCGTTCAATGCTTGAATCTTCCGCCAGTAGCTGCTTTTCCAGCACTTCTTCAATCGTCATTGCATGCTCCTCGTCTATTTTTTCTCTTGTTCCTATTGCATTTACAATCGTCTAAGAAAATTATACCTGGGCTGCTGCTTGAAATGTAGTTCCAATTTCTTAACAAAAAAGCGCGTCAACTGACGCGCCTTTTTGATCAATTATTTTATGGATTTAACTTAATGTAGATGCATAAGCCGGCAACCAAGAGCAAAAAGCCACCACAGGCCAGAAAAATCGCCTTTTGCCAACCTTTAGCCAGGTGGTCACTTGCAAAGGAAAACAGCCACCAAGCTAATGTCGCAACGGCTGACATCCACAAATTGTGCTGGCCGCTCGCAAAATCAATAATCATGAATACTGCTACTAAAAGTACCGGTGGCAGCAAGTACAAAGTCAACTTTTTACTCATTCAAATCCCTCCTGATTTTTACATTAAGATATTATAACGATAATATAACTGGCAAACTAAGCTGTCAATCATAATTTACCATGTTTACAGTCATCTAAGAAAAATTATACAGAAAAAGGCAGGCCCTAGGCCCCGCCTTTACCATCTTTTGAATTTTTGTCTCGGTCATTGAAATCTTGCAAAAAGCTGTGGTTAAACAATCGCCAATTGTAAAATCAAATTGAACACTGTTCCGATCCAGTAAGT
>JAQDCK010000003.1:6323-160367 GCA_027681045.1 Lactobacillaceae bacterium AF64-9pH9TA | reverse complement strand
TTGTAGTACTTAGAGTTGCCGATCGTTACGGCTGACCCGTAGACCTTAAGGTAAGACCCGGCCTTTAAAGTCTTGACAGCCAGCTTCTTGCCGGAAGCATCGTAGCTGTAAGAGTTCCGCATCAGCTTAACCGTCTTAGTTGAAACCGGCTGGGTAGCTGGTGCTTGACTGGAGCTGTTTGAGCCACTGTTATTAGTATTATTGTTAGTGTTGCCGCTGTTGCTGCTGGTCCCCAGCTTGTTGTAGTAGTAAGTGATCAAACTGTAGAAGTCGCTCATGGAGTAGCCCCATTTAGCAAAGTAGCCGTCCGGGTCCCCGTGGTCGGTCCCGCCCAGGTACTGGGAGACTTCATTGTGGGACCAAATGGTGCCTGACCCATCCTTGCTTGCCCGGGATGGAGTCAAGTTGTATTGGTGTAAAAGAGTGGCGATGTAGTAAGCATCGTTGGCCACGCTCTGCACGAACTGGGACCGGGTTGAAACTTCACAGAGTTCAATCTGGATGTAGCGGACGTTGGCGATTGGCCCTGCCCCCCAAGTACCATAGTCAGTTGACATCAACTGGATAGTCTGTCTGTTGTCGACCACGGCGTGGACGTATGAGTAGGCGCTGGTCCAGTTGTTGTTGAAGTAGCGGCCTTCATCCCAGGCCGTGGCGCCAGGAGTCGCTGTTTCGTGAACAACGATCCCTTCCGGCTTGCTGACCCCGTTCCGGTAGCCGAAGCGGCTGCCATACTTTTTACCATTGGCCACGCTGTTGAACTGGTTATAAGACAAACCTGCCGCCTTGAGCAGGGTTTCCAGTGACTTGGTGCCGCTGTAAGTCGTCTTCTTGGCATCACTGTTGATTGAAGCCTGGGCTGCCTGTCCCTGGCCAAAAGTAAAGACCAGGCCGAAAGCTGCCGTTGCCGCTGCCGCGGTAAAAAATCTTCTAAATCTCATTCAGTTTTTTTCCCCGTCTGCTTAAAAGTTGGCCTTCTTAACATATCGGTTAAGACCAACGATGTAGTACTGTTTGCCCTTGATCTTCACTCTGCCGCCGTAGACAGTGTGGGTACTGCCCTTGAGCCACTTGGTCTTGCCAACCCGCTTGCCCGCATTGTTGTAGATGTAGGCATTGTGCTTGAGCTTGCGGCTGGTCCCATCAAAGTTGCTTGCCTTGATGAACTGGTTAGCGCTGGCGGATTTGACCCGGTAGTATTTAGCCCCATTGATCGTGACTGACCCGTAAGTCGTCACGCTCTTGCCAGCCTTGACCGACTTAGCCGTGCTCTTGGCACCGGTACTGGTGTAGATAGCTGCTGAGTGCATCAGCACCTTCATTTGCCCGGAAACACTGGCGGCATTGTCAGCACTTGGCGCTTGGGAGCTGCCAGTGTTCAGGCTTTCGCCGTTGATCCAGCCCAGGCCCTTGAGGTACATCCGCTTCTTGCCGTTGTAGTAAGTGTAGGTCTTAGTAACCGTTACGGTTTGGCCGGCGGTCACGTAAGACTTCTTCGGTGAAACAGCGTGGTCAGTCGGGTAGAAGTAGGTTGCCCCGGACTTGGCTACCTTGGCCGTGTAATTAGTGCCGGAGTAAACCGGGTCATACTTGGTCAAGTTGTAGGTCCCGATGTGGCTGATCAGCTTGGTCGCGTAGTTCTTGTCAGTCGCGTAGCCGGCAGCCTTGATAGCTTTAGCGGCAGCTGAAGCGCTTGAGGCATTTTCCAGCCAGGTCTTGCTGTAGCGCATGCTGCCGTAATTGCCCAAAGTCGTCCGCATCTTCAAGCCGTAGTCGTCAAAAGATGCCTGGTAGCTGCTGTACTTTCTGAAGGCAGCCGTGATGTAGTAAGTCTTGCCTCTGGAAGTCTGTTCAGCCGTCTTGACCTTATAAGTTGCCCCGGTCCAAGTGTTCGCTGCCTTCATCCCAAAGAAGTTGTTGGCCTTGGTGGACAGAGTTGAAGTCCCCCAGCCAGATTCCAAGGCTGCCTGGGCCAGCATCAAAGAGGCGTAGACGCCGTACTTCTTGGACGTCTTCTGCGCCTGCAGGCTGACCTTGCTTAAAAAGGCATCGCTGGTAGCTGATGCCTCAACTGCTTGATTTGAGAGAAACATGTTGTTGGTCACTGGAACGGCGACGGAAGTCAACATCGCAGCGGTAGCAAGTCCAGTCAAAAATCTTCTCTTCATTAATTCCCTCCTAAATAATTCAATCGTAACTTCTATTGTATGTGCTCAGCGCTCTAGTTACAATCGAACGCGTATTCTGTAAAATAAAAGTAACAATTTACTTAAACAATTACAATTTTTATAGAGAAAAACCGCTTTTTTCCCCCTTCCGGGCTAAGAAAGAAAATTACAAAAGAAAAGAGGCGGCCAAGCCGCCTCTTGGGTATAAATTTCGCATCCGGCTAAAGCGGCCAGATCTGCCTAATGATTACTATCGTCAAACACACCCGTAACAGTACGTTCAATATAGTTTGCAGCCAGCGGCTCAGCATAGAGGACCTCCCCTTCCTTGACGAACACGCCCTCGCCGGCGATAGCGGCCGCTGCCTCCCGGACCACGTCCGCGCTCAAGCCCTTGACCGCGTATGGCAGGTTCAGGCTCTTCTTTTTGCCGGCACTGGACTTAAAGGTTAATTGCAATTCGGTAGTCGTAGTCATGTTTTTTCTCCTGTTTCTTACTCAAAGATTCTTTTTATCTGTAGTTTCCGCGCTAAAGAGTTAGGCCAAGGTCAAATCGTGCTTTTGGACCAGGGTCAAGGCAGACAATTCGTCGCCCTGCAGCTTGCTGATGGCCTGGCCCACCTTGACCAGGCTTTCCGGGCTGGCATCCAGCTTGACGTTTTGCAGGCTGCGCTGCATCTGCCCCTTGTCATACTTTTCGGCCTTGAAGGTGTATTGAATACTTTGGTCAGTTAAAGTGAAGTTCATTTTTTCTCTCCTGTTTCTGTTAAAAAATCCAATCTTGCCGCGAAGCAACGGGCTTCGCTCCGGCCGGCCCCGGCGCCTTGGGCCTGCACTAATACTAACGTTTCAAGAAGCAAAAATCGGCCACTTTTTGTTAAGTAATAATTAAGCCTGGCCCAATCTCCAGCAAATATAGAAGCTTCTCAATGCTTGCCGTTGCGGGATTCTCTCCAAAATAGCTAGCTCTGATTAACCAAGAATCGAAAATGTTGTTACTAAATTCGGTGCAATATTTAGTGCAATGATTCGGATGCGTCCACAGGCTTCAACATGATGCTAAAGACAATCTATGATAGAATCTAAGTAGTGATTCTATTTTCTCCGCTTGCGTTAAGCAGGCGGTTCTTTTTTGCCTTTTTTGGTGCTCATTAAAACCTCCATTATTTCGCAACATTTCTGCCTTTTAGGTGTATCCATAAACTACATATAGCCCGGCTAATTTAAGCCCTATGACGTTTTAAAGGCCAGCATTGGCAAGTTACCACGGGCAAAATAAAAAGCCCGTGAGGGGCTAAATTTGGCTGGTTTAAATTAGGTAATCTGGGTTATAATTCCGGGCTTTTACAACATCATTAAAGCCAGCTTTGAAGGTGTCTAAGCCGTTATGCCCTAACTTCTTTACAAGGTCAGCCGAACAACCATATTCCCCGGCTATTTTCTGGCTGGTCAAGCGCAAGAAATAGAGCTCTATTAAAATTTCCCTCGGGTTGATCGGCTTCTTTAGTCTATCTGGGCGGTAATACTTATAAGCGCTGGGGAGGCTATCAATTCCCGCCCGGGTGCAAAGCAATAGTTCAGCGCTTTGTTTATCTGTCTTACTGCTCGGGTCTAGTGCTAGCTTTTCAATCTCATTTAGGGGGATGCTTAAACCGCAATTAATCCCCAAACCTAGCCGAGCACATATTCTAGGAAAATAGGTTAGTAGTTGTTCTAAGGGGCTTCTTTCTGGATGGTTTTTCCATGGGTCGCTAGTTCGTAATATCATATAATTCCGCTTTCTGGTCAATTTTCCCGGGTGTTTTGCTTTCCAATCCGGGTTTAGTATGATCTACTACACCAATTATAAACTATGCTCACGGGGCTAAAATTCTGTACCAGGAAATCCTGTACTAGGGGATGCAAAAAGGATGCAACCAGCTCTGTTTTAGATGCCTCCAGAAACTCCATTTTATACCCGTATTTACCCGTATTTTTGAGAGGTTGCCCCGAATCAGGGGTGTGCATACCAACATATACCAACATTTTTTAGGTGTCCTAAGTTCCTGAAACGGTAATTTAGACCTATCTTCTTTTAGGGGACTTAAAAAAACTCTACTTTTTCCATACCAGTATTTACCAGTTTTTTCTCCACTCGTGGCGAAACCACGAAACGCCCTAACCCTTGCGGGGCAAGGCTGTTTAAGTTCAACTTAGGGCGTCCCTAAGGGGTCGCTGTTTTGGATTGGCGTACAACGCAAAATAGAAGCCTGCTCCCTTTTAAATGTGTTGAAAAAGTCGGTTTGTTTGTGTCTCTCTTTTAGAAGGGTTAAGAAACTTAGTTTGTTGCCAGCATCCCCCGCTTTAATCGCTTCAAAAGGGCAATTCAACCAATGCCAGGGTATTTCTTTTAGAAGCCTCCAGAAGCTCCAAAAACGGCTTTCATTGGCCCAAAATAGGCCGCCTTTGTAATTAATCGGGTTCGTTTAACGGGCGTAACTCCAGTTACAACCGTAGTTCTAACTACTCTTGTAACCTCCGTAACTTCAACTACACTGGTTACGGGCGTACCTCAAGGTACACCCAAAAAAGGCGGGCTAGGGCGTAACTGTAACTACTCCCTATATGCGTGCAAGGCTAAAAGTTTGAAGGGCTCAATTTTGAGCTGTTGCCCATAACTCCCTATATGCGTGCAAGGCTAAAAGCCTACGATGTCGCCTAAAAGTGACGTAGTTAAAACTCCCTATATGCGTGCAAGGTTAAAAGCTTCTGCGCAAAATTACGCACATCTTTTTTAAAACTCCCTCTATGCGTGCAAGGCTAAAGGAACATGTATGTAACTCCAGTTACGCTCGTAAAGTCAACTCCTTCTTTTTTCTCCTTCGTTTTGCTCTAACATTGAGTATAAGCCAGCATCCTAAATATTGAGCAGGTATTACTTTAAAAAGCACTGTATAAGGCCCAAAACAGGCTGCATAAGTCCTTTTGCTGTTCTTTAGTGCAAGTTATACTAAGCAAGGGTGAAACCGCCGTAACGGCTGTTTTGGTGTTTCCTTTTCTATGTTGGTTAGGGGCTTTCATGCCAGAATTTAACTTAGACAAAAAGGCCAGGCTTTCGCCTGGTCTTCTTTATTTGTTAAGAACGGTATCTAAAATGTCGTTCATAGCCGCTTCTGTATCGTCATACAGTGCTTTCGTTGCGTCGGGGATCGTTAGATATTCCTCTAGTGAAATCTTGCTCCAGCTTTGATAAGCCCGACTAGCGCACGCAACAGAAGAGCGGTCGCAATTTCGGCTCTTGCTTTCTTCGGATGTCATTTTCTCGTATAAGTCGTATGTGCTCAAAAGGTCAAAAAGCCCGGCCTTGAAAATGTTTTCCTCATCATACGTTGAAGTAAGCTCTTTTATAGCCTGCTCGTATTCCCTCGATAACTTCAAGCTGGATTCTAAATAGTTGCGACTTTTCTTTTGGTATTTCAAAGCAAGTTCTAAATAATGGCAAACCTCGTACCACTTTTGCCGCAAGGCCTTTACATGCTGATTCCGTTCAGCAATGAGCTTCTGCTCATCTTTGGTTAACATGATTCCTCCTAGTTAAAAAATATATCAGCTTGTGCCAGCTCCTCCGGGGATGCTTCGGCAACAAAAGCTTTCTCGTACTGTTCAGCCTTCTCTAACTTCGGGCTAATTTCTTCACGGTGGTGGGCTTCGAATTGGGCCGCCGCTTGGGCCAGTTCTCCAGGATCAGCATTCCGGCCGGGGTAGCGGTGTTCCTTCTTAAACATGGCTAGAACCTCCAACAAGTAGCGGTTGCGTTCAGATAACAAGTAACTTGCTTTCGTAGTGTTATTCATGGCTGGATCCTTCCTTCTTGCTCTCCTGGGTCTGTTCCTGCTTCTGCTCATACTCTTCAATGTCTTCAAGATGCGCATTGATACCTAACGCATACCATGCGACGGCCGCTAATTCCTTAGTAGTCAAAAGGCGCTCTTCTGGCTCTGGTAACTCGTTAACCATTTTCTTGAGCCAGGAAAGTGAAGACTTGTACCAGTAAAGCAATTCTTCTTTAGCTGGTTCATTGCTCTGCTTAATCATGATGTAGTTTTCCCTTCTCTAGCAATCGATTTAAAGAACCATTTTGTTGTCCTGGTCTAATGCGGTAGTCAAGCCGTACATTTCCAGGGCCAGCTCAGAAATTTCAATTAGCATCCAGCCGTGGGGCATAGGTACCCGCTCGCCTTCTGGGGTAATCGTGAAGGATCCGGAATATTGATCCTCAACCATGGCAACAAGGGCCTGTAAGGTCTTGTACTTCTCGCTGTATTGTTCTTCTAACTTGATTTCTTCTTTAGTCGTCATTGTTTGTCCTTTCTAGCAGGGAATGCATCCCCGCTAATCGTTGATTTACACACTTCTACACACTAATTACACACTAAAGCAAGTCCTATAAATGCTGTTGTATCAAGGGTTTACACACTAAACACACTAAACACACTTAATTATTAAATAGTTGTACACAACTTTTTTCTGTTAGTCGTAGCTATTAATTAGTATTTTTTCTTAATTTTTCCTTCTGTGTGTGTTATGCGTGTAATCCTTACTCGCTCTAAGGGTTAGCCTTCTGTGTAGTTCCGTGTAGAAGCGTGTTATCTGTGTAGCTATCTACTTCGCTTGTACCCTCTAACACGCTTGCCGGGGGTGCTCAATCCTTCGCTGGAAATATTTCCGCTGTAAGTCCAATTAGGGGAGCCAGTGACAATGTTTTTTATCTTGCTGTACGTAGCCCGGCCTGGCTTCGCAAGGTGCTTAGGCTCTAAGGCAACCGCATAAATTTCAGCGTTGGTTGTCTCTCCTAATGGCTTGCGCTGGCTCCATTGCTGTTCTGTAACTTTGCCGGGTTTGATCCCCTGGACCACATAACGCTTTTGCCAGTCCTCCAGCTTATGAAACTCATCGATAACCAGCGAATCCAGGAAGAACAGAACAGCTTCTTCTACAGGGTCTTCAATCTTTGCCGCTTCCTGTGCTCTGGTTGCGTACTCAAAGATAGGGCCGTCCGCTGGTTCGATGTAGCATTTTTCTCCTGCTTGATAGGCTTCTTTAGCTTCGGCCAGGACTTGCAAAAGATAATTATCGGTAAGGGAAGCTGGATTCTTCGGGTCCAGCTTGATTCGCTCCGCTGAACATTCCAGGGGGAAGAATCTTCGGTTCCCGGTGCTATCCTTCAAGAACTCACTCTCGTTAGTCGTACCGATGAAAACAGATTTCCGGAGATGCGGTACGGATAATTTACCGTAAGGCTCTCTGTACTTGTCTTCCTGGTCGCTGATAAATTGCTTGATGTCTTCGATTGTTGACCGCTTGAAGGCTGTAATTTCTCCAAGCTCAATAATCCAATTTCCTAACAAGTCGATTTTGTCGTCCTTGTCTTTCATCCCTCTCAAGCCGCTATTGAAGAACGTAGGGCTTGCCAAGCGACGAACTAAGGTACTTTTGCCGATTCCTTGCGCTCCGGTCAACATGGGGACCATTTCAAACTTGCATCCCGGCTCATAGACACGCTTCACGGCTCCGACAAGCCAGCGCCTAGTAATGGCCCTGGAATACCCTACTGGATCATCTTCAACGCCTAGCGTGTCGATGAACAGCGTATCCAGGCGGGGCTTGCCGTCCCACTTCACGGATTCCAGGCGCTCTTTAACCAGGTTCCGGCTATGCTTCTTAGAGAAGGACATAATAGCGTTAGTAGTTGCTCGCTGAGAAGGTGCAAACTTGCAATTCTTTTCAATCCAGGACACTAATTCTGTTGTGTCGTCGTCGGTCCAGTCGCTAATTTTTCCCGCTTGATCCTTTTTCAAGGTGAAAGAGAACTCTTCTCTGAATGGTTTTGCTGGCAAGCTTCGTTCATTTTCAAGAATCAGTTCAACGTTAGTCATTGAGCCTTCTTTAATGTCCTTAACTCGCCTGGTACCGTCCCTCCGTGGTGCTCCCCAATCAAATAGCCCTTTGTTCAGCAAGTAGGCCGGATAGTCCGTTAACAGTTCCCGGCCGTCGGTGTAAGTGCTCGCTTGCTGTTCTTCAAGTCGTTGTGCCTGCTGGTCCTCAATGTAAGCTTGTAAGGAGGCAATATTCTGTTTCGTGGTCAATTAAGCACCTTCTTTCTTGCTGATTCGAAAACATGGATTAGTTCATCATCCCCTAAAGGCGGGGAGAAGTAGTTACTGTTAATCAGCCTCAAATAGTTAAGCAGGCCAGTTTGATTCTGAACGCCGATTTTGACGCAATAGCAAGCCAGCTCAAACATTGAGTTGTTTCTCTCGCCTTCTGGAATGCCGTTAAATGTCCTGTCTAACAGCTTTGCGCCGTAAGATTGGCCGCCGCTCCTGGCTGGATAGTTCCCGGCCCTAGAAGGCTTCTCCGGCTTTTTGAAGGCCGTGTATGATTCGGTAGGGAACAACTTGCCTCTGTTGATCCGTACCAGGTTCCCTTTAGCGAATTGGTTTCTGATTGGCAAACCGAAAAGCTGGCCAAAGCGGAAACTTGATTCGTCGGCTCCAGTTAGTACTCCCTGGTCGATGAGATAGTTAGTTAATCCCCAGGCCAGGGCTTCGTATTGCTCCTCGTTTGCCGGGGTGTCCAGGGGAATAACTAAGCGTGCCCTGATGCCTTTTAAACCGTTTCTAGCGGTCGGGTACAAGTACCAGGCAACATTAAACATGCCTCTGATTTCGTCCTCCAGATCGTCAAAATCGGCTATTTGCGGGCTTACGTCGTCCAAGTCTAAGGCTAGCGCATCCCTGGAAACGATATTTTCAGTATCGTGTTCCAGCTTGACCATTTCGCCGCTAATGGCGTAGTAGCCTTGCTTCTTTTTGATGCGGTCGAAACTCTCTTCGGTGATGTTGACCGCCGGGACTGTTCCAGCTCTAAGCAAGCACTCTTCAAGGCCGTATTTAGAAGCAAACATGTTTTTGCTGGTTAAGCCTTGCTCAATGTACACGCTCATTCGCCGAACTCCTTTTTCACTGCCGCCTTGAAAATAGCAAGATTTTTGTTCATCGTGGCGGCCTGGCTGGAATACTCTAACAAACCCCGCTTTGCTTCCTCTACGGTTGCGGGGATGAACCAGCCGTAAGGCGGATGACGCAATGAGCCAATGGGCACGCCTTTATTTAACAGTGATTCTCTGGTCTCGTACAATTCTCTTGTATTGCAGCCAGATTGAAGGATGATTGTTTTAACCTTCTTGGCATTCTTTTCCCCTCGGGGAATACATGCAAGAACTTGCTGTTCCTGCTTGGTAAAAATGTTTTGTGTCATTTAAAACTACCTCAAAAATAAAAAACATATTGTTATCCTCCTTTGGGCTTTCTTCCTTTAATCTTCAACTATCACTCGTCATATTCCCCCTGTGAACGCATCCGGAAATATGCTATAATTAATAGAAAAGGTCTATGTATTGATAGACTTCCTATAAGACTGTTAGCGCCGATTTGGTAGATTGATCGCTAACAGTCTTTTTTGTGCTTCCTTCGGGCTCCTCGTGCTGTTTGAGCCAGTTAGTTAAGCTTTCCTTTCCGTAAAGCTTGCGGCCTTCTATGACCGCTACGGGCGCTCCAGCACGGACCCAAATATCTATAGTGTTCGGGGACACTCCGAAAAATGCCGCAATCTGGTTCCGATTCAAATATGGCCGGGATTCCGGTTCTAAGTGCATCCCTTCGAACGATTCCTTGACCAGGTTAAACAGGTATTTCTTGATTTCCTGCTCCTGATCGCTATCTAAGGTTATTTGCAAGATGCTTCGCCTCCTCTCTTGTGTTTGTCCATGAACGTATCAATGGACTTCTTAGAAAATCTAGGCTTGTTGCCAATAACGAACACTGGCAACCCTTCCTTGATGTACTGGTCAATAGACCGATAGGAAGTAGGGGCCAGCCCTAAATATTCCATTGCTTGCCGTTTTGAAAGGTATTCAGACATTTCTATTTTCGCCTCCTTCTTGTTGCTAATGTTTGCGATTATTCCACAATCACGCAACTTAGCTTTGATTAAAGAATAGCCTTTTGTTCTTGCTTAGTCAAGGAAAAATTACGAAAAAGTACCACATTTTCTTAAATATACAACATCAAGCGTAAGAAATGCTGTATACTAAAGCAAAAAAGAAGATTAGGAAGATAGAAAAGTTATGAACAGAATAAAGCAATTACGGAAAGAGAAGGGGCTAACTCTCCAGCAAGTAGCTGATGACTTAACCGCTACTTTTCCTCCTGGAAACGAAAGAGTTATTTCTAAATCTACAGTTTCACGGTGGGAAAACGAAAAAAACAGCCCTACGGCTGAAATGTGGGGGCTGTTAGCTGATTATTTCGGTGTTAGTGTCGACTACTTACAGGGTGCCTGGTCGGAAAAAGAAGTTATTGAATTAATGTCCTCTTCCTTACTGGACAACTACGAAAGACTATCTGAATTAGATAGAGAATATAAAGGGATGTATGAAGATGATCCGTTCCAGAACCGTGGTTTGTTTGGGTCGATGAGCCTTATAACAGAACCGACACCATGGGGGTATATTAGTAAAAATGGATCGCTTGAATCTCGTACGGTGCAAGAAAGGGCTATCCAAAAAGAGATTTTGAGCAACGATTACATGGCTCTTGCGTTTTCTATAATCAATCTTATTTATTTTGATAGTGCATTCGGCAATTCGGTTCTAAAACCTGAAGGTGATAGCGAAACGGATCGGTACGAATTAGCGAATGAGCAAGTAAATGATTTGATGATCGGTTTAAAGAAAAGTGCTGGCCAGAACATAGGAAAGGACTTTTTAAAGTCATATTTTCAAAAGCATTGCTTTAAATCTGTTTTGTCTAGTCTAGTAGTACGAAAACTAATGGTGGAAAAAGTTGAACCGGAAACAATGGCTTTAGTCTTGGTGAACTCTATAGAAGGCGAAATACTGGAAATAGAAATTCGAGTTTATCGTAGAAAAGAGCTAGATGAAATCCAGTTTTCGGACGAAATAGAAAGGCCGTCAACGGATGTGGATGACTTGATTCAAGAAACTAACTCACTTTATGACCGAATCGACGAACTCCAGAAAGAAAATTACCGCCTAAAAGCTGAGCTAGCTTCTAAGCGGTGATTTGGTGCTGTTGAGTATGATTGCCTTAAGGAAGCCTAAAACCTCCAAAAACCTCTTATTTTGATGATATAGGACCTATCAAAACTTGACTTTTTCCAGGCTGGTGCTGAGAACCTTAGAAAACCTAATAGATGTAGGACCTAACAAAACCTAACATTTTCCAGGGGATGCCAGTTAGTCGTTGACTGTTGCCAGCATCCCCCAAACAAAATATTTTTCGAATCATATTGAAGCCTGTGAACGCATCCGGGAAAAAGAAAGCAGGAATCACTATGAACAAGAAAGACATTATCAAGTATCAAACAGCCAGCGGGAAAGATCGTTACAAGTTCATCGTTTACGCTGGAAAAGATGAGACTACGGGAAAATCTATCATCATTAGGAAGCAGGGCTTCAAGACACTCAAGGAAGCTAAACAAGCTTACTTAGATGTTCAGCAAGCAATCTTGAACGGGGACTATTTGCCAATCAATCAGAAGCGGCTTACTTACAAGGGCCTGCTTGAACTGTATCTCCCTTTGTACGCTCAAACAGTGAAGGAAACTTCCTTCTACCAGTTCAAGCGCTGTATGGAATCAAAGGTCTTGCCTGTTTTAGGTGATGTTTACTTAGACAAGATCACGCCGCAACTTTGCCAGAAGGCCGTTAATCAATGGGCTAAAGAATATCCTATTGGCTTTGAGCGGGTTACTATATGGACTTCAAAAGTCCTTAAGTATGCCTTTAAAATTGGGCTGATTGATAGCAATCCTTTTGATCGGGTAATCAAGCCCAAAAAGCCAGCCAAAAAGAAGAAAGAAAACTTCTACACTAAAAAAGAGCTGGAAACATTCCTGAACGGTGCCAGGGATGCCGGAATGATGAAATATACTTTATTCCGCCTGCTGGCCTTCTCTGGAATGCGGATCGGGGAGCTAATAGCTTTGGAATGGTCGGATGTTGATTTCTTTAGAAAGACTGTTTCAATCAACAAAACGTTGACACTAGACAAAAATGGAAAGTTTACGGTGGGAAGCCCAAAAACAGCCTCTAGCAATAGAACGATTATGCTTGATGATAAGACTATGAACACTCTTCAAAAATGGCGGGCTGAACAATCCAGGCGGATTGTCTACCTTGGGAATCCTAAAAATGATTTAATCTTTCCTAGCGAATACGGGGAGCATTTTTCAAGTACAACGGTTATGAATTGGAACAAGAAAATTGCTGAAAAGCAGGGGTTGAGAAAAATCGGCTTGCATGGGTTCAGACATACACACGCAAGTTTATGTTTTGAAGCTGGCTTGACTATGCAAGATGTAAAAGATCGGCTAGGACACTCCAATATTTCAACGACAATGGACATTTACACTCATGTTACTAAGAGCAGGAAAGAAGAAAGCATTCAACAACTAGCCCAATTCATGCGGGCTTAGGTGCTTTTGGTGCAATATTAGGTGCAATATTCCAGAAGCAGGAAGCCAAAACAGCGTAGTTTAGCCGTTTCCGGTAGGCGCTTTTATTAAGTAATAATTACAAGTTGGACCAGATGACTGAAGGGAGGGACGATTCTGGTATAATTGAGGAGATTAACGAGGAGGTTATTTATGAAAAAATCGACTATCTTGTCCATCATTGTGGTGGCCGTGCTCGCCTTAGGCGGGGCTGGCGTCTACTTCTACTCCAGCCAGCAAAAGCAGAGCCAGGAGCAGACGGCAAATTCCAGCTACTCCAGCCACATGCAGGCCGGCAAAGAGGCCGTAAAAGCCAAGAAGTACAGCCAGGCGGCTGATGAATTTGACCAGGCCTACCAGGCTAAGGCAACTGCCCAAGCCAAAAACTACCAGGCCCAGGCCGAAAACCTGGCCGACTCCGTGAAACTGGCCAAGACGACAGTCAAGTATGCCAGCGCCTTGAACCTGGCCCAAAAGGCCCAGGAGCAAAATGGCGGCTACAGCGTCATGACCAGCCAGGCCAAAAAGCTGGTTAAACAGCTCAAGGCCGTCAAGGACAACTACGACAGTGAAATCAAGCCGCTCTTAAACAAGGCAGCCAAGGCCATGGAAGACAGCGACTACGACAGCGCCGTTTCCGCCTACAGCAGCATCTTAGACCTGCCTTACATCAACGGGGCTTACTACGCCAAGGTCCGGTCTGACGTCAAGGACCTGCTCAAGGAAGCCAAGAGCAAGCAGGAAGACTCCAGCTCCAGTTCTGAAAGCTCAAGTTCAGACTCTTCCAGCAAGTCCAGCAGCAAGGAATCTAGTTCCAGCTCATCTTCTGCCGCTTCCAGCTCTTCCAGCAACCAGGCTGAAGGGTCCGGGGCCAGCAACAATGACAAGGTCGGCGGCAGCACCGTGACCAGCCGGGACATCCAGCAGATCCGCAACCAGCTTGACAACCTGGGCGAAAGCACGGCCGGCTGGAGCCCGCAAGACTTGATCAACCTGTTCAACTACGCCTACCAGCAGGGCCACACCACCATCGACTCCATCACCAAGGATGACGTCGAAGGCTACCTGAAGTCGGGCAAATAAGAAATAATTCAGCGCCAGGCCTTGATTTATGGGGGCCTGGCGCTTGCTTTCTGGCCTTAAAGCCGTTAAAATTACTATTGACTTTATAGACTTTTATTTAAAAAGGAGCTACAACTTTGGCAGAAGAAGAAAAGAAAATCCGCAGCAATGAAGATATGTTCAAGATCGTGATGCCTGAACCAGAACGCGTAACCATGCCAGCACGCGAAGTTGCCGACCAGCCGGCTTACCTGGTCAACTTCGCCAACTTCTACGTTTCTTCTTTCGAACGCGACGACCTGGAAATCATCAGTGAATTTGACGAAGACCACAACATGGTCAACATCAACCACTACCTCCTACTTAACCAGCCATTCTCCCGCAAGAACCTGGTCAAGCACGTGCTGATCGACCACGCCCACAATTTCCAAGCCATCCTCGACAAGATGACCGCAGAAACCGGCGTTGACCCGGAAGCGATGACTACTTACGAAGACTGGAGCAACTGGTACGAAGGCGTTCGCGCGAAGATCGAAAGCAGTTTGTCCTAAGGGCTTGAAACTTTACTCTAAATATAAGAAAATTACAGTAGAAAGAATGTCTCCTGGCATTCTTTTTTTACTTGTTAAATCTAAACAAAAGCTTTAAAGTTATTGTTGTCTATCACAGACTTTTTAGTTTGAGGAGTATTTAATTGCTATGGAAGTAGAAAATAAACGCAATCGCATGACGGCCGCCGGCCTCTTGATCGCGATTGGGATTGTCTACGGCGACATCGGGACCAGTCCCCTGTATGTCATGAAATCCGTAATCGCCGGCAACGGCGGCATCAATACGGTCGGCCGTGACTTAATCATCGGGACCATTTCCTTGATCCTGTGGACCGTGACCCTGCTCACGACGGTGCAGACCGTGATTATTGCCTTAAGAGCAACTAACCACGGCGAAGGCGGTATCTTCGCCCTATACGCCTTGATCAGAAAGAAAGCAGTCTGGCTGGTCTGGCCGGCCTTGATCGGCGGGGCTGCCATCCTGGCCGACGGGACCCTGACCCCGGCCGTGACGGTTACTACCGCTATTGAAGGGCTGAAGGGGCTGGAATTCGGCAAGGGCAATGTCCCGGTTAGCAACCAGACCACGGTCTTAGTCATTACTATTGTTATTTTGCTGGTTCTTTTCTCCATCCAGCGGATGGGGACCAGCATCATCGGTAAGGCTTTTGGCCCGGTCATGTTTGTCTGGTTCGCCTTCCTGGGTGTCATGGGCTTGATCAACATTGGCGGCAACTGGTGGATTCTCCAGTCCTTGAACCCTTACTACGCGATCAAATTGCTCTTTAGCCCTTACAACAAGGCGGGCTTCGCGATCTTAGGGTCCATCTTCCTGGCCACCACGGGGGCTGAAGCCCTTTACTCCGACGTCGGCCACGTCGGCAAGGGAAACATCATTGGCTCCTGGCCATTTGTTTTCGTCTGCCTCTCCCTAAACTACTTCGGGCAAGGGGTTTGGATCTTAAACAACACCAACATGCACTCAGCCACTGAAATCAACCCCTTCTACGCCATGATTCCGGAAAATATTCGGCTGGCGTCAATCGTTCTGGCCACCCTGGCAGCGATCATCGCTTCCCAGGCCTTGATCACGGGTTCCTTCACCCTGGTGGCTGAATCCATCAACCTGAAGTTCCTGCCGCGGATGAACATCCTCTACCCGTCTGATGAAAGAGGACAGATCTACATTCCGGCTATCAACAAGATACTGGGCATTACTACTATTGGCCTGGTTCTCTTCTTCAGAACCTCAGCCCACATGGAAGCAGCCTACGGTCTGTCAATCACGATTTCCATGCTGACGACCACCATCCTGCTCTACGAATGGCTGGTGCTCAAGAAGGGCCACAACCTGGCCAACATTCTCTTCGTGATCTTCTTCAGTACGATCAACATCCTCTTCATGGGGTCAAGTCTGAGCAAGTTCACTCACGGCGGTTACGTGTCACTGGTGATCACCCTCTTGATCGCTTCAGTCATGGTCGTTTGGTACTTCGGCAACAAGGTCCGGGACCAAAACGAAGCCGGCAATGCCTATGTCCGCTTGGATGAATACACGGACATGCTGACCGACCTCAGCCACGACGACAACTACCCGACCTATGCTGACAACCTGGTTTACATGGCCAACGTCAAGTACAATAAATTCATCAAGCGCGAAATCCTCTACTCAATTCTGGACAAGCGGCCAAAGCGGGCCCGGGCTTATTGGTTCGTCACGGTCAACGTGACCAACGAGCCGTTTACCGCTGAATACGCGGTCAACACTTTTGGCACCAAGAACGTGATCAACATCCAGCTCTACCTTGGTTTCAAGAAACAAACCAGTGTTAACGTCTACCTACGCCAGATCGTCCACGACTTGATTAAGGACAACACGATCGAGGCCCAGCCACAGGAATACACGACTACCCCTGGCCGGGACGTCGGCGACTTCAAGTTCGTCATCGTCAACGACGTCATCTCACCTTCGACCACCCTGTCTTCTTACAAGAAGTGGCTGGTCAAGGCCCGCGTCCAGCTGCAGAACCTGTCGCCTAACCCGGCTCAATGGTTCGGCCTGGAATTCGCGGACACGGTCATTGAACGCGTGCCTTTGATCCTGGGTAAGCAAGAGCCTGAAAGAATCAAGCGGGTTGCTCCGGTTGACTACAGCAAGACCATGCTGAACAAGAAGCAACAGGACAAAAAGAAGTAAAACAGCAAATATAAAACGGCAAGCGCTTGAAGGCTTGCCGTTTTTGCTTTTAGAAAGTCTTAAAGTCTCTAGAAAATTACAAACTTTTTTTCATTGAAGCAAAGCAGATTGATCACAGCTTTTTTACAAAGGGCCGTTATTATATAGCTATAGTTAGAAGCAAGAAATTGCTTCTCCTATAGGAATTAATTTTTCTTTTTCTTTTCCTCTTTTACACACACATATATTAGACAAACACACAGCAGCAGAAAAGCAGTCATTGATGGAATGACTGCTTTTTTCTTGCTTATGAAATTTTATAAAAAACTACCAGATCTTGACCCGGTCTTCCGGAGCCAGGTACATCCCGTCGCCCGGCTTGACGTCAAAGGTCTCGTAGAATTCGTCCTGGCACTGGGCCTGGACATTTGCCCGTAGCGGGCCTGGCGCGTGCACGTCAACAGAAACGATCATCTTGATGGCCGCTTCCAGGGACTTTTGCGCCCAGACTCTAGCCCAGTTGGCGTAGAAGTCTTCCAGATCCTGCCCTTCTTCCTTGCAGGCGGTCATGGCCGCGGTCAAGCCGCCCTGGTCAGCGATGTTTTCGGACACGATCTGCTTGCCGTTAAGGGTGGTCGGGCCGAACTTGAGCCCGTCAAAGAGGGCGATTTCCGCCTTGGTCCGGTCAGCAAATTCCTTGTAGTCGGCTTCGGTCCACCAGTTCTTCATGTTGCCGAATTCATCGAACTGGGCCCCGTTATTGTCAAAGGCGTGGGAAACTTCGTGGGCGATCACGGCCCCGATCCCGCCGTAGTTGGCTGCCCGGCTCTGGTCAGCACTATAAAACGGTGCCTGCAGGATAGCCGCTGGGAAGGTGATGTCGTTTCTCTGCGGGTCGTAGCAGGCGTTGACCAGGTTGCCCGGCATCAGCCAAACGGTCCGGTCAACCGGCTGGTGGAGCTTCTCCAGGCTGTACTTGATGTTTTCCTGGCTGGCGGCCTGCAGGTTGCTGTAAAGGCTGCCGCCGGCTGAAGCCGGGGTAACCTGGAGGCGGTTGTAGATGTCTTCAATCTTGTCCGGGTAGCCGACCTTCAAGATCAAGGCCTGCAGCTTGGTGATGGCCTTGTCCTTAGTTGCCTGGGAGAGCCAGTCGTTCTCGGCCAGTCTGTCCTCGTAGACCTTCAGCATCCGCTTGATCATGCCCAAAACGTCTTCCTTGGCGGCGGCCCCAAAGTAGGTCTGCCCGTAGTAGACGCCGACAACTTCGCTGAAAGTGCTGTTGGCGATCCGGTAGGCCTGCTTGATTCCGCTGGCCAGTTGCAGCTGGCCGGTTAAAGCCTGGCTGAACGGGAAGGCGGCTTCTCTGAATTCTTGCGACAGGGAGGAGGCCACGTCGTTGATAAACTTGACCAGCATCCAGCCCTTGATTTCGCTGAAGCTGGCTGTGTTTAAAAGACCTTCTGCCTGGTCCAGGTAGCGGGGCTCAGTGTTGATCAAAACTTCTGGTTCTTCGCCAAGGAAGCCTGCCATGAACTGGCCCATGTCAAAGCTGCTGAACTTGCCCTTGAAGTCCGCCAATGAAATCGGGTTGTACATGGCCGGGTAGTCAGCCCATTCTTCGCTGGACTTAACTACCTTGGCCAGGCGCTGGTCGTAAGCCAGGGCCCCGTCTACATATTCAGCGGCTTTTTCTTCACTTACCCCGGCCATTTGGAAGAGCTTGAGGGTCTGTTCTTTTAACACGCCCAAGAGTTTTTCCGCATCCGGGCTTTCGTAAGTAGTCGTGTCTGGCAAAAAGATGTGGGGACCGCCGAAGTAAACCGTGTTGATCTTGGTATTCTTCATGTCCGCGTCAACGGAGAAGGAGAATGGGAGGGCAAAGCCTTCCTTGGCCAAGGCAGCTGCCGCGCCTTGCAGGTCAGCCCAGCTATTCAATCCTTCCAGTTTATGCAAGTCAGCCTGGATTGGTTCTGCCCCGTCAGCGTTCCGCTTGTCAAAGTCCTTGGCCAGCTTGTAGAGTTCAACGGCCTTGGCCAGGTTCGGCAGGTTTGGCACTTCCTTTTCCCCGCTGGCAAAAGCCGCGAAGTCAGCCATCAGGCTCTTTTCCACGTTTTCAGCGATTTGGTCAAAGCTCCCCATCCGGGACCGGTCAGCCGGGATTTCCAGCTGGTCCAGGTAGTCAGAGTTAACGGCCAAATACAGGTTGTCCTGCGGGCGGGCAGTCTTGTCAACGACAGTCGTATCGCCGCTGCCGCCGCGTACGGCAAATTTATTGTTCAATTTTTATTCCTCCTTATTTTTCAGCTAACAGTTGTGCTGGCGCAGGTCACACTGAGCCGCGATTTCAGCCTTGGCCCGGTCGGCGGCTTCCGGCCAGATTGGTTCTAAGCCCTGGTCCTTTAAGAAGCCTTCCCAGTCGGTAAAAATTTCCCCGTCTTCCTTGACGCAGGCCGGAATCCCCGCGTTGCCCTGCTCCTTAGCGTGAGCAAAGGCGGGACTGGCATCCCGCAAGCGCAAAAATTCCTTGAAATCCGGCATGGTGGCGAAAATATTAACGAATTCGTAGTCGATGCCGTACTTTTTAAAACTGGCCTCACAGGCGATGCAGTCCGGACAGATTTTTGTCCCGTAAACCTTAAGCATGTTTTCCTCCTTTTCTCACTATCTTCTTATTTTACCCATTAACTGCTTCCCTGTTCAACCAAAGTGCAAAAAAAAATAAGGCCGTTATGACGGTCTTACTTTTGCAAAAATGCTAAAAATTCCTACTTGAAGAACTGCACCTGGTCCTTCAGCTTGGCTCTCAGCGGCAAGAGGGCCAAAAGGCAAAGGAAGATGCCGCAGCTGGCGATCACAAACATGGCCTTGTAGCCGAAGAGGTCGATCAGGGTACCGCCGAAAAGCGGCCCGAAGGCCCGGCCGACCCCGCTGGCCACCAGGGTCATCCCCTGGTACTTGCCCTTGCTGGAATACGGCGACATGTCATTGACATAGGCTGGAATGGCGGAAAAGGCCGTCGATTCACCCAAGGTCAGGATCGACATGGACAAGACGAAGCCCGAGTAAGTCTTGGCGAAAATCAAGGTCAGCCAGGACACGGCAAACATGAAGATCCCGAAGTAGATCTGCTGGTAGATGCTCTTGAAGATCCGTGGGAAACGGGCCAAAATCAGCTGCACGACCACGATGATGCCAGCGTTGATCGTCCATAAAGTTGAGTAGAGGTGGAAAGGAATTCCCAGGCTGACCATGTAAACGGACAGGTTGGACTCCCAGTTCATGTACATCAGCCAGGTTACACCCAGGGTGATGAAGAAGCCCATGGTCATCCAGAAGTTGGCCTTCGGCATCTTTTCCGCCTTCAGCGGGGTTTGGCCGGTCTTCTTTTGCTCCTGCCGGCGGGCATGGTAGGCCACAATTGGCTTGAACTTGAAAAAGGCCACCAAAGTCCCGATCAAGA
Source organism: Lactobacillaceae bacterium AF64-9pH9TA (assembly GCA_027681045.1). Taxonomy (GTDB): domain Bacteria; phylum Bacillota; class Bacilli; order Lactobacillales; family Lactobacillaceae; genus Lactobacillus. The sequence goes on along the minus strand of JAQDCK010000003.1, from coordinate 140,393 downwards.
AAAGGCAGCTGGCAATGATAAAGAGCAACTCAATTGAAAAGTCGTAAAGGTAGCCAACGATCAAAGTCCCGATAACCACCCCCAGGTTCTGGGAGAAGTAGAGAATATTGAAAACATACCGGCCAGGATACTTGCGCAGGCTGGTGGCGATGGAATTGACCAGGGCCCCGTTCCAGCCCCCTAAAAAGCCCGTACAGGCCAGCCAGACCCAGTAAACCGGCCAGCCATGGAAGAAGGCCATGGCCAACAGGACCAGGGCATCCAGCAGCATCCCGCCCGTGATTAAGGGATAAGGATTAAGGCGGTCAAAAAGCCGGCCGCTGATGGTTGACCCCAGCATATTGGCCGCGCAATTGCAAAAGAGGACGATTCCGATTACCGACAGGCTGATCCCCAGCCGCTTGTTCAAGTAAACAGAAGTCAGTGGCCAAATGAAGCTGGCCCCGATCCAAGTAGCCAGTTCGGCCACGACCAGCCAGGGCAGCGCGATTTCCGGCAACTGGCTCTGTCCGTGTTTAGTTTTCATTTTTCCATTCCTCCTTTTCTAAACTTAATTGCTAAAAATACTCCAGGCAATAAGAAAACCACGACTTAGCAAGTCATGGCTTCTCTCTTTATTATAATTCTACAACTCTTTCTTCTTCACTTGCAAGGCGCGCAGGTCGGTAATATCCTGCAGGACTTCCAAAACGCCCAGGTACTCCCCGTCCTTGTTTCTGACGGCCAGGTATTGGATGTAGACGAAGCGGCCCCGGACTTCAAACCAGAAGGCATGCTTATCTTTTCTCCCGCTTCTCAGGTCACTCACGATAGCCTTGACCTTAGGCACGCTTTTGGGCATGTGAATGCTAAAGAGGTTCATGCCCAAGTCGTTTTTAGAATGGGGATAAAAGCCGCAGCTGCCGCCAAAGTAGCGGATGACGTCGTCCTTGTCCACAAAGACCAGATCCAGGGGCAAAAGGTCCAGGACGGCCGAGAGCTGCTCATAGCTGAGGCTGCCTTCCGCGAACTCAATAAAAGAGTCGGTCAGGGCCGGCCGGTCTTTTTCTTCCACCTGCTCGACCTCGACCAGCTTTTGGTAGTTTTCGGCTTCATTGCCGCCCAGCTGGCCGGCAAAAGTCCCGATCTGGTCGTTCCACTTGGCGATCGCTGCTGGGTCGGCTGCCTTTTTCTCAGCCATTTCGGCCGCGGACGGCCGCCAGGCTGGCGGATTGGGAATCAAACAGTATCCCACCCGGGGCTCGTCTTCCTTGACCCTGAGCCAGTCGGCCGGCGTCGCCACTTCTGTCAAGAGCGGCAGCATGATTGCCTCTTCCTTGAAGATCATCTCAGTGACTTCCTTGGCTGCCTGCTTGACCTTTTTGGCCAAAAGTTCTGCCTCGCCCGTTTCAGCCACCTGCCGGGCCTCCTTGATCCAGCCCCGGATATCATCGTCTACCCCCCACATGACCTGGGGCGGGGCCGTGATGCCGTACTTGGTCATCAAGGGAAACATGGAGATTTCTTTTCTGGTGTAGTGCTTGTCTACTTGGGCCAGGTCAGCCAGCTCCTGCTTGATTTTAGCCAGAAGGTCCGGGGTTGGCTTTGCTTCATACTTGGCCAGGTCTGGCAAAAGGGCATCGTTGACCAAGGAGGTCAAAACGACATTCTCCTGCTTCAAGGTCTGGACCGGGTGGCCCGGCCGGACAAAAGCCGCCCCTGCTTCCTGCTCGCCGATCGATCCCCGGAAGACTTCCGCGTGGACCGTGCACAAGTTCTGGATTTCCTGGGGGTTGAGGCCGCCGGCGATCAAGGCCCGCTCAGCTTCCGTGATTTCCTTGACTGAGACTGAAGAAAAAGTCTCGTTGAACATGGCCTTGGCCTGGTCAAAGTCCCCCTTATCCCGCAAAAGGCGCAAGATCTCCAGCAGCTTCTCCTGCCTCTCCTTTAAAGACATGGTCATCACTCAGTCACCTCGTATCCCTTCAAGCGCAGCTTCTCCTTGACCTCTTCCAGGTCAAAGCCCATGGCCCGGCAGCCCATCGGCAGGGTCATCAGTCGGCCCACCGTGTCCAGCATGCCCGGAATCTTAATCCGGTTGAAGCCAATCTCGGCCATATCTTCGGTAAATTCCGGATACTGGTCAGCGAAAGTCTTGATCGGCTGGTGGAGGTTGATCTCCTTAGCCGCCAGAGCCGGCTCTTCCTTGATGCCCAGCTGCTTTTTCGCCTGCTCGCTTAAGCGGTCCGGGGTCCAGACCGGGTACCAGACCAGCTTGATGTCTACCTGCTTGATAGAATCCAGCTGGCCCACCGCCTGGCGGATTTCCCTGTTAAGGTAGTCGTTTAAGGGGCAGCCGGCGGTCGTCAAGGTCATGGTCACCAGGCAGTTGCCTTCATCATCGATGTCGACTCCGTAGATTAGGCCTAGGTCGACCACATTGACCAGGAGCTCCGGGTCGATGACGGTCTGCAGCTGGCCGATAACCTGGTTAACTAAGGCGCGTTTTTCTTCGTTCATTTTTTCCTCGCTAAAAAACTATCTCTGCAGCTTGTCCCAGATAACTGGGTGCAGGTCCGGAGTCTTAAGAGACTTCTGCACGTCGATGATCCGCTGGTTGCTGGACCCTCTGAACTGCAGGGTCAGATCCTTCAAGTTGTCCATGAAACGGCCGTCAACTAGGATGTCCAGCTTCTTGAGCATTTCCACCTTGTCCGGGGTTTCCTTTAAAAGTTCTTCCCAGGTATAGCCGGACCAGGACCAGATGTCCTTGCTGTGGCCGTATTCAGCCCGGACCCGGTCGATGATCCGGTTGCAGACCCAGGTATTCAAAAAAGGTTCCCCGCCAAGCAAGGTCAGCCCTTGAACATAGGACTGGCCGATATCTGCAATAATCTGATCTTCCAATTCCTGGGTGTAGGGACGGCCGTAGTTGAAGTTCTGGGCGGCCAGGTTGTAGCAGCCCGGGCAGTCAAAGAGGCAGCCGGACACGTATAAGGAGCAGCGGACCCCTTCCCCGTCAACGAAGTTGAAGGGCTTGTAGTCGGCAATCTTATGCTTGCTGTAGTCTTCTGAGATCCATTCGCCCGGCTTGGGGTTCTTGGGCTGGCGCTTCATCTTCCGGGGCTTGGCCGTCTGGCCGGCATTTTTAGCCTTGTACTGGTTGGCGTCCACAAAGACCGTTTCCCCGCCGACGCTGATCCGGATCAGGTTGTCCCGGACGTCAGGGCCTTCTTGCTGATTCTTGTCTTTATCTGGCATCTGCTTCTCCTTTGCTTTTGATAAAAAATGGGCAGGAAAGATTCCTGCCCATTAGTATAATTCTTTTCGTTTAGTATTGGCTGTTCTTCTGCTTTTCCAGGCTGGCTTCCTCGCTGACCATGCCCAAGCTCATGTGCTTGGCCCGGTGGGCGATTTCTTCATGCCGGCCGTGGACCATTGGCCGCTTCAGCGGGTTACCCAGGTAGCCGCAGGTCCGCTTGACGCAGTCGCAGGTTTCCGGGTTGTGGTTGCCGCATTGCGGGCATTCAAAGCCCTTGGCGGTTGACTTGAACTCACCGGCGAAGCCGCATTCGTAGCACTTGTCGATCGGGGTGTTGGTACCCAGGTAGCCGACTCTGTCGTAAGCCCAGTCCCAGACAGCTTCCAGGGCGGCCGGGTTTTGCTTCAAGTTCGGGTATTCGCAGTAGTGGATGAAACCACCGGCAGCGTAGTATGGGTAGTCCTTTTCAAAGTCCAGCTTTTCAAATGGGGTCGGGTGCTTGCGGACGTCGTAGTGGAAGGAGTTGGTGTAGTATTCCTTGTCCGTGATGTCCTTGACCTTGCCGAACTTCTCCGTATCCAGACGGCAGAAGCGGTCAGTCAGACTTTCACTTGGGGTGGAGTAGACGCTGTAGTGGTAGTGGTTCGGGTCTTCCTTTTCCCACTTGGCGCAGGCATCATGCATCTTCTTGACCACTTCCAAAGTGAAGGCCTTGGCTTCCGGGTTCTTTTCCCAGTCTGGCCCGTAGAAGACCGTGCCGACTTCGTAAAGGCCGATGTAGCCCAGGGAAACAGTGGCCCGGCCGTTCTTGAAGAAGTCGTTGACGTCGCCGTCATCGCCAACCCCTTGGCCAAAGGCGCCGTATTCATACAGGGTTGGAGCGTTAACCGGCTTAGCTTCAGTGACCTTCTTGGCCTTGTATTCACAGGCTTGCCGGCCCAGTTCCAGGCGGTCATTGAAGATTTCCCAGAAGCGGTCCATGTCACCCTGGCTTTCCATGGCGATTCTTGGCAGGTTCAAGGTAACCACGCCCAGGTTCATTCGCCCGGAGTTGACTTCCCGGCCCTGTTCATCCTTCCAGCCTTGCAGGAAGGACCGGCAGCCCATCGGGGCCTTGAAGGAGCCAGTGATATCAATGATCTTGTCGTAGCTCAAAACGTCTGGGTACATCCGCTTGGTAGCACATTCCAAGGCCAGCTTCTTGATGTCGTAGTTCGGGTCGCCTGGGTGGAGGTTAAGCCCCTTCTTCAAGCTGAAGACCAGCTTCGGGAAGATAGCCGTCCGGTGTTCCCGGCCCAAGCCTTCGATGCGGACCTTCAAGATGTCCTTTTGGATTTCCTTTTCAATCCAGTTGGTCCCCAGACCGAAGCCCAAGGTGGTGAAAGGAGTCTGCCCCTGACTGGAGAACATGGTGTTGATCTCGTATTCCAGGCTCTGCATGGCGTCGTAGATGTCCTTTTGGGTCCACTTCTTGGCAAAAGCCTTGATCTTGTCTTCATCGTCGATGAACTCCCGCCCTTCTTTCAGGTGCTTTTTGTAGTTCTTTTCGGCAAAAGGTGCCAGGACTTCGTCGCAGCGGTCAAAAGAGCAGCCGCCGTATTGGCTGGAAGCCACGCTGGTGATGATCTGGGCTACCTGGCTGGTGGCCACCCGGATGGAGTTCGGCACTTCCACGAAGGCGTTGCCGATCTTGAAGCCGTGGTTGAGCATGTAGTCAAAGTCGATCAAGCAACAGTTGGACATTGGTGAAAGGGGCGTGTAGTCCAGGTCGTGCCAGTGGATGTCTCCGCGCAGGTGGGCCTTGGCGATGTGCTGGGGCATTAAGGTTAGGCCGACCGTCTTGCCCACCGTCCCAGCAGTCAAGTCCCGCTGGGTGGCAAAGACGTCAGAGTCCTTGTTGGCATTTTCGTGGACGATGCTTGGGTCCTTGTCGACCAGCTTGACCAGGCGCTGCTTGGTGTCAGTTTCTGCCCGCCAGTCAGCTTCGTCTTCCCGCCGCTTGGCTTCGTATTCCTTGGCTTCATTCAGATAGCCCAGTTCGTTCAAGCTGGCTTTAAAAGCATCGTGGACCTGAACGGCGTCAACCGTGTAGGCGGCCAGCTTAGCGTAAACCTTGCTCAAAACGGCAGCCTTAATTTCGCTGTCTTCCAGGCCAAGTTCATCCAGAACCATTTCCAGCTTGAATTGTTCAAATTTAAATGGGGCGCCGTCGCGCTTGATGAACTTCTTTGGGGCGTTGGCGAAATCTAAGCTTACGGCTTCTGCTACTGGCTTTAACATGACAATCAACCTCTTATCTCTCAAAAATACTTTACATCCAGCCTCTGGGGCTGTTTAAGCGAGTTACCCACAAGCAGTAGGCTATCTTGTGGATTAAGTGTGTATAACCACCACATATTGTTTAGTTCATAGATAAGCATAGCACAAAATACCAGATATTGTAGTCTATACAAAGACGCATTTGTGTTAAACAGCAGAGCAGAATTCAGTTGTCACGGGACTTGGAGCCCGTATATTTTTAAAAAAAGAATATTTTGCTTGAGCAAATATTTTTAGCCTTTTAGCAAAGTCCTTCGAAAATTTCAAAAAGATGAAAAAAGCCCTTGATCTTCATCAAGAGCTTATAAAAGTATTTGCTATTTGTCGAAGTACTGGCCCTTGTTGACCTGGAAGTAGGTCTTAAAGCGCTTGTAGTAGTTGTGGAACATGTACTTCATCAAAAGCCAGCGCTTAAAGGAGCTGTCCTGGTCGTAGAAGACGGTCGTCCCTACCTGGCCGGCGTCGATCAGTTTCAAGGCCGCTTGCTTGGCCTCGTTATCGACGGCGTATTCTTTGAAGATCTTCTCCGGCACGCCCAGCCAGAGCATGTGGCTGCTCTCCAGCTTGTTGGCATAGACGGTCTCCTGACCGGCCAAGGAGTCTTCAGCGTAGTCGTCAACGTACCACTTGGCCAGGTTATAGCCGTTCAAGGTCACGTAGAAGCTGGACCGGCCTTGGCGGAGGTTGATTTCAAAGAACTTGTACTGGCCGTCGCGGGCATCGTACTTGATGTCGAAGTTGGCCATGCCGACATAGTTGATCTTCTCCAGGAAGGTCTGGACGGTCTCGTAGAGCTTTTCGTCATAGGCCGGCAAAATGGCCATGTAGTTCCCGATTGACTGCGGAGTCGGGTCTTCCAAAAGCGGGTGGCCCAGGCACATCATCTTGACCTGGTGGTTCTTGTCCACATAGGCGTTCAAGACCCGCATGTTGGAGTCGTCGCCTGGGATGAAGTCCTGCAGGATCAAGTCTTCCTTGTATCCGTTAGTGTAGATCTTGCCCACGATATCCTTGAATTCGTCCAGGTCCTTGATGACAAAAGCCTTCTTCCGGCCTTCAAACTGGACGTCCAGCCAGGAAACCGGGTCTTCCGGCTTCAAGGCAACCGGGAAGGCAAAAGGCACGTCGGCGTATGAGCCGTCCTGGTAGTCAGCCAGCTTGATGATCTTGGTCTTCGGGTAAGGCAGGCCGTATTCTTCACAGACCTCGTAAAAGCCTTCCTTAGAGATCAGCTTTTCCAAAAGCTGGTAGTCGATGTAAGGAACGACGAAGGTCCCTTCCAGTTCCTGCTTGTGCTTAGCCAAGAGTTCCGCATAGCCGTCTCCACAGGCGATCAGAATGACTGGCTCTTCATGATTCTGGTATTCCTTGATTTTTTCCTGCATGACTTCCATGAAGCCAGGGTCTTCGGAAAAACCAGGGTGCACTTCAACGTCCACGATCTTGGAATAGCGGGTTGCCGCCAATTGCGTTGCCGCCCAAGCCTGGACCTTGATGCCGTAAGCTTCGTTAAAAGACCGCGCCATCCCGTAGACGTTGATGTCGCTGCCAAGCAAAATTGGTGTAAATTTAGCCATTAGTAATTAAATTCTCTTTCTCCTCTTTTTAGAGCAGCTTGCCTTGAGCAATCAGGCTGGCCACTTCTGGCTGCACGTGCTGGTACTTGCGCACAGTTTCCTCGTAGTCAACGAAGAAAAGCTTGTACCAAACCAGGAAGGTGTAAATTGCCCAGATCTGCCGGCGGTGAGAACCGTCCCCATTGTAGTTCTCGTCCAGCAGGTCCAGGATCTTCTTTTGTTCAAAAATGTCATTGACGAAGTCTTCGCTGAAGAGGTCTCTGACCTGCTTGTAGAAACGCTCTTCCTGCAGCCATTGCTTGATTGGCGTCGGGAAGCCCAGCTTCGGCCGCTTAGCCCATTCATCCGGCAGAACTTGTTCTGAAGCCTTGCGCAAGGCGTACTTGGTGTCATGCTTATTGACCAGGTACTTGCTTGGAATGGAGTTGGCCAGTTCGGCGATCTTCACGTCCAGGTAAGGCACCCGGAGTTCCAGGGAGTGGGCCATGGAAATCTTGTCGGCCTTCTGCTCGATGTCGTTGAGCATGAAGTGGTGCAGGTCGATGTACTGCATCTGCTTGACATTGTCCAGGTCCTTGACCTTCTTGAAGTCTTCCTGGTAGTTGCCGTTGACCGTCAGCTTGTTCCGGTAGCTTGGCTGCAATACAGCGTTAGCGTCCTTGGAAGTGAAGATGGTCGGGTAGTCCATGTCGTAGATGACAGACTGGCCCACGTAGAATTCGCTTGGTTCAGCCAGGTTGGTGTAAAGGTGCACCTTGCCCGGGAAGTTCGGCATCTTCTTGATCTTATGAGCCAGCTTAACCCGCTTGCCCTTTGGCAGCTTCTTCAGCTTGTCAGTAAAGACCTTGATGACATTGTTGTGGGTGTGCATCCCGTAGTTAACATAGCCAGCAAAAAGCTCATCGGCCCCTTCCCCAGACAGGGCAACAGTCACGTGCTTTCTGGCCAATTTGCACAGGTACCACAAAGGAATGATTGACGGGTTGGCGTCTGGTTCGTCCATGTGGTACTGCATTTCCGGGAAGTCCCGCATGGCTTCTTCTGAGTAGACCTTGTCAGCGTAGAAGTGCCAGCCGTTGATGTCAGCCAGGGCCTTGGCCTTGGAAGCTTCATCGTAGGTGTTGTCGTCAAAGCCGATGGAGAAGACTTCGTCCGGGTCCAAAAGGGCCGTCAGGAAGCTGGAGTCAACCCCTTCACTAAGGAAGGCCCCGACCTTAACGTCGGCGTTGCGGTAAAGGTCAACCGTTTCCTTCAAGTCTTCGTTGATCTTCTTGACCGTTTCTTCAAAGGAAAGGTTGTTTTCCTTGTATTCGGCATCCCAGTACTGGTGGGTCTTCATCTTGCCGTCCTTGTATTCAAACCAGTGGCCTGGCTGGAAGCGGTAGACGCCCTTGAAGAAGGTTTCCTTAAGGTCGTTGTACTGGTTCATCAGGTATGGCTTGACGGCTTCGGTGTTCAGTTCCTTTTTAAAATGAGGGAAGGCCAAAAAGCTCTTCAATTCTGAGCCGACCAAAAGGTGGCCGTCCACGTCCTGGTAGTACATCGGCTTGATCCCAAAGAAGTCCCGGGCCCCGTACATGGTCTGGGTATTGTCGTCCCAGATGATAAAGGCGAACATCCCCCGGAGCCGCTTGAGGATCCCGTCCATTCCCCATTCTTCATAGCCGTGCAGGATGACTTCAGTGTCGGCCTTGGTGGAGAAGGTGTGGCCCGCCTTGATCAGTTCCTCTCTTAAGGGCTTGAAGTTGTAGATTTCCCCGTTGAAAATTATCGCCCGGCTGTGGTCTTCGTTGTAGATTGGCTGACTACCGCACCGCAGGTCGATAATCGACAGTCTTCTGAAACCCAGGGCTACCTTGTCGTTGGTGTACATCCCGTCACTGTCTGGTCCCCTGTGTTGGATGGTAGCCATCATCTTGCCGATGGCCGCCTGCTTGTCATTGATTTCTGGATCGTAAAAGGCGACAATTCCGCACATATTTTCTCTCCCTTAATTCTAGTTAGTTTCTATAAAGTCAACTTCTTATTATAAAACAAGGGCTCTAATGTTTACAGAGTCCTCGTCAATCTTTACTTAAATGAAAAAAATTCTCCGTCTGGTCGCGGCCCCATAGCCAAAGACCTTGATCCGCCGCCGGAAAAGGTCCACGTTGACGACATAGCCGGCAAATTCATTCTGGTGGTCCATCTTCCGATTTAAGTTCTTGTTATACTTGGTCGTCAGCTGGTGGTTAGGCCCCATCAAAGCTGAGCAGTTGAACAGAACGTACTGGATGCCGTTGATCCGGTACTGGTCTTCCACATGCCGGTGGCCGCAGAAGTAGGCGATGATCCGGGCGTCCTTGACCTTGGTGAAGTCAAAGTCGTTGCTAAGGCGGAATTCCGCCGGCACGTCCTTGCTGGAGTGCATCCTGCCCTTTTCCTTCTGGTTGAAGGCTACCAAGAGTTCGTGAAGCGACCGCCCGTTATACTTCAAGGCATTGCCCCCCTTCCGGTTGATCGGGTTGGCGTGGCTGAGCAGGATGACCTGCTTGCCGCTTGACTGCTGCAAGATTTCGATCAGTTCCTGCACCTGGTCTTCCCGCACCCCCAGGGTCAATTTTACGTCGTACTTTTTCTGCCCTTTTTCATCCAAAATATAGGGAATATCTGACGTATTCAGACTGATCACCCGGACATGGCCCTGGTCAAACCAGGCCACCCCGTGCTGGCGGGAAATGTAGCCCAATTCCCGCTGCCGGTACATCTCCGGCCACATGATCTTCTCAAACTCCCGCTCCGGGAAGCTGGCCTTCAGGTCATGGTGCTCGTCAAACTTGTCGTTTTCGTCATGGTTGCCCTTGATCATGAGGTAAGGCACCTTGCTGGACTTAAAGGAGTCCCGCAGCTTCATCAGTTCACTTTCGCTGATGAGGCCGGCGTCAGAGCCGTCGATCCAGTCGCCCAGGTGGCATTTGAGGTCCAGGATGTCCAGCTGGTCCAGGTAGGAAAACTCTCTGACATGCATCAAGCCGTTCCAGCCATAGAAGTCCAGGCTGTCAACGTTCTTGAAGTGGGTATCGGTAATGACCCCAATATTGACAGAGTCGTCTCCTTCCCGGATTTCCTTTTTCACGTCGGAGACAAAACGGGCCAGGTAGTCTTCCACGACATAGCGCCGGCCTGTTTCCCGGCTGCGGAAAGCCTTGAAGCGGTTCAATTCCGGCACGAATTTCCGGTCGTATTCAGCGGCCAGGCTGTCGGTGCTTTCCGGACTGAGCGCCTGGTGCAGGATGCCCTGGTCATCTTGGTATACCGTCAAGGTAAACGGCCGGCCGTCAGGCGTGGCGTCGCGAGCATCGACATGGTACTCCCCTACCGTCAGATACTTCTGCATGGGATCCAGGAGCTCGCCGCCATTCTTTTGCACGGCGTGCAGCTTGGAAGCCCCAACTGCCTTGTCAATAATTCCCTTTGTGTATTTAAACAGGTCCATTTCTACCCTTCCAAAAAGCCTAAAATCACAAAAAGCCGGGCCTCCCCCGGCTCTCAATTATAGATTTTCTGCTAAAGCGTGTGCCGCCAGGCCCAAGGAAAGCACGGCATCCTTGGACAAGACGTTGCGCATGTCGGCAGCGGCGATGGCTTCAACCGCCCCGATCACCTTGAGCCCGTAGACCAAAACGTGCATGTCAGTTCTTGGCATGTAGTTGTCTTCCACGTAGGCATTTTCGTGGTTATAGGTCATGTTGATTTCATCCTTGTCAACGAAACCGTCCACGTGGTTGGTCAAGATGCGGTCATGCAGGTCGCCCAGCTTGCCGGTCAGATTAGTCAGGGCCAGGTAGTGGTCACTTTCAGTTTCATAGTATTCATCTTCGGTCCGGTCGAAGTAATTGCTGATGGGATCGTTCAAGACGCCCAAATCATCGATGGCCTGGTAAACCCGGCCGGTATCCAGTTTTGCTTCACCGTTAAGAATCTTGTCTTGAGCTTCAGCTAACTCGTCAGCCAGCTCCATGGTAGTTAATTTTTCCATGTTGTCCTCCTTGCAATCTTACCCTAATTATAGCAAAAAGTCGGTCTGGAATAGCTTTTTTTACTTGACCAAAGCGCTTTTTTAAGGATTAAAAGAGCTTCTCAAAAATAATGGCAAAAAAATTAAAATTCAACTGGTGTTTTTTAATTTATTTGCTATAATTAGTAATATCTCTTAGATCAGTAGTTTAGCTGCATCTATCTGGCTGTGTCGTAATATATGATTTTTACAAGAGAAAGAAGGCAAAAAATATGAGAAGCAAGAAACTTTTAGCCAGCTCAGCCGTAATCTTAGCCAGCGCGGCCACTTTAGCCGCCTGCGGGTCAAGCAACTCCCAAAGCAGTGCCAAGAAGCAGACCCTTACCTGGATGAACACCGCGGAAATGGCAACTTTAGACGCCTCCAAGGCAACTGACCAGGCATCTTATGAACAGATCAACAACGTTGAAGAAGGACTTTACCTTTTAGGCAAGAACGCCAAGGTGCAAAACGCCCTGGCTACTTCTACCAAGAACAGCGCTGACGGCAAGACCTGGACCTTTACTTTGAGGAAGAACGCCAAGTGGTCCAACGGGGACCCGGTTACAGCCCAGGACTTCGTCTATTCCTGGCGCAGAACCATCGACCCGAAGACCTCGTCTGAATATGCCTATTTGTTCTCCGGCATCAAGAACGCTGACGCCATCGTCTCCGGCAAGAAGAAGCCAGCAGCTTTGGGGATCAAGGCTGACGGCAAGTACAAGCTGACGGTTACTTTGGAAAAGCGGATCCCTTACTTCAAGCTGCTGATGGCCTTCCCGCTCTTCTTCCCGCAGAACCAAAAGTTCATTGAAAAGATGGGGTCTAAGTACGCGACCTCATCCAAGTACATGATCTACAACGGTCCATATAAGCAAGTCGGCTGGACCGGGTCCAACTTGAGCTGGAAACTGGTCAAGAACGACAAGTATTGGGACAAGAAGAACGTCAAGCTCGACACGGTCAAGTTCAGCGTCCAAAAGACTCCGGCAACCGACTACAACCTCTACCAAAGTGGCAAGCTTGACGCGGCCTACCTAGACGCCCAAGCCACCAAGTCTTTGAAGGGCAAGACCGGCTACACCCAGCGGAAGATGTCCACGACCCAGTACCTGTCCTACAACATCAAGAAGCACCCGGAATTCAAGAACAAGAATCTCCGGCTGGCTATTTCCATGGCCATCAACCGGAAGGAACTGGCTTCAACTCTGGGCGGGGCAGCTACTCCAGCCACGACTTTTGACCCAGAAGGCATGACGACGGTTAACGGCAAGGACTACACTGACACGGTCAAGAACGCCGCTACTGAAAAGGCGACGACCTACAATGTCACTGAAGCCAAGAAGCTCTACAAGCAAGCTCTGAAGGAAACCGGCAAGAAGAAGATTTCCTTCACTCTCCTTGGCGATGACGACGATACGGCCAAGAAGGCAGCAGAATTCGTCCAAAGTCAACTGGAAAACAACCTGGGTATCGACGTGCAAGTTCAGAGCATCCCGAAGAAGACCCGGCTGACCAGAATGATGAGCGGCAACTTTGATGTTGTTTCAACTGGCTGGAACGCCGACTTCTCCGACCCAATCTCCTTCCTTGACCTGCAGACTACTGGTGCTTCATACAACTACGGCAAGTGGTCAAACAAGGAATACGACAAGTACGTGGCTGCTTCCAAGACGACTGGCTCAGATGCTGACCGCTTCAAGGACCTGGCCAAGGCTGAACAGATCCTGCTGGAAGAGCAAGGGGTTACCCCACTCTACCACCCAATCGAAGCCTGGATGGTCAAGCCAAGCGTTAAGGGCGTGATCTACAACGGCGCCGGGGCAAACTACAGCTTCAAGTACGCTTACTTGAAGTAACAAGTAACAGTAGCGATACGATAGATAACAAACTAGAAATAAAGAAAAGAGGCTTGCGGCTTACGCGAGTCTCCTTTCTTTTGCCTAAAGAAGGCAACAATAGTAAGAAGCAAGTAGATTTTGTTCAAATTAAACAGGAATTGAATATCTTTTGAAGGCTGAGGATACTCCTTTAAATAGGAAAACGTGCTTCCGTAAAGCGAGGACAGAAGTGCCGACGCACCATCACTACAAGGCGTCAGCCTGAAAAAATTCCCAAAAGGCAACGGAAGAAGTAAAACAAATCTGAAAAAGTAATCTAGCCTTTAGCTTTATTTTTGTGCTCGGCAGTACTTAGTGCTGCGTCCGCGTCCTGATTTAACAGCGTAACCTTGTGCAATCAACTCGTTTAAGAGCTTAACAAGTTTGCTTCTACTAAAGCCAGTTACTTGCATTAGGTCAGAAGTTGCTAAGGGGATGCTTTGGAGAGAATCGTATACTAATTTCAAGTCACCAGTTAAGCTAGCTTCATTTTGAATTATCGGCAAAATAATTTTGACCGAATTCTCAGAAACAGAGAACTGAGGCTGTATAGTACTATCACTGTAGCTAGTAAGAATTCGCTGAATCCCAGTTCCAAACTGCTCAATAATTTTTAGTCTAAAGAAAATATTGGCAATTATTGGATTTCGTAAAACTGAGATTTCGCCATTTAAGTAACTTTCTTTGCTTAGACCTTGAGGTAAATTACCAGGAGAGGTAATTTCGATTCGATCGTCAAACATAGCTACTTTGATTTGAGCATTGATTGCCCAATTCCGGTGAACCAAGGCGTTGGCTAAGGCTTCACGAAAGGCGTCTTCAGGAATCAGCTCAAACTTTTGCCGGTATGCGCCAACGACTTGCTCATACTGGTAGTATTGTTGATATTTGGTGATAGATTCTTCGTATTCTCTTAGAATAGATTCCTTTTCATAGCTGACGCGTTCTCGCATGGTATTAATGTCGCTCCCAAAGCGTACCATGTCAATCCCGCGAAAAGTATTTTGATCAGCAAGGAGTTCCCCTGCAATTGTGTATCCTGAACCTTGTTCATAGAGGTTGAGCGTGATTAGGGTATCACGAGTAAGATCAGATATGCCTAAGTCTTGCTGAAAAGTTCTCTTCAAAAATTCAAAGCTCAAATCTTGGTCAGGCGCTGGTAGGCTATCATATGAACGGTTTTTACCCTTTAAAATTAATTCAGACAGTTCTAAAGGATCGACTTCAATTGAAGAACTATCATTGCGTTTGTAGGCCTTAGACTTGTAAAAATATGGGGGAAACTTACCTTGGTGGACGGTCAAAACAACTAACTTCTTGTCTGAGTCAATATCCAAATCATATTTAGGATTAGGCTTAATAGCATCATTAATTGTATTTTCGATTTTTAGACAAGTAGCTACTGGATCATTGATTCCCACAGCTTTTCCAGAGTCGGTTAGGCCAAAAATAATTTTGCCAGTTCCATAGTTGGCATAAGCACTGACGGTTTTGAGGAATTTATTAGATACTTTTTCCTTAAATTCTAGGTTTTTAGTTTCACGCATTTGCATCTTCTCCTTGCGTAACACGAAAAGCTAATTGTTTTTTTTGCGTATCAATTTTAACACGTAATTAGCAAATTTGCGCGTTTTTTGCGCATGCAAAAAAGATAAAAAGCTAATTGTATTTTTTCCGTATTTTATTAACACGTAAATCTTTGCGGAAACGCCAGTAAGCGTCCCAAGACGCATGAGTTGCCCTGAATAAAAGTATCAACAAGAGCACGATTAGCAAAGTCGGAAACTTGTTACGGATGATTTTGGCAATAAATTCCATCAAACTAGCCAGCTAGAGGAGCAGCAAGAGCCGGAGCATCTCTGCCGGTAATTAACAAAATGAAAAAAGCCATGGCAACCGCCACAGCTTTTCAAAGAGTTATTATTCAGTATTTTTTAGACCAGCTTCTTCCGGATAGCACCAGAGATCCAGTCGATGACCACAACCATAACGATGATCCCCAAAAGGATGATCCCGACCCGGCTCCATTGCCGGTAGTTCAAGGCGATGATCAAAGGATAGCCGATACCACCGGCACCAACCAAACCCAAAACAGATGCGGACCGGACGGACACGTCAAAACGGTAAAGGGTGTTGGAAACGATGGCTGGCATCAAGTCAGGCAGGGTCGCGAAAGCAGCAACGTTGAACTTAGACCCGCCGACCGCCGTAATCGCTTCAGCTGGACCATCATCCAAACTTTCAATCGCTTCTGAGAACAGCATGGCCAGCATCCCGACTGAGTGCAGACCCAAGGCCAGGGCACCGGCTGGGGCGCCCGGACCAACGGCCTTAATGAACATCAAGGCCAGAACGATTTCCGGGAAGGATCTGATAAAAGTCAAAACGATCTTCCCGCTTTCAGATACCCAGAATTTCTTATGCCGGGTGTTAGCAGCCCAGAAAGCAAAAGGAACTGAAATGATGGCGGAGATGAAAGTACCCAGGAAGGCAATACACAAGGTCTGCCACAATTGGGAAACCAGGTCTTCCCCGCTACCGTTATAAACATATGACCAGTCTGGGTGGAAAAGACCATTGAAGATCGCCCCGGTAATCTGGCCGGCAGTTGGCTTGATCCCGCCGAAGTCGATGCCCGTGCAGGACCAAATGATGATGGCGATGGAAATGATCCAGCCGCCCCACTTAATGGCTCTGGACTTGGCCGTCACTGGTTTTGGTGGTAATTTCTTCATTGTCGTATCCATTAGCGCATCAAAGCCTCCCTTGCTTTAGTTGAAACAAAGTCGATGACCAAAACAACCAGGAAGACAACCAAGATGATCATCCCCGTTTGGTTGTAGTTGAACATGTCCAAAGTGTTCTTCAGCTGCAGACCGATACCACCGGCACCGATGTAACCGAGGATCGTGGATGCCCGGACGTTGATTTCAAAAGCGTACAGGGCGTAGCTGATGAAGTAAGGCAGAATCTGCGGCATAACGGCAAACATGATGTTGTTTATCCCGTTGCCCCCGACTGCCTTGATGGCTTCACTTGGACCTGGATCAATAGTTTCGATGGCTTCGTAGAAGAGCTTGACAACAACACCGAAGGTGAAGACAGTCAAGGCCAGGATACCGGCAACTGGGCCGATACCAACGATGGCAACGAAGATTGAACCCAAGAGCAGGTCAGGAATCGTTCTGATGATGTTCATGATGAAACGCAGAACGCTGGTAATTACCCGGTTGTGGACAATGTTTCTGGCGATCAAAAGTGAGTAGACGAAGGCCAAAAGGGACCCGATAACCGTACTGATGATGGCCATCTTGATCGTTTCCACCAGGTAAGGAATGGCAGTGCCGGCGTATGACCAGTCCGGCTGGGCCATCTGCACGAAGATTTCCGCGAACTGGTCAAAATTGGCGAAAAATTCCGGCAGACTGGTCTGCGTGTTGTTAACAGATAAAACCAGACCCAAGATCATTAAAATGACCCAGACCCAGTTCCACATCTTAAACTTCTTTTTTGGAAGTTTTAACATGTCGCGGTCAGTTGCTGACATTGTTAGTCTTCCTCCTTACCCTTGCCGCCGTTGTAGATGTTGTCGAAGACGCTTTGCGGCGTGTCTTCCATCTTGCCGTCATATACGATTTCCCCGGCCCGGACACCGATGACCCGGTGGCCGAATTCCTTGGCCAGTTCAATTGAGTGCAGGTTGGCCACGACCGTCATGTCATACTTTTCGTTCAGCATCTTCAAGTCTTCCATAACCTGGCGGGAAGTCTTCGGATCCAAAGAAGCAGTTGGTTCGTCGGCTAGAATAATTTCCGGTCTTTGGGTCAGCACCCGGGCGATAGCCACCCGCTGCTGCTGACCACCGGACAACTCATCAGCACGGGAGTATACCTTTTCCGCCATACCAACGCTTTGCAGGGCTTCATAAGCTCTTTGCTTGTCTTCGTTAGTAAAGAGGTTGAAAGTAGTCTTCCAGGTTGGGTAGTAAGCCAGGCGGCCAGCCAAAACGTTTCTTAAAACGCTGGAACGCTTGACCAGGTTGAAGCTTTGGAAGATCATCCCAATCTTGCGCCGCATGAGGCGCAGGTTCTTGCCCTTGGCCTTGGTGATTGACTCACCGTCAATCAAGATGTCGCCTTCAGAAATGTCGTGCAGGCGGTTGATGGCCCGGAGCAGAGTGGACTTTCCGGCACCGGAAAGACCAACGACTACCACGAACTCACCCTTGTTGATTTTCAGGTTGATGTTCTTCAAACCAACGGTACCATTGTCGTAGACCTTGGTAACGTTCTTCATTTCGATCATCGGCTGTTCTGCCATGAATAATAACTCCTTAAATAACTAAATTTGCCTTTTCATTGAAAATCGTGTCCTACGTAAAGCGGGGCACGATTTCACTATAGTATTCAGTTGATAGTCTTTGTGATATCAATGACTACTTGCTAGCAGCCATCTTGTCGTACTTGCGGACGATGTCGAAGTTTGAGTCCTTTGAAGGGGTGTAGCCTTCGTGGCTGTAGATGCTTTCGATAATCTTCAAACTCTTCTTGTCATCGCGCAGAGATTCGAAGGCCTTGGACAGCTTCTTACGGAAGGAGCTGCTCATGTCTGAACGAACTGAGATAGTGTCGTTAGGGATACCCTTAGTGAAGTAGATTGGAACAACCTTCTTCATGATGTTTGGTTGGTCGGCCAAAACAGTGTTACGTGCGTCTTCGAAAGTGAAGGCAGCGTCAACGTCCCCGTTAAGAACGTCAAGCACGGCTTGGTCGTGGCCAGTTACAGTTACCAAGTTGGCGTTGCCCTTCTTAGTCAAGTCCAGGCCCTTTTCCTTCAATTCAGCGATTGGGAAAATGTAGCCGGCTGAAGAAGTAGCGTTTTGAACGGCAATCTTCTTGCCCTTCAAGTCCTTCCAACTCTTGATCTTTGACCCCTTCTTAACCAGGATTTCTGCCCGGTAGAACTTAACCAGCTTCTTGGTTGCCTTACCGCCTGGCTGCTTTACCCCGTAACGGAGAGCTTGCAGCAGAACGTCAGCCGCCTTTTGCTTGTGGGCCAGAACGTAACCATCCGGTGGCAGGAAGCCGACGTCAACCTTCTTTGACTTCATGGCTTCGACAACCGTGTTGTAGTCGGTTGACATTGAGATCTTAACCGGAACACCAAGCTTCTTGGAAAGGATCTTTTCAAGCGGCTTAGCCTTGGCTTCCAAAGTGGAAGCAGCTTGACTAGGAACAAATTGGATCGTCAAAGGGTGTGACTTTGATGGAGTGTAGCCCTTTGATGAAGAAGATGACTTGCTTGAAGAGCAAGCAGTTGCCAGCACGGCAGCAGCAACAGTTAAAGCACCAAACAATGCTTTCTTGAACTTTTTCATTATTTCCCCCTGAAAAATGGTTAATGAAAGTTAAAACAGTACAACAGCAGCATAAGGGATGAGCATGAAAGCAGCCAGAGAAAAGTCCACACAAAAGCCTTCACTATGGGCCGGCTCCCACGCTCATACATCTCATCAGAACGACAGCAAGGCGAATCTCGCATCTGTGTTCTGGAACAATTCTACCAAAAATATTCGGGTTTTAGCAAGCGTTTTTCAGTTTTTTTTAGCCAAACTAATTGATCCGGTCCAATTTTGCCAGAAAAAGGTTAATGAAATAGCGAAAAATTGCACAAACCACTAACTTAATTGGCTAAAATCCGAACAAAAGTAAAATTTGAGTTAAATAAGCAGGAAATAAGAGAACGTTTGGAAATTGTTCCAAACGTTCTCTTTTTAAGATATACTTTTATCAGTCAGCTTACTTGGCAGGCATGTTGTTGACGTCAGTTCTGACGATCAAGACATCGGCCATGGCGTGCTGGTTGACGTATTCAGTAACTGACCCCATCAGCATCCGCTCAACGGCGTTCAAACCGGTGGCGCCCATCACGATCAAGTTGTTGCCGTGGTCCTTGACGAAGTCGTAAGAGATGATTCTCTTCGGGCTGCCGTAACGGATGTGGTAGTCAATGTCGTCAAAGGCCAGGTTGTCGTGGGCCCATTGCTTGAGGCTCTTGAGGTATTCCTCTGAGTCTTGGGTCATTTGGTAGATCGTGTCGCCTGAGATCAAGGTGTCCTGCATTTCGCCCATGAACTGCCGGGTGTCGATCACGTTCAACACATCAACGTGGTAGCCGTTGTTGGCGGCAATTTTCACGGCCTTGTCAAAAGCACGTTCAGCGGATTCAGATCCATCGACAGGTACCAAAATTTTGATTTTTTCTTCAGTCATAGTGCTCATCTCCCGTACTATCTACGTATTTCGCTTATCTATATTTTAACATAAGTCACAGTTTAGTAATGCGCTTTCGCAAAATTGTTACATCTTAAACTTGCAGGTGAGCATTTTTTTAGCAAGATGAAAAAATCAACCGCTAGAAAACAATAAAAAGAAAATACAGACATACAAATAAGAAAGGATTCGAAAAATGACTTCATTAAAGCAGCAATTGCTGGACGTTAAAGGCGGCCGGAACTTCCGTGAACTGGGCGGCTACCAGACCGTTTCCGGCAAAAAGATCAAAATGCACAAGCTAATCCGGAGCGGGCACTTGGCCGACCTGCTCAAGGAAGACCAGGAATACCTGCGCAGCTACGGGCTTAAGTACGATATCGACCTCCGGACCAGTTTCGAAAGAAACAAGCAGCCGGACCGGAAGATCGCGGGCGTTGAGTACTTCGCCGACCCCGTTTTTGATGAGGACTTGACCAACTCCACCATGAGCATTTCCGACATGGCAAGAGAAAGCCAGGATCCAGGCTGGGGCTACCAGCGGATGCTGTGGGCCTACAAGAACATGGCAACCGGGAAGAACGCCTACAAGGCCTACCAGCACTTGTTTGAAATTCTCCTGGCTAATGAGAAAGACGGCGAGAGCGTGCTTTTCCACTGCACGGCCGGGAAAGACCGGACCGGTTTCGGGGCAATCCTGATCTTGACGGCCTTAGGTGTACCGATGAAAACCATTGAAAAAGACTACCTCTTCACTAATGAAGTAATCAAGGACTTCGTCAGTCAGCTTTTGGCCAAGGAAAAGGCCGCCGGAGCTGATGACAGCCTCCTGGTGACCTTCCGCGATTTGCAGACTGTACAGCCGGCCTACTTCAAGTACCTGCTGGATGTCATCAACCGGAACTACGGCAGCATCAACGCCTACCTTCACCAGCAGATCGGCCTCTCTAATGCTGACCTGTTGGATTTGCGGACGATATACTTGGAGAAATAAGCGCCAGAATTAAAATCCCTCTTCCTGCAGGGCAGAGTACAAGCCGGCAGGATCAGTCTGGGCAAAAATCCGGCTGAGGGCTGCTGGTTCAGCCCGGCTGAGGAAGGTCATGGTTCTGGCTAATAGTTCAGCCTGGCCGTCTACCTTTTGGTCCAGCAGCATAAAGCAAAAGCCAACTGGCAATTCGCGGCTGGGATCAACCATGCTCTTGAAGCTGACCGGGGCCAGCAGCTTAATGGGAACAATCCGCTGCTCTTTGACAAAGCAGCCTTCCGTGTGCGGAAAAGCCAGGTTGGGGAGGCCTGGGGCCAGATTGCAGCTAGCCAGGCCGGTCGGAAAGTCCTCTTCTCTGTCCACCACCTGGTCTAAAAAGCCGGCCGCTACCAGCCCCTGCTCCAGCAGCTTTTTGTAGACTTGGGCAAACATGTCAGCCCGGTCTTCGGCCCGCAAAACAAAACAGCTTTCCGCTTTTAAGAGTTCTTCAGTCATTTTTATTTAGTCCACCCCTTTTTTCAAAAATACAGCTATTTTTATTATAAGCTTTCTGCCGCTGGGCAACTTTGCTGATGCTTAATTTTTGACTAGTCAGCCGGGGCGGAAAATGGTAAAGTTATTCTAGAAAAAGAAACACAATATCTCGCAACGGACATGAAAGGAATACAAGATATGCCGAAAAAGACGATCTACTTCGGTGCCGGCTGGTTCACTGACCGCCAAAACAAAGCCTACAAGGAAGCCATGGAAGCCCTCAAGGAAAACCCAACGGTTGACCTGGAAAACAGCTACGTTCCCCTGGACAACCAGTACAAGGGCATCCGGGTTGACGAACACCCGGAATACCTGCACGACAAGGTTTGGGCTACGGCCACCTACAACAACGACTTGAACGGGATCAAGACCAACGACGTCATGCTGGGTGTCTACATCCCTGACGAAGAAGACGTCGGCCTGGGCATGGAACTGGGCTACGCCTTGAGTCAAGGCAAGTACGTCCTGTTGGTCATCCCGGACGAAGACTACGGCAAGCCGATCAACCTCATGAGCTGGGGCGTCAGCGACAACGTGATCAAGATGAGCCAGCTGAAGGACTTCAACTTCAACAAGTTGCGCTTCGACTTCTACGAAGGTGCCGTATACTAAAAACAACTATATCTAACAAAAAGCCTGCCTTCCGCAATTTTGGAAGACAGGCTTTTTTCTCTTTATACTTATTATTCTTCCCAACGGATTTCCCCATTTAAGTAGGTCTTCGCCAGGGACATGTCATCTTTTAAAATCAAGAAGTCAGCTGGCAGGCCCGGACGAATTGCCCCGCACTTATCCAGCAGGCCCTGGCTGCGGGCCGGGTTATAGCTGGCCATCAACACAGCCTCTTCCTTGCCAGCCAATCCCCAGTCAACCAGGTTCTTCACTCCGTCCTTCAGTTGCAAGACGCTGCCGGCCAGGTTGTCGCCCTCCTTTAGGCGCGCCATCCCGTCCTTAACGTATACCGGCAGTTCCCCTAGCATGTAGTCGCCATCTGGCATCATCCCGGCTTCCATGCAGTCGGTGATCAAAACAATATGGTCCTTGCCTTTTGCCGCCAGCAGGGCCTTGATGGCGCTAGGCGTGACGTGGTGACCATCCGCAATCAGTTCGTTGTCCATGTTCTCCAGTGCCATGGCCGCGTTGGCAATGTTTGGCCGGTTGTGGGAGAAGTCCGGCATCCCGTTAAAGGTGTGGGTAAAAATCGTTGCCCCAGCTTGAGCAGCTGCCTTAGTCTGGTCGTAGCTGGCACTAGAGTGGCCCAGGGCTACCTTGACTCCCCGGCTGACAGCATAGCTTACGAAGGCTGGCGTTCCTGGACGTTCTGGCGCAAGAGAGATCTTCTTCAGCATCCCCTTTGACGCTTCCAGCCACTTGTCCAGTTCTGCCGGGCTTGGATCCATCATGTATTTTGGATTTTCCGCCCCCGCGTGTTCTTCCGTGAAAAACGGGCCTTCAAAATGGATCCCTTGAATCTTAGCCCCGTTCTCTTCTCCCTGGTGAGCAGCTAGCATTCGGCAGACTTCAGCTAATTGCTCACTGGACGCGGTCACTGTCGTTGGCAACCAGCTAGTTACCCCGGCGCTCAGCAAGGCTTCAGACAGGCGGTTGATCCCCTCCCAGTCGCTCTTCATCACGTCTTCTTTAACAGAACCGTGGATGTGGGTGTCGACATAGCCCGGTGCTACGCTAAAGCCAGTGTAGTCCACCACATCCGGCACTTTGCTGCCTTCTGACAGGTAGGCCCCGAATTTACCATCAACAATCTCTAAATAGCCGCCTTTTTCCCGGCCATTTGGCAGGTAAAACTGATCAGCATGAATGTAATAGCGCAATTTTTTCTCCTTAGTAAAACAATCTTTTCCTTCTATTATTCTTAACTCTGTAAGCATTTTAGTCAATGCTTTGCTAAAAAATGAGCAAAAATAAAACTGCCCATTTTAGGCAGTTAAAGATCAGCTATTGGATTCTTTGAAGAAAAAGCCCTGCGACCGGACCAGGTCTTCATCTAGCCCAAAGATAAGCACAAGCAAAAGCATAGTCGAATTAAAGTTAAAAACAGGATGATCAGCCAGCTCTTCCGCAGCTTCATCCCCGCCCAAGCAGCTAAGCCAGTCAATAGAACATATACCAGTAATCCAAGCAAAAGCTGCCAGCTGAAGGCCAAGAATAAAATAAGGAGGTTGGGCCAATAAGCTGTTGCCAAACCTGGACTAAGCAATTGCCAGATAGCGCGGTTTTCTTCTTTCGCCGACAACCGCCGCACTTTCATGAAGACCCAGACTTCCTGCAAGTCTTGCTGACAGGAAACAAAGATCCATAGCTGCATGGCCAAAAGGCCCAAGCCAAACAAGATAGTGACCGGAGTGAGCAAGTAGATCCCGTAGCTGATCTGCCCTGCCGCTGCTGCTTTCTGCGGTCCTTGGACTTCTAAAATCCAGACTTCCAGCAGACTGACGACCGCGCTTAATTGCAGAAATTGTTTGTTAATCTTCATTTTGAGTCAGAACGCCTTGTTCTAAGACATAATGCTTGTTGTAGTTGATGCCTGGCACTTGATCGTGGGATGCGATCACCACGCTTCGCCCTTCTTTAGCCAGGTCATTGACCAAGTTTGCGAAAGCCACAAGGGAATCCGCATCCAAGCCTCTTGACGGTTCATCCAGCAGAATCACGTTCTGTTTTTCCATGACAGCCTGGATGATCCCGGCCTTCTGCCGCATCCCAATTGAATACTTGCTCATGCGCTGCTTGCTGGCTAAATCCAAGCCCAGTCTTTGGCAAAAAGTCTGCGTATAGTCATAGTCAAATTCGTGCTTGAGCTTGGCCAGAAAACTCAAGTTGCTCTTTAAGTCCGCGAATTCCAAGAAGCCGGGGTTTTCAATCAAGGCGCCGATTTCGTCTTTTTCGCCCAAAGTGCACTTTCCGCCAGTCGCCTGGTAGATGCCGGTAATCACTTTAAATAAGGTGGATTTTCCGCAACCGTTTGGCCCGGTTATGTGGGCCAGGTCGCCCGGCTCAAGGATAAAGGTCGCGTCCTTGATTACTTCCTGCCCTTGAAAAGACATCTGCAAGTGGTCAACTTTTAACATTTCTTTCCTCCAAAAATTATCAGCTGTAATTGCCCTACAAGCTGCCAATAGCTCTAAGCGCGCCATAAAGAGGCCCAAGCTCAATTAAGTAGTGATATAAAAGTGGCAATAATGTAGCTGCTGCTAATAGCGGCCAGCCATTTGGCAGCGTAAAGCTATAGGCATACAAGAACATTGTCAGCAACAGAATCAAAAACTTAGCCAGCAGAATGATGATCGTCAGCCGGAACTCAGCTGCTCCCGCAATGCGGGCTCCAAACAAATAACAAGTCACAAGCTGGCTTATGTAAAAGAGACTAGCAGCTAGCAAATTGAACTGCAGAATTTTTACATAAACCTTAGCAAGCGACTGACGTAATTCAACTAGCTCCCGGCTCTTTCTAAGAGCCAAGTCATAGCTCAAAATGATTAAGCAAGCCAGCAGCTGGATTAAGTAAGTATAAAAGCCCGCCAAACCGATCCCAAACAGATTTTTTATCGGTGAGATGACCGGAGCAATAAAGGCTAAAAAGAGCATCATCTCCCAGACAGTCTTGGCTTTCGTATTCCAAAAAATCAGCTTCATCAATCCAGCAGTCCTCGTTCTGCTTTACGCATATAAAGACGCGCGGCTACAACGGAAAGGCCAGCATAAAAAATCAGGCTGATAAGCGGATATATAATTGTAACTCCCCTCAGCTTTCCATTAACCGTCATGACACCTGGAGCCTGTACATTGCCAAAAAGCAGCGCGTATGCTAAATCATAGAGAACTGGAATATTCGTTTGAGCAATGACTATTGGAAGAACTGAACCAGCAAAACTGACCAGCAAGGCTACAGGAATCACCAAGATCGTCCGTTTAACAAAGAGACAAGTACTATAAGTCAATAAAGCCCAAATTCCCCAGCCCAGTGCTGAAATAACAGTATAGATCAAAAATTGTAAGCTGGCATTTGGGTTAAAAAGCATAAAGGAAGTTTCTGATTGCTTAAAAATAAGAGAAAAGTCCAGATAGCCAAACTTGACGGATACAAGCAAAAGCTCCATAGCGGTCAGCAATAAGCGGTACACGGCAGCTAGCACAAAAAGCTGCAGACCCTGTTTGGCCCAATATTTTCGCCTATTTACACGAGTCAGAGCGCTGCTATCCAAGTTGCTGTTCTTTTGATAGATCAGCATCCAGCTGACGATTGCTGGGAATAAGGCCAAAAATAATACAAAGTGAATTATCGACTCATATCCACCCGCGAGCTGCGCGTTATAAAACAGTTGCCAAGCCAAATTCGCACTAGGCTTAAGCATCTTATTTGCCTCAATAGCGCTAAGCTGGTTCTGTGCATCAACCAGTGTCAATAAGGCCAAGCCACCGAAAACATAGCGATTCTTTACTAAGTTCATCCCTTTCACCTACTTTTTATCCGCACTATAAAATTAATCCCACAGTCACAATTCTCATTCTTTTCATCGTAATTTCCTCCTAAATATTTATTTCACATTTATAGCACAAGTGTAGCATCCAAGAATTGTGATGTCAATATGAATAAAAAATATATTATGGTTAGTTACACAGCTTGTATCATGCCATTACACCATTTGCATCACATTTTTGTTTAGACCAGTAGTAATCCAGCACGTCTTTTTGTATTAACATAATCTATAATATATTATTGAAAGTCGTCACAATTCAAGGCATCATAATATTTGTTAGCCAGATAATTTAAGGAGCAATAAGCAACTTCTTTTCTACAAAGTAATTATCTGTCTCCTGGTCACCCAAACTGGTATAGGCTATTTTTTCCAATTTATCAGCTTTTTGGCTATAATTAGATTAGATATTTCATGACATAAAGGAAAAAGATTATGACTGCAGACCTGCAAAATTCAAGACATCAATTAGGAAGACTGGTTGGCGTCAATAAGCGTGAAAATTACTATGAGCTTCATTACGCGACCGGCGAGATCGCCCGCGTCTACTTGATCGCAAGTGGCATCTTCCGCTACTGGCTGGATCCAAGTCAAGAATTTGCCGAAACTGACGACATGCTGGTCAAAGGCATCGAGCCCGACCCGCAATGTTTCGCCCGGGCCACGGCCCACGCGACCAGCGACATGTTCATCATCACCACTGGCAGCTGCAAGTTGATTTTCCAGCAGAAAACCGGCAGCTTCAGCATCTTTGACGAGTCCGTCCACCGGCCGCGGATGGTCCAGGCTTCCGCCCTCGAACTGAGCGGCAAGCACAGCATCGAAATCCTGAAGCAAGGGCAAAACGAATACTACTACGGCGGCGGGGTTCAAAACGGCCACTTCAGCCACAAGGGCGAAAAAATCACCATCAAAACCGACGGTATCACCGGGGCTGACGGTGTTCTGGCTGCCGTGCCTTTCTTCTGGACCAACGCTGGCTTTGCCGAACTACGCAACACGACCGCGACTGGCCACTATGACTTCGGCCGGCAAAATTCCCAGCTCACCATCCTCAGCCACCGGACCCCGGTCTTTGACAGCTACTATATAATAGGAAACTCTCCGCAAGAATTGCTGTCCAGCTTCTATTATTTGACCGGCAAGCCCTTCATGCTGCCCAGCTACGCACTCTCCTTCGGCCACCTCGGCAACTTCCTTGATGGCTCCTGGCAAGGAGCTGACGGCAAGGGCCATGAAGCAGTCCGCTTTGAAGACAACCGCTACTACTCCAGAAAGATGGAAAACAGCGGCCGCCTGCCTAGCCTAAACGGGGAAAAGGACTACCAGTTCTCCGCCCGGGCCATGCTGGACCGCTACCAGCGCTGGGGCTTCCCATTATCCTGGATCATCCCCAACTATGAAAGCCATGCTGCCGCTAAGCCCGATGACTTTGCCGCCTTTGCCAGCTATGCCCAAAGCCATAACTGCCATCCAGGCTTCTGGAGTGAAAAGGGCCAGCCTTTAGCCCACCACAGCGAATTTTCCGCGGTCGACGACCCAAGCAGCGACTTGACCGCCGTCAATTCCGACCTGGCTAAGGAAAATCCGAAAGCCAAGCCCCTTACCCTGGTCCGCGACAGCCTCCTTCCTTACCAAAGCCAGGCTGTCCTGGCCTTCGGCGATGTCAGCGGTGACTGGTCCAGCATCAAAACACAAATCTCTACCTTATTAGGTGCTGGTTTGTCTGGCCTGCCCTTCATCGGGGCCGCTGCCGGCGGCAAGCACGGCCAGGAAAATGCCCAAGTTGCTGTCCGCGACCTGGAATGGAAGACCTTTACCCCGCTTTTCTTCACCATCGATGACCAAAGCCCCCTCAGCAAGACGCCTTTCGCCTTCAACAACAAGGTCTCCCGGATCATGAAGGCCTACCTCGGCTTACGTGAGCAGCTGAAGCCTTACCTTTATGCTCTCAGCCGCCAGGCCCAGGACGGCCTGCCCCTGGTCCGGCCCCTGCTTATGGCCTTTCCGCATGAACAGGTTGGCTACGGCCGGGACTTTGCCGATGAATTCATGCTGGGTGACCAATTGCTTGTCGCGCCAATCGTCAACGGCAAGTCTGACAATCAAGGCATGAGCGTCCGCGACCGGATTTACCTGCCCGACAAGCAGACTGTCTGGATTAACCTCTTTACCGGCGACCGCTTGATGGGCGGCCGGGTCTACAACCGGCACAAGTACCCCCTTTGGCAATTGCCTGTCTTCGTCAGAGGTGGCAGCATCTTCTACCTGGGCAACCGGCGCTTCGTTCTCTACCCGCAAGGCGACGCCACCATCAGCACTTACAGCGACAATGACCAAAGCGACTACAAGCACAACAGTGCCCAAACCGTCATCCGCACCCATGTGGCCGACAGCAAGCTGCGCGTGATCATCGAACCGACCACCGGCTACTACCCGAACATGGCCATTAAAGAGCAAACCTTCCTTTATATATACTGTGACCAGCACCCAGACGAAATCAAGCTCCGGGCCGGCGACGAGGAAGTCGTTACCTTGACTGAATACGGCACGCCGGAAACTCTGCAAAGAGCCAAGGAAGGCTTCTACTACGACAACAAGTTCTGCTGGCCGGAAGGCTTCAAGGACTTGGGCGCAACACCTCGCCCGGCTTTGATCATCAAATTGCAGGAGCGGGACATCAAGCAGGAAAAGCTGGAAATCCTGGTCAACAACTTCCGCTTCGCCAATGAGCAGCTGGTTCATCAGATAACCGACGCCGCTCTGCCACTGCCGGGCAAGGTTGAAGTCGACAGGGACAAGATCAGTGCCCACTCTTTGACAGTCAAGTGGGCCCAGCGGACGCCTAGTGTCCAGATTGAATTGAACGGCCTGCTCTACACCGGGATCAGCGGGAACATCTTCACCTTTACCGACCTGGCTGCCAACACTGGCTACCGGTTGCGTCTGCGCTATGAAGCTGGCTACAAGGTATCCGAATGGTCCGACCTCTTGCAGGTTAAGACCAAGCGGGACCCGCGGGACTTTATCATCTCAAATGTCAAAGTCACTTCTAGCCAGGAAAGCGCAAGCGGCCACCAGCTGAAAAACCTCCTGGACCGGAGAATGGCAACCGACTGGCAAAGCACGGGCAAACCAAGCGAAGACCAGCCACTGACCTTGACCTTCAGCTTCCCGGACCAAACGGAATTAAATAAGCTGATCTACGTGCCAAGAGCCAGCAGCCGGGATGGCCGGCCTCTGCGGATGCGGGTGGAAATCTCCACCGATGGGGAAAACTTCACCAGCTACGGGACTGACTACCAGTTCAACAGCGACTGCAAGAACAAGGTTATCGGCCTCAGAGGGGTCAGCGCCAAGGCTGTCCGCCTCAGCATTCTGGAAACAACCGGCGATTACGCTGCCGCCAGCGGCATCGACTTCTACCGTCCCCTTAAATAAGCCGTAATTTTTCGATATTTTTAGACAAAAAAACAGTGGAAAGCTTCGTAAGGAAGCTTCCACTGTTTTTCTTTAATCGAATCCGAGATATTCTCAGATTCTTTTCGCTGAGAAGGCAAGGATTGAATGAAATGTTGTTCGGGTTTGTGTGTTAACCCTTGTCAGCACCTGCAGTAATCCCACTGACGTAGAACTTCTGCATGATGATGAAGAGAATCGTGATTGGGATAGCGATGATGACACAGCCGGCCACAAATTGGGCGAAGTAGGTCGTCGCGCTCCCCTTTGAAGAAGAAAGCATGTTGTACAGACCATACGCGATCGTGTAGGTCTTTGGGTCACCTGAAGTTGAGAGGATGATCCCGGAGAAGATGAAGTCTACCCATGGTGCCATGAAAGTCGTTAAAGCTGTGTAGACGATCATTGGCTTGGAGAGCGGCAGGCCGATCTTAGTGAAGACCTGCCATTTGGTTGCACCATCCAGTTCAGCTGCTTCATCCAGTGACCGCGGGATAGTGTCGAAGAAACCCTTGGCAACGTAGAAGCCAAGGCCGGCACCACCGACGTAGACCAGGATCAAGCCGCCCAGGTTCAGCATGTTCAGCCCCTTCAAGATGTAGTAAAGGGCAATCATGGCCATGAAACCAGGGAACATGCCCAAAACCAGGGCAATCTGCAGGAATGGCTTGCGGAGTTTGAAGCGTAAGCGGGACAGGACGTAAGCAACCGAGATTTGGAAGAAGGTTGACAGAGTGGCGGAAATGATGGCCACGAGCAAAGTGTTGATAATCCAGTACAGGTATGGGAACTGGGAGTTGGTAAAGATCCCGATATAGTTCTGGAGGGTCCATTTTTCAGGGAAGAAAGTTGAGATAAAGCCAGTGTCATTGTATGAGAAGCTGGCCAAAACGATCCAGAGGATGGGGATCAACCACAAAATTGCTAAAATCGTCAGCAATAAATATCTGAAGAAAAGGGATACTTTTCTCTGGTTAGAGTAAGACTTCAATTTTATCCCTCCTTAAACGCAGTGGTGTGACGGTAAGCGATCAAGGAAATCGTCGCACTCAAGATGAAGATCAAGATGCCCAGAACGGCTGAGGCGTTGTAGCGCTGCTGCTGACCGAAGGTCAGGTTGTAGAGCCAGTTGACCAGAAGGTCGGTTGAGCCGGCACCGTTGTAGTTGTTGTTCATTGGCTTACCACCAGTCAACAGGAAGATAACGTTGAAGTTGTTGATATTGCCGATGAATTGCTGAATCAAGGACGGACCCATGACAAAGAGGATCTGCGGGAAGGTAATGTTGTGGAAAATCTGGAAGGCGTTAGCCCCGTCGATTCTCGCGGCTTCAATCTGGTCTTGTGGCAGGTTTTGGATAATCGCCATGGAAACCAGCATGGAAACCGGAATACCAATCCACATGTTGACGATGATAACCGTCAGCCGGGCTACCCAAGGGGCAGCTTCATTGTCGATGAAGTGAATCGGCCCTGAGATCCAGCCCCAGTTTTGCAACAGGGTGTTCAAAGGACCCTGCGCGTCCAGGAATTGCGCGATCAGCAGCAAGGAAACGAATTGCGGTACGGCGTAAGCCACGATGAAGATCGTCCGCCATACTTTCCGGTGCTTGATCCCCTTGGATTCAATCAAGAGGGCCAGGAGCACCCCACCTAAGAAGGTGGTTGCCGTGGCAGCTACGGCCCAGATCAAGGTCCAGCCCAGGACAGGGAAGAAAGTCCCGGCCAGGTCCCCGCTCAAAACATTGCCGAAGGCCTGGAAACCAGTCCAGGAGAAGCCGATCGGGTGTTGGCGGTCGTAGTTGGTAAAGGCCATGGAAATCATGAAGACAGTTGGCAAAACAGTGAAGAGGAGAATCCCCAGCACAGGAATAAACATTAAGGTCGCGTGCAGGCGGGAGTCCAGCAGGCTGGCCAGTTCTTCCTTATTGGTGGCAATGTGCTTGCCATCACGCTTCTTGATGTAGTTGGCCCGGGTTGAGCGCAAGTTGGTGACATAGAGGCAGATGAAACCGATGACCAGGAAGAGGGCCATGATCCCGAAGAGGAGGATCAAGACGGAGTTGTCTGGTTGTTTGGTCACGTAAACGCCTTGCGCTTGGTCAAAGACAACCTTCTTGGTCTTGTTTTCCCCAAGGTTGCTCAGGATGCTGAGGGCACTGACCCCGCTAAAAATGAACCAGACCAGAAAAACAATTTCACTGATCAGCAAGCTGAGACCCTTGGCCCACTGCTTATTCTTCAGAGCGCTGGCGCCCATGAAGAAGAAGGACAGCTTGTCAGCCGCGTCCCCCTTGGACCAGACTTCTTTGTAGCTGGCTTTCGGAGGAACATGTCCTTTTCTTTTAAACATTTTTCATTACTCTCCTTCTCAAGCTTAATTAAAGTTGTTGCTGCTTAATTAAATTACTTTTGAGAAATCTTCTTTGAGAACTTGGCAAGTTGTGCCTTGTATTGGCTGGCCTTGATCTTGCCATCGTAAGTACCGCTGATCAGAGGAGCTGCACCGTCCCAGAAGGTTGCCATTTGCGGCAGCTTTGGTTGCAGAACTGAGTTGCCCGGTTGCGCCATTTCGATAACGGACTCGGCAACTGGATCGTTCTTCACGGCACTTGAGTTAACAGCGCTCTTCAAAACTGGGATTTGACCAGCCTTTTCGTGGGCGATCAATTGTGACTTCTTGTTGGTGATGTAAGCAGCCAATTGTGAAGCGGCCTTGGCGTTTGAAGTGTGGGAGTTAACCGCAAAACCTTCGATACCCAGGAAGGCTTCCAATTGCTTCTTCTTGCCGCCGACAGTTACAGTTGGGTACTTGGCAACAGCGAAGTTCTTGCCCAAGATCTTCTTGATGTTGGCAGCGTTCCATGGACCGTCCATGATGGCGTCAGCATTGCCCTTCTTCAATTGGTTCAAAGCATTTGAAGTTTGCATTACGCCCTTGTTGCTCTTTTGCTTGGCAATCCAAGTCAAAGCGTTGACACCGTTTTGGCTGTTGAAGGTTGACCCCTTCAAGCTTTCACCGTTTTCCCCGTACAGGTTAGTGCCAGCTGAGAAGAAGATTGGCCACATAGTATAGGCGTTGGTGAAGTCAGTAGCCAGAACACCCTTGGAAGTCAAAGTGTCCCAGTCCTTAACGTCATTAGCTGACAGCTTGGACTTGTTGTAGTAAATCGTGTCGGCTTGTTGAGCGTATGGGTAAGCGTAAACCTTGCCCTTCCAGGTAACACCCTTGGAAGCCTGGCTGACATAGTTCTTCTTGATGTTGGCAGTGTCACTTGGTGACAGCGGGTTAATGTAACCAGCGTTTGCCATTTGGCCTAATTGGTCGTTTGGAACTTCAAAGACGTCGGCTGCTTTGGAAGCGTCCTTACCAACGTCAGTCTTGGCGTTAGCGGAACCGTTAGGACTTTGGGTAACCTTAACGGTAATGTTTGGATACTTCTTGTGGAAGTCATTAACAATGTCCTTGTAGTAAGATACT
Source organism: Lactobacillaceae bacterium AF64-9pH9TA (assembly GCA_027681045.1). GTDB lineage: Bacteria > Bacillota > Bacilli > Lactobacillales > Lactobacillaceae > Lactobacillus. The sequence continues at coordinate 108,111 of JAQDCK010000003.1, read as the reverse complement.
TGTTCAGTGTCTACCCACAAAGTCAATGATGCCTTCTTGTCGGCAGTTGATGATGAACTACTGCTACTCTTGGAGCATGCTGACAAACTCAAGGCAGCCAATACTGCAGCGCTGCTCAAAGCAGCCTTTTTAAAGAAACTCATTTTTTCCTCCTAAACAAACAATTGTTTATTTTTTATATCACCTTGCAGCCTTTAGCTGCAAGTTGATTAGCTGAATTAATTTTACTTAAGCGTCCGATATTTGATGGAATTAATCGGTAATCGTTACTTGCGTTTCCTTGTCAAAGAAGTGAGCGTTGTTCAGGTTGAAACCTGCCTTGACGCTGTCACCTGGCTTGTGGAAGTCACGGGCGTTGACAACGCCGACGAATTCGGTCTTGTCAACGTTCATGTAGAGCTGGCTGGTTGCACCCAGCAGTTCGGAAACGACAACCTTAGCGGAAACGACTGCTTCCGGCCAGGTTTCCAGGAAGGCTTCTTCCATGTGGATGTCTTCCGGCCGCAGGCCCATCACAACGGCCTTGCCGTTGTATCCATTGGCATCCAGGACCTTAGCCCGGCCTTCCGGCACCTTGAGCTTGATGCCCTGGCCGTCGTCGATGTAACCGTCCTTGTAGGTCACATTGAAGAAGTTCATCTGCGGTGACCCGATGAAGCCGGCAACGAATTGGTTGGCTGGCTTGTTATAGACTTCCTTCGGCGTCCCGATCTGCTGGATCCGGCCGGCGTTCATGACAACGATCCGGTCGGCCAGAGTCATGGCTTCAGTTTGGTCGTGGGTAACGTAGATGGTGGTCGTCTTCAAGTTCTGGTGCAGCTTGGCGATTTCCGCCCGCATGGAGACACGGAGCTTGGCGTCAAGGTTAGACAGTGGTTCGTCCATTAAGAAGATCGGAGCATCACGCACGATCGCTCTCCCCAAGGCAACCCGCTGTCTTTGACCACCAGACAAGTCGGCTGGCCGCCGCTCCAAAAGGTGGGCCAGGCCCAGGACTTCAGCGGCATTCTTGACCCGCTTGTCGATTTCGGCCTTGTCATAGTGGCGCAGCTTCAAGCTGAAGGCCATGTTGTCGTAAACCGTCATGTGCGGGTAAAGGGCGTAGTTCTGGAAAACCATGGCGATGTGGCGGTCGCGGGGAGCCACGTCATTCATGACCTTGCCGCCGATTTCCAAAGTCCCTTCAGTGATGTCTTCCAAGCCGGCAACCATCCGCAAGGTCGTTGACTTACCACAGCCAGACGGGCCGACAAAGACGATGAATTCATGGTCGCCAATGTGCAGGTCGAAGTCTGAAACTGAGTAGTCATCCGCGTTTGGATACTTTTTGTAGATGTGATTTAAGTTGATTTTTACCATTTTTTCTTACCTAATTCTCTGCTTCAAAAACTTTCTCAATCTCGGTCAAATCCAAGGCGCTGGTTGAACCAACGATGTAGTCGGCCCCCTTCAAAACAATCGGATCGCCAATCCCGACCGCGAACTGGCCGGCAGCCTTGATGGCCGCTACGCCTGCTGGCGCGTCTTCAAAAGAAATTACTTCATTCTTCTCCAAACCAAGCAGTTCCTGGGCCCGGATGTAGATTTCCGGATCCGGCTTGCCATGCTTGAGGGTAGCCGGGTCAACCCGGGCATCAAACATGTCGGCAAGTCCCAGCTGTTCCAAGATCAAAGGAGCGTTCTTGGAAGCTGAGGCCAGGGCCAGCTTCAGCCCTTGGGCCTTAGCCTGCTTGAGCAGGTCGGCCATCTTTGGCAGGATGTCGGCCCGGGTCATGTCCTTGACCGCGTTCACGTAAGCCGCGTTCTTCTTGGCTGCCAGGGCTTCTTTTTCTTCCTGGCTGTAGTCGTTTTCCTTGTGCCCGTATTCCAGGATGATTTCCAGGGAATCCATTCTGGACAAGCCGCGCAACTTGTCACCGAATTCTTCCGGCAGTTCGATCCCGATACCGCGGGCCAGGTCTTGCCAAGCCTTGAGGTGGTAGACTGCTGAGTCAGTGATGACCCCGTCCAGGTCAAAAATTAATCCTTTAAGCATTGGCTTTGTCCTTCTTTCAGAGTTACTTCTTGGTCCCAAACCTTGACTGGCAAGTCTTCACCAGAGAGCAGGGTCAGCTTGACTTCCTTGTCCTTTTCAACCGCCAGGGCCAAGATGCGGCCGCGGTAGTTGATCTTAAAGCTGTAGCTGGACCACTTCTTCGGCAGGAATGGAGCAAAGCTGATGCCGTCTTCGTTGTAGCGCATGCCGGCAAAGCCTTGCACGATGGCCAGCCAGCTCCCGCTCATGGAAGTGATGTGCAAGCCGTCAACCGTGTCGTTGTTGTAGTTGTCCAGGTCCAGGCGGGCAGTCCGTTCGTAGAATTCAACCGCCTTGTCCTGCTTGCCCAGTTCAGCAGCCAGTATGGCGTGAATTGACGGGCTCAAGGAACTTTCGTGAACCGTCATTGGTTCGTAGAAGTCGTAGTTTCTTTCCTTTTCTTCCTTGGTGTAGTGGTCGTTCAAGAAGTAGATCCCTTGCAAAACGTCGGCTTGCTTGATGAACGGTGACCGAAGGATCTTGTCCCAGGACCAGTGCTGGTTCAGTGGCAATTGGTCAGCCGGGATGGTGTCCTTGCTTCTGAGGTCCTTGTCCAGGTAAGTGTCGTGTTGGACGAAGATGCCCAGTCCCTTGTCTTCCGGCAGGTACATCCGGTCGACGATGTCTTGCCACTTGGCCAGTTCTTCGTCAGTTACCTGCAGGCGCTTCTTGGCTGCTTCAGTGGCCAGTGGCCAGCGTTCCAGGGTGTAGCCCAGAAGCCACTTGGCCATGGTGTTGGTGAACCAGTTGTTGTTAACGTTGTTTTCGTATTCGTTAGGACCGGTTACCCCGTGGATCATGTACTGACCCTTGCGCTTGGAGAAGTGGACCCGGTCAGCCCAGAAGCGGGCAGTTGAAACCAGGACGTCCATGCCTTCATCCTTGACGTAGGAGTCGTCGCCCGTGTAGCGGGTGTATTGGTAGATAGCGAATGGAATGTCCGCGTTCCGGTGGATTTCTTCAAAAGTGATTTCCCACTCGTTGTGACATTCAATCCCGTTGAAGGTAACCATTGGGAAGAGGGCACCCTTCAAGCCTTGCTGGCGGGCGTTGTGGAAGGCACCTGGCAATTGTTCGTGCCGGTATTCCAAGAGGGACTTGGTAACTTCCTTAGGCGCTACGGCCAGGTACATTGGCACGATGAAGGCTTCAGTGTCCCAGTAAGTAGCACCACCGTACTTTTCACCAGTAAAGCCCTTCGGCCCGATGTTAAGGCGCGGGTCTTGGCCGTAGTAGGTCATGAAGAGCTGGAGGATGTTGAAGCGGATCCCCTGCTGAGCGGCCGGGTCACCGTCAATCGTCACGTCACAGCTTGCCCAGCGCTTGTCCCAGACAGCTTCATGGTCAGCCAGGTTCTCGGCAAAAGTCTTGCTGGTCAATTTGGCCATCAATTCGTCAGCCTTGGCAGCTTGTTCTTCATCAGCCACGTCCCGGCTGGTGATGACGATGACGTCCTTTTCCAGTTCCCAGCTTTGGCCGCTAGTCAAAGTCTTAGCGAACAGTTCGCTGACTTCGCCGCTGGCGGTCGTCAAGTCGCCGGAAATGACTTGGCCGTCTTCCCGGGTAACTTCCTTCAAAAGAACCGTGAATTGCGGAGTACCGAAGTTGTTTGGCTTGGTCCGCAGCTGGATGCTGCGGCCGTTAGTATCTTCATTTAAGGCATCCCAGAAGCCTTCTTCGTAGTTGCTGTCTTCGTTGACCACGTTCCCGTTCAAGCGGCTGGCGATTTGCAGGTCAGCCTCACCACTCAAGACAGTGGCCTTAACCTTGATCAAGGCAGCTTCCTTGATGACGGAACTAAGGAAGCGGGTGAAAGTAAATTGAACCCGGCAGTCCTTGCCTTCATAAATAAAACTTCTGGTAAGCAGGCCTTGGTGCATATCCAGGCTCAAGCTGAAGTCACTGATTTCATCAGTTGCCAGGTCCAGCTTGTGGCCGTTGATGGTCACTGGCAGGTCAATGAAGCTTGGGGCGTTCAAGGTCTTGCCGAAGTAGTCCGGGTAACCGTTCTTCCACCAGCCAACCCGGGTCTTGTCCGGGAACCAGACACCGGCGTAGTAGGTACCCTTCAAACTGTCGCCGCTGTAGCCTTCTTCAAAGTTGCCGCGCAGGCCCATGTATTCGTTGCCGATTGAAGTCATACTTTCTTGAAGACGCTTGTCTTCTTTTGAAAAAGTGTGACTGGTCAATTTCCAGGGATCAATTTCAAAAATTCTTTTCATCGCTGTTCTTCCTCGCTCAAATCATTCTGTAATCATTATCGGCTAACATGCAAACGCTAACAAGGATTATTTTTATGTTACCGCTAACAGCTTCTATTTGACACTCAGAACATAGCCCTTGCTTGCCAGCTGACCAGCTTCATAGCCCCGGCTCAAAGCGGCTTCCGCGCTTAAGCTGACAGCTTGCCCAGTCGTGTTGAACCAGCCTTCGATCGTTTCCTTGCCGGTCCGCTTAACGTGAATTAAACCGTTTTCTTCAACTTCCAGCCAGGTCTGCCCCTTGCTCAGGCTTTCCCAGTGCTGGCGGCGGAAGGCGATGATCACTTGAACTGCCTGCCAGACTGGACTGCCTGCCTGGCTCCAGTCCATTGGCTTGCGGCAGTCAGGGTCATTGTCCCCGCTCATGCCCATTTCCGTCCCATAGTAGATGCATGGAGAACCGGTTTGCATGAAGACGAAGGCCAGAGCCTGCAGGGCCTTGTCTTCGTCTTCACCAGCTACCGTCTTGATTCGGGCAGTGTCGTGGGAGTCCAAAACGTTCAGCATGGCTGAGTTGCTCTGCTCTCTGTATAAGAAGAGCTGGTCAGTCAAAAGTTCGGTCATGGTCTTGGCATCCTGCGTCCCCTTAAGGAAGTGGTCGGCAATCTGGCCGGTGAATGGGTAGTTCATGGTACCGGAGAATTCGTCCCCGTTCAGCCAGGACTGGCTGGAGTGCCAGGACTCGCCCAGGACGTAGAAGTCCGGCTTAATGGCCGTAACAGCGGCCTTGAACTTCTTCCAGAATTGGTGGTCGACTTCGTCAGCCACGTCAAGCCGCCAGGCATCGATATCGAATTCCTTGACCCAGTAGGTCGCGATCGTCAAAAGGTAGTCCACGACTTCCGGGTTGGCGGTGTTCAATTTCGGCATGTGCTTTTCAAAGGCAAAAGTCTCGTAGCTTGGGTCGGCCGGGTCATACGGTTCAACCGGGAAGCGGTTGATGTGGAACCAGTTGGCAAAACGGGAATCAGGGCCGTTTTTCACGACGTCCTGCCACTGCATGGAGGAGTCGCCCATGTGGTTAAAGACCGCGTCCAGCATGACCTTCATCCCCCGGGCGTGGGCTTCATTGACCAAGCGGGCAAAAAGCTGCTTGTCCCCAAAGTCCGGGTCGATTTCCAGGTAGTCGATCGTGTCGTACTTGTGGTTGGAGCTAGCCTTAAAGATCGGGCAGAAGTACAGGCCATTGATCCCCAAGTCCCGCAAGTAGTCCAAATGGTCCAGCACCCCTTGCAGGTCACCGCCGTAGTAGTCTTCCCGGCCAGGGTGGTCGCTTGGGTTCCAGTCCTTAACGCCCTCCGGGTCATTGCTCTTGTCCCCGTTAGCAAAGCGTTCAGGGAAGATCTGGTACCAAACCGTTTCCTTGACCCAGTCCGGGCTCTTGGTCATGTCGATCGCGTGGAAGTAAGGGAGCTTGAAGTAGTTGTTCGGGTCTTCGTAAGTTTCCTTTTCATTCTTTCTGAAGCCCCGGTCACCGTAAATCCATTCCTCACCGTCTTCACCGTGAATTTCAAAGACGTACTGGGCCCGGTGCAAAGGCAAGGTCACCGTCGTTTCCCAGTAGTCGTTTACTTGGCCGTGACCTGCCAGGTCCATGGCCTGCTTCTTCAAATTGGTCAAGGGTTCGTGGACATCGCAATAGTGAACGTAAACTTCCTTGACGTCGCGGCCCGTGTGCAGGCGCAGCTTCATGGTCTCCGTCGTCACCAGGTAGCAATCTTCGCTTTCAGGTCTGTGTCTAACTGCTGCTGTTTGCATTTTTTCTGTTTCCTCGCTAAAAAATCATCATCACGTTGGTTATTACTTGTTACTTATTACTTGCTTTATTGCTTATTTTTTCTTTTGCAAAACTACTCCGGCAAAAGGCATCAGGGTCAGTTCCTTGCCCTGCAGGTTGATGCTGCCGGCGGTTAAGACTGGAGTCAGTTCTTCTGGCAGGGTCAAGTGCTCCTTCTTGGCGCTGAGGGAAACAACCACTAAAGCCCGGTCATCCCCTAAATCCCGCTGGTAGACCAAGAGGTCTGCCTTGGTATCCAGCAGGTAGTAGCTGCCCTTGGTAAACAAAGGCGTTTGCTTCAATTTCAACAGATGCCGATAGAAGTTGAGCATGCTAGCTGGGTCCGCGTCTTCGCTGGCCACGCTAACCTTGTCCCGGCTTCTGCCCGTCAGCCAAGGCTCAGCAGTGCTAAAGCCGCCATACTGGCTGCCGTCCCAAGGCATTGGCCCCCGGGCCGGCAATTTGTGGGTCTGGCTGGCCATTTCCAGGGCCGTCTTTTCATCTACCCCGGCCTCGCCGGCTGACTTGACGAAGTCAGCCACCGTCTCATCAGCAAACTGGTCTGCATTATCAAATTCCAAGTTGTGCAGGCCTAATTCTTCCCCGTAGTAAATCACCGGGATCCCCCGCTCCAAGTACATGGCCATGGCCAAAGACCGCTGCTGGACCGGGGTCTTGGCTACCCGCGTCGCCAGGCGGGCCATGTCATGGTTGCTCCAGTACAGGGTCGGCGCGGCTGATAGGGTCTGCTGCCAAACGGTTTGGTTTTGCTTAAAGGCCAGCCAGTCAAACTCTTTTGGCTGGTATTGGCCGCTGAAGTCCGGGTTAACGGAATCTTCTTTTTCCGTAAAGTAGCGGAAGGTAATGACTGAGTCCATCAAATTCCGCTTAGGGTCGGTGTAGTCGACTGCCAGGTTGATGCTGGCGCTGGCTGCTTCCCCCAAAAGCAGGAGGTCCGGAAATTCTTCCCGCAGGCGGGCGCAGAAAGGAGCCAGCCATTCTTGCACTTCCGGCCGGTTGGCGAAAAAGTCTTCCGCGATGACCGGCTTATCGTCCTCACTTGGGTAGGACTGGCGCAGGTCAGCCTTGGCAATGTGGATGAAGGCATCCAGGCGCAGGCCGTCGACCCCCTTCTTGAGCCAGAACTCAGCCGCCTTGAACATTTCCTCGCGGACAGCCGGATTCTTCCAGTTCAGATCTGGCATTTCCTTGGCAAAAAGGTGGAAGTAAGACTGGCCCGTTCCGGCCGGGTCAGCTGCCCAGCAGCTGCCGCCAAAGAAGCTGCCCCAGTTGTTTGGCCGGACCCCGTTTTTACCGGCAAAAATGTAGTAGTCCCGGTAAGGGCTGGCCGGGTCACTGACCGCGGCCTTGAACCAAGGGTGCTGATCAGACGTGTGGTTTAAGACAAAGTCCATGATCAGCTTGATCCCGGCCTGGTGCAAATCGGTGACAAGTGCTTCAAAGTCTGCCATGGTCCCCATGACCGGGTCAATCTTGTAGTAGTCGCTGACGTCATAGCCGTTATCAACACCCGGTGACTGGTAGATCGGGTTCAACCAAACGGCGGTGATGCCCAGCTGCTTTAAGTAGGGAATCCGCTGACGGACACCGTTTAAGTCGCCGATGCCGTCGCCGTTGCTGTCTTGAAATGATTTCGGGTAAATCTGGTAAATAATGGTATTCTTTTGCCATGCATTCTGCTTAGTCATGTTTCTTTTTCCTCCAGTAAGAATTTAACCAAACAATGGTTAGCGCTTACAAGCATTGCCTGCCTGTTATCGGTAACAAAAGCCAAGCAAAAAAGCATCCCTAAGGATGCTTCAGCTGCTATTTGGTTGATTCGGCCTCGCTCAAGGTCGGTTCGATAAAGACCTCCCCTTGCGGCGCGCCGTTTTGGGCAATTTTTCTTAAAATGAGTTCCGCCAGCTTCTCGCCGATCAACCAGAGGTTCTGCTTGACGGTCGTGATCGTCGGCGATGACACCCGGTCTAAAAGGACCCCGTCATAGCCAATCACGCCAAAGTCTTCCGGAATCTTGGCTTCCGCCTCCGCCAGGGCCTGGATGACCCCCATGGCAATCCGGTCACTGCCGCAGGCAAAGCAGGTATTCTTGGGAAATTCGCCCAAGTGGTCCTGGATGAATTCCCGGGCCGCGACTGAGCTGTTTTCTACCCGGAAGACGCTGGGAATCTTCTTATTTTGCTGCATGGTGTTGACATAACCAGCTTCTCTGGAAAATTCAAAAGCCTCGCGGACATCGATACCGATAAAGACCACATTCCGGTAGCCTGCCTTCAAGGCATACTTGGTCGCCATGGTCTCACCCAGCAGGTTGTTGGTGTCTACAAAGTCATAGCCGCCCCTGTTCTCGCCAAACAGGACGAAAGGCTGCTTAAGCTCGTTCAATTGGGGGTAATCATCAGTCCTAGCTCCGGTGATCACGTAGCCGTCAGCTGCCCCCTGGTCCAGCTGGCTCCCCTTCAAGAGCAGCTGGAGGGAATAGTTCTGCTTCTTCAACTCCGTCGCCATGCCAAATAAGACGTTAGTAAAGTAAGGGTCGGTATCGTCGATGTCTTCTAAAATCACGAACTTCACCACGCTGGTCTGGTTCTTGGCCAGGGCCCGGGCCGCGTTGTTGGGGTGGTAGTTCAATTTGCGCATGGCGTCTTCAACAACGACCTGCAGTTCTGGCGCAACCAGTTCGGGGTGGTTGATCACCCGGGAAACGGTCATCTTCGACACATGGGCCTTGCGAGCCACATCTTCTAAAGTAGCGGTTCTCTTCAAGCAAATTTCCTCCCATCAAGGATTCTAGTCTAACTTTTCCTGCTCACTTCCTATTCTAGATTCTAACACAAAATAACATATTTTTTGTAAGTTGAAAAATTCGCTTTCAAAAAATAAAATTATCTTTTTTACAAATTAACTAATCTACTTATTTTTCCACCCGGCAGAGAAAGGCCGCGTAAGCTGGCAGGACAGCAGCCGACAGGTCTTCCGGGACAGGCCCATTAGCCAGAAGGACTTCCTTGACCTTATCCGGCAGGGAGACTTCCTGCTCCTCGCCAGTCAAGTTGCAGACAACTAGCCACTTATCTTCCGCGTTTTCCCGGTGGTAGGCCATGACGGAATCTGCCGTGTCCAAAAGTTCAAAGGCCCCATCGGTCAAAATCCGTTCCTGGTGGCGGAGGGCAATCAGCTTCTTATAGAAATAATAAATTGAATCTGGATCATTCAATGCATTTTTTACGTTTATTTCCTGGCAGTTAGGGTTAACCGCCAGCCATGGCCGGCCGCTGGTAAAGCCGGCGGAAGCTGAAGCATCCCACTGCATTGGGGTCCGGGCATTGTCCCGGCCCCGGGCATTGATGGCCTTGATCAGGTCCTCCTTCTTCCAACCCTCTGCCAGCCGTTCCTGGTACATCCGCCGGGCTTCGATGTCTTCTACCTCGTCGATAGCCGAAACCGGGCAGTTGGTCATCCCGATTTCCTCACCTTGGTAGATGTACGGGGTCCCCCGCAAGCCGTGCAGGAGAAGGGCCAGCATCTTAGCGCTGCGCTCGCGGTACTGCTGGTCATTGCCAAAGCGGGACACGATCCGGGGCAGGTCGTGGTTGTTCCAAAAGAGGCTGTTCCAGCTGTGGTTAAAGTCCAGCTTTTGCCACTTGGCCAGGACGTTCTTCAAGTCGCCGTAGTCAAGGGGCTTGGTGTCCCACTTTTCCTTGCCGGCTTGCTTGTCCAGTTCCGTGAATTCAAACTGGAAGACCATGGACAGTTCCTTTCTGTCTGGGTCGCTGTACAGGGGAGCGTTGTCTAAAGTTGCCCCCCAGGTTTCCCCGACCGTCAAAAAGTCCCGGTCGCCAAAAGTCTCCCGATGCATCTCCTGCAGGTAGTCGTGCAGCTTAGGGCCGTTAGCGGTAATCTCTTCTTCCGGGACCTTGCCGATCAGTTCAATCACGTCCATCCGGAAGCCCCCGATCCCCTTGTCAATCCAGAAGTTCATCAGGTCATAGACCTTCTGCCTTAGGGCCGGGTTCTTCCAGTTCAAATCCGGCTGCTCTTTGGCAAAAAGGTGGAGGTAGTACTGGCCGACCTGGCCGTCATATTCCCAGGCGCTGCCGGAAAAAGCTGACTTGAGTTCATTGGCCTTGTCCGCCCAGACATAGTAGTCGTGTTCCGGAGAGGATGGATTTTTCCGGGCCTCGATAAACCAAGGGTGCTGGTCGGAGGTGTGGTTGACCACCAGGTCCATCACGATCCGGATCCCCCGCTTCTTGGCCTCACTGATTAATTCTTCCATATCCGCCATGGTCCCGTACTGGGGGTCGATGGCTTCGTAGTCAGCGATGTCATAGCCGTTGTCCACGCCTGGCGACTTGTAGACTGGGCAGAGCCAGATGGCGTCGATGCCCAGGTCTTGCAGGTAGTCCAGCCGCTTGATGATCCCCCGCAGGTCGCCGACCCCGTCGCCGTTAGTGTCTTGGAAGGACTTGGGATAGATCTGGTAGATCACGGCCTGCTTCCACCATGGTTCTTGCTTTTGCTTTTCTGCTGTCATTTTATTTCCTCAAACTCTCATCTAAATTCAGCTGAAGCGCTGTCATTTTTTCTACAAGTTTAGTATAGGAAAAACAGGCACGGATGCAAGCAGTTACCGCTAACCAAATTAAAAAAGAGCTGCCCGGGCAGCTCTCGTAAATAATAAATCCATTTTTCGTCTATTGGTAAAGCTGGGTCAGCTTGTCCTTGTTTTCATCATAGTTGATCCCGGAGAAAAGATGGTCCAGCCACTCCAGACTCAAATTGAACCAGCGGGCCGTGTGGGGGTTGCCCTGCCAGAAAATGTCCTCCGTGGACAATTCCGGAGTGGCCAAAGAGTAGCCGTGGTAGCCAATGTCAAACATGTGGGCCTCGCACTTGACCTTGTTTTTGAACAAGGCTTCTTCATAGGCCATGGCATTGGTTGGCAGGCAAATCGGGTCATTCCAGGACTGGAAGATGAAGGTTGGCGGCGTCTTAGGAGTAACGCCTAAGGCCGTGTCGACCAGCTTGGGGTCAGGCGGCAGGGCCCCGTCAGCCCGGCCGCCGATTTCAAAGGCCACCTTGTGGACATCAGTCAAAGGATAGCCCAGAATCGTGGCGTTTGGCCGGACCTGGTCCCCCTTATAGCCATACTTTTCCTGGTATTCAGCTTCATCAGCCAGGTAGTTAGCCGCGCTGACGATATGGCCGCCGGCGGAAAAGCCGATGGTCATGATCTTGTTTGGGTCAATCTGGTATTCAGCGGCGTGTTCGCGGTAGTAGTTGACCGTGCTGAGAACGTCCAGGCCGGCATCAGGATAGATCATCCCTTCATCTTGCAAAAGATTGTAGCTGACCACACAGGCGTTGAAGCCCCGGCTGACATAGGCCAGGGCCACCGGCTCCCCTTCCTTGACAGAGAGGTGGGTGAAGGAGCCGCCTGGCACCACGATGGCCAGGGGGCGGAGCTTGTTTAAGGGAGCATGGCTGCTTTTAACCGTGTAGGTCTGCAGCTGGTAGGTCCGGCCGTTAAAGTTCTTGATCTCTAGTTTTTTCGTTTCCATTTTTTGCCTCACTTTGCCGGCTCATCCCCTTGGCCAGCAAAAAGGTTGCCAAAGGAACCGTCAGCAGCACACCGAGCAGAGAATACATAATGATCAGTGCTTCGTTTACAAAAAGTTTATCATTAATCATTTCACTAAAGGAATAGTGGAGGCGGTAATACCATAAAAAGAGGGACAAAAAGCTGCCAAACATCCCGTAAATGATGGTGTTCATGGCCGTGCCCAAAACATCGTAGCCGATGGCTGCCCCGCTCTTCATCAGCTGCTCTTCCGTGATGTCCGGCTTGGCCTTCTTCAGTTCCAAAATCCCCGAACTCATCGACACGGCGGCTTCCGCCACCGCCCCAAGGGCGGAGAAAATAGCCACGGTAATGGCGATCTGCCCGTAGCTGATCCCCGGCATCTGGGAGTGGCCCAGGAGGATTTCCCCGGCTTCCGGCCCCAGACCGGCGGCTTGGGCCAGGTATTGGATGCCTAAGATCAAGGCGCTGACGAGGGCTAAGACGATCAAAGAGGCGTAGAAGGAATTTTTGGCCACGGTATAGTCATGGGTACCCAGGAAAATGATCGTGACCAGCTTGAGGGGAACGAAAATCGCGGTAATAATTGGAATGCTCAAGCCCCAGGAGATGAGCATGGCCACCAGGACCAGCAAGAGGCTGTTGATCAAGACGCTGAAGAAGCTGCGGATCCCGGTCTCCCCGCCGATGACGGTCATTAAGATGGCCAAAACGATGATTAATGCGCCAAGGCTGCTCATTCTTGCTTACCCCCTTTCTCCGGCTTTTTTAAAAAGAGGAGGCTGCAAAGGCTAGCAAAAACGATGGTCAAAACGATCCCGATCGCTGAAACCGCGCTCTGCGTCGCCCCTAAGGACATGGTGAAGTTAAAAGTCGTCGCGATAGTGTTGTTGTCCCGGAAATACAGGATTGTTTCCGGCAGGGCTTCAGAAATGAAGATCAAGACCAAAACATTGATCAAAGGCCCCATGATTTCCTGCCCCATTGTCCGGCCGCTGGCTAAAAGCTCCTTAACGGTAATCTCGGGCTTGTGCTGGATCAGTTCATAAAGGCTGGAAACGATGTCCGTCGCCTCGTCCATAACTGCCCCAAGTACCCCCAGCAGGGCCTGGGCCATGAAGATCCCCCGCGTGTCCTGGGTAGCGTAATCGCCCATTTCATAGTTGAGGTAGGTCTCCCCAGTCAGTTTAATAACGGCGTAGCAGAGGGCAAAAGAGACAAAAACGCCGAGCAAGGTCGCCAGCCAGGTAACCAGCATCTTTTTATTAACCCCCTGCACGATAGCCAGGCTGAAGAAGGAGAAAACGATGTCGGCCATGGAGAACATCCAGATGATCCCGGCCCCGTTGACCGCCACGTCCCACAGGATCAAGCAGTAAAACAGGATCCAGCTGATGGCCATGGAAACAATCAAGTGCCAGCTCCGCCGGCCGACTACGGCCACCATCAAGGACAAAGTAATGGCCAAGGTCATGACCAGGATCCAGTCTCTTTTTGGCGAAAGCAGGGCCAGGCTGCCGTCAGTCACCGTGACGAAGACCCGCTCACCTGCCCGGTACTTCTGAGTAACCAGCTGGGAAGGGTAGTAGGTGTTGACCGTTTCAAAAGTCTGCCCCTTGTACTTACCGGTCAAGACTTGAACGTGCAGGTACTGCCGGCGTTCTTCATCCTTGTTGCCATAAATATCAGTTTCTTTTTTCAGCAGGCGGTCCTTGATCTTCGTGTCCGTGATCACCGCCACCGGGTTCTTGTAGCCGGTCGTCTTAAAATAGGTCAGCGTGGCCAGACCCAGACCCAGGACCAGCAGAACCAGGGCGGCCAGGAAGCGCTGCTTTTTCGTTTCCATCCTCTTTGTATTTGCCTTTCTGTTCTTTGTTTTAGTTTTCAGCACTTTTTATTTTAGTGCAAAAAAAGGACCGCTTTCGCGGTCCTCTTTGATTTTTAAGCTTAATTTAGCAATTTGCGCCATTATTTGAAAATTTTCTTCCACCAGGGAGTCTTCTTGGGTGCCAGCTGCATGTCAGCCAAGGTCCGGTAGGTTGGCGCCCCCTTGGCCGCGTTTTCCTGGGCCCGGCTGAGCAGTTCCCTGTGGACCTCCTCATCACTCTTGGCCATGTCAGCCACGACCTGGGCCCTTTTCTGGTCTGGGGTGACCGGCTCATCTTCCAAAAAGTTGTCATCAAAATCCGGCAGGTCCAGGACATCATCGGCTGGCTCAAGGGAATCAATCTGCTTTTCAGCAGCTTTTTCTGCCTTAGCCGCTGTCAGCTGGGCCAGCTTCTCTTTCAGTTCGGCGATTTCCTGGTCCCTGGCGGCCAGGGCGGCTTCCAGCTGGTCTTCTCTGGCAGTTTTTACTGCTGCTTCTTCCTTTTCACCAGCAAAAAGTTCCTGGGCCGCCTGGTCGACCTTCTGCCCTGCTTTGACCAGGGCCTGCATTTGCTTCAGTTTTTCCAAGTCTTCCAGCCGGTAGCGGCGGGCATTCTTGACCCGGGGAAAGTAAGCTGGTGAAGCAGCCTTCTCCACCGCCTGCGAATACTTGCGCAGGGTGTTCTCGCTGACCCCAAGGGCCTGGGCGGCTTCACTGGTCTTCATCTGCTCACTTTTCTCACTCATGTTCTGACTTTCTTTCGCAAAAAACTAAATTTTCAAAGTACTTTTTTCTTAGTCGTGCTTGTGCAGGAGGGTCTTCTTGTGGGCGTAGCGCTCTTCAGCCAGCTCGATCAAGCGGGTGATCAAGTCTGGGTAAGAAATCCCGGCTTCTTCAAACAGCTTCGGGTACATACTGATGTTGGTAAAGCCTGGCAGGGCGTTCAATTCGTTGAAGATGACTTCCCCATCGCTTTCTCTAAGCATGGAGTCAACCCGGGCCATCCCGCTGCATTCAGTGATCTGGTAGATCTTCAAGGCGTTTTCCCGGACCTTTTCCGCGGTTTCTGCCGGGATCTGGGCTGGAATCTGCAGAGTCGTGGTTGATTCCGCGCTGTACTTGTTTTCGTAGCTGTACCAAGTATTGTCGGCGTTGATGATTCGGCCGACCCCGGAAACTACCGGGTGGTCATTGCCCAAAACAGCAGTTTCAACTTCAGTGCCGACGATCCCTTCTTCAACCAAAACCTTGTCATCGTACTTGAAGGCTTCAGCCAAAGCTTCAGCGTAGTTGCTGTCGTCAGTCACGTGAGTGATGCCGACGGAAGAACCCTGGTTGGACGGCTTGACGAAGAGGTTGCTGGTGCCCAGCTGGCCGCTGACCCAGTCGTAGCTGAGCTTTTGGTTCTTGGCGTCCTCATATTCGTAGCGCTTGATGGATACCCACTTAGCTACCGGCACGCCGGCTCTTTGGGCCAGGATCTTGGTGAATTCCTTGTCCATGGTTACGGCTGCCGCTAAAACGTCAACCCCGACGAAAGGCTTGTCGATCAGGCGGAAGAGGCCCTGCAGGACCCCGTCTTCACCCAGGTTGCCGTGGACGATTGGGAAGAGCACGTCCAGTTCCGGCCGGGAAGCCAGCTCGATCAAGTTGGAAAGGTTGGCCGTCTTGTCAGTCTTTTCCACCATGTAGCTCGGCTCTTCCAGAACCTTGTATGAATCAGCTTCACTGGCCACGTAGCCGGAGTTCGTGATCCAGATCGGGTGCACGTCAAACTTGTCCTTGTCGATTGCCTTGTAGATGTTGCCGGCTGAAGTGATTGAAACTTCGTATTCGGAGGAGTTCCCACCAAAAATCAAACCAACTTGTGTTTTTTTCGTCATTGTTTTGTCTCCTTTTATCAATTCTGTATTATACCGAAAACTCGGGCTTTTGGCGCACTTTCCGGACAAATTTTAAGCTTTTTTAGCGAAAGCGCTTAATGGCGAAAAAAGCAAAAAATCAGCTATAATAGAAACTAGAAAGGGGTTGATGAAGATGCGTCATAAAACAGTACTGCTTTTACTGCCGGCAATCCTTCTGGCAGCAGGACCCACGGCTGTCCAGGCGGCGGAATTCACGCCGCAGGAACAGGCAGAGGTGCTCCGTTTTCAAAGAGAATACCAGGCCTTGAGCAAGACCGTCTACACCCAGCAGAATATCTATGCCAGCAAGCCTTCCTTGAAGAAGAAGTTCAAGGCGGGCAGCTTAAAGTCCAGCTACATCAACGAGCAAGTCGCCTACATCAACTACTACCGTGACCTCTTCGGCTTAACTGCCGTCAAGACAAGCAGCCAGGGCAACAAGAATGCCCAGACGACGGCTGCCGTCATGGCCGCCATCAACGCCAACCCGTTCGTCAACCAGCACGGGCTGCCAAATGAGAAGCGGCCAAGCTACATTTCCAAGAAGAACTGGCTTTTGGCCCAGGACGTTTCCAACTCGGCCAACCTCAACTTCAATGCCAGCCCGCAGATGGCCGGGGACGTCGTGACCGACCTCTTGACCGACCGCTATAACCTGTCGGGTTCTGACACCGGCCACCGGGCCTGGCTACTCTCCACCCGCTTAAGCAAGATTTCAGTCGGGGCAGCTTACGGGATCAACGGCTACCGCTACTCAGTCAACCAGGTCTTGAATGTAGGCGACAGCGCAAGAACTGCCAGCCGGGAAATGGTAGCCTATCCAAATGCCGGGGTCTTCCCCCTGGAGCTTTTGAATGGACAAAACATCGCCTGGTCTTTATACTTTTCAAACAAAGTCGTGACCTCAACCCCGAAGATCACCGTTACTGACGATGACACCGGCAAGACGGTCACCGCCAGCCAAGTGGCCAACTACAGTGAGTACGGCTTTGGCAACTTCCAGACCGTGATCACCTACTACCCAAGCAAGCTGCAGCTGACGGCCGGCCACAAGTACACGGTCAGAGCCGGCAACCTGGCTACTTACAGCTTCAAGCTCTTTAAGCAGAGCAGCAGCCGGACTTACTCAAGCAAGGTCTCCTCTTCCAGCACCCAAAGCAAGAACAAGGTAAGCCAGAAGGACCTGCAAAACAAGGGCCTAGCCAAGTACCTCTACAAGGTCGGCAAGAACATCTCCACCGTCAAGAGCAAGAAGATCACCAATGCCAAGGCAGTCAAGAAGACTAGCAAGACTAAGAAAACTAGCAAGGCTAAGAAGACTACTAAGAAATCCAGTAAGAAGTCTAGAAAAAAATCTAAGTCTAAATCTAAAAAGTCTAGTAAGAAAGCTAGTAAAAAGTCTAAATCTAAAAAGACCAGTAAGAAAGCTGGTAAAAAGTCTAAATCTAAAAAGACCAGTAAGAAAGCTGCCAAAAAGTCTAGTAAGAAATCCAGCAAGAAGAAGTAAACAAGTAAGAGTATAAAAGCAAAACGACAACCATGCACCAACACGACGAGTTAAATTGTATCAGCCACGTGCCGATTTTTAAGAACCTCCCCCTGGACCTGCGCCAGGACTTGGTTCACATTTCGACCCACCAGCAGTTTTTTAAAAAAGGGAGCTTGATCCACGCCCCGGGCGACGGCCGCTTATCGGTCATGTCCCTGGATTCAGGCCGGGCCAAGGTCTACAGCCTCAGCCCCGACGGCCATGAACAGGTCCTCAGCTTGATGCAGGAAGGCGACATCAACGGGGAGGAAAACCTCTTTGACACGGAAAACGATGACCTCTTCATCGAAGCCCTGGAAGACAGCACGGCCTGCTCCATCAACTATTCCGACTTCCAGGAGCTCCTGCTCAAGTCCCCGGAACTTTCCCTGCACCTCTTAAATGAATTCGGCAAGCGCCTGGTCAGCGCGCAAAAGAACGCCATGCGCCGCAACAGCCTGGAAGCTGGCCCCCGCCTCTACGCCAGCTTGAAAGACTACGCTGACGAAGCCGGCTCCGATACCTTTAACCTCCCCTTAAAGAAGAAGGACCTGGCCAGCCTGCTGGGCATCACCCCTGAAACTCTCAGCCGGGAGTTCTCCAAATTAAAAAAGGATGGCTACATTGCCGCCAAAGGCAAGCAGATCACCATCCTTAAATAGCAAACTAAAAAGGCAAAGCCCAACGGCTTTGCCTTTTTGCTATCTTGAAGTCGCCTGCCATGGAATGGCACTGACCACGTATAAAATAACGCCGGCGATCACGAAGTCCAGGAAGACCCCGCTGGCGATTTCCAGCCAGTAGCCCAGGTCCGCCAAGGTAATCACCGAAGTGTCCATAAAGATCGGCACCATGGCCAAGAGCCCGTAAACCAGGATGAACCAAAAGGCGGTCCACATCAGCCCGGCTGTCATGTCGTGAACCACTGCCCGCTTGGTGTGGCTGGCAAAAGCCTCCCGCAAAATCGAGACTACGGCCACCAGGCAGAGCAGGATCACCAGCAAGTTGACGATCCGGATGATCGTGATCAAGTTGGCCTCTAACATGACCGTGGCCAGGTCAAAGGCGTTGCTGACGATATAGACTGAAGAATCGCTCTGCTTCTTCAGCTTCTTGCGGATAGCGGTCACCTGGTCGGTATCCGTCTGCTCCTTCTTCAAGATCACGGCCTTGATGTCCTTAGCCAGGTCCAGATTGCTGGTATGGATAAAGTGCCAGCCATACTTGTAGTCGATGATCAAGTCGGCAACTTCCCTGGCCTGGTTATCAGAGATCAAGTTCTTTTCATCGCTGGACCCGTTGACGATCGTGGCCAGGCGGTTGAAGTGGCTGTTGACCTGCTGGCTGACCACGACCGTGTTGCTGTCGGTCTTGATGGTCTCCTTCATAAAAGCGGGATTCAGAAAAGTTCCCGTGGCCAGCAGCAAGCTGAGCAATAAGAAAGCTATAAAGGCCAAGGGACGCTTGTATTCTAACGCGTTGTCCACGATTTCATAGTTGTTCCTTCGTCTGTGCGTTCCGGAACTTTCTGCCATTCGCTTGCTCCTAACTGTAAATTACCTTGCCTTCGTCAAACATAGTGTCGATCGCGTGGTGGACCTCACCGATGTTGCTGTCGTCAATGATCCCGTGACCTTCTTCCAATACGGCGTCGATTTCCGCAGGATCCGCGTGAAAAAAGCCGTACATCAGGGAACTGGTTGAGTAGTCCGCCATTTGTTCGGCGTTAAGACCGTGCTTTTCCCGGTCACGATACAAACGGCCAACCCCCGTAATGATAAAGGCAATCCCGGTCCGGATTTCCTGGTAGTTGCTGTATTCGGAAAAAGCATTGTGGGACTTCATCCATTCGTCCAGCATCCGGCTCCAGTTGTCCAAAGAAGTCTGGTCAGTAAAAGCCTCCGTAATTACCCGGTCCAGGCCCTTGTCCGTCATCCCCAAAGTCGCGATCGTGTAGATTAAAGCGTCCACCCGGGTGAAGGGGTTCTTCTTTGGCGCGTGATAGTTTATTTCTACCTGGTCCCACATAGTATTAAACAGGTTTCTGACAATGTCAGTCATCAGTCTTGCCTTGTGGGGGTAGTAAGACTGCAGCAAAGACTTAGAAATTCCTGAGTTCTCCGCGATCATTTGCAAGGAAACATGGTCAAAGCCATTGGCTCTGATCAAACGGAAGGTGTTGTCCAAGATCTCCCGCCGTCTCTGCATGTTCTTTCTTCTTGCCATCGATCATCTCATCCTCTCTGTAAAAGTTAATAAAATTATAGCAAGATTTCCTTACCTAATTACAGCAATAGCACTCGCTTTTACCCAAATCTGTTATTTTTCTTGTTTTATTAAGTCACATTTCCAAAAACAATAGAAACAAAAACAGGAGACCGCTAGCGGTCTCCCGGTTGATCGCGCCTTAGTCTTTGGTGAAGCGGTTTTGTTCATCAAAAATGTCATGAATTGAGCGATCGTTGTAAATATGGTCAATCCCCTTGGCAAGCAAGCGGTCAACTGAGATCCGGACCATCCGGTCAGGATACTTTTCATGCTTGATGGTATCCGTAACCACGATTTGTTCCAGCGGCAAGCCATTCAAGATCTTGATCGCGTCTTGTGAAAGCAAGGCGTGGGTAGCAGCCGCGTAAACCTTGGTCGCGCCGGCAGCGAATACTGACCGGGTTGATGAAGCCAGGCGGGTACCAGTGTCGATCAAGTCGTCAACGATGATGCACTTCTTGCCCTTAACGTCACCGATCATGTCGTGGACACTGTCATCGTAGCGGGCCCCGCGCTGGTCAACGATGGCGATCGGCGCGTTGAAGTACTGGCCGAAGAGCCGGGCCAACTTGGTCCCGCTGTGGTCTGGTGAAACAACGACCACGTCGTCATCCTTGGCCGCGATCCCGTTGTCCAGGAAGTATTGGGCCAAAAGCGGCATCGCGTGCAGGTGGTCAACCGGCACGTTGTAGAAGCCCTGGATTTGGGAAGCGTGCAAGTCGATGGTCAATACCCGGTCGATCCCAGTCAGCTGGAGCAGGTTGGCAATCAGCTTGGCCGTGATTGGTTCCCGGGACCGGGTCTTGGTGTCGGAACGAGAGTAGGCCAGGTACGGGACCACGCAGTTGACCGTGTGGGCTGAAGCCCGGTGGAGGGCATCCAGGACAATTTCCAGTTCCATGAAGTTTTCATTGACCGGATCTTGAATTGACTGGATGACGAAGACGTCACAGCCCCGGACGCTTTCCGCGATGTTGACCTGGATTTCACCGTCGCTGAAGTGGTGAACCGTCGTTTCGATCAAAGGAACACCCAGCGTGCTGGCTACCTTTTCGTTCAATTGCGGATTGCCGCCGAGCCCGATCACCTTCATCGGGTTGAGCAACTTATGAATTTCTTCTTTTGTAATTGATGTCATCATGAGCCCCTTAGAAACACTCTCATTAACAGAATCTATTGTATCTACAGTAACATTATAGCAAAGGTTCGGCTTTGATCGGCCTTTTTCTCATTATTCCTTGCAAAAATCTTTGATCAAGTCCAAAATCTTCAAGCTGTCTACCACGTAGGAATCGTGGGTCTGCCGCGGCATCAAGGCCAGGCGGCCATTTGGAATCAAACTGCTGTACCAGCGGACATGTTCGACTTTGACCCAGTCATTTTCCCCGACCACGCAGAGAACGGGAATCTTGATCTGCTCCAGACTTTCCGGCTCCATGTAGGATTCGGTAAGTTCCACCCGGCTGTCGCGGTCAAAGCGGAGAAAGCGCCGGACCCCTTCAGTCAAGTAGTGGTACTTGTGGATCCCCCGGCCGTCGATAAAGACCCCGGCCACGATTGCCTTGCCCAGGATATCGGGCTGCTGGCTGGCCAGCATCAGGGTCACCAGGCCGCCGGAGTCATAGCCAAAGACGTAAGGCCGCTCCAGGCCCAGCTCCTTGATGAAGACGGCCAAGTCTTCCACTTCAGTCTGGTAGTGCTCAGCCCCGTCGCCGCCGCTTAAGCCGTGCCCCCGCATGTCCAGGGTATAGACCGTGTAATACAGTGACAAAGGCGCGATCACCTTGCTGTACATCCCCCCGTCCAAGTGGTGGCCGTGCAGCAGGATCAAGGGCTGGCCCTGACCGAGCTTTTGGTAGTAAAGATCGACTCCATTAACTTTGATGATCATCTTTGATCCTTTCCCTTACATAACTGCCTTGGTATTCCTGGGTTTGCGGTCGCTTGCTGAGGACTTTCTGCCACAAGTGAGAAAAAATGCTCTTGTAAATCGAAATATTGGCCCCCACGATGCTCCAGAAGTGGTCCCAGCTGACCGTGTGCACCGCGCTGTCGGATCTTTGCCAATAGTGGTAGAGCGGCACGGAGCTGTAATAGCAGCCTTCCGTCTGCATCAGATAGTCAATATTGAAAACCTGGTCTTCCATCAAGTCCAGGTCCTCGTTAAAGCGCAGGGGCAGGCGGCGGACCAGCTGGGTCTTGTAGCACTTGTTCCAGGTATAGCCCTTAACCGGCGAATGGGCACTGCCCAAGACCTTTAAAACAGCCGCAAGCCGGGTCAATTCCCCCTCAACCGGTTTAGTAATCGGCACGGACGGCTTCCCTGCCTGGTCGATATAATAGCCGCAGGTTACCATGTCATCGTCCGGGTGCCGGTCAAAAGCCTTGATAAAGTAATCCGTGTAGTCTGGCTCAACCCAGTCGTCTCCATCGTGAAAAATAAAATACGGCGTGTCAACCATGTCCAGGCCCAGGTTCCGGGCGGCGGCCACCCCTTCATTGGCCTTGCTGACCAGGTCGAAGGCCTGGAAGCGGTCCTGGTAGCTGGCCGCGATTTCCGCGGTTGAGTCAGTCGAACCATCGTCAATGACCAGCAGCTTGAACTGCTGGTTTTTCTGCTCAAGCAAATAGTCCAGGGCTCTGGCCAGGTATTTCTCTTGATTGTAAACAGTCATGATGACCGTCAGCTTCAAGTCGGCATTTGCTCGCAAAGCCGCATCCCCCTCTCCAAATCTATCCTTTACATTATATCATCTTAGCAGGAATCTGCCGCTGGCCGGAGCCTGCTTAATTTTTTGCTAAGAGAGATACCCCAAAAACAAACTCTAGTATAATTATAAGCGGAGCATGAAAACCAAGAAACAAGGAGACTTAACAAAATGAACATAAGAATCAAGAAAATCATCACGGCCTGCGCCCTCTTTTTGGGCCTGGGCTTAGCGGCCGGCAGGGTCTCTGCCGCCGAAGACACCACCCCAGTTATTACCCTGGGGACCTCATTAACTGCCAGCCAGAAGCAGGGCACTCTGCACGTTTTAAAGGGCGCCCTCAGCGACTCCAGCAGCTACAACACTTTGACGGTAACGGGCAGCGACCTGGTTACCTACCTGAACCCGTCCGGCAGCTCCTTTACCTCCTCTTCCGGGGTCTGGTCCAGTGCTGCCATTGAGAAAACTAGCTCCGGCAGCGGGATCAACGTCCGCATCCTCAACTACAACGGGCAAAACAACATCACCACTATCACCGCCAACCAGTACCGAAACGCGGCAGTAACGGCCGGGATCACTGACGCTAACATCTACGTCACTTCCGCGATCCCGATCGATGGTTCCGGCGCTCTGGCCGGGATCTACAAGGCCTACGCCAAGAGCGGGGAGAAGCTGAACCAGAA
Organism: Lactobacillaceae bacterium AF64-9pH9TA; assembly: GCA_027681045.1. Lineage (GTDB taxonomy): Bacteria > Bacillota > Bacilli > Lactobacillales > Lactobacillaceae > Lactobacillus. Next base: position 85,436 of record JAQDCK010000003.1, on the reverse strand, counting down.
GCAAATCACCGCGGCCCAGGACGAATTGAACACCTTAAGCGGGATCACCAAGGAAAACAAGGGCAAGGATGGCTACTCTGACGCCCAGCTCAACAATGCCGTGGCCGGGGCCAAGAAGGAAATGGCCCAAAAAGGCTCAAACATCACCAAGAACCAGATCATCACGATCGTCAACAACCAGATCGAAAACAACAATCTGACCAACGTGATCACCAACGAACAGAAGCAGCAGATCGTCAACATCCTGGTTGAAATCCGGGACTCCGGCGCCCTCAACTCCTCTTCTTTCAAGCAGCAGGCCGGCCAGGCCATGAGCGCCATCCAGAAGAGCGCCAAGGGGATCTTTGCCAAGCTGAATACCAACGAAAACCGCAACGCCCTACAGAAGCTCTGGGACGCCATCGTCAACTTCTTTACCAGCCTCTTCTCCAGTTTTGGCAAGTAATCAAGCAATTGAGGCTGGACAATATCTAAAAAGCAAAAAAATTAAATATTCATGCAAAAAGCCCGCGCCAAGCGCGGGCTTTTTCTGTTCTTTACATCTGGTCCATGTACTTGTTGAGCAGGCCGTCGACAAAGTTGTTGCCGGCACTGTTGGCGTGCCCCTTGACCCATTCAAATTCCGGCTGGGCAAACTTGGTCATTTCCTTGGCAATCTCCTGCCAGAGCTCGCGGTTGGCAACGGGTGACCCGTCCGCCTTCTTCCAGCCCCGTCTCTGCCAGCCCTTGATCCAGGCCGGACCCTGGTCGCTATCGCTAACAGCCTTGATGACATACTGGGAGTCTAAAGAAAACAAGAGGGGCTGGTCATTTAAGCCCAGTTCTTCCAGCTTCTTCAGGCTTTGCAAAAAAGCAGTCATTTCCATTTCGTTGTTGGTGGCCCCAAAGCGGCCGCCGCTGGCGGACAGCTTCTGGCCGCCGTATTCGATCAAATACGCCCAGGCTGCCTTGTCGTCTGCCTGCACGTGCCCGCCCTTGTGGGTCCCATTGTTCCGGCAGCCCCCGTCGGTAAAAATATGGGCGGCATACTTCGAACTTGCAGCAAATTCTTTTTGGCTTTCAGCCTGCTTTTTCCTGCTTCCGCCCTGTCTGACCTTGGCGATCGCGGCCTGTAGCTTGTCCTCTGCTCCCTGCAAAGCCTTGAGGGCATCTTCCGGGTCCATTTGCTGGTAGTCCAGGGCCTCCATTATATTGCTGAAGGACTTGTATTCTGCCCCGGGAAAGCCCTTGACCTGCTTTTCGGCCTCTGGCCAGCTGTGGTAGATTCCTGGCCGGTAGCCTTTCTTAACAGCATAAACTTTCATCTGCTCCCTCTCTTCTGCTAAAATGGTATGATGTTTACAAAGCAATTGTATCAGAGAAAGGAGGGGCGCCTGTGCTCTTTTTTAATTCTAAAAAGTATGCTGAAGAAACTGAAAAAAAGCGCGGCAAAAATCCCGATCCCTGGGACCACTCCCTGGCCATGATGTTCTTCTTGGGCATCCTGGCAACCTTTCCACCTTTCCGGATCTTTCTGAAGCTGCGGGGCAAGCGGGTCAGCGACCTGGCTGAAAACCAGGCCAGCGGCTCTGACCAGGTCCCGATCATCTACGTCCACGGCTTCCGCGGCGGGGACTACACCACCAGGGCGATGGTTGCAAATGCCCTCAAGCAAAAAGGGGACGCCAGCTTTTTGAAAGTTGAGGCTGACTTAACCGGCCGGATCAAGCTGACCGGCTGCTATACCGGCGACAAGCAGCCCATCATCCAGCTGGCCTTCAAGGACCGGATTGCCGGCTACCAGGCCATCAACTACTATCTCAGCTTCATCCTGCCTTTTCTGAGCAAAAAATACGGCTTTACGCGCTACAGCGCCGTGGCCCACTCCCTGGGCTCGCCCTGCGTGGTTGCTACGGAAATGCGCTATGCCAAGCGGAAAAACTTCCCCCACCTGGCCAGCTGCGCTTTGATCGCCGGCCCCTTCAACGGAGTCATGTACCTGGGCGACATCCCCAATGTCAATCGCTTGACGGAAAGCGGCCGGCCCAGCATGATGACCCCGCACTATTCCTACATGCTCCGCCACCGGCGGGACTTCAGCCCCAGCATCCGGGTTTTGAACATCTACGGCAACGTCCTGGATACGACCAATTCCGACCGCTTCATCTCCGTGGTTTCCGCCAAAAGCATCCGCTACATCCTGGCCCCGGACGCGGTCTATTACCAGGAAGTCGAGGTCCGTGGCGAAAATGCCGAGCACTCGCAGATGCATGACGAGCCCTTCGTAATCGGCATCCTGGACCGTTTTTTAGGCTTAGATAAAATCAAGAAAGGACTTTAAAGTGACTGCCATCTCTTGGATCGATATTTGGCACATCATCTTCTTTGCCAACGCCATCCTGGCCCTCTGGACCGTCTTCCACAGAAAGCGATCCGTGGCCACCTCCTGGGCCTGGCTGATCGTCTTGATCATCCTGCCCGTGCTTGGCTTCATCATCTACGGCTTCGTCGGCCGGGGAATTTCCCAGGAAAACCTTTTTGCCATCAACCGACAAAAGCACATCGGCCTCTCCAACGTGCAAAAAATGATCACCGAGGCCCCGGCAAAAATTGGCCAAAGCGACACCTCCCCCAGTGCCCGCATCTTGATCAAGTACCTGGACAAGGACCAGGAGTCGCCCATTACCAAAAACAACAAGCTCAAGCTTTACACCGACGGGCATGACAAGTTCCGGGACCTCTTCGCTGATATCCGCCAGGCCAAGTCCAGCATCAACGTCGAATACTACACCATCTATAACGACGCCATCGGCAACGAATTCCTCAAGCTTTTGATCCAAAAAGCCAAGGAGGGGGTCCAGGTCCGGGTCCTCTACGATGCCTGGGGGTCATTCGGGGCCTCCAAGAGCTGGTTCAACCAGCTGACTGAAGCCGGCGGGGACGTTCTGCCCTTCATCACCTCAAGAAACATGATTTCCCGGAACCGGATCAACTACCACCTCCACCGGAAGATCGTGGTCATCGACGGGGTTACCTCCTGGACCGGGGGCTTCAATGTCGGCGACCAGTACTTAGGTCGGAAGAAAAAATTCGGCTACTGGCGGGACACCCACCTCCGCCTGGTCGGGTCAGCCTCCCTGCTTTTGCAGGAAAGATTCGTGATGGACTGGAACGCTTCCGCCGTCAAGGAAGAAGAACTGATCAGCTTTGACGAGAAGCTCTTCCCTGACCTGGATGAAAACGACATCTCCAAGGGCGACATGGCCGTCCAGGTCGTTTCTGACGGCCCCGACAATGACGAGTCTTACATGCGAAACGGCCTGGTCCGTTTAATGATGCTGGCCAGAAAGCGGGTCTGGATCCAGACTCCTTACTTGATTCCGGATGAGGCCATGATTGCCGCCTGGCAGATCCTGGCCAGCTCGGGGGTTGACCTGCGGATCATGATCCCCTGCATGCCGGACCACCCCTTCATCTACCGGGCAACCCAGTGGTATGCCAACCAGCTGGTCAAGATCGGGGTCAAGGTCTACACCTACAACAACGGCTTCATGCATGCCAAGACCATCATCGTCGACGACAAGTACGCGACTGTCGGCAGCGTCAACCAGGACTACCGGTCTTATGACTTGAACTTTGAAGACAATGTCTTCGTTTACGACCGCGCCTTTAACAAAGAGATGTCCGACCAGTTTGAAAAGGACATGGAGCAGTCGACCCTCCTCACGCCGGAATTGATCAAGAAGCAGTCCCGCTGGCTGCGGGCCCTGCAGAACTTCTCCCGCCTCCTGTCCCCGATTTTGTAAAAAAACAAAGAAAACAGAAATTTAGAACAAAAAAATGGGTTAGTCACGCGACTAACCCATTTTTCTTACGTCAATATTTACCCCGCGTTCCAGGCGCTGCATCAAGAAAGAGACCACATCGCTGGCCTGCTTGTTGAAGCGGAGGTAGTAGATCTGGTGGCGGCTGGTTTCCAGGGTCGCGATCGACAGGTCGCCCACTTCCGGCGGCGCAGCGGTCAAGATCACCTGGCTGATTTCGCTGTATTTCAAGGTTCGGCGGAAGTAGCCGCTCAAAACCACCCGCTTGTCAGCAAAGCCCGACGTGGCTTCCAGGATCCCCGTCAAAATGAAGAGGGCCAGGAAGACGATGAAGCCGGGAGTTCCCAGGTCCAGGTAGCCCCAGCTGGCCCCCAGCCAGACCAATAGGATCGGCATGACCACCGCTGTCATCCGCCAGCGGGCCCGCAGGATCACCGTAGCCTGGCTGTACCAGCTGTAGCCGGCATAGGCCGCCAGCAGGGTGTCGGCGACCAAATAAAATAACGTGTCCATGGATTCACCTCAAATATAATATCTTCTGCAACTAGTAGCTTAATTATAGCAAACCAAGCGCTTATAATAGAATCAAAAGGCATCCGCCGTTTTTTTAAGAAAGAGGCAAAAAATGGATCAAGCAAAACTTGCGGAATTTAAAGCAGACTTAAAAAAGGCCAAGCACCCTGTCTTTTTGACCGGGGCAGGCGTGTCAACCCACTCCGGCATCCCCGACTACCGGTCTAAGACTGGCATCTACAACGGGGTCAGCGAGCCCCCGGAAGTCATCTTGAGCGAGGAGACTCTTTATGACCGGCCTCAGCTTTTTTACGACTTCGTCATGCAAAACATGTACTTTCCGCAGGCCAAGCCAAATCTGATCCACGAAAAGATCGCGGCCATCTGCAATGAAAAAGGGGCCCTCATCACCCAGAACATCGACACCCTGGACCGGCAGGCCGGCAACCAGCACGTGACCGAATTTCACGGCAACCTCTACGATATCTACTGCTCCAAGTGCAAGCAAAAGGTCAGCTATGAGGACTACGCCAAGGGCTACAAGCACGAGTGCGGCGGCATCATCCGGCCCGGCATCGTCCTTTACGGAGAAGGGATCAACCCGGCCAATGTCAACCAGTCCATCCTGGAAATGCGGCAAAGCGACCTGGTCGTGATCGTTGGCACCAGTTTCGTCGTCTACCCCTTCGCCGGTCTCTTAGGCTACGCGGCAAAAGACGCCAAAATCTGGGCCGTCAACTTAACTGAGATCCCGGCACAAGGGATCAAGCAGCTGACCGGTGACGCCTTGGAGGTCTTTAAGGAAGTTTAGCCAGAGCTTCCTCAGCTGCTTCTTTTAAAACGACGGCCTGGTTGTGTTCTTCGTCTTTAGCCCCATACAAAAAGAGGACGTCGCCTTTTTGCAAAAGCTCTTGCAAATGCTCCACGAATGGCGGCCATTCCGGATTGGCTGCCAATTCTTCCAGGTAATCTTGGCGGAAGTCCGGGTACCGGGCCGGGTCATGCTTAAACCAGGTCCGCAAGTCCCGGCTGGGAGCCAGCTCTTTCTCCCACTCGTTTAAATTGGCGGCTTCCTTTTTGATCCCCCGGGGCCAGAGCCGGTCGACTAAGATCCGGTAGCCGGCGGGCTGCTCTTTGGCGTAGATACGGACAGTTTTGATCGTTGACATAGATGCACGCTTTCTCTTAAAAACAGTTTTTATTACAGCTTTTACTACATTCCTTATTTTAGTTAGAAAGATTGATTAAGCAATGGACTACAGGAATTTTTTCACCGGCCGGCCCACCAGCGAGATCTGCCGGGACTTGATCGGCCGCCCCTTTTATTATCAAGCCGGCGGGAAAAAAATTGGCGGCTATATCGTTGAGGCCGAAGCCTACCTGGGCATATCCGACCGGGCCGCCCACTCCTACGGGGGAAGAAGAAGCCAGGCTAACGAGGGCCTGTGGCGGGCAGGCGGGACCATCTACATCTACTCCCAGCGCCAGTACGTCTTTTTTGACATCGCCTGCCAGGAAGAAGGCAACCCCCAAGGGGTCTTAATCCGGGCCATTGAGCCGGTCTGGGGCCTGGACCAAATGCTTAAAAACCGGGGCGGCAAAGACGGGGTCCTTTTGACCAACGGACCGGCCAAATTAATGCAGGCCATGGGGGTCAAGTCAAGAAACTGGGACCTGGCCCCTTTGGCGGACTCCCCTTTCGTTATTGACTTGACTGAGAAAAAGCCGGCTAAAGAAATCATTGCTTCTCCTCGAATCGGGATCGTCCAGGCTGATCCGGACTGGGCCCAGGCACCTCTGCGCTATTACGTGGCCGGCAACCCCTACGTCTCTGACATGAAGAAGCGGGACTGGGCGGAAGATCACGGCTGGAGTGAATAGGAAGCGCTGACAATCGCAAAAAATTCAGAAAGCTAATTTTTCCTTGACTTTTTCTTAGAAGTAATTTAGCCTAAATGTAGTTAAAAAATTATCCAATACAATAGAGGTCGCGATCGTTCACAAAAGCAAGGGGAGCTCACTGACAGTGCTGAGCCTTGTTATTAAGGGATATCGCCGAAATCAGCAGTGGGGTCGTGCACGCTGTTGGTTGGGCTGCAGGAGAAAATTCTGCAGACTGTCCTAGTTTTCTAGGGAGCGCTATAATTTTTGGTATTCATACTGAATTTTACAGAATCAAAGCAAGCCTCATTGTATACCGCAATGAGGCTTTTTTGCCGCTTTTTATTGTATTTCATAACTACTAAAAGCATATCGGAGGTTTATTCAGATGAAGAAGCACAGCAGCTGGATCAGCGCCTTAATGGCGGCGGTCCTGACGCTTGTCTTAGCTGTCAGTTGGAGCCAGCCGGCGCAAGCCAGCGGCACCTTGAAGATTGGTATGGAAGCCAACTACGCTCCATACAACTGGACCCAGACCACGTCCGCCAACGGCGCGGTCAAGATCGACGGGACCAGCTCTTACGCCAATGGTTATGATGTCAAGATCGCCAAGATCATCGCTAAGAAGCTGGGCAAGAAAGTTATCGTGGAAAAGACCCAATGGGACGGGCTTTTGCCAGCCCTGACCAGTGGCAAGATCGACTTGATCATTGCCGGGATGAGCCCGACGGCAGAAAGACGGAAGGCCATCAACTTTACCACTCCATACCGGACCACCAACTTCGTGGTCATCGTCAACAAGCAGAGCAAGTACGCCAAGGCCAAGTACCTGACTGACTTCAAGGGGGCCAAGCTGACTGCCCAGCAAGGGACCCTGCACTACGACCTGATCAAGCAACTGCCAGGGGCCAAGCGGGAACCAGCCTCCAAGGACTTTGCCGCCATGCGGGAATCCCTGGAAGCCGGCACGATCGACGGCTACGTGGCTGAAGACACGGAACTGACCTCCTTCAAGATGGTGGACTCCAACATTACCGGGGTCAACCTGTCCAAGATGAAGGGCTTCAAGGTTTCCTCTTCTGACGCGGAAGTTTCCATCGGGGTTAAGAAGGGCAACGACCAGCTGCTCAGCCAAGTCAACAAGGTTTTGGCCGGCATTTCCACTTCAGAAAGAAACAAGCTGATGAAGGAAGCCGTACAGCAGCAGCCGCAGACCAGCACCAAGAAGGAAAACTGGCTGGTTTCCATGCTGAAGAACTACGGGCAGATGATCCTGGAAGGGATCGGGATGACTCTCTTGATCTCCCTGGTCGGCACCATCGCCGGTTTCTTCATCGGTTTGCTGGTCGGCATCGTCCGGACGATTCCAGAACCAAAGAACAAGTTCAAAAAGGGCCTGTTAGCCTTCTGCAAGTGGCTCTTGTCCGTCTACGTTGAAGTCTTCCGTGGCACGCCAATGATGGTACAAGCCGCGGTTATCTACTACGGGATCGCCCAGTTCTGGCACATCAACCTGAACAGAACGGTTGCCGCTCTGATCATCGTCTCCATCAACACCGGGGCCTACCTGGCCGAAGTTATCCGCGGGGGGATCATCTCCACGCCGAAGGGGCAGTTTGAAGCCGCCAGTGCTTTGGGGATGACCCACAACCAGAGAATGTGGAACATCATCCTGCCGCAGGCCATCCGGAACTGCCTGCCGTCAATCACCAACGAATTTATCGTCAACATCAAGGACACTTCCGTATTGAGCATCATCTCAGTATCAGAACTGTTCTTCGTTGGTTCAACGATTGCCAGCCAGAGCTTCCAGTTCTTCCAAACCTACCTGGTCATCTCGGTCATCTACCTCTTCTTGACCTTTACGATCACCCGGATCTTCAACTTGATTGAAAATCACATCGAAGGTCCTGAAAATTACAACCTGATGGCCAACCAGGTTCAAGTCGGCAAGCAGGAAGGAGACAAGTAAAAAATGGCTGATTACAAGGATAATGAAATTATTTTAAACGTTCAGCACCTGCAAAAGGCTTACGGTGAACACCAAGTTTTGAAGGATATTTCCTTTGAAGTCCACAAGGGCGAGGTTATGACGGTCATCGGTCCTTCCGGTGGCGGTAAGTCAACCATGCTCCGCTGCATCAACTTGCTGGAAGATCCAACTGGCGGGGAAATTCTTTTCCATGACCAAAACATCCTGGATGAAAACTACAATATCCCCCGCTACCGGTCCAAGGTCGGCATGGTTTTCCAGCAGTTTGAGCTTTTTGAAAACAAGAACGTCTTGCAAAACTGCATGATCGGCCAGGAACTGGTTCTGAAGCGGTCAAAGGCAGAAGCCAAGAAGATTGCCCTGGAGAACCTGAAGACCGTTGGGATGGCCCCCTACGTTGACGCTAAGCCCCGGCAATTGTCCGGCGGGCAGAAGCAGAGAGTAGCGATTGCCAGAGCCATCTCCATGAATCCGGAAATCCTCCTCTTCGACGAACCGACCAGTGCCCTTGACCCGGAAATGGTCGGGGAAGTTTTGGAAACCATGAAGAAGCTGGCCAAGACTGGGTTGACCATGATCGTGGTTACCCACGAAATGGCCTTCGCCAAGGAAGTTTCCGACCAGGTCCTCTTCATGAGCGACGGTTACGTGGCTGAGCAAGGCAGCCCGGATGAAATCTTCAACCATCCGCAAAGCGAAAAGACCCAGAAGTTCTTAGCCAACTTCCGTGGCCCGCAAATTTAATAAATGCATAGAAAAAGCAGCCTCACGGCTGCTTTTTTCTGTTTGCGATTTAGTTGTTTCCCCCGCGGTTAGTAAATTTTTCCGTCAAGGCAAAAGCAAAAATAACTACGATAAACAGCATGAACAGGTCAAAAATAATCGTCCATGTTTGCTGGCTATCGTACTCTAGCATAGTCAGTGACGAGGCCAAGCCCAGGCAAGCTAACTCATTAATGATCAGCTGCAAAAACCAGACAAGCTTCTGCCAAGCTTGTTTTACCTTGTCTTGCTTGAATTCAAAGAAGTAAGTCCAAAGAGCGGCCACAACGATCATCACTAGCAAAAGCAGGTAGGCCAGGAAGAGCGGCCAGGAAACACTTTTGGCCACTCGGTCCATAAAGCCGAAAAAGCCATTGGCTGGTCCGGACAAGCGCCACTTGGGAGAATTGTCTACAATCAAGCGCAAAGGCCAGGTAGCAAAGTAGACATTAGCAATCAGCTGTAAAACAAAAACAATTTTCTTTTTCATTCTTCCTCCTCATAAAAATTAAAATTTTTTTTGAAGCAATTGTATACCAAAAGCTTGTTAAAGACTACACATTTTTTCTAAATGAAGCAAAAAAGACTTCCGGGTCGCGGAAGTCTTTTGCTTATCTTCTTTTCTATCTTACTAGGCTAGGCCTTCAAAGGTGTAGACGAAGGCGTCGCGCTGGCTCTTTTGGTCGTGGGCCAGGTAGCGGACCTCAAGCAGGTATTGCTTGCCCCTGAAGTCGAAAATCCGGCTGACCGGTCCTGGCTTTTGCCGGCTTTCTTCCATCAATTCCAGGATAACCTTCTTTAATGGGTATTCCTGGTTGGCAGCTTCTTCCCAGCCGTCAACCTTGTAGCCGAAGTCCCTCAAGGTCTGCCGGTAGCTCTCATTCATGAAGCTGAAGCGGACAAATGCATCTGTCCCCTTCTCCAGAATGCAGATCGGCAGCTTGATGCCCACAGTCTGCTGGCTGCCCCGGTCGATCATCGGGTCAAAGAGAACATTGACCTGGCTGACCGTGTCATAGTAGCTGTTGCTGTCCGGGTCTTCCAACTTGACCGCCGCCAGTTTGGTCAAAAATTCCTCTTCTGGAATCGGCCTGGAGAATAAGTAACCCTGCTGGCGCTCGCAGCCAATTTCCTGCAAGAAATCCGACTGCTCCTGGGTCTCCACCCCTTCACAAAGAGTGTGCAGGCCCAGTTTTTTAGCCATGTCAACCACAATGGAAATCAAGGTCTTAGCCTTGGACCGGCTGCCAAAGTCCCGCAAGAAGACCATATCAATCTTCAAGAGGTCGAAGTCGTACTCATCCAGGTTGTTGAAGTTGGAGTAGCCGCTGCCGAAGTCGTCCATCCAAACCTCATAGCCACTGGCATGGAAGTTGGCGATGGCCTGCCGCAATTCTTGCGGCTTGCTGGTCACCGTTGACTCCAGAATTTCAATCTTCAGCAGGCTAGCCGGTAGGTTAAAGTAACGGCGGATTTTTTCAATCTCGTCATAAATGTTGCAGACCTGGAAGTCCACCCGGGAAAGGTTGACCGAGATCGGCACCAAAGGCTGCTGCTCCTCTCTTCTTCTGGCCAGCATGGCGCAGACCTGGCGGATGATGGCCAAGTCCAGCTTGTGCACCAGGTGGGCCTCCTCCAGCACTTCAATGAAAAAGTCTGGTTTCAAGACCCCGTATTTCGGGTCAACCCAGCGGGCCAGGGCTTCCGCCCCGCAGATCCGCCCAGTCAGGCTGCGGCTTTCCAATTGGAAGTATGGTCGGATCCAGCCTTCATCCAGGGCCTTCTGGAAGTTTTCCAGGACATAGTCCCGTCTTTCAAATTCCTGATTGACCTCCTGGTTGTAAATCTGGCAGACCACCGCCCGGTTGTTGTTGAGATAGCGCAGGGCCCGCTTGGCCTTGTCGACCGCCATCATCAAGCCTTCACTGGCATCCTTGTAGCGGTAGACCCCAGCCCGGATGCTGGCGTCTGTCACCTTATTGACTTCAGCCGCCGCCTCTTCCAGGCTCTTTAAGAAGTCGGGGGCATCCGTGGCCAGCAGGAAGTTGTCTTCCGCGAAGCGGACCAGGACTCCGTCGTCAAAAAACTTCTGCAAAACCTGGGCAATCCGCGAGAGGAGCTGGTCCCCTTTTTCAAAGCCATAGCGGTTGTTGTAAGCCTGCATGTTGCTGACATTGATTAAAACAACGGCTGGCTGGTCTCCCTTTTCCAGGCTGGACTTAAGGTAGGAGCTGGCAAAACTGCTGAAGTAGTTGGTGTTGGGCAGGCCCGTCACCTTGTCGACGAAGAAGTTGTTTTCCCGCATTTCCCCGTCCAGGTCCCGCTTCTGGTGGTAGATCTTCTCCTCAGCGATCCGCAATTGCGCGGTCAGGTCCCCTTCTGCCATATCCAAGCGGACAGCGGAGGTCACCAGCTGGGGGACGACTGGCAGGCCCTGGATGCTTGCCATGTGCTTGACTTCTTCCTGCAAGTCGTCAAAGACCCGCTTGGCTTCCGCGTCATCAGCCAGCTTGACCACGGCCAAAAATTCATCCCCGCCATAGTAGCAGCTGAAGCCGTGCATCTTCTCAGCCAGCTGGCCAACCGCCCGGCTGACGGCAAAGAGGACCTGGCCGCCTTCTGAGCGGCCGTAGATGTCTTTGATCGATCTCAGCCCGTTCATGTCAACTAAGACGAGGTAGTAGTCGCTGCTGGCTCCCCGCCGCTGGATGCTCTTCAAGTAGGACTTTAACTTTTCCCTTCCCTTGATAATGCTCAAGCTGCCCAGGGAAACAGTGTCGACCAGGGTTCTGAACTGGTAGACGGCCAGGAACAAGAGGCAGGCCGTCGCCACGTAGGCGTAGAAAGGAAAGGTGCCAACGTAGATGTCCAGGCCCCCGAAGATGACCAGCAGCATCGGCCAGCTGGCCGTGGTCAAGTAAAACTGCCGGATATTTTTAGAGGGGCTCTGCCGGATTCCGTTGATGGCCAGGCCAATGACGGCCAAAGAATACAGAAGGGGGACCAGCAAAAGCAGGAGGTTGTAAAGCAGGGTCGGCTGAAGCTGGTCCGTCAAGAGCCAGCCCGGATTGATCAAGAGCACGAGCAGTTCAAAAACACTGTTAAGCACGGCAACTGAGCAGACCAGCATCTGCTTGGGCCGGCTGTCGACCAGGCTGAATTCCCCGCACTGGTTAATGTAGAAGAAGACCGCCAGACTGACGAAGTCCAGCATCCATAGCTTATATGTGCCGGTAAAGAGCAGACTCGCCTGGCTGGCTGGCAGGACCCCGCCCAATTGCAGCTTGTCCAGGGCGTCTCCCAAAAAATAAAGGGTTTCGCTGACCAGCGATGCCGCCAGCCATTTTTCCCTTTTCCCGTAATTTGTAATTGGCTTTAAGGCGCCGGTCAAGATCAGCATGATTGACATGCAGAAGAATTCCCCCAGCGCGTAAAGCAAAGCCGTATTTGTCATTTTCCCGCGATCCTCTGTCCTAATCTAAAAGTTGGTTTACCCTAAATTGCATATTTTACCTACTTTACCTTAGATTATAGCCCATATTTGTCCGGAAAAAAGCTCTTTTGAACTGATAACTTATCAATTTATAGCCTACCCACTATAGACCTATAAAAATAAATTTAGCCGTATTTTCCGAGCAATTATTATCCTTCTTATCTAAAAAGCATTTGTAGGGGCTCTTAATTCAAAAAGTCAGTCAATATTATAGTAAATATAAAATCAAAAGCCGGGCAATTATAAATAAAATAGTACACATTTAATTATAGGCCGGCAAAAGAAGACAGCGCCGGCCGGCTGGCTGACGCTGCTTAAACTGTTTGATATCGATGGGAAATTTTTAGCCTAAAACGCGAACGGCGAAGCTTGGAGTGTATGATGACACGCTGCCAGTCATCACGTTTTGGCCTGGGGCTGGAGCCATGACGTATTGGCCGCCGCCCAAGGCGATGGCTACGTGGTAGGCTGAGCCGTATGAACCCCAGAAGTAGAGGTCACCAGCTTGGGCGCTGGCCACGCTGATCTTAGTGCCGGCGTATTGCTGGGTGTAAGTACTCCGGCCCAGGTTGATGCCGAAGTGGCTGTAAACGTATTGTACCAAGCCGGAGCAGTCAAAGCCGCTTGGCGTGGTCCCGCCCCAAACGTAAGGCACGCCTAGGAAAGTCAAAGCGTATGAAGTAATCGCGCTGGCACTGGCTGAGGCAGTTGAAGTGGTTGAAGTTGAAGCAGTTGGTGCCTGGCTGACTGCTTGACTGCTGCTTGCTGCAGTGTTGGTGTTTGCAGCAGCCTTGTTAGTGCTTGAAGTAGTGTTAGCATTTGATGCTGCAGTATTAGTGTTGGTCGTAGTGGACGCACTGCTGTTAGATGCAGTTGACTGGCTTTGAGTGTTGGCACTAGTGCTAGTGTTAGTAGTAGTGCTCTTTGCCTTAGTAGTAGTCTTCTTGGCCTTTGGAGCCTGGCTGGAAGCAGTCGTGCTTGCTGATGAAGCAGTGTTAGTGCTTGCGGCAGTTGAGCTTGAACCAGTAGTTACACCGTTTATCCCGTAAGTAGTCATGCCAGCTCGCAGGTTTAGGCTTTGGCCGATCAAGATGGTGCTGCTTGACAAGTTGTTGGCCTTCATCAAAGCTTTTACGGAAACGCCGTACTTCTTAGCCAGACTCCACAAAGTGTCACCCTTTACGACCGTGTGGGTCGTTGAAGTAGTGTCAACGGTACTGGTTGAAGTGCTAGTCTTAGCAGTCTTGGTTGACTTAGTTGGGATTTGCAGCTTCTGGCCCACGTAGATCAAGTGGCCGGAAACGCCGTTAGCCTTCTTCAAGTCGCTTACTGAAACGCCGTACTTCTTTGACAGGCCCCACAGGGTATCGTTCTTAACAACAGTATAGCTGTCAGCCAAAGCGTTGGCCCCAGTAGTTAAAAGGGCGCCAGATGCACTCAGAGTTGCCAAAGTAGTCATCAACAGGTTCTTTTTCTTCATGAAATGTCTTTTCTCCTTTAACATGTGGTTTGTTTGATAACAATCTATAGTATAACTTTCAATTGTTACAGGAATGTATCGGTCTGATTACAAAACGAAAAAGCGCTGCAAGTTGTCTGGTAGCGCTTTTTAAAGTTTTGTAAGCCTGTACATTCTGGAGATTTTTTCTGTAAAAAGTTTCCTGGTCTAACTTTTAATGTTCTCTACATAAGCTTTAAATTATCAAAGCTAGATAATTTCCTTGTCCTGCTGGGCCAGGTAGAGCTTCCAGCCCAACTTGAAGTGGTCCTCGCGCAAGTGGCGGGCCGCGTCATAGTCACTCTCTAAACTGTCGATGGCATCCCGCAGGCGCTTGTTTTCCTTGCGGATGGCGGCCAGTTCCGGGTCATTCACCACGCCTTTTAAATGCACCTTGGCGGCCAGCATGTTCCGCCGGTCCTGGAATTCTTTTTCCAAGGGGCCCAGGGCGTTCTCGTACTTGACCAGCTTTTTGTTTAAAGGCTGCAATTCCTCGTTGAGCTTGACGAAAAGGTCATAAGGCATATTAGACTTGATCCGGTTGCACTCGCTGCAGGACAAAATCAGATTGTCCAGGCTGTTATCATGCGAGATAGAGACCGGGTCCTTATGGTCCACGCTCCGCCCCCGCCGGCCACAGTACTGGCAGCGGTACTTGTACTTGGCCCGGATCCGCTCCCGGTCGATATAGTCGACCTCGTTTAACTGAAAGTCAACGCTGAGGCCTAAGGCCTGGAGCTTTTCCGCGAAAGGGAGCTTTCCTGACAGAAAGAAGCTGGGATCATCCTCAGCCTTGATCACGGCCTGGTTGAAGTCCTCTCTGGGCAACTGCTGCTTGGCCAGGACATTTCCATCATAGTCCTGCATGAGAGCCTCGTAGGACCGGCGGATTTTTAAGTCCGGCAGTAAAAAGTCCCCGCTTGCTTCCCCATCCTTGCCGACAAAAGCATAAAGAAGGTTGGCCGCGAACAGCTTGACCACGGGATTGGGGTAAGCTGCCGGATCCAGCCCCCGCTGCCGGCAGATGTCACACAGGCTGGACAGGCGGTCATTGACCAGGCCGGGCAGCTTGAAATGCAGGGATTCCAGTCTTAAACCGCAGCTGCTGCACTGAAACTTCATTTTTGCCTCCTTGTTTCTTTTCTCTTCTCTTTATCTCTTTATTTCTTACTTATTTCCTTACTTGCCTCTTAGCTTTTTTCCTATCATAAGGCAAAAAGCAGGCGAAAAAAAGACCCTGGCCAAAAGCCAGAGTCTTTATTGTCTGTTTAAAAACAAATTACTTGTTTTCGTCCTTAGCTGCTTGGTTCAGGAAGCTGATCACAGCAGCGGCGTGAGCAACGCGTTCCTTAGCGTTAGAAGCGTTACGTGGACGACGGTGTGGGTTGATACCCGTGTGGATATTTCTTGACATGTCTCTTCATCCTTTCATCGATTTTCGAAAATCAGTAGTAATTATACCCCTCTTCTCCCATGTTAGGCAAGCCTTTTCGGCATTTCTTTACCCCTCCAGCCCCTTTTTAGCTAAAAGCAAGGGCAAATCCCTTCCGTCAGAAATGTTAAATGGATTTAGCAAAATGTCCAAGGCGATTTTTGCCAATTTGTCACTTCTGTTTTTCACTTTCGGTGGCGCTTACATTATTTCAGAAATCAAACGCAGGCTTTTAACTTTTTTGTGGCCGTGTAAAAAGTCGACACGTTTTAATCACTTAAAAAAGGCAGCAAAGTCCGTTTTTTGTCTTCCGGCATAAACCCTTTATTTTAGCTATATAAACCGCTTTCTAAGATCTTTTCTGTTTTTTCCAAAAGCTAAAAAAACCGAATTTTTGACCTGCCGCGTTTCGCCAATATCTTTTCAATAACATCTGTTCGTTAATTTTGAACTATTGAGATTTAGGGAAAAATGGTTGACAATGGAACTACACGAAAGTAAAGTTCATTTTCGCTTTTCGTTAACTTTACGTAAATCTTGCAAACACCATTCTAGCTGAGTAGAGGATTTTATATGGAAGCCGCCAAAAGCACAAGTTCAAATAATTTTTTGACCACCTTAAAGAAAATTTTTAGCGACCGAATTCTGCAGATCACCATCGTGATCACTATCATCAGTCTTTTCTTTGCCCGTCCGCGCAACGCCGACATGAACTGGCACACGATTGAATCTGTCACGACCATGCTGGTCTTGATCCAGGTCTACAGCTACCTGCACGTTCTAGACATCATTGCCTACAAACTGACGGCGATCGCTGACTCCACCCGGAAGCTGATCCTCCTCTTTACTCTCTTGTCCATCTTCTCGGGCATGTTCCTGGGTAACGACATCACCTGCTTGACCATGATTCCCCTGTACTTGAACATCGCCAAGAAGTACAAGCTGCCGGAAATCCTGCCGGCCACTTTGATCGGGATGGGGGCCAACATCGGGGCGGCCTTCACGCCATGGGGCAACCCCCACAACATCTTCGTGGTCTCCAACTACCACTTAGCGCCTGCTACCTTCTTTAAGTGGACCCTGCCTTACCTGATCGCGGCCATGGTCGTCTTTCTCTGCATCTTCTTCTTTATCCCGAAGAAGAACATCCCGACCCAGGAAGTCGTTGAAATCGACGTCAGCTGGCCAATGACGATGATCACCACGGTCATCTTCTGCTTCTTCTTCGTCGGCGTCTTCAAGTTCGTTCCAATCTGGATGCCAATGTTGGCCTCCATCATCTGGGCCTTGATCGTCAACTGGAAGATCCTGCTCCACATTGACTACTCCCTTTTGCTGACCTTCACCCTCTTCTTCATCTTTATCAGCGACATCCAGCAGATTCCTTTTGTCGTGACCCTGATCCACGGCCTGGTCGGCACTGAAATGAGCACTTACTGGACATCCATCCTGTCCAGCCAGGTCATGAGCAACGTGCCATCAACCATCCTGGTCGGCAAGTTCTCCAAGTACGCTGAAGCCTTGACCCTTGGTTCCAACATCGGCGGCTTCGGGTCACCAATCGGGTCCATGGCCAACATGCTGGTCATGCGGACCTTCTACGCCCACGCTTCCAAGGATGCCAAGAAGAAATTCTTCTCGAAGTGGCTGGGCTACCAGATCGCCGGCTTGATCATCCTGTCCCTTATCGGCTGGGTCATCGTCAAGCTGAACCTGTAGCAAGATATTAAATCTCTCGATCGTCTCCTTATTGGAGGCGTTTTTTGCTTAAAAACTAGTGCTCAGTTGTCTTTTAATATATAATTTACTAAAACGACCGGAAGCATCTGGTCAAAGTTGATTTCGCCCCTCCGGGGCCTAGAAAGGGAGGCAAAAAATGGCAGTCTGGATTATTGCTATTTTAGTCGTATTAATCGTTATTTTTTACATTTCAGCCTACAACGGCCTGCAAAAGGCCAAGGTCAACACTGAAGAGGCCTGGAGTCAGATCAGCGTTCAGCTCAAGCGGCGGAACGACTTGATCCCTAACCTGGTGGAAACCGTCAAGGGCTACGCCAAGCACGAAAAGGAAACCTTGAGCAAGGTGGTTGAACTCAGAAACCAGCTGACTCAATTGCCTGCTGACGACCACGAAGGGGCCATGCAGCTGTCCAACCAAATCACTGACAGCTTGAAGACAATCTTCGCTCTGTCTGAAAACTACCCGGACCTAAAGGCCAACACCAACTTCGCCAACCTGCAGGAAGAGTTGACCAACACGGAAAACAAGATTGCCTACTCACGGCAATTGTTCAACTCCAGCGCGGCTGTCTACAATAAGATGCTCCTGGTCTTCCCATCCAACATCGTAGCCAACATCCACCACTTCACCAAGGTTGACTACCTGGACATCCCTGAAGAAGAAACCAAGGTACCAAAGGTATCCTTTTAAGGATTAAGGTATCGCCATGCTATACCAACAAATTGCCCAAAACAAGCGGAAGACGGCCGGAGTCCTGGTCGTTTTCGTTTTGATCTTTGCCCTGGTGGGCGCTGGGCTAGGTCAGTTGATGTGGGACAAGCCCCTGCCGGGTGTATTGACCGCTGGCGTCATTGCCTTGATTTACTCTTTCCTGGTCTTCCAGGATCCAGTCAATGTCGTCATGAGCATGAACCATGCCCAGCATTTAAATAAAGAGGACAATCCCCAGCTTTTTCATATCGTGGAAGACATGGCCTTAGTGGCCAATATTCCCATGCCCGAGGTCTACTTGATTCCGGACAAGAGCCCCAACGCTTTCGCGACCGGCCTGTCGCCAGACAAGTCGGCTATCGCTGTCACCCAGGGCCTGCTGGACATGATGAACAGAGAAGAGCTGGAAGGGGTTCTGGGCCACGAGATTTCCCATATCCGCAACTATGACATCCGCCTGTCCATGGTGGCCCTGGTTTTGGTCAGCGCCATCAGCTTTATCGCCGACTTTGCCCAAAACTGGGTCTGGTTCGGCTTCGGCATTGACCGGGACGATGACGATGACCGGGAAGGCGGAACGATTGGGATGATCATCGGCGTGATCGGGGTTATTTTCGTTTTGATCCTGGGGCCTTTGGCGGCCAGCCTGGCCCAGATGGCCCTCTCCAGAAACCGGGAATACCTGGCCGATGCCAGTTCAGTTGAGCTGACCCGGAACCCGCACGGCTTGATCAGCGCTTTAACCAAGATTGAGAATAGCCAGCCTATGCAGGCGGCCAGCAGCGCCAGCGCGTCCTTGTATATTGAGGACCCGATCAGACGGCACGGTTTAAGCCACTTGTTTGACACCCACCCAGCTACGGCTGACCGGATCAAGCGCTTGGAAAAAATGTAATTTAAACGCAAAAGCTTCCAGATTTTTCTGGAAGCTTTTTACTTTTCCTAAATTTAATGTATATACGCGTGGTGCTAGTTAAAGAAGTTGAATCCATACCTCTGCAAGATGTAGCAGAAGAAATGAAAACATGAAAAAGGTTACCAAATCTGCAATTTTTGTGATTTTTTGAATTATGTCTGGCAAAATATTTTAAGATTACGAGTTAGGAAGAGAAAAATGAGTAATCTTGCCAAAAGCTGTCATCAAAAAAATCACATTAAAGAAGTTCGAAAAAGCTTGGAATGATCTTTTCTTAGGTAGTGTAGCAGGAAAAGTCAGCGAACAGGCATATAATTATATGATGAAGAATCATGTGCCGAAGTGGGCAGCAAAATCAGCAGCCGCTGTGTTATATGGTGTAATTTGGTATTATTTAAATTAAGATGGGAGAAAATATGGATAAGCTAAAAAAGAAAATGCCGAAAAATAAGTATGCAAGAGCTGCTATCTCATTGACAATCTTTTTTGCCTGCATTCTGCCAATCCAATATTTATTTGAGAAATTGTCATTTAGTACATTTTGGTCAAACTTTCTTGGCTTAACTATTGGTGTGTACCTCTTTCGGAAAATCATCGTTGCTTTGGGAATTCAACGACACAATTTTTAAAATGTCACTTTATTTAGTGGCATTTTTGCTTTTTTAGCGTGTAGTAAGGGAAAAGGGTTTTCTCTTTTTATAAATTAATGCCCTGCTGGCGGAAGAGCTCCTTACGCTTGGCCGCCGGCGACATCCCGTAGTACTTGCCAAATTTTTCATAAAAGAAGGACTTGCCCCGGTAGCCAACCAGGCCGATGATCTGCTTGATCGACAGGTCTGGCCGGGCCAAAAGGCGGACGGCTGCCTCCATCTTCTGTTCGTCAACCAGCTCAATAAAGCTCTGCCCGGTCTTCTTTTTGACCAGGTCGGAAAAATAGTTGGGACTGAGCTGGTAGTAAGCCGCGGCATCCTTCAAGCTGGTCGAAACGTAGTTTTCACTAATATAGCGGCGAATCTCCCGCTCACTCAAACTGCCTGCTTCATTTAACGTTCTTTGAGCCAGGGCCAAGGCAGTTAGCAGCTGGCTTTTGAGCAAGACTGAAGATACAGAATCACTAGTCTGGTACTCATTCAAGGCAGCAAGGAAAGCCGCCCCAGCCGGCCCGTCAACTGCCACCCGGCCGTGAGTCCCCACTTCTTCAGCTTCTCCCAGCATGAGCTCCTTTTTCAAGTCTTTCTCTGAAAAAGCTTCTGGCAAGACCAGCTGGACCAAGACCCCCTCTTTCAGACTGGCCTGGCAAGATTGGCCAGCTGCCAGGAGGAACCAATCACCGGGCTTGACCTGCCACTTTTGCTGGCCAGCCCGAAAACGGCCCGTTCCTGTTAAAAGCAGCAAGGCAGTCAAAGAGTCAGTCTCCCAGCCTTCAGCTTTGTCGCCTAGTAAAACAAACTGACAATCAGCAGTCTGCCCCTTTCCCTTGCTCAGCGGCAGGGCGGCATCCCCCACCTCCTGCAATTTTTTCTGCAGCTTGGCAATTTCAGTCATCAGCCCTCTCCTTTCCAGCAAAAACTTATCTTTTTATCCTATACTGGATCTTACCAGATTTTACCGCTTGCCGGCCAATTTTTTCTCCCGCCAGCGGGCCCAGATGGCCAAAAGCAGAGACAGGAAGACCAGGATAAAGGCGGCCCAGAAAATCGCGTGGATGGACCCATAAAGGATATTCTCCATCTGGCCCAAATTCTGCTTGGGCAGGCTGGCCCTAGTCTTGGCGTCTGACAAGTGATTGAGCATGGACAAAGTGATCTTGCCTCCGCTAGCCTTGACCCCTTTAGCCAAGTTCTCATTCAAGATGACCCCGAAGACGCTGGAAGAAATCGCCATGGCCAGCATCCGGATCAGGTAGGAGAAGGAAGTAGCAACCGGCACGTCCTGGCTTTCCGCGTCTTCTTGCACCTTAACCTGAAGCTGGTTGAACATGACCCCGTTGCCCCAGCCCTGCAGCATCCCGGCCAGTAAAATTCCCCAGTAAGGGAAGTAGCGCGGAGCCACAGCCATGGCCAGGTAGCCTGCCGCCAAAATCCAGCAGGTAGCCAGCATGACCTGGTAAGCCGACCAGCGCCGGCGCATTTTTTCCACTGACAAGGAACCCAGCATGTCCGTAAAGGCCCCGGGAATCTGGGTCATCCCCCCGACCAGGGCAGTCGTGGCCATCAAGCCTTCAGCCCACATCGGCGCGTAAACGCTGTAAGCCGACATGGCGGCCCAGATCAAAACAAACAAGGTAAAGTCAACGACCAGGGGGATATTTTTAAACAAACGGCCCGGGATAATCGGGTCCTCCGCCCGGCGCTCAATAATGACCAAGAGGCCGATAAAAATCAAGGAGGCCGCGAAAATCAAAAGTGCCGTGGCCAGGCCAGCTGACTCCACCAGCTGGGTCCCCAATAAAAGGGCAACCACCCCAAAGGACAGGCAAATGGCCCCGCCTAAGTCAACCTTGTGAACTGACCGGGCTTTTTCCTCTTCCTGGAAAAAGATCTGAATCAAGACGATGGAAATCAAGGCTACCGGGATATTGATGTAAAAGACCCAGCGCCAGGACAAGGCATCAACGATCCAGCCCCCAAAAAGCGGCCCTAAGATGGTGGCCGTGGTGAAGAAAGCAGAGACCATCCCCAGCACCTTTAGGCGCTTGTGGGCGTTGGGGTAAAGGTCAGAGTAGATGATATAAGGAAGCGACACCATCCCCCCGTTGCCGATCCCGGCCAACAGGCGGAAGGTTAAAAGAAAGGACATCTGCTGGGCACAGCCCTGAAGCAGGGCCCCCAGTAAGAAGCAGGCGGCCGCGAGCTGGTAGGCCAGCTTATTCCCCCGCCGCTCGCCCAATTTACTCCAAAGCGGCGTGGAAACAGCCGTCCCCAATAAGAAGATGGCTACCAGCCAGCCGGTGTACTCAATCCCGTGCAAGTCGGCAATGATCCGGGGTAAGGCGGTGTTGATGATCGTGTTGTCCAAACCGGACATGACGTTTGACAACATCAAAGCCACGGTAATTACTCGTCTTCGTTGATCTGACATTTTTTCGCTCCCACTAAATTCTAAAAGTCCTTAATTTTAGGATACAGCTAAAAAATTGCCAGTAAAAGCTTCTTCCAAGATTATTTTAAGAAAAGTGCTATAAATCGGCTTTTTCAATCAATTTGAACAAAGTTTGAATTAGACAGGCTTTAGCAAATCAAATATAATAAGATAAGAATTAATTTGACGAATCAACGGGGTGCCGGAAGGCTGAGATGATACCCATGGAACCTGGCCAGGTAATGCTGGCAAGGGAAAATGCTGCTGCTTATGGTCACCCCGCCTTTGAGGTGACTTTTTATTTTGCAAGCAGAACTGACAATTGACCACTTAACTTTTTCCTACGGGGACCGGGAGGTCATCCGCGACCTGTCTCTGACCCTGCCAGCGGGGACTTTTTCCCTCTTGATCGGGCCGACTGGCTGCGGCAAGTCGACCCTGTTGAAGATCATGGCCGGCCTCTACCCGAAATACGGGGGCCAGCTGACCAGCGGACAGGTCGATTTGGGCGGGCGGAGCCAGGCCATGATGTTCCAGGAAGCCGGCGAGCAGTTTACCATGGCCACGCCTAGAGAAGAGATTATTTTTGCCATGGAAAACCTGGGCAAAAGCAAGACAGAATTCGCGGACCAGTTGAAGCTGGCCAGCGAGTTCGCGGAAATCGACTCTCTTTTAGACCAGAAGATCGTAACCATGTCCGGCGGGGAAAAGCAGCGGGTAGCCTTGGCTGTCCTGGTCGCCATGGACGTGGACCTCTTCTTATTGGATGAGCCTTTTGCCAGCGTGGACCCGGCGGCCCGCCGCTTCTTGATCGGCCGCTTGGCCAAGCTGAAAGAGCAGGGGAAGACCATCATCATCACTGACCACCTTTTTGACGACTACCAGGGCAAGGTGGACGGGGTCTACCGCTTCAAAGGCGAGCAAGTAGATTTATTGACTAAGGATGAACAGGCGCTTCTCCTGGCTACTGAGCCAATCGACCTGCACTTCCCCCTGCCGGAGAAGGAGCCAGCGGCTTTTGTCATGAAAAATTTCGCCATCAAGCAGGGCCGGCCTTTGCTTGAACAGAAGGAATTATCCATCCCCAAGGGGAAGGTAACCTTGATCACGGGGCCAAACGGCAGCGGGAAGAGCTCCCTGTTTAAGGCCATGACCAAGCTGCTGGACTACCAGGGGTCTTTAACCTGGGAGGGCAAGGAAGTGGCCAAGCTCAAGGAGCAGACCTACTTCCAGCATGTGGCGCAGATTTTTCAAAATGCAAGTGACCAGTTCATGGCCATCACTGTCAAGGAAGAGCTGGCTTTGAGCCAAAAGCACGCTTCACCCTACTTCACCCCGGAAGTCTTAGACCAGGCCCTGGCTGACCTGGATTTGGCCGACCACATGGACCAGGTGGTTTATTCCTTGTCGGGCGGGCAGAAAAAGAAGCTGCAGATCCTCTTGATGCTTCTGTCAGGCCAGGAAGTGCTCTTGATCGATGAGCCTTTGAGCGGCCTGGACCAGAAGTCGATTGAGCAGGTCGTAAAGCTTTTGCAAAAGTGCCAGGAAAAGAGCGGGCAGACGATCCTGCTGATCAGCCACCAGTTCTATGGAATCAGCACTTGGTGCGACTACCACCTGCGCCTGGCCGGCAGAGAGCTGGCTTTTGTCCAGGATTAGGAGGAAAAAATGACGAAAAGCAAAATGAATCCCAGCTTGAAATTTCTGCTGACCTTGATTATTTCACTGGAGTTATCTTTTAAGGTCAGCCTTTTCAGCAACATCATCGTTATTGTTTTATCTTTAGGCTACCTCTTATACCGGCGGATCAAGCCTAAGGCCCTGGGCGGGATGCTTTTGGCAACGGGTTTAGCGGCAATTACCGTCTTTTCTTCAGGCTACATCTTCAGTGACCACCGCGACCTCTGGTATGCTTTGGACATTTCCAGCCGGGTCTTCGTATATACTTTCACCACGGCCTGCCTGACCATTTCAACCACGGCAGAAGAGATGGCCCGGTCGCTGGAGCAGAACCTGCACTTGCCGAGCAAGTTTGCCTACGGGACTTTGGCGGCTTTGAACATCATTCCCCGCATGCAGGCCGCGGTCAAGCAGATCCGGGTGGCGGGGATGATGCGGGGAGTCTACCTCTCCTTTTGGTCCCCGGTCCTCTACTTTAAGGCAATTTTGGTGGCTTTAAACAGTGCCGACAACCTGGCCCAGGGGATGGAGTCTCACGGCTACCGGGAAGGCGCTCCGCGGTCGGTGATCGTTGAGGTGCCGCTGACTAACAAAGATTGGCTGCTTTTTATTATTGCGGTTCTTCTTTTGAATCTGGGCGCTTTTTTACTGCCATAGAAATTGCAAAAAAATTTTAGTAAAAAAGTTATAAAATTGACCTAAATCAATTTATTTTGCCTGGGGATGTCCTATAATACTAAGTATCAAGAGAAAAATTGTTACTTGAGTAAAAAGAAGGGAAATTACCATTATGAAGAAATTAGACGCTACTACTTTGACTGCTGACCAACAAAAGTTCTTTAACGACGCTTTGGCCTTCGTTGCTTCCGTTGGCAAGGACGGTAACCCACAAGTTGGTCCTAAGGGTTCATTGACTGCTTTGGACGACAAGCACTTGGTATGGAGTGAAGTTACCTTCTCACACTTGTGGGAAAACATCAAGAACGGCAGCAAGGTTGCTGTTGTAGTTGCTGACGTGCCAAGCCACACTAACGTACGCGTGGTCGGCAGCGTGACTGTCCACGAAGGCGACGACTTCGCTAAGGAATACGCTGCTAAGGTTGGCAAGCCAGAAACCGCTGCTGCCGTAGTAGTTGAAGTTGAAGAAATCTTCGCTTAATCAAATCAGCATAAAGAAAATGGCTTCTAGGAGAAAATCCTAGAAGCCATTTTTTTACTATTCTATTTTTTCGCCCATAAAAGGCCACAGGCCAGGGCAGCGTAAATTAGGTATAAAATGCCGATTGAGATGTACTCATGGATATTGAAGACAAAGATCAAGACGACAACAGCTAATGCTACAGCAGTTACGTAGCCAGCTGCCGGGCTGAGCTTGGTCAAGGGAATGATTCCCAAGAAAAGGGTCAGCAGAGTGATCACGATCATGCCGGCAATCGCCCAAGATACTGGCCCCGGGTTGCCCAAGGCAAAGATCCACTGAACCGCCATGAACAAGGCCAAGCAGATGCAGGGGCCAGCCACATGTAACGCTCTGTTTTAGTCATCAAAATCATCCCTTTCATGACTAAAATACTTTATTCAAACACTTTCACCCTAGATTCTAGCACTAGACTAATTCGTATACAAAAAGCCCCCCCTGCTGATTTCCCAGGAGAGGCTTATACTTTCTATTCTACTTGTGGTAAGGACTGCCAGAGTTGATCATAAAGGCCCGGTAGATCTGCTCAATCAAAACCAGCCGCATCAATTGGTGAGGCATAGTCAGCTTGCCGAAACTGAAGAGGTCGTTGGCCCGCTTGTTGACCGCGTCACTGGTCCCCAGGCTTCCCCCGATCACGAAAGTAATGTCGGAATGCCCGTAGGTCCCCAGGTCCTTCAGTTCCTTGGCGAACTCTTCACTAGCCCGCTCTTTGCCTTTAATGGCCAGAACGTAGACATATTCCTTGTCCTTGATCTTGCTCAGGATCCGCTCGCCTTCCCGCTTCTTGACCTCTTCCATCTGGGCCGGGCTGAGGCTTTCCGGCGCCTTTTCATCCGGCACCTGCACGATCTCCACCTTGGCAAAACGGCTGAGCCGCTTCTGGTACTCCGCGATCCCGTCCTTAAAATACTTCTCTTTTAATTTTCCAACGCAAACAATTTTGATATTCATAATGCCCCTATTTTACCATTTTTGCTTCTATCCCCACAATTAACAGTTTATCAACCGCCTTTTTCCACAGCTGTGGAAAGTCTTTTTCTAGATCTAGTGGACTAGAGCAAAATTCTATCTAGGTCTAGCTTTTTGCCAAAAAATTTCTAAAATCCCGTGTAACCATTCCACAAAGCACCTGTGGACTGGACCTTTTCACAAACAATCAGCCAAAAAGCCCGGCCTGCCGCCTTGAACAGACGTTTTAACATGACTTTTACCCGTGGAACTTACACACAATCCACAGCTTATCCACAGTTTTTTTAGCGATTTTTACCCCATTTTTTACACAATTCACAGTCTTTTCCACAGGATTGGGGATAAAGTCTCTTGAAAAATTTTCCTTGACAAGAAATATATCCGAACTTTACCTGTCTTTTACCCTGTTTTTGTTTTGGAAGAAGCAAAAAATCCAGCAGATCTGCTGATCCACTGGATTATTTGTTCTTAAATTAGTTGCTTGCCTGCAGGGTTACCGTGAAGGTCATAGTCTTGCCGTTCCGGTTGACCGTAATCTTGACCTTGTCGCCAACATTGTGGCTGTACAGGATGCTGTGCAGGGTGGCTACGTCGTTGACCGTCTTGCCTTCAGCAGCCGTAATCACGTCACCCTTCTTAATCCCGGCACTGGCTGCCGCGCTGCCTGAAGTTACGCTGGCCACGTACAGGCCCTTCTTCAGACTGGTTGAAATGCCCAGCTGCTTCTTGTAGTAGCTGTTCAGTTCAGCAATCGCCACAACCTTGATGCCCAGTTGCGGCCGGGTGATCTTCCCCTTCTTGACCAATTGGTTGACAATCGTCACAACTTCGTTTGAAGGGATCGCGAAGCCCATCCCTTCAACTGAGTCACCACTGCTGGAGCTGGACAGCTTCATGGAGTTGATCCCGATAACCTGACCGTCAGAGTTGACCAGGGCACCACCAGAGTTACCGGAGTTGATGGCCGCGTCAGTCTGGATGACCGTCATCTGATTGGAGTTGTAAGTGATCGTCCGGCTTGGTGAGGAAATGATCCCTTGCGTTACCGTAGACGCGTATTCAGACCCTTCTGGTGAACCGATGGCAATCACCGTCTGCCCGGACTGCAGGTTGCTGGAGTCACCAAATGAAGCGGTCTGGGTTACATACTTGGAGTCGATTGACAGAACTGCCAAGTCACTAGTTGCGTCCTTGCCAACAACCTTAGCGGAAATCGTCTTCCCAGAAGCCAGGATGACCTTCACCTTGGCTGCCCCGGAAATAACGTGGTTGTTAGTGACGATGTAGCCCTTGCCGTTTGCCGTCGTGTAGATGACCCCGGAACCTTCAGAGTACAAATTCAAAGACTTCTTGGAGCTGGATGAGTCTGAACTGTCCGAGTCACCATAGCCAAACAAGCTGTAGATGTCAGAACTTGATGATGAACTGGAAGTGTACTTGTAGTTCAAGACTGAAACAACCGCGTTCTGAACCTTCTTGTAAGCGGAAGTCATCGTCCCGCTGGTAGTCGTGGACTTGTTGACCTTGGTCGTGCCGCTGGATGAAGTCGTCACTGCCCCGGTTTCACCAGTGTTGCTGCTACTTGAGCTGGCCGTGGATGATGAAGAATTGCTGTTCAAATTGGCTGCTGACAAGCCGCCGTAAGCAATCCCCCCGCCCAAAAGACCGGCAACGACCCCAATGATGGCCGCTTTAGTTAACAAACGGTTATTTTCCTTCTTGTGCGTGTTTCTTTGCTTATCTTGTTCTTCAGACATGGTTGTCACTCCTTATCGTTGTCATTATCATATCCAAGCTTTTTGAAGTATATATGAACAAAAGGTATTAAAAGCTTTAAAGCCTCTGTATTATAAATTAATTAAAGAACTCGGCGTCATCGGCTCGGTATCGTGCAATTCCAGGTCACTGGCCACGTCGGCGTCTTTCTCCGCTAGAACCTGCTCAGCCATGTCCCGGGCCAAATAATTCAAATTGTTCTGCTGGCTGCGGTGAGCCATGAAAACATGCTTAGTCTTAGAACTGATAACCCTGGCCAGAGTCTCAGCCGCCTGCTCGTTTGACAGGTGGCCGTGATCTGACCGGACACGCTGCTGCAGGCTCCAGGGATAGGGGCCGCTTCTCAGCATCAGGTCGTCATAGTTGAACTCGAGTAGATAGGCATCCGCGTCTTGAATCTCATATTCGACTTCTTCAGACACGTAGCCCGTGTCCGTCAGGCAGGCCAGGCGCTTGCCCCCGCTGGAAAAAACGTAGTACTGGGGCTGGGCCGCGTCATGGCTGGTGGCAAAAGCCGTCACTTCCAAGTCCCCATAGCACTTGGTCTGGCCTGGCTCAATCACATTGATCTGGTCTTCCGGCAGGCGGCCGATCTTCCCGGTCTCCTCCAAATACTTCCAGGTGCCTGTGTTGCTGAAGGCATTCAGCTGGGGATAGCGGCGCATAAGGACCCCCATCCCCCCGCTGTGGTCGCCGTGGTCATGGCTTAAAAAGACCATGTCCAGGTCCTCGATTGCCACGCCTACCTTAGCTAAAAGTTCCTTGGTCTTCTTGCCTGAAAGGCCGGCGTCCATCAAAATCTTGTGCTGGTCAGTCATCAGCAGGCTGCAGTTGCCCGCTGATCCGCTCGATAATACCGCGAATTGCAAATCTTTTCCTTCCTGCCCTTAATCGTCCAATGTACTGTTTTGCAAAAGCTGGCCGCTAAAGGCGTTGACCCGCTTCAAGCTGCTGCTCTTGCTGCTCTTGTTTTCGATCCAAACCAGCCAGGTCGGGACGAAAATCACGCTGCCCCGGACCTCGGTCAATTTGGTGTAGCCCAGCTTGACCTGCATTACCCGGGAGTTGTCGGCAAGTTCCCGGGTGGTGTAAAGGTTGGTGACCGCCCGCCAGGGGCTGATAGTTGCCTGCAGCTCGCGGACGCTGGACAAGTCAGTCAAGTAGGTCTGGTAGTAGCCCGTGATCTTCTTGTTCTTGACATTGACCACCAGCTGGGCCAGGCTGCTGTAAACCTGCCCGTACTGGGACTTCTGCACGTAAACGTAGCTGCTGTTGTTGGAGAGGTTCTTGGCATAAACGTACTGCTTGCCATGCGGGACGTAATTGCTGTCATTCTTGAACTCGCCCACCGTCATCCGCTCCAGCGGAATCGCGGCCTTCATAGTCGCGTACAGGGTCTTGTCCCCTTCAGCGTAGCTGGTGGAGACGTCGCTGCTGAGCTTCTTGGCGGCTTCCTTCAAGTCGCTCTTGCTTCTAGTGGCCAGGTAGTAGCCCGAGTTTCCCTTTTTGGACAGGGAGGGAACCGTAATATTGTCTGACTTCATTTCAGCCTTCAAGCTAGTTGAGGTCGTCACCGAGTTGGTTGATGAGGTCAAGGTAACCGGGGCCCGCCAAAGCTCAATCAAGAGATAGATGTCGACTAAGCAGAAGAGGATCAGAAAAAGCCATTCAATTTTGCGATGATCCATTTACTTTTCTCCTTCCTCTGAGCTGGCAGAGCTTGCTGATACGGCGGAACTTGAACTGGAGCTGCTGGAGCTTGATTCAGCCGCTGGCTGGCTGCGGCTGCTGGAATATGCTTCCTGGCCGCTGGCCGGTGCCTGGCTGACGCTGGAACTCGCGCTTGAGCTATCTTCACTGCTGGACTCACTGCTGGAAGAGCTGGAAGACGAGTAGCTGCTAGAGCTGAAACTTGACCCCCCCATCAACAAATCCGTGTTTTCCGCCTTGGCCTTCTTCCAGCCAGCCAGGCTGTTCCAGCTGCCTCCAACTTTGATGAAGTAGGTCGGCACCAGGGTGATCAAGTCGCTGCGCTTCTTGTCGGCCTGGATATGGTAGCCGATGGCGATTTTTTCAATTTCGCTTTCCTTGATGCCGATGCTATTCATCTCCTTCAGCAGGGTCGCGGTTTTCGGCAAGGTCTTGACATGGCCATCATACGGGATCGGGATCTGCAGGTTTATGCTGCTGAAAGCCACGCTGACCGATTCCGTCCCTATGGTCACCTTGGTCTGAGCCAAAGTGTCGTTGGCAAAAATCGGATAGCCTTCAATATAGTTGATGTAGGACACCGTCTTGCCGCTGCTTTCAAAGAAGCGGAGGTCCTGTTCAGCCAGGCCCAGCTGCTTGACATAGGCAGCGCTTTCCAACATCCGCTGGGTAACCGGCCGCTGCTGGCTGGTCAGATAACTCTGGTAAAGGTACTGGTGGTCGCTGCTCTTGCCTTCTTTAGGCACCTGCAGGCGCTTGGAATAGCCGGCCGTGTAGACCGTATGGCCGTTCTTGGCCACCGTCTTGCGGTAGCTGCTGCCTAAAAGCCGGGAAGCATAATAGCTGCTGGACTGGTAGCTGATCAGGTAGCTGTATTCTTTTACCTTAACTGCCTTTGAATAAAAAGGCACGTACAGCTTCTTCAAGTGCAGGAAGCTGACCTCCTGCTTGTCCTGGGCACTCTTTACGTACTTAGCCAGCTGCTGGAAGGAACCAGACTTGATCTTCAAGCGGTAGACCCGGCTGCCGCTGTCATTGCCGAAATAGAGATAGCGGGTCTTGCTCTTGACCGGAACGAAAACCCGGTTGAACTGCAGGCTGGAATTGATCTGCTTCTTGCCTAAAAGGACCGTGAAATTGATCTGGTCCGGGTAGGCAAACATAATATAGTTCTGGTCAGCCAGCAGTTTCTCATAATCACTGGCCGTGGTTGACATTTTCTCGATCGTCCCCAGCTTGACCTTTTCCAGGTACTGGACGAACTTCAGAGGCAGGTTCCGCTTGGCGTCATGAACCTGGTAGCGGACCCCGTTTTGAAAGACATAGGTCTGGCCCGGAGCGTAAAAAGACTGGACATTCCGGTAGTGGGTCGACAAAGAAGCCGAGCTCTGGGAGGATGATTCATTGCTGATCCGGCTGAAGCGCTGGTCACTGGTCATCACCGTGACCCAGAGGCCGATCGAGATCAGAATCACGGTCAAGGTCGTCAGGTGGAGGAGAAAATCATTGAATTTGAACTTGAATTTAAACTTCATCCCATTCATCCTCCTCATCCATTGGTTCGTAAGGCAGGGCAATATAGAAGGTTGACCCGTGTCCTTCCCGGCTGTCCGCCCAGATCTGGCCGCCATGGGCCATCACGATTTCCTTGGCGATGGCCAGGCCCAAACCGGTCCCGCCTTGGGCCCGGGACCGGGCCTTGTCTGCCCGGTAGAAGCGGTCAAAGATCTTGCCCAGATCCTTCCTTGGAATCCCCAGGCCCTGGTCGCTGATGCTGAGCAGGATCTGGTTCTGGTTCTGGGTCAGGCGGACCGTGATGGTCCCCCCGTCAGGGGAGTACTTGATAGCGTTGTTCATGATGTTGTCGATCACCCGCATCATTTGGTCAGTGTCGATTTCCACCCAAAGGGCCTGGTTGCCCAGGTCCCGCTTGATCACGTATTCCTTGGTATCGCTCTGGGCCTCGCCCTGGTCATGTTCGACAATCATATCGAAGCGGTTGAGCAGGTGGGAGACAAAGTCGGTAAAGTTAACCCATTCCGGTTCCATCTTGGTGGCTCCCCGGTCCATTCTGGACAAAACCAGGAGGTCGTTGACCATCCGGATCATCCGCTCAGTTTCCTTTTGCGTCACATCCAAAAACTGGGGAGCAATCTCCGGATCCTTCCAGGCCCCTTCATTCAAGGCTTCGATATAAGCCCGGACACTGGTCAAAGGAGTCCGCAATTCATGGGAAACATTAGAAACAAACTGCCGCTGCTCATCTTCGTTCTTGATCTGCTCAGTCACGTCGTGCAAAACGCAGACGGCCCCGGAAACAAAGCCCGTAACCCGCTTGATCAAGGTAAAGCTGGCATGCAGGATCATTTCATCATCCGTGCCGGCATTGACCGTAACCTGCATGTCGCTTTGGTTGGAAATCAAGTCCTGGGAAGTGTAGTCCTCCCCCAGGCCTAAAACTTGGGAAATCGGCTTGTTGATCGCGTCTTCGGCCTTGATGTCCAGGAAGTCCTGGGCCATCTGGTTCATGATCGACACGTTCCCATGCCGGTCGGTCGCGATCACCCCGTCGGTCATGTGGGACAAGACGCTGTCCAGCCGGCGGCGCTCAGATTCTGACTGCTCATTGGACCGCTCGATCTTGGCTGAGAGGGTGTTGAAGGCCGCTCCCAGCTGGCCCAGTTCGTCATTAGAGTAGATCTTGACCTGGGTTGAATAGTCCCCGTCAGCCACCTGGATGGCCTGCTGGCGGAGCTCTTCAATCGGCCGGGTTATTGCCCGGGAAATAAATATGGAGGCAATCGCCGCCACGATTACGGCAATAAGCGAGGCCGTCAAGAACATCATTGAGACATTGCGCAAGTTGTTAAAGACATCAGCCATGCTGGCCCGGACGTAAACTGCCCCGACGATGTT
Organism: Lactobacillaceae bacterium AF64-9pH9TA; assembly: GCA_027681045.1. GTDB lineage: Bacteria > Bacillota > Bacilli > Lactobacillales > Lactobacillaceae > Lactobacillus. The sequence goes on along the minus strand of JAQDCK010000003.1, from coordinate 53,360 downwards.
GGTTCCGCTGGTCAGAGGCACGATCTGGACCATGAAGCTGCCCTTCTGGTCACGGGTGACCTGAGTCTTCTGCTGGCCGGAGTTGATCACTTCACGGATATCGCCATTATTGGACAATTGCCCCACCCGATTCTTGTCATTTAAGTTAGACACGGCCCGGATCACGTTCTTGCTGTCCACGACCTGAATTTCAGAAATCGCGTCGTTGCTGTAGTCAGTGATGATCTGGTTTATCTTCCGGTCAGCGCTCTTGCCGTTCTTGACCAGCTGGTTGGTCAGCTGGTCGGTCACGATCGACTGCAGTTGAATCGTGGTTTGAAAGTTGTTGATGCTGGTCTGTTCCATCTGCCGGGTAAAGTAGGCCCCGATGATTTCAATCGTCGCCAGCAAAAGGAGCATGAAGATAAGGGCGATCTTGGTCTGAATCGAGCTGACGGCGCGCTTAAGCAGGTTGGTCTTCCCTTTCTTTACTTTCTCTTTGCGTGCTTTTTTATCTTTCTTCATTAATCCATCCACATAAAGAAAGCCACCTCAAGCAGTGGCTCCCAAATTATTCTTCTGTTTGCTGCTTGACAAAGTAGCCGACTCCCCGCCGGGTAACCAAAATCTTCGGCCGGACCGGGTTGTCCTCGATCTTTTCCCGCAAGCGGTGAACCGTAACGTCAACCGTCCGGACGTCGCCAAAGTAGTCGTAGCCCCAGACCGTCTGCAAGAGGTGCTCTCTGGTCATAACCTGGTCCATGTGCTGGGCCATATAGTAGAGCAGCTCGAATTCCCGGTGGGTCAGTTCGATCTTTTCCCTGTTCTTTTCAACCAGGTAGGCATCCGGCTTGATCAGCAGGTTGCCAATCTGGATGTCATTGCTTTCCTGTTCTTTTTCCTTCTGCTGGTTAACTTCCACTGCCTTCTTGACGATGTCCCGGCGGCGCAAATTGGCCTTGACCCGGGCCACCAGCTCACGGTTGGAGAAAGGCTTGGTTACGTAGTCGTCCGCCCCCATTTCCAGGCCGAGTACCTTGTCGATCTCACCGCCCTTGGCAGTAACCATGATGATCGGCATGTCATGGGTCTGGCGGACCTCCCGGGCTACTTCCAGCCCGTCTTTCTTCGGAAGCATTAAGTCTAAAATCATTAAGTCAGGGTTGTATTCTTCAACCTTCTCGACAGCTTCCTCGCCGTCATAAGCGGTCTCTACATCAAAACCCTCTTTGGTCAAGTTGAACTTGATGATATCGGAAATCGGTTTTTCGTCATCAACGACGAGAATTTTTTTAGGCATTATGAACCTCCTTCACTGTGACTATTATACTTGATTTGCCCGCGAAATTAAAAAAATTACAATTAATGTAAAAAAGAAGATTGCTTTTACTAAAATTTATGGCATAATAAAAGTGTTAGTTGACACGGGTCGTTAGCTCAGCTGGCAGAGCACCGGACTCTTAATCCGGGTGTCCAGGGTTCGATCCCCTGACGACCCATCATCCCTAAGCACTGCGCTCGCAGTGCTTTTTTATTTTACAGCAAACGGGGACTTTTGATGAGTAAAAAAACTTACTACTACCATAGCGAAAGCGAGGACCTGGTCAGTTCCGCCCAGCAGGACTTCCAGCTCCCAGATGACTACCAGGTCTTCCGGAAAGGGGCAGCTTGGCAATTCTGGAACGGCCTGGTCCGCAGCCTGGCCTGCGCCTTTGCCTGGCTCTACTCCCGCCTCTTCTTACTAGTTAAAGTCAAAGGCAAGGAAAAATTGCGCCCCTTTAAAAAGCAGGGCTATTTTGTCTACGGCAACCACACCCAGATGCTGGGTGACCCCTTCACCCCCATGACCATCGTCAACCCCTACCGCTACTATGCCCTGGCCGCCCAGGCCAACTGGGGGATTCCTTTTTTAGGCAAGTACGTGATTCCGGCAGCTGCCCTGCCAGTTGGGAAAAACATCAAGCAGTCCATCCGCCTGCTCAAGGACGTTAAATACGCCTATGAAGAAAAGCAGGCGGCCATCATCATCTACCCGGAAGCCCATCTTTGGCCCTACTACACCAAGATCCGCCCCTTCCCGGCGACCAGCTTCAACTTCCCGGTCAGCCTGAAGGCCCCGGCTTTTGCCATGACGACCACCTACCAGCCCTGCCGCTGGCGCAAGCGGCCAAAAATCACGGTCTACATCGACGGCCCCTTTTACCCGGACGAGAAGCTGGGTAAGAAGGCGGCTCAGGAAAAGCTGCACGGTGAAATCGCCAAAAGCATGCGGGAGCGGGCAAAACTGAGCACTTGCGAATATTGCTCGTATGTTAAAATTGACAGTAAGAACTAGGACTTCTTCTACTAAGGAGGCAAAAACCATGAACTTTCTTTTTTGCGGTGACCACAACGCTGAAAGAGGCGTGCTGATTGCCGTCTTATCTCTGCTCAAAGCCGAACGCGGCGAAGAGGTTCACGTCTACATCCTGACCATGAGGGCCAAGAGCAAATCTAGGTCCTTCAAGCCCTTCAGCCAGCACGCGGCCGACTTCATCCGCTCTTACATCGTGGCTGACAACCCCAACAGCAGCCTGGAGCTGATCGACTGCACCGAAAACTTCATCAAGGAACCGCCGACGGCCAATATGGGCACCCGCTTCACCCCATACGCCATGCTCCGGCTTTTTGCCGACGAACTGCCGCAGATTCCCGACCGCATCCTCTACCTGGATGATGACGTAATCATCCGCCGGCCAGTTGACCAGTTCTATACCCAGGACTTGACCGGAACAGAACTGGTCGGGGTCCTGGACTACTTCGGCCGCTTCTTCTTCCACAATCAAAAGAAGCTTTTTGACTACTTGAATTCCGGGGTCCTCCTTTTGAATATGCCGGAAATCAAGCGGACCGGCCTCTTTAAACGGGTCCGCCACTTGATGCAGGTCCAGAAGATGTTCCTGCCTGACCAGACGGCCATCAACAAATTAGCCAAGGAAAAGCGGATTGCCCCACGCAAGTACAATGAGCAATACGCCCTCCAGGACGACACGGTCATCCAGCACTTTACCACCAGCTTCCGCTTCTTCCCTTACTTCCGCACCCAGACGGTCAAGCCTTGGGACGTGAAACGGGTCCACAGCGTGCTCAACCTGCACGAATACGATGACTTGCTTAATGAGTACCTGCAGCTGAAAGACAAACTGTAAGGCAAATACAAGACATGGTCGGTAAAATTTTGCATGCTCCGCAAAACTGGTTCCACGTGAAACAGAAAATAAAAGTTACCCTATAAGGCAAGGAGAAAGATATGATTATCGGAAATAAGCGCCTGGACGTGATCCACAATATCAAACAGGCCGCGAATGACCGCAATTTTACCGCCAAGACGGAAATCGGCGATCCAATGATGACCAGCGAGGAAAAGCTGGTCCTGGTGGAAGGCTTTTGGCAAAAGCAGGACCAGGCCAAGACGAAATTTGACGGGGCCGTGGGCCACAAGCTTTTACAGCTGTTGACCAAGACCATCTCCGGGTCAACCAAGGTAAATGGCCTGGGCAAGCTGAAAGGCCTGCCAAAGGGCGGGGCAATTGTGACGGCCAACCACTTTAACCAAGTTGATGCCCTGGCCGTCAACCGCCTGGCCCAGAAGGCCCACCGGCGGATGGATATCGTGATTGAGGATACCAACTTAAAGCTGCCGGGCTTTTTCTCCTACATCATGAACAATATGGGGTCAATTCCTTTGACCCAGAGTCCCAACTACCTGGGCCGGGAATTCATCCAGCACTTGAACCACTCCTTTAACCAGGGCCGCTGGGTCCTAATCTTCCCGGAACAGGAAATGTGGTGGAACTACCGCAAGCCCCGCAAGCCGCAGCGCGGGGCTTACTACTTCGCGGCCAAGTGCAACGTGCCGGTGATTTCGACTTTTGTGGAGATCCAGGACCTGCCAAAGCTGGAAAAGCAGAACGAGCACTTCTACCAGACCCGCTACACCGTACATGTTCTGGACGTCCTCTACCCGGACCCGACCAAGACGGCCAGCGAGAACGCCAGCCGCTTGATGGAAGAAGACTACAAGCTGAAGGTCCAGGCTTATGAGAGAGTCTACAAGAAGAAACTGGACTACGACTTCACCAGCTGGGACATTGCCGGCTGGCGGGGAGAATAATTTTTTAAAGCAAGCAAAAAGATCATGAAGGTAAAATTCTCCCTCATGATCTTTTTCTTTATAAAAAATTACTTGACGTATTTTTCAGCAACCTTCTTGCCCAGCCAGACAGCCGCGAAAGAAGCGATGTAGGATACGATGAAGCATGGGATCCAGGCTTCCTTACAGCCGTTAAGGTAGGCGGTCATCCGCGCTGCCTTAGGGATGGATTCGTTGTAGAAGATGCTGGCACCAGTACAGATAAAGGTGTTGAGCGTGTTCAAAACGGCGGAAGGGATGATCCCTTGGACCAGCTTAAAGGCTACCGTGCCTTCCTTCAAGTGGAAAAGGCCGGCAAACCAGTCACCCCAGGCATTGTAAGGGATGAACAAACTGAAGAAAAAGACGATCAGGTTGATTTCCGCGGTCAATTCAAACAGGTTAACCCAGTTGAAGGGCAGGTGGTTCAAGAAGATGATGAAGATTGCCATCACCAAGCCCATGAACATGGACAATACAGAAGTCAGAATGGTACCGAAGTGGCTTTTGTAGAACATGGTAGTACTCCGATCTTAAAATTTTTTGTGTCTGTTTTACAACAGGTGGTACAAGTTATTCTCACTGAGCCAGCCCAGGTAGAGTTTTTTCCAGGAAGCAGCTTGCGGGTCGCTAAGAGAATGATCTGACCGGCCATCAGTCCGTTTGTCTGCCAAGGACATTCCGTGATTGCCCTTTTGATACATGTGGAACTCAAACGGAACTTTATTTTTGGCCAGGTCACCGGCAAAGTTAATCGCATCCCCGACATGGCAGTTTAAGTCTTCCGTCGTTCCCCACATAAAGGTCCGCGGGAACTGACTGGTCACTGCCTGGTCCAAGTTGATCATGGCAATTCTTTCAGCTGACTGATCCAGGCCAGTTGCCGCGTAATTGATCAAGTCCACGCTAACCTTGACCTTGTTCAAAATCGCGATATTGTGATTATTTAAATCGACCATCTTGATAGCCGGGTAGCAAAGGGCTACTGAATCTGGCCGCATCTGCTCTGCTTTCAAGCCTGTCAGCTTGGCCAGCCAAGGAGTCCGCCAGTAGGCGGCCAGCTGAGCCGTTAAGTTACCGCCGGCTGAAAAGCCAATCACGTTGATGCTTTCCGGATCGAGTTGCCATTCTTCAGCATGGCTTCTGACGTCAGCAACCAGCTTTGCCAGGTCAATCAAGGGATTTGGAAATGCACTGACAGGATTGCGGCTGTAGTCATGATTTCCGTCAAAAAATTCCGCTCCCTCAGTCGCATAGTCAAAAATGGCACATGAGAAACCCTTGCCGATAAATTCATAGGCAATCGGCTCTCTTTCCCGCCAAGCCGTGTAGCAGTAGGCCCCGCCTGGCACGATGATCAAGAACGGGGACTTGCGCTTTTTATCAACCGATGAATCTGCTTCCTGGATATAATAGCTGGCTTCAGCGCCCTTTTCACCAATTTTTTTGTTAAAGATTTTCATTTTTATCACCTGCTAAAAAGTAAAAGACTGCCCGAAGGCAGCCTCAAACCAGCAAATTACTTAGTTAAGAAGTTTACAACGCGGTCGTAGACTTCTTCGCGGTTTTGGTGCAAGCCGTGGTCACTTTTTGGAATCAGATGAAATTCGCAGTTATCGTAGATGGATTGGTAGTGCCGGCTGGCGTAATTGTTGACAATTTCGTCATTTTCACCGTGCAGGGCCAAAACCGGGCCATGGTAAGCAGCCGCCGTTTCATAAATGTTGATAAACTTGGCAGTTCTGAAATACCAGCCGTTAAGCTTGAAATCACCAAAGTCCAGCTTGTCTGGCACTGCCTTTGGATCGTATTCCTGGCCCATGCAAGTGCCGATTCTGGCATCATCAACCAAAGTAGCAGCTGAAGACATAATTACCAGCTTGTCGATCTTATCAGCGTAGTAGCCTGCCATCATTGAAGACAGGACCCCGCCTTGTGAGTGACCAATCAAGTAGATCTTCTTGACCCCTTCCAGGCCAAAGACATACTTCATTACTGCTTCATAGTCTTCCAGTTCGTTAAAAATCGACATGTTGTCCAGCGGACCTTCACTTAAACCGTGCCCGTTGAAGTCAAAGCGAACCGTAGCCAGGCCTTTTTCCTGCAGCTTTTCCGCCAAAACGGGAAGCAAGTCATTGACTTTGGGATCCATCATGCCAACAAAACCGTAAGCCAGAATCGCCAAATCATATTCCTTGCTGTCAGGAATGGATACCTTGGCTGCCAACTGCAAACCATCACGCGTAATTGTTACATCTTTTTCACTCATTTTTTCAATTCTCCTATTTTTAACTTTCCAAGTTGGTAATATTCTTCTTTGCCCGGTGGTTCTGGCTGATGCGGACGATGATCCCGAAGAGGACACCGACAATGGCAATAACCATATTCATCAGCAAAATTACCCGTGGTGCATTAGTACCAGCACTCGCGGTAATTGACCCACAAGCCCAGATAATCAGCCAGTTGGACAAAGCATTGCCCAGACCGACAATTGAGATGGCTGTGGCCTTGTGAGCTGGATACAAGCCGGCCAGCAATGAAACAGCCAATTGCATCAAACCGCCAGAAGCAAACCAGCCCATGATGGCTGCCAAAACGTACAGGAGAGGACCACTCTGTACGAAGTATGAGAGAAGCAAGCCAGCAGCGCAGACAGCTGGGTAAGCGATCAAGATCGTTGACTCACGGACACCCTTTGCCACCATTGCTGATGTAGTCAAAACGGATACCAGGGATGCAATCGCGTAAACTGACTGCAGCATGGCTGGATTAGTCAAGCCATAAAGCTTCCCCAATTCCTGGTTAGTATTGGTCCAAACCATGAAGACAGCCGTGGTGCTAAAACCCATCAAACCCAAGATTACTGATTCCAAAGTGATTATAATCTTGCCCTTTGGCTTAACATCACTGCTTGCTTCAACTTTTTGCGCTTGCCGGTCTCCGCCCACTTCCGGGAATGGCAGGAAGAAACAGGCAATACCGATTACCGCGTAAACCACGGTAATGCCCCAGAAGGCAACTTTAAATGAAATATGTTGCGCATTAAAAGCAACGATCACAAATGGCAGGATGAACTGACCAAAGCTGACAAAGAACTTCGTCAAAACCGTCAGCATTGACCGCTTGTCTGGATAAGCATCCTGCATTGATGGCGTCAAGCCGGCATTCATAAAGGAATTACCGATCCCGCCAATCAAGGAACAAACATAAGCCACTGTTACATTCGGTGCTAACATAAAACCGGCAAAGTTGATTACTGTGCAGAGACAGGCCATGATCGAGGCGAAGCGGCGGCCAAACTTATCAGAAAGCGGACCTGCCAGGGTGCCGATTAGGCCCCCGACGCCAACCGCTGAACTGACTGACAGAACAGCGGCAATATTGCCTTTTTGTCCCCATAATTCTGCTAATTGCAATTTGTACTGGGCGGAAATCGACATAATGATCCCGCACATTAAGAATGTGGTATATACAGCAACCGCTGTTGAAAGATAGCTGCGCTTCTTGCCACTAGTTACACTGGCATTCAAGGTTCTTCTCCTAAAAATATTTATTTTATTACTCTTTTAATTCATCACAAATATCACGATTTATTTTTCTCTTAGTGGTGGGATGCCCCGCTAACCGCGTCGCTAGCTGGGTTTTCCTCATCAGCGGTGTCAGCGGCGATCCGGCCGAAGGTGAAGATGTCAGCCAGGGAGTTCCCGCCCAAACGGTTGCCGGCGTGCAGGCCGCCCGCGTTTTCACCAGCTGAATACAGGCCGGCGATCACGTGGCCTTCTTCGTCCAGAACGTGGCCCTTAGTGTCGATAACCAGACCGCCCATGGTGTGGTGGATGGCTGGCTTACGCGGAGTTGCGTAGAATGGTGCTACTTCACACTTCAAGTGGAAGGCACTCTTGCCGAATTCCGGATCGTGGCCGGCGTCAACGTAAGAGTTGTACTTCTTGATGGTGTCGGTCAAAACTGCTGGGTCCATACCGACCTTTTCAGCCAGTTCTTCCAAAGTATCAGCTCTGAACAAGGTGCCGGCTTCCACTTGGGCATCGATTGATTCTTGCGTGGTGTTGTAGGCAGTTTCCTTGATCTTGTCGTCAGCGATCAGGTAGAAAAGGCCGCCGTTTTCGATCGCTGCCTTAGCCAGCGTGTCACGTTCAGCAAATTCATTGACGAAACGTTCACCCTTTTGGTTGACCATGATGAAGTTTTCAGGCGGAGTTTGCAAGCCAGTGAAAAGCTCCCCGGTTACCGGGTCAGAAACTGGCATGAGTTGGATGAAGCCCATCCCCGTCAAAGCAGCGCCGGCTTCCTGGCCCAAGACAATCCCGTCACCGGTAATAGCTGGTGAGTTGGTCGTGGCGATGTCGTCAGCAATTTCAGTCCAGTAAGTGTTGTACTTTTGTACCATCTTGGTGTTGGCCCCGAAACCACCGGCCGTTAAAATCACACTCTTGGCGTGGACAGTTACCTTTGAACCGTCAGTCTTTTCCGCGATCACGCCGGTAACCTTGCCGCCTTCAATGATCAAGTGCTTGGCCCGGGTTTCAGTCAAAACGGTTGCCCCATGTTCCTTAACCCAGTCGCCCAAAACGTGGATGAAGGCAAAGCCCATCGGTTCAACCGGCTTGTGGCCTCTGCGCCATAAAGCACCAACTGGCATGGTTACGTCGCTGCGGTCAAACTTCACGCCCAAGTCGGTCAGCCAGTTGACTGAGTCCAGGACATTGTTGACCAAGGTCGTTACCAGTTCGTACTTGCCGTGGATTTCGTTGCCCTTGAGGTCCACCCGCTTGCCGCCGAGGTAGGTTTGAATTTCGTGCAGCAGGACTGAGTCGAAGAGGTAGTCTTCACCTGAGTCAAGGTAGGCCTTGATCTGATCACGCAGCTTTTCGAAGTCTGCCAAGTATTCCGGGTCGATTTCGCTGGTTGGTGTTTCAGCCAGTTCCTGCAAGGTTTTCTTTTCACCTGGCAGTGCCTTAAAGCCCTTTTGCCAGTCTGGTTCAGCGGCGTTCATTGGACCGCCGGCCCGGGCAGTGTTGCCGCCCAGTTGCGGGAACTTTTCTAGAATAACAACTTTCTTATCATGCTGCAGAGACCGGGTAGCAGCGGCTAAACCAGCCCCACCGGCACCGATGACAACCACGTCAGTGTCGTATTCTTCATCCTTGGCGGTTGAGGAAGCCGGCTTGTCCCGCTTCTTCCATTCTTCAGCATCCCCGCCGGCTTCATTGATCGCTTCGGCAACCCCGTCGATCACCCCTTGTGAGGAGATTGAAGCCCCGGAAACGGCGTCAACATTCAAGGTTTGCCCGTCGATGATAGCCTTTGGCAGGCGCTTGAAGACTTCATCAGCGATCCCGCTAGTTTCACCCGCTGAGTCAACCGTGATGTCTGCCACCTTGTCGTTTTCAATGGTGACTTCCATTGGCATAAATGATGAACCGTGGCCCTTGGCCTTAACCTTGTAAGTACCTGATTTCATTGTCATGATTTTGCTCCTTTTTGTTTTGTTAGCGTTTTCTTTACTCGATAGCTTAATTCTAATATTATTCCTGGAAAAAATGAACGACTTTAAATATTATCAATCAATAATATTTGTGTTATCGTAAAAACGAGACTTTTTAACAGAGGAGAAAAAAGAAAATGAACGATCCTGACATCATGCTCAACTACCTGGAAATCCTGCTCAAGGAAAGCAACTTCACCCGGGCCGCCGAACACCTCTACATCTCCCAGCCCTACTTGACCCAGCTGATCAAGCGGGTGGAGAAAAAACTGGGGACCACCATCATCAACCGGGACAAGGTTCCCTTTACCTTGACTAAATCCGGCCAGATCTACTACCAGTATTTGGAAAACATTTCCGCCCAGCGCCACCAGCTCACCAACGCCCTGGAGCGTTTTAGCAACCAGCAGGAAGAAGTCATCCGGATCGCCATTCTGGAAAGCCTGGGCACCTTCCTTCTGCCTAAGATCCTGCCTGCCTTTTTGGCAAAACACCCCCAGGTCAAGATCCAGATCGCTGAAGGCTTCCCCCACACCAGCGAAGACCGGCTGCTAGGCGGGGACGTCGACTGCTATATGGGGCAGACGCCGGAAACCGTCGCGCAAGGAATTGATACTTATATCAACGGCGGGGAGGTCTACTATATCGTGATTCCGGAAAATTCCAAGTTCTATCTCAAAGACCACTTTATCCTGGATCCGGCGACTTACAGTCCCAAGGAGCTGCTCCAGCAGCCTTTTGTCTTAAGCAACGGGGAATCCGCCATCCGCCACCAGGTCAACGGTTTATTTCATTACTTCCGCGTGCAGCCAAATATCCGGATGACCTCCAACAGCGTCATCACGGCCACCAACCTGGCCGTCAACGGGGTCGGCTTCACGGTCTCCTCAGCCAGTATCTTGAAGCGGCTGGAGCACCTGCCAATCAACCTCTACCCCCTTGACCCCCGCCAGATCAAGATCACCTACTTCATTGGGGTCCGGCGCGGGGCTGACCTCTCGCCAGCCTTAAAGGACCTGGTCGAGGCCTTCCAGGCAGCTGAGCTACAGGAAAAGATCAGATAATTTTGTCAAATAAAAAGCGGACAAGTTTGTCTTGTCCGCTTTTCTTACGCCTTAGCGACGATTTCCTTAATGTAGTCAACCGGCATCTCCTTGCCGGTCCAGAGCTTGAAGGACTCTGCCCCCTGGCCGACCACCATGCCCAGACCGTTATAGATGTGCTTGACGCCTGCTTCTTTAGCGATCCGCATCAGCTTGGTTTCCCGCGGTTCATAAACCGTATCGCTGACCACCATGTCCTCATGCAACCAAGATGGGTCTTCCACCAGTGACAAGTCATCCAGCGGCGGCATCCCTACCCCGGTCGCGTCGCAGTAAATCCCGGATTCTGCAATCGACTGCTTGAAAGCTTCCTTGTCTTCCATTGGGTTCAAGCTGCAGACGCAGTTAGTCGCTTCATTGATCACGGCCACCTTGTCCTTGGCTGGTTCCCAGTTGCGGTCATGGATGTTAAAAATTCTGATCTCCTTGGCCCCGCCCATAGCCGCGGCTACAGCAATCGGAATCGCCGCCCCGCCGGCACCAGCTAAAGTCATAACCTGCCCCTTCACGTCCTGGCCGTCTTCTTGCAAAGACCGCAGCCAGCCGGTCCCGTCAGTGGTATAGCCCGTCAAAAAGCCATGGTCATTGACCACCGTGTTGACCGCCCCGCAGATTTCTGCTGCCGGGTCCAGCTTGTCCAGGTAAGGGATGATTGCCTGCTTGTTTGGCATGGACACATTGGCCCCCCGCATGTCCAAAGTCCGCAGGGCCTTGACCGCGTCCCCAATCCGGTCCGGCCCGATCTCAAAGCAGAGGTAGGCCCCATTCAAGCCCAGCTTAGCCATAGCGTTGTTGTGCATAGTTGGTGAAACTGAGTGTCTGATTGGATCAGCGAACAGACCCAGCAAAATGGTGTGCCCGTCAAGCCAGCCTGTCACGGGTCCGCTAATCCCGCTGATCTTTACCGGTAAAATATCATTGTTTCTTTCGTCAGTCATCTTTTTCCATTCCTTTGTTTTTATCTCTAAAAATATGCTAGCGCTCGCCGCCCTGTAAAAGAAGGCATCCAACCGCTTTTATCGATCAGCTTTTTCTATTGCTTTCCCGGTATTTTCCTAGCTAAGCCCGAATTCTCTATTAAAATGACGTATTGTGGATTGCCTTGAACCAGCTCTGGAACCGTTACCACAAGCCGCTCTGGATCGTGGAAAACGGCATTGAGGTTAAAGACCAGATAAGTGAAGACGGCAAAAGAATCTCCTACCTGCAGCAGTGCATTACCTCCATGCGCGACGCTATCAATCTCGACGGCATCGACCTGATGGGTTACGAAATGCGCAAGCGCTACGGCTTTGTTTACGTTGACCGCGATGACAAGGGCGCAGGCAGCCTCAAGCGGATTCCAAAGGACTCCTTCTACTGGTACAAGAAGGTTATCGCCAGTGACGGCGAAGATTTAAGCGACTAAAAAATACATCCCCACCAAAAAAGCTCCTGTATCGTGATTGATACGGGAGCTTTCATATGCTCTAAAAGCCAAAATATGGTTCACATGGAGCCGATAAAATTGCTGCCAACCCAATAGACTAAGCCTAGAAAGATTGCTCCAGCAAGCAGGGCTTCAACTGTTAAGCCCCGTCTATGACTGACCCAGCCATAGACAGCCAAGCCAATGGCCACTCCAGCAACCAGCAGGACGAGAATCCCCACGAATGATGAAATAGGCACAGCGCTCACCCTCTTTCACTATCCATCACCTATCTACCAGCACAAGGCTGTATTGCTTTTGCCAAAAGCATACTGCATTTTAAGCCCTGTCTCAAGTGCAAGAAAAAGCTCCTGTATCGCGATTGATACAGGAGCTTTCGTTTCTGGAAAAGCGTTTCTCGTGCTTATTAGTGCAGTTCCAAGTAATTTTCAGCGTTTCTCAAGTCTTCGATTGACAATTGGCCAGGTGCTGAGGTCTTGCCAACGGCACCGAATGACAGGCAGGAGCCAAAGACTTGGCCGGCAATCCGGCTGACCTTACCCAGGTCAGCCATTGCCATGGTGATGATTGGGTTGGCAAGAGCCTTGCGGGCGTCATTAGTAGCACTGAGCAGGGTCAAAACGTCGTCAGCGCTGTGCGGCATGCAGGCAAGTTTTGGCACGTCAGCACCCAATTCGGCCATTTTCTTCAAGCGGAATTCGATGACATCCTTGGCTGGCACCTTTTCAAAGTCGTGGTTGCTCATGATAACTACCACGTTGTAGTTGTGGGCCTGCTTAACCAGGTCCTTGACTCTTTCTTCATCGTGGAAAAGTTCGATGTCGACCGCGTCGCCCAAACGGTTGCTTACTACAGTAGCTACCAGGTCCAGGTATTCGTCTTCACCAAGTTCCAGGACGCCGCCTTCGTTCTTGGTTCTGAAAGTAACCAGGATTGGCAGTTCGCCAACTACGTCCCGCAAAGCCTTGGCCGTAGCGATCAGCTTTTCATTGTCTTTGATGCCGGCCTCGTAGTAGTCGATCCGCCATTCCATGATGTCCGGCTTGGCAGCCGCGATTTCCTTGGCTGAAGCCAGGATTTCTTCTTCAGTCACGCCAACGTTTGGCACGGCAATCTTTGGCAAGCCTTCGCCCAAAACGATATTTCTAACTTTTACAGTAGTCATTTTTTATACCTTCTGTTTTTCTGCTTTTGCTTTTAAAAAAATTACTTCTTCAGTGAGCCAAACAGCTTCTTGTAACGGATAGCAATGATGGTCGTGTCCACGAAGCCCAGCAGGGCAACGATCACATCAAAGAACATAACTTCTCTCATCCCTGGCAAAGCGTTGATTACCAAAGGAATAGTGAAGGAAGCGATTGAACCGGCAGTGTAGAAGAAACCAGTAACCGTCCCCTTGCCAGCTGGGAAGAAGTCGGCCATAACCGTCAAGCCCAGCTGCATTACGCCACCAGCGGCGAAGAAACCAACGGCGAAGGCCAGAGCAGCCATCAATACCGCGCTAGCTGGGTATGCCCACATCAAGAAAATAGCGATGAAGGCACCCAAAGTGTAGATTGGCACCAATTGTACTTCCTTAAACTTGCTACCGATCACTGCAGTAAACAGAACACAGCAGATTGAGCCAAGTGAGTACCAGGAAACCAGGGCATGGGCAGCACCGTCGTTCATGTGGCTGATTTGTTGCCCGTATTGAGTCAGCATTTGGCTGACCATGTAGAAGGTAGCTTGGGAAATGTAGCCGTAAAGGATGAACAAGGTACCGTCAACCCACTTGTTGGACTCAACGGCTGGCTTGTCGCCGGCTGCGGCAGCTTCAGCTTCGGCAGCCTTCTTTTCTTCAGCTTCAGCAACTGCCTTGGAGTCCGGGAAGGCACCCTTGAGGAAGTAGATGAAGGTGATAACCAGGATGGCAGCTGGGATAACGATTGACCAGCCGTACCAAGCGTGAGCAGCAGCTAGGCCGCTGACGATAAATGGCAAGAGGAACTGGGCACCAGAGATGAAGGCCTTCAAAACAACGTTGGAAGTCCCCTTGGCAGCTGGGAAGATTTCCATCAGGGCTGGGTAAGTACCAGTGTCCAGGAAGGAGTTGGCCATCCCGGCGCAGATCCCCAAAATGTAGGCCACAGTCACGCTCTTGGAGAAGAGCAGGCCAACAAAGAAGACCAGATAGAAGACGATCCCCAGTTGCACGAATGGCTTTCTGCCGAACTTGTCAGACAGGATACCTGAGATCAAGAGGTTGATGATCCGGCCGATACCCAGTGAGGAAACTACGGCGATGGCACCAGTCGTGGTCGTGCCCCATTGCTGGGCCAGGCTGGAGGCATTTTGTGAGATGATGATAACGCCCATCCCGTGCACAAAGTAGTTCATGTACAGCATGAAGGCAGTCATCATGTACTTGTTCTTTTTCATGATTTTGTCCTTCCAAAAATACCTTCTGTCGGCAAATATTCAGCTGCAGAAGGTATTGATTTAAACCAATTTCTATTAAGTTTACTGGTTAAAAATTACAGATTACTTGTTGGCATCCATGATTTCCTGAATGTAGTCAGTTGGCATTTCCTTGCCAGTCCACAGCTTGAAGGCAGCGGCACCTTGTTCGATCATCATGCCGATCCCGTTGTAGATGTGCTTTACGCCGGCCTTTTCAGCAACTTCCATCAGCTTGGTCTTGCGTGGAGCGTAAACAGTGTCGGAAACAACCATGTCTTCGTGGAACCATGATGGGTCTTCAACCAAAGTTTGGTCTTGCAATGGGTTCATCCCTACGCTGGTAGCGTCGCAGTAGATGTCTGATTCAGCGATTGACTTCTTGAAGTCTTCCTTGTCTTCCAAGTGGTGAACGCTGGCTACACAGTCAGTTTCCTTGTTGATGGTTTCAACATTCTTGACTGCTTGTGCCCACTTGTCGTCGTCCAGGTTGAAGATGCGGATTTCCTTGGCGCCTTCCAGGGAAGCAGTAACAGCGATTGGGGTAGCGGCACCGCCGGCACCAGCCAAAGTGATGATCTTGCCCTTAACGTCTTGGCCATCCTTCTTCAAGGCCCGCAGCCAGCCCATGCCGTCAGTGGTGTAGCCGGTCAAAACGCCATGTTCGTTGACGATGGTGTTTACGGCGTCACACATTTGGGAAGTCTTGTCCAGCTTGTCCAGGTAAGGGATAACCTTCTTCTTGTTTGGCATTGACACGTTTGAACCCCGCATGTCCAAGGTCCGGATAGCGTCGATAGCGCCTGGCAGCTTTTCGTTGTCGATTTCAAAGCAAAGGTAAGCCCCGTTCAAGCCCAACTTGGCAAAAGCGTTGTTGTGCATGGTTGGTGACATGGTGTGACGGATCGGGTAAGCCATCAAACCTACCAGGATCGTGTGCCCGTCAAGCCAGCCGGTGATTGGGCCGTTAACGCCTTGAATCTTCGTTTCTTCAATCTCGTTGTTTCTTTCGTCTGCCATTTCTGGAATCTCCTTTAAAACTTTTAACAAGTTACTTTTTTCTCAATTCACTATTATGTTATCGTTTTCAGCATTCGTGATAAATAAGGCAAAGCAAAAAAATTGATAAAAGCATTTTATCAGTTCTAGATTAACGGTATAATATATGTATGGAAACCTGTTGTGCATAATTTGGAGGTAAACATGAACATTCGACATTTGCGTTTCTTCGTCGAGCTAGCTAAGACGGAGCACATGGCCAAGGCAGCCGAAAAGCTGGGCATCTCCCAGCCTTCCCTCTCCTACGCCATCAGCAGCATTGAGGAAGAACTCGGCGTGCCTCTGTTTGAAAAAGAGGGCCGGAACATCCGCTTGACCAACTATGGCAAGATCTACCTGGAATACGTTAAAAGCGGCTTGAGCGACCTGGACCGGGGCGGCGAGTACATTGCTGAATTGCTGGACGTCAACCGGGGCCATATTAGGGTCGGCTTCACCTTTACAATGGGCCAGGACTTGATTCCCCAGCTGATCTACAAGTTCAAGCAGGAAAAAGACACCAAACACATCACTTTCTCCTTCGTGCAGGGAACCACTGACGATTTGGTTAACCAGCTGGTCAATGACGACCTGGATTTGGTCGTCTCCTCAGCCCCTGACCTGCCCGGCCTGGAAGACAAGGTTGACATCTCCCACCTGGTTGACCAGGAAATGCTAGCTGTCGTCCCCTTCTCCAATCCTCTAGCCAAAAAGGACTCTGTCTCCCTGGCTGATTTAGCCAAGTACCCAATGATCTACTACAGCAAAAACAGCGGCCTGCGCCCCCGCCTGGACAAGATGTTCGCTGACGCCGGCGTCAAACCGAAGACCATCATGGAGTCCATGGAAGACCACACCATCATCGGCTTCGTTCACTGGGGCTACGGGGTAGCCATCGTGCCCCACCTGCCCCAGCTGGACCCGCGGACGGTCAAGCTCTTGCACATTGATGAAAATGTCGGCGTTCACCCGATTTTTGTCGTGAAAAAGTCCAACCACTTCCTAACCCCAGCCGTAACCAGATTTGAACAATTTATCAAATCCTACTGCCGGAAGCATTACAATAACGAACATAAGCTCGTTTAAGAAGAAAAAGCCCAAGCATCAGCTTGGGCTTTTTTAGCAAGTTTTTGTAAGGAAGAAGGTTCCCGTGGTCAAAAAAGAATAAAGTGTATGTTTTCACATAGCTTATTTTTTGGCTCGGTAGAAAATTTGTGAATTGTTAGCAATATTAGTGGCTGGCACCGGAAGTCGCTTCTGGCTTAGGAGCCGGAGCATGGCTGGCGCTAGTAACAAGGTCAACAGCGTAGTTGTTGGCATTATCAGCAGCTGCCGTACCAGCCACAAAACCGGAAGCGTAGGACCAGGAGTTCATCATTGATGGCATTGAGTCCTTGCCGTTGGCCCCGCCAACCAGTTCGCCGGCAGCGTAGAAGTTGGCAACTGGCTTAAAGTCGTTGTCCAAAAGCTGCATGTCCTTAGTAGCTTCGTAGCCGCCCATGGTGGTGCAGAAACGGAGCTTTTGTTCAATGACGTAGTAAGTGTCGCCTTCCAGTTCGTGGAGGAACTTGGCATCGCGGCCGAATTCCGGATCGCGGCCTGCCTTGGCGTATTCCTGGTAGTGGTCGAAGGTTTCCTTCAAGTTGCCATAGTCGATGCCGGCCTTTTGCGCTACGGTGGCCAGGTCGCCCTTGACCAGAACCGGGCTCTTCTTGCCATCATTAGCAAAGAAGCCTTGGACTTCTTCAGCGGTGAAGCCGTACTTAAGCATCAGTTCGTAGTAGCGGTCCCAGATCCGCTGGTCCATCAAAACGAAGCAGGTCTTGTCCTTTTCATTGGCGATCGCGTCACGGAAGTGGGTGTAAGGCAGGCTTTCGTTGACCACCCGCTTGCCGGCCCGGTTGACAAAAATTGCCCCCATGTCGCTGGCTTCCTTGGTTGAATAAGTAGTCAATTTGGCAATGCCTGGTTCAACTTCCAAGCCGTGCGGGTAAACCTTGTACCAGTCCAGATTCCGGGTCACCAGGTTCATGCCCTTGGCAAAGCCGAAGTAGTCACCAGTTGAGGTCATTGGCCCGTAGTAAGGAATGTCAGTCTTGTGTTCCTTGAAGTCTTTGGCGCCCCAGCCACCGGCGGCCAGAACCAGGGACTTGAAGTTAACCGTTGTGGTTTGGTGCTTGCCTTCAGCAACCAAGCTGGTCAAGACGCCAGCAGGGTTCTTCTTCAGTTCTTCAACCCGGGCATCGGTAAGCAGGATCCCGCCCTTGGCCTTGAAGGCATCAGCTACCTTGGTTACGACTTCGTAGGAGCTTTGGCTTGGCATTTCCACTTGCCGGTTAACGCTGTGTTCAATGGTCTGGGTTTCTGCCTTTTGGTAGGTCAGACCAGCGAAGTCAGTGATAAAGTCGATGGCCTTGCCGATGTTGTCAGCCAGCAGGTGGGACATTTCAGGGTAGTTGGTTCCCCGGCATTCTCTGGTGATGTCGTCAAAAAGGCGCTGGGCTGAGTCTTCTTCAGCTAAAGAGCCGAAGAGTTTCTTGGCCAGTTTTGACCCGGTAGCAGTCACGTTGGACCCGTTCAAGATGGAAGCCCCGCCGACATAGCCGTTCTTTTCCAAAACAACGACCTTCTTGCCCATGGACAAGGCCCGGCAGGCAGCGATGAGACCGGCCATGCCAGAGCCGACAACGGCCACGTCGACATCTAAAGTGACAGCCTTGTGGCTTCTGTCAACTGGCCGGGGAGCTGGCATGAGCCCTGCTTCATCCAGCGCCTTTTGGCCGGATTCCAGGATGGCCTTGGTCATGATGGTTGCCCCGGAAACAGCGTCAACGTTGAAGCTGTTGGCAGCCAGAACGTTGTCGCGGAGCTGGCCGAAGGCCTGGTTGAAGACAGCCTTGGTTTCTGAGCTCTTGGTTACCTTGATATCGGCAATTTCCCGGTTTTCGATTTCAATGTCAAAGTCAATTTCCCCGTTACGGCCTTGTGCTTGCGCTTTAAGTGTTTCTTTACTCATGAGATCTTCTCCTGCTAATTATTTTTCTACAATCGCTTTCATTATAAAAAGACCGGTTACTTAAAAAAATAAGTCCCGGTCTTTTTATTAATAGATCATCTTTATTGAAAACAAAGTATTAATCAGCTTTACCCCGCTTCTTCTGGCCAACCCGCTTAACTACAAGGGCCAAGGCCGTACCGATCAGCATGTTGGCTACGTTCAAAAGCAGGATCAAACGCGGGGCAGCCGCACCAGTCCGGGCCGTAATGGAAGCCGCCAGCTGGATGATAGCAAAGTTGGCGAAGGCTGAGAAGAAGCCGCCCCAAGACTGGACGGTCGCCTTCATGTCCGGGTACATCTGGCCCAGGACGCTTTGGCCCAGCTGGTAAAGACCGCTGGCCGCGAAGAAGCCGACCGCCAGACTGGTCAGGTAGAGGATTTGCGGGGCCTTGATGAAGTAGGCCAAAAGCAAGCCAGCAGCGCTGAGCAGGGGGTACCAGATCAAGATGTCGATTTCCTTGACCCCTTTTTTAATGATAAAGGAGTTGAAAAGGACGGCAATTGAGGCCCCAACCGCGTAGACTGACTGCAAGGAGCTAGGGTTAGCAATCCCGTAGGACTTGGCCAGTTCCTGGTAGGTGTTGATCCAGAGCAGGAAGGCAGCCGTGGAGGTGAAGCCCATCAAAACCAGGCTCCAGACGCCCAGGTTGAAGTCGTGCTTGGCTTTTTCCTGCTTTTTCTGGCCGCTGACCTGGTCTGGGTAAGGTGAAAAGGCCAGAATCAAGGCCATGACGGTGTACAAAATGCCGGCCAGCATGAAGACAGTCCGGTATCCAGAGCCCAGGGCCGTCCCCAGCAGGATGGCTAAAGGCAGGCAGAATTGGCCGATATTGATGGCAAACTTGGACATCAGGCCCGCTACTGAGGCACTTTCTGGGAAAATTTCCATCAAAGCCGGGAAATTGGACGCGTTCAAGAAGGAATTGGCGATCCCGCCCAAGATCCCAATAATGTAGGCAACCGCAAAATTCGGGGCGTAAAGCAAGCCGATGTAGTAAATGGCCCAGAGCAAGTGGCCGATGACGGCTGAGGCCCGGCGGCCAAAGTGGTCTGAAATCGGGCCAGTGATCAAGATGGAGACGATCCCCCCAATCCCAACCGCGCTGACCACGCTCAAGACTCCGGAAATTGAGGAATGCCAGAGGCTGGCAAACTGGGGCTTGAATTGGGCCAGGAGGGACATCCCGATCCCCATCATAAAGTATGAAAAGTAAACGGTAGATGCCGTGGCGGCATACCGATGATTCTTAGCTGACATAGTTTTCACTCCTTTTGTTATTTTTCTCACTTAATTTCAGTATACCGTAAACCGCTTACACTTAATAATAGGCATTGTATTTTTATTGATAGATTTGCCCTATCAACGCGAGGCATCTTTTGGATATCAGCAAATCTCATTTCTCACTTCACGCTCTTTTGTCTTCCTTTAAGCCCAAAGCGGAAGAAGGTTTTGACCGCCGGCTTTGGCATAGTCTCCACCACAATATTGCCCTGCCAAAGGCCATCAGCGACCAGACTGAGTAATTAAATAACGATTGTTTTGCAAGAGCCCTTGACAATCTTAAGGAAAACGCAAATAATTGTTACCGATACAAAATAAGTAATGTCCGTGAGCATTAATTTTGGAGGTACAAGTTAATAATGGATAATACCAGCTCAATGTCCACTAACCAAAAGTGGGTTTTGGCCTCCATGTCTTCCGGCTTCCTGCTGGAAAACATGGACGTCATGTTCCTGTCTTTCTCCCTGTCGGAAATCATCGCGCAGATGCACATCAGCTCCGCGGCCGGCGGCTGGATCGGAACCTTTACCAACCTCGGAATGTTCTTCGGTGGCGCGCTCTTTGGGCTGCTAGGAGATCGTATCGGCCGGGTCAAGACTTTCAGCTATACGATCTTTCTTTTTGCCATCGCGACTGGCTTAACCTACTTCGCCCACAACATCATCGCCCTCTATGCCCTCCGCTTCTTAGCCGGGATCGGGGCCGGCGGTGAATACGGGGTCGGGATTGCCTTGATCGCGGAAAACTTCCAGGCCAATCAAATTGGCCGGGCCAGTTCGGTGGCGGCCGTGGGCGGCCAAATCGGCTCTATCGTGGCCGCTCTTCTGGCTGCCTGGATCATTCCTGCTTACGGCTGGAACACCCTCTTCCTCTTTGGGGTAGTGCCGGTTGTTTTGACCTACTTTGTCCGCCGCCACGTCAAAGAAAGCAATGAATTTTTGGCCGCTCACAAGAAGGCGGAAGAAACGAGTGAAAAGATCTCCTTCGGCCGCTTATTTGAGACGCCCCGCCTGGCTTTGCAGACCCTGGGCATGATGCTGATGACGATCGTGCAGATCGCCGGCTACTTTGGCTTGATGAACTGGCTGCCATCAATCGTGCAGAAGAAGCAGGGCATGTCAGTTTCCGGCTCTTCTTACTGGATGATCGCTACCATCGTCGGCATGAGCATTGGGATGATGGTCTTCGGCACCATCATGGACAAGATCGGTCCCCGCTGGGCCTTCGGCATCTTCCTTTTGGGCAGCGCGGTCGTGGTCTTTGCTATCGTCAACGTGACCAGCTACTGGGCCATGCTTTTGGCCGGAGCCTTGACCGGCTTCTTCTCCAACGGGATGTTCGGTGGCTACGGGGCGGTAATCAGCCAGCTCTACCCGACTGAAATCCGGTCCACGGCCAACAACTTGATCATGAACACCGGCCGGGCCATCGGGGGCTTCTCTTCCGTCATCATCGGCGCCTTGATGGACCACTACAACCTGTACGTGGTTATGGGCTTCTTGTCCGCCCTCTACATCCTCAGCTTCCTTGTCATGATCAGTCTGCCAGGCCTCAAGGAAATCCAGGCCAAGAAGCGGGCAGCTTAAGGCTGGAAATACAAAAATAGTAAGCAAACTAGAAAACTAAAAAAACAAACTAGAATTAGAATATTTACCATGTCACGGCTTCAGCTCTGTTGGAGCCGTTTTTCTTTTGGTACCTACCTTTCATAAAAGTTGACCATGTCACAAGCTTTATTATTTGTACTTTTCTTTTTCATCCAACCGCTTACAAAAAGATATGTTTTTTAATAATCAAAAAAGTGAGCTGTTTTTTTGATTATTGACATAAACCGTAGTAATATATTCTTCGAAAGTTATGCGGCTAGTTATTTTTCTCATTTTTTCTCCTTCAGTCGTTATAATTTTCGGTACTACTGACGGGTGGCGATCCGAGCATGCCACCGGTTGGTGTAGCTCTTAACAGGTTCATGACCAGCCCAGTTGCCATGCTTTTGCTTTTCTATTTATGTTACTTGTTTTTGATAGGCAAGGGCCGGCTCTGAACTCAGATATGTATTTCAACATTTTTCGGTTCCTGTCTCTTACAGACAGACAAACTTATTTTTTCCTTACTCATCACATGCGGCGCCTCTACTCCTATCACTAACAGGCGCCGCCAAGCAAACTACTTTGTCGTAGCAAGCTTAAGTTTTATCACATCACATCACATTTCTAAGAAACGCAGTCCTCTGGGCCGCGTTTTTTATTTCCCGGGAAATATTTGGCTCGAATTCAGTTATAATAAGGTTAACGAATTTCCCTGAGGGAGGAACAAATATGAATAGAAAAGTCCTGCTGGTTGGCGATGGTGCTGTCGGCTCCAACTTTGCCAACGATTTATTGCAAACGACGCGGGTGGACGAACTGGTCATCTGCGATTTAAATAAAGACCGGGCCGCTGGCGACTGCCTGGACTTGGAAGACCTGACCTACTTCACGGGCCAGACCAAGCTCAGAGCTGGCGACTACAGCGACGCGGCTGACGCTGACGTGGTAGTCATCACGGCCGGCGTGCCCCGCAAGCCAGGTGAGAGCCGTCTTGACCTGATCAAGAAGAATGAAGCCATCTTGCGGAGCATCATTGATCCAGTCGTAGCTTCCGGCTTCAGCGGCATCTTCGTCGTTTCCGCCAACCCGGTTGACATCTTGACCACTTTGACCCAGAAGCTGTCCGGCTTCCCGAAGAAGCGGGTCATCGGTACCGGGACTTCCCTGGACTCAGCCCGTTTGCGGGTGGAACTGGCCAAGCGGCTGCAAGTGCCAATTGAATCAGTCAACGCCTGGGTTCTGGGTGAACATGGCGACAGCAGCTTTGAGAACTTCTCAAGTGCCGTGGTTAACGGCAAGCCCTTGCTTGACTATCCGGGCATGACTGAAGAAGCCTTGGATGAGATTGAAGCCCACGTCCGGGAAAAGGGCGGCGAGATCATCAGCAAAAAGGGAGCGACCTACTATGGCGTAGCCATGATGCTGGCCAAGATCGTGGCCGCCATTTTGGAAAACAACGACCTGGCCCTGCCTCTTTCCGCGCCATTGCATGGGGAATACGGGATCAAGGATGAGATCTACCTGGGCACCCTGGCCATCATCAACGGGCAAGGGATCAGCCACGTGCTGGAATTGCCGTTAAATGACAGCGAATTGGCCAAGATGCAAGCCTCAGCCGCGACGATGAAGGCAACCCTGGACTCTTTAGAATAAACAAAATAAGCACCAGACTTTAAAAGCCTGGTGCTTTTTTACATTCAAAATTACAGAACCATCTTAACGGCACCGTACATGCCGGCATCGTTGCCCAGTTGGGCCAGGGCGAATTCAGTACCTTCAGAAGCGTGGAAGGCCGCGTCAACGAAGTGCTTTTGCACAGTGTCAATCAAGATTTGGCCAGCCTTGGAGACCCCGCCGCCGATAACGTAGACTTCTGGGTCAAAGACGCAGGAGATGGAAGCCAGGGCAGTACCCAAAGTTTCGCCGACAAAGTCAACGATTTCCAGAGCCAGCTTGTCGCCTTCCTTAGCCGCGTCAAAGACTGCCTTGGCGTCAAGTTGGTCTACCCCGCGCAGGCTTGATTCTTCGCTGCTTTCAGCCAGAAGTTCCTTGGCCTTGCGGGCAATGCCAGTAGCGGAAGCGTATTGTTCCAGGTGGCCCTTCTTGCCGCAGCCGCAGAGCTGGGTTTCATCCTTGTTGACCAGCATGTGGCCGATTTCCCCGGCAGCCCCGAAGGCACCGGCGACGATCTTGCCTTCAGAGATGATCCCGCCGCCGACACCGGTACCCAGGGTAACCATGACAACGTTTTGGTGGCTTTCACCACCACCTTGCCACATTTCACCCAAAGCAGCAGCGTTGGCGTCGTTGGCTACCTTGACTTCATCCAGGCCAGTCAGCTTGCGGACCTTTTCAGCCACGTTGAAGACGCCCCAGCCCAGGTTGACACAGCGATTGACGATTTCGTCGTCCAGGATTGGACCTGGCACGTCGATGCCGATCCCGGCTACTTCTTCCTTAGGAATGTCCAGTTCCTTCAGCTTGTCGTTCAGAGAAGCAGCGATGTCAGGCAGGATCTTGGACCCGTTGCCTTCTTTTCTAGTTGGGATTTCCCACTTTTGGGACAATTCACCGTTGGTTTCAAACAAACCAATCTTTACAGTGGTACCACCGATGTCAACACCAAATGCATATTTCTTCAAAGTAGTTGCCTCATTTCTTCAATGTTCTCTTTTTGCTAGTCCTATTATAAAGAAGAATTTGGCTTTTCGAAAGCGCTTCGGCTGACTTTTTGAAAAAATTATCAGACTTGTGACATTTTTCCCAAATATCAAAAAGATGCCCCGCG
The DNA here is from genome assembly GCA_027681045.1 of Lactobacillaceae bacterium AF64-9pH9TA. Lineage (GTDB taxonomy): Bacteria > Bacillota > Bacilli > Lactobacillales > Lactobacillaceae > Lactobacillus. Next base: position 28,978 of record JAQDCK010000003.1, on the reverse strand, counting down.
CAAGGAGGCATCCCTATTGATTATTCAGCGTCTGGCCAAACTTCCTTAGCCGTGTCGATGACCAGCTTGATCTTGGCCCATTGTTCTTCGTCAGTCAAGTGGTTGCCTTCTTCAGTTGAGGCAAAGCCGCACTGGGTGCTGAGAGCAGTAGTTGCCAATGGGTGGTACTGGCCGGCTTCCTTGATCCGGGCCTTCAAAGCTTCCGGGTCTTCCAATTCCGGCTTCTTGCTGGTTACCAGGCCCAAAACAACTACCTTGTCGGCTGGCACTTCAGCTAAAGGAGCGAAGTCGCCTGACCGGTCGTCGTCAAATTCCAGGTAGAAGGCCTCCACCCCTTTTTCCTTAAAGACGTAAGGAGCAGCTGGGCCGTAGCCGCCTTCTGAAGCCCAAGTTGAGTCATAGTTGCCCCGGCAGATGTGGGTCGTGATTCGCAAGTCTTCTGGCAGGTCAACCAAGGCATTTTCATTGATTTCCTTGTAAAGCTGCAGGATTTCTTCACGCTTAAGGTGTCCTTCGTCAAAAGCATGCCAGAAGCTGTCGTTGACCAAGACGCCCCAAGTACAGTCGTCCAGCTTGATGTCGCGGGCACCGTGCTTGTACAAGTCCAAAATCAATTCCCGGTAGACCTTGGAAACGTCCTTGGCCAGTTCTGCCCGGTCTGGGTAAACGGCATCAGTAGCCGCGATCAATTTATCGCTGCGGCAAATCAGTTCACAGTAGAGCTGAGCCGGGGCTGGGATACTCTGGCGGGCTTCAACGCCAGCTGCATCCGCCAAAGGCTTGAGGAAGTCGAAAGCTGCCACGTCGGGGTGGCCGGCTTCATAAGTCAATTTGCCAACCAACTTGGCCGCGTCTGGCCGGGTTTCTTCATCATGGAAGAAGTAGCCATGATCAGCCCGCACATGTTCTACCCCGCCAAAGCCCCAGAAAGTGTCCAAGTGCCAATAGCTGCGGCGGAATTCCCCATCAGAAACCACCTTTAAGCCGGCAGCGACTTCTTTTTGCACCAGGTCCTTGATTTCCCGGTCTTCTACAGCCGTAAGCTCGGCCTGGCTGATCTCGCCGCGGGCAAATTTTTCCCGGGCTTCCTTTAATGCTGCTGGACGCAAGAAACTGCCGACAATATCGTAACGTGGAAATGACATCTGAATTACCTCCGAAGTTTTTAAATCGTATTTTTAATTTGCTCTTAATGCTTGTTATTATAGCTAGATCTCGTTATGATTGAAAATAGCTATTTTTATCATGTATCGATAGATTTAAACTATGGAGGTTCAAGCATGCGCATCCAGCAACTGCTCTATCTGCAAAAAGTCGTCGCCCTCGGCAACATGACCGAGGCAGCCAAAGAACTTTTCATCGCCCAGCCCACCCTGTCCAGCGCCATCAAGCAGCTGGAAAAAGAAATGGGGATCACCATCCTGATCCGGGGCAAAAAAGGGGTGAGCTTGACCGAAGATGGCCGGGAGTTCATGCAGTATGCCCAGCAGATCCTGGACCAGGTCCAGCTGCTTGAGCGCCGCTACGGCGACCAGTCCAGCGCGCCGAAGATTTTTTCCGTGGCGGCCCAGCACTATGCTTTCGCCGTTGACGCCTTCGTCCAGCTGTTAAAAGAAATCGGCCAGAGCGACTACCAAGCCAGCCTCAAAGAGATGCGGACCTATGAAGTCATCGAAGACGTGGCCAACCTCCACAGCGAGATCGGCATCGTCTACCTCAGCCGCTACAACCGCCAGGTCATGGAAAACAGCTTCCAGGAAAAGGAACTCAGCTTTACTCCCCTCTTTAAGGCCCGCCCCCACATTTTTTTATACAGAAACCATCCCCTGGCCGGCAAAAAAGTCATCTCTTTAGCCGACCTCTTGCCCTACCCCAAGCTCAGCTACGACCAGGGCAAGCACAATTCCTTCTATTACTGGGAAGAAACCCTGGCTGACCAGCATTCCCCAAAATCTATCATTGTCAGTGACCGGGCCACCCTGTTTAACCTGGCAATCGGCTTAAACGGCTATACCATCTCCTCAGGGATCATCAATGCTGACTTAAATGGGGACGACATCATCGCCCGGCCTTTGATCAGCGACGAATACATTGAAATCGGCTACCTGACCAACCGCCTGCACCAGCTCTCTTCCATCGGGCAAAAGTACCTGGGCTACTTAAAGGAAAGCATTGAAAAGAATGCCAAGCGTTAACTTAATTTATTTCTAATAAGGATCAGCTGCTTTTTTCTAAAAAAACCCCGTCTCTGCTTAATTTTAATAACTTTGCGGCCTGTACGAGGTTTGCCAAACGGCTATTTTGTAGTAAAATTAAAAGATATAAACGGGCTTAGCACTTAGCTTTGAGCCAGATAAATTTTAACTTAGCATTAATCAAGCATTTTTTCAGCTCGGAAGAAATGCCTATACTGGAGGTTTAGACAACTATGGGTTGGATACTTTTATTATTGATCATCATCATCGGCGTGGGTACTTACATCAACTCCCGCAATGAAAAGAAGAAGCAATCCCAGCTGTGGGCACAGCGTCAAAAGGACAGCTATGTTCCGCCAATGCCGATCATCAGTCTGGAGACCGTTGACGGCGCAAGCAAGCTGGTTGTCAAGAACGACTCAAGCGTCTACTTTACCCAATATGAAAAGGGCAAGGCTCCTTGGCCAGGTGGCGTTGAAAACTTCAGCGTATACTACGACAAGGATACTAAGCACTTGTTGATCTTGTCATTGGTACAAGAAAACGACAACATCGACTTTGGTGAAGTTGACCCTGAAACAACTGAAAAGTTCCTGGCCGTCTTCCAAAGCGTTGGCGGTCACCTGGCTCAGCACTACGAATTGCTGACCTTGAACATGGTTGACTCCAGCGACCTCAACCTGGCAGTCAAGTCCAGCCCAGCCAAGGTTTACTTCTACACTGAAAAGTCAGTAACTGACGGCAAGAAGCGCCTGTACTTCTCACCAGACCCGACTTCAACCGCCTACAAGCTTTTGGGCGTGGCGGTCAGCGATGCCGGCAATGGTGAAAAGAGCATTGACCTTAGCCTGGAAACCTTCAAGGGCGTTAAGGGTTCAATCTACACCACCCTGTCAGAAGCCGGCGTGAAGGACCTGCAGGAAAACTTCGCTTAATTAAAGCAGAATATTATCAACCGGTCTCCAACTTTTTTGGAGACCGTTTTTTTTACGCATATCCGATTAAAGGAAAATTAGATGACCAAAATTTTTGAAAACGACCAATTGCAATTTGCACAAGTCCTTACCCAAGTAGCGTCTTACGCCAAGTCCCCCGAAGCCAGAAACTTGCTACTGCAGGCCCAGCCATTGACCAAACTGGCAGCTGTTACCCACTTACTCGATGAAACAGAAGAAGGTACGCGGCTCTTAGAGCGGCGCTTGCAACTGCCGTTTGTTTCTTCAGATTCCCTTTTGCCATTGATCAATCGCGCGCAGAAGGGGCTCCTTCTGTCAGCAGATGATTTGGAAAAAGTTGCTGATTATCTACGGGTCTGTGAATTGCTGCAACGTTTTTTGTACAGAGAAAAAGATCTGGTTCCAATCCTTAATTCCTATGGTGAAGAACTCCAGCTTTTTCCAAAACTAGTTGAACAGATCTATCAGTCAATAGAACATGGTCAAGTTGCCGACAGTGCTGACCGCGACTTAAGGCGGCTGCGGCGGCAAGAACAGGAACTAAGCCAGGAAATAAAAGATACAGCTGGTAAGCTGCTGCAAAGCAAGAATGTCAGCCAAAGTTTGCAAGAACAGCGACTGGTAGAAAAAGATGGCCACTTGACTCTGCCCGTCAAAAGCAGCTTTAAAAAGGCAATCGCTGGACGAATCATCGCTTATTCAGCCAATGGACAAACCGCCTTCATTCTTCCACGCAAACTGGACCAGCTGAGCAGCGAAAAGCTTGCTGTCAAGGGACAAATTGAAGCTATTGAAGCGATGATCCTCGGACAGCTTACCGCTGCCGTCTATGAAGAAAGCCCCGGCCTATTACGTAACATTGATGTCGTCGCGGCAATTGATCAAATTATGGCCCGGGCGCGGTATAGCCGGGAGCTGAATGGCAAGCGGGCCAGATTAAATCAGACAAATCAGCTGCTTTTACGGGGGATGCGGCATCCCCTGCTTAAAAATCCCGTTCCACTTGACCTGGAAATCAAGCCACCAGTTCGCGGCTTGATCATTACTGGACCAAATGCCGGTGGCAAAACCGCCACTTTAAAAACCTGCGGCCTGGCTATCATGATGACAGAGATTGGGCTTTTTCTGCCCAGCCGGGAAATCTGTGACATCCCTGTCAGCCAGCAGATTTTCAGCCAAATTGGTGACCAACAGGACCTAGACAACTCCCTATCGACCTTCTCAGCAGAAATGACCAATATTGCCAAAATTGTCACTCACGCTCAAAGCCGCAGCCTAGTTTTGCTCGATGAACTGGGTAGTGGCACTGACCCAGATGAAGGAGCTGCTATTGCTATTTCCGTCTTGCAAGCCCTGCAACTTAAGGGCTGCTTGATTTTAGCCACGACCCACTACAGCAGAATTAAAGATTATGCTGTTAAGCATCCTAATTACCGGACCGCGTCAATGGACTTCAATGCTGACACCCTCACCCCAACCTACCATCTGCTCTTAGACCAAGTCGGGCAGAGCCGGGCTTTTTGGATTGCTCAAAAAGTAGGGATGCCAAAAGAAATTATCGACCAGGCGCAAAAAGTTTTATCCGGTCAATTGCCACTCAGCAGCAGCACGGTCGTTTTGAAAGAAAAAGCCACCAGCAAAATAGCCAAAACACATTTTTGCAAAGGAGACGTGGTCTACGCCGGTAATCTGGAAAAAGAAGGTATTTTCTACGCTTTGGAAGCAGACCAAACCTTGGCAAAAATTTTCGTCAACAAACAATTTTCTGTCGTTCCCGTTAAACGGCTCAAATTACGCCGAAAAGCTACCGACCTTTATCCAGAGGGCTATAACCTGGACCTGCTCTTCATAAGTGACTGGCAAGAATATAAATTTAACAAGGATTTGGACCGCGGGAGCAAAAAAGCTTATAAGAAATTAGTAAAGCATGAGCAAGAAGTGAAAGGCAATAGCAGTAAAAATAGTTAATGTTTTTCTACTTATACCAGTTGTTCGCGACTTTATATTAAATTAAGATTATAAAAGTTACACAACAAAGATACTATTTACAAGCCCAAGATCCTTTAGGAGAAAAAGACTACACAATTTTTGCCCATGACTTTACGTAAACTAATCAACAGCAACCGGGGCCGCTTCGCCATTATCTTTGCCCTGCTGGTCATGACCCAGGTCATCGACGTTGCTTCAACTTACCTGTTCTCGCCAATGGTCAACCAAGTTTCCGCCGGCCGTTTTAATATTTTTTGCAGCCTGCTTCTGATCCAGTTTGCCCTGGCCTTAGTCCTGAACTTGGCCTTTAACGGGGCCAACTACCTCTTCAGCAAGCAGACCCAGCAGTATCTGCACGGCCTCAGAGACAGACTGGCTGACCACTATTACCAGCAGCCTGCCGGCCTCTCCGAGATGACCAACCATTTTAGCCAAGATCTTGACACTTTGACTTACGATTACGCGACTGTTCTCTTTTACTTGATCTGTGACGTTATCAACGCGCTTATGGTTGCCGCCAGTCTCTTGTCTTTTCACTGGCTCCTGCTCCTGGCCAGCCTCTTAACTACCGTGACTTCCTTCGCGATTGCCCGCTTATTGGAAAAATACAGCAACCAGGCCACCGAACACTTGTCGGTTGCTAGTCAGCACTTTTTAGCAACTATCGCCCAATGGACTGCCGGCCTGGCAGAACTTCGCCGTTATTTTGCCAAAAGCCCTTATCAAAAAGCCCTGCTTAAGTCCGGCCAAGAGCTGGCCGACCGGCAAGTCAGCCGCCGCAAGATCAACAGCCAGATCCAATGCCTGCAAAGCCTTAGCAACGCCTTAGGCACAGTCAGCATCCCCCTCATCGCCGGCTTCCTCTTCTTTAAAGGACAGATGTCCTTAGGTGGCGTTATCGCGGCTGGTTATTTCGCCAGCAGTATTTTTTTCGTCCTGGAAAACATCGCCGGCAGCTATTCTTATCTGAATTCGACCAAAAGCCTGCGCCAGCGGCTTAGCCGCCTGCAGGGAAGCGAGAAAAACAGCGATTTGCAGCCGGTCAGCCGAATGGCTCAAATCGAGATCAAGCAAGTCTCCTTGACCCACGGCAAGCAGCTTTTGTCCTATCCCGATATAACCATCCATGCTGGTGAAAAAATCCTCATCACTGGCGACAGCGGCAGCGGTAAAAGCACCCTTTTAAAACTGCTTTTAGGTGATTTGCAGGTCGAAAAAGGCCAGATCATCTTTAAAGATGCTGCTGGCCAAGCCTTCCAGCCGGATCCTTACTCAATCGGCTACCTGGCCCAGGACCTGGTCCTGTTCCCCGCGACTTTGGCGGAAAACGTGACCATGCATAGCCCTGGCCTAAGTGCTAATCCAAAAGATTACCTGGAAACAGTCGGCCTCCAGCTTGATCCCCAGCGCCAGATTACCCCAGACGATTTGACCCTGTCCGGCGGTCAAAAGCAAAAACTGGCTCTTGCCCGGACTTTAAGCCATGACTTTCCCCTGCTTTTGCTGGATGAGTCACTGAGCGCGGTTGACCGGGCCGGCCAGGACCAGATCTTGCGTACTCTTTGCCAATTGCCGGCAACCGTCATCTTCGTTGCCCACAATTTAAGCCCTGAACAAAAAGCCCGCTTTGACCGGGAAATCAGCTTAGCTAAGAAGGAGCATGTATGACTTTTAAAGAATTTTACCTCCGCAAGCCAGTCAAAAGCAGCCTGCTCTTCCTGGCCGCGGCTTTAAGTTCCTTGCTGCTGGTCGGGTCTTCTTACGCCTTGACCCTGGAATTCAATGCTTTAAGAAACCGGCAGCCCCTGCTTTTTGCCCAAATGCTGGCCTTGCAGCTGGCCTGCCTGCTCTGCAGTGCCCTGCTCACCTACTATGGCAACCTGGCACTGGAAAAGCTGATCCAAAGCTACCTGCAGCAGATCCGGCAAGAGCTTGCCCTGCATATATTCACTGATGGCCAAGCACACGATCCAGCCCAGGCACAAAATCAGCTGCTTAAGGAAGGAGACTTGCTGACTGTCAGCTACCTGCGCAATATTTACAGCAGCTTTAAGTCCGGTATGACTGTCCTGGCTTCTGGCGGCGCCCTGCTCAGTTTTCACTGGAGTCTCTTCATCGCCTGCCTCATCTTTGCCTTGGTGCAGATCTACCTTCCCCGTCTGCTGGACCGACAGCTCAACCACGCCAATCAAAGACTGGCCGCGCAGAACCAGGCCTATCTTAAGGTTCTTGGCGACTGGCTGCTCGGACTTGGCGACTTGCACCGCTGCCTGTCCTTAGCCTGGTTTAAGGAAAAAGCCGGCCTGGCCGCCAAGGAACTGGAAGATGCCCATGTGCACAAAAGCGCCGTCTCTGCCCGCTTGGATTACCTCAATCAGCTGGCATATTCTCTTGGCAGCAGCCTGATCCTGCTCTTGACCGCCTTTCTGGTCATCCAGCACTGGACGGCTTTCGGCCTGCTCAGCAGCATCGCATCTTTTAACAGTGACTTTTTTGGCAATCTGCAAAACGCGGCTGACTACTTAGGCGAAATTTCCGGCAGCCGCCAGCTGCGGCAAGACCTGCTTAAGCAAAGAGAAGCCGTCCCGGAGCAAAAAGAGGCTGGCCAAGCGCCAGCGGCTTTTACCAGCAGTCCTTTAACCGTTGACTTTAACGGCCTCAGCCTGGCTTACCCCGCCATCAAGCTGCAGCCCGGAGAAAAAGTTCTGCTGACCGGCGCCAGCGGCCGGGGGAAAAGTACTTTTTTCAAGCTGCTCTTGGGTGAAGTCAAGGCAGCCAGTGGAGAAATTCACTATCTGGACCAGAAGGGACAGGTCATTCAGCCCAACTTGAGTCAAATCGGCTATCTCCCCCAAGATCCCCAGCTTTTCCCCGGCAGCGTTGCTGAAAACATGACCATGTTCAATCCGGCTTTAAACGATCAAGACTTGCTCCGCCAAACAGCAGACCAGGTGAACTTAAGTGAGGACCTGCGCCTGTGGCCGGCTGGGCTTGATACAAGAGTTGCCGTAGAAGACAGCAATATCTCTGGCGGTCAGCGGCAAAAAATCGTTCTGGCCCGCAGCTATCTTTACCACAGCCAGCTGCTTTTGATCGATGAAGGAACCAGTGCCATTGACCAGGCCGCCACGCGGGAGATTATTGCCCGCTTGCTCAAGACAGATAAAACGATCATGTTCGTCGCCCACAATCTGACCGCGGAAAGCCGCCGGCTTTTTGACCGCGAAATTCATTTGGATTAATCCTCAGCCTCACGCGAGTGAGGCTTTTTTATTCCTCCTATTGCACATTGCCACTAGTTCGTGATAGTATATAACTATAAAAGCGTTTTCTAAATTGCTGATTGTTCAAATTTTTGATCGAGATGTTTTATATAAAAAAAGAATGATGAGGATACTAGCATGACTAACGAAACCGAACTTTTGCAAGCCGTTCAGCAATTGGCAAACAAGGACGTGGCGCCTTTTGACCTGCAGATCGACCGCCAGGCCAAGCTGCCAAACGGCCTTTTCCAGAAGATCGTTGACCTGGGCCTTTTGCGGGCAAAAATTCCTAAGGAATATGGCGGACTGGACGTTTCCGCTGTAACCGCCGGCAAGATCATCAACATCCTGGCCAAGGCCAACGCCAGTGTCGGCGTAATGCTGGAAGGCCACTATAAGAGCTGTGACCAGCTGGCTAAGTACGGCACTGACGCCGCTAAGAAGCGCTACTTTGCTTGGGGCGCCCAAGCCATCCTCGGCTTCTCCAATACTGAACCAGAAGGCGGCTCAGACCCAAGCAAGCACCAGTCCTACGCTGTTGAAAAGGACGGCCGCTGGATCATCAACGGCGACAAGGTTATGATTACCAACGGGACCCTGGCTCAGGTTTACTCAGTCAACGTGAAGACTGGTCCTGACGAATACTCTGTCTTTATCGTGGACAAGGGGATGCCAGGCTTCTCCTTCGGCTATGTTGAAAAATTCATCGGCCTGCGGGGGATTCCTTGCGGTGAAGTTGTCATGAACCAGATCGAAGTTGGTCCGGAAAACATGCTGGGCAAGCGGGGGCAAGGTTTGGAAATTGCCAACAACGCCCACGATGATGCCCGCTACTTGATGGGGGCCGTTTTAACCGGGATTCAAGAACATGCCCTTGATATTGCCAAAAACTACGCGGCTAAGCGCAAGTCAGGCAATACCCTGCTCAAGGACATGCAAGTTACCCAATACAAGATCAGCAAGATTGCAACCAACAAGGAATTGACCCGTTTGGTTTACGAAGAAGCAGCCCGCCGCAAGGATGCCGGCCTGCCATACATGGAACAATCAGCTATGGCCAAGTGCTTCGGCAGCCAGGCAGCGGTTGAATCCTGCGACTTGACCCTGCAGATCATGGGCGGCTACGGCTACAGCGCTGAATTTGCCCCAGAACACCTGGTAAGAGACGCCAGAGCCATGGAAATCGCTGAAGGCACGATTGAAAAGATGTACACGGAAATCAGCAATGCTGAAATGGCTGATGTACCAAGCCAGGAAGTAGCAAGAAAGCAAGCTGACTTGACCGACCTTGACCAGATCCTGCCGCTTTTGGAAGCAGCCAAGACTCCAGCCGGCGCGGTTGACGCGGTAAGCAGCCCATCACAAGCAGCCGGCCTGCCAAAGGCCAAGATCGTTCTGGCTCTGGGCCGCGGTGCCAACCAGCCGGAAACTATCGCTCTGGCCAAGCAAGTAGCTGAAAAGCTGGGTGCTGAAATCGGGGTTACCAGACCAATGGTCGGCTCAGACTTCAACCGTGGCCAGCAACTCGGCGTCAACGGCCACAAGATCAAGCCGCAAGTTTTGATCAACCTGGGGATTGCCGGCTCGCCGCAATACACCTTTACTGTTGACCATGCTGAAAACATCATCTCCGTCAACACCAACCCGAACGCTATCGTCTTCGAAGGCTCAGACTACCGCTACGTCGGCAGTACTTACGACTTCTTGAAGGAACTGCTCAACCGTTTGGGCTAAAAATTAATAACCACCAGCCGTTGGTATTTCACCGCGGCTGGCGGTTTTTTCTTTACTCTGGGCAAGTAGGACTGCGGCCAAGACGATTAGCCGGCTTGGATAATTTCCACTTGTATGCCATTAGAAACAAAACTATAATTCCAGGTATTAATCCTGTATTTGTTGTTTTCTAGGAAAGTAAATTTTTGCGGTATTATCATGGTTCCAAACAGTTTGTTAATCAGCATCTTCGCGTCTGGGCTACTGTTGGGCTTTATTTTGGCTGTACCTTTCGCGCCAAAGTTGCAAGAAATTAGAGACTTCTTCCGTTACCGGATTGGCTATTGGAACATACTGATTCCTATCGGAATTATCGTAGTTACCAACGCGGCGGCCTATAGCATGTTGAACATCACCGGACTGGCCCTTCTATGCCCCTTTGACTTAATCTTCATTGGCGCGACGATTGCCGACTATCTGCGGGACCGGAAATTTAATTCCGGCAAGCAAAAGCAGGACGATTAGCCGGCTTAGATAATTTTTGCCGCAAATGGTTGACAAGCGGCTGTCATTATTATATTATGATTAAAAAATGAAAACACGTTGACAAGGAAAAGATAAGTAGCTGGTCAAATCTTCTTTCAGAGAGGCGCGGTGGCTGAAAAGCGCTGAAGAGGCCCCGGCGAACATGGTCTTTGAGTCATACGGGAGGCGAGCTCCGGCAAGCTTCCCGCGGAAGGCGCCCGATACCGTGCCCGAGTATAACTCCGCCCAGGCGGAGCGTACTTAAAGGCGGCCTCTTTTGGCCGTGAAGATGGGTGGTAACACGCTAATACGTCCCTGAGCGAAAGCAATTTTCGTTCAGGGACTTTTTTTGTCACGTTTTTTCAAGTAATTTAGTTAAGCAGTATTTTTTAGAAAAAAGGAGATTATCATCATGGCTAAAGTAGAAAGTTTTGAATTGGACCACACTAAAGTTAAGGCACCTTACGTCCGCTTGATCACCGTTGAAGAAGGCCCTAAGGGCGACAAGATCTCCAACTTCGACCTCCGCCTGGTGCAGCCTAACGAAAACGCCATCCCAACTGGCGGCCTGCACACCATTGAACACCTCCTGGCCAGCCTCCTGCGCGACCGCTTAGACGGCGTCATCGACTGCTCCCCATTCGGCTGCCGGACTGGTTTCCACTTGATTACCTGGGGTGAACACAGCACCACTGAAGTAGCCAAGGCCCTGCGCGACTCCCTCAAGGCCATCAGAGACGACATCACCTGGGAAGACGTGCCTGGTACCACCATCGAAAGCTGCGGCAACTACCGCGACCACTCCCTCTTCAGCGCCCAGGAATGGTGCAACGACATCCTGAAGAAGGGCATCAGCGATGACCCATTTGACCGCCACGTGGTTGAAGACTAATTTTTAATTTTTAGGAGCAAAAATCATGAGAAGAAAGAAAAAGCAACAGCGGCTCATCACCGCCGCCATCGCCCTCATCGTCATCATTGCCGCCTTCTTCGCCCTGCGCCTGACTTCTTCCCGGCAAACGGCCAAGAGCCAGACGACTACCGTCACCGTTGGCTCTATCGGCCCCGACGTCCAAGTCTGGCAGCACATCGCCAAGAGCAGCCAGGCCAAAAAGCTGGGCCTTAAGATCAAGGTGAAGGCTTTTACCGACGGGCCAAGCCTTCTGCGGGCAACTTCCGATGGCAGCATCAACGTCAGTGCCTTCGCTTCCTGGGCCTACCTGCAAGCCTACAATAAGTCCAAGAGCAATACTGGCCAGCAAGTAGCCCTGGCCACAACCTACCTGGAACCAATGGGGATCTATTCATCCAAGTACAAGAAGCTCTCCGACCTGCCCAAAGGCGCCACCATCGCCCTGGCCAACAATGCCGCCAACGAAGCCAGAGGGCTCCTACTTTTGCAAAGTGCCGGCCTGATCAAGCTAAAAAAGAATTTTGACTCAGCCAGCGGCAACACCAACGACATTGCTTCCAACCCGAAGAAGTTCAAGTTCAAGTTGATCGATGACACCACCGGCCCGCGGATCATCAAGTCCGTCGACGCCGTCCTCATCGGCAACACCATCGCCCTGGCCGGCAACTTGAACGTGCTGAAGGACTCTCTTTATCACGAAAAGATCGACCAGAGCACCAAGAACAACATCAATGTCCTGGCCACCGCCAAGAAGAGCAAGAACAATGCCGCTTACAAGAAGCTGGGCAAGCTCTACCATAATAAGCAAATCCAGAAGTGGATCGCCAAGAAATACTCCGGCACCAAGGTCGAAGTCAACAAGCCGGTCTCCTACCTGACCGATTAAAAAAACTGAGCCGTTTGGCCCAGCTTTTTGCTTTCCTACCTTATTAGATTAATTTGCCCTTGCAGTGATCGACCTCATGCTGAATGGTTTCCGCCACAAAGCCCGTAAAGGCCTGCTCATGCTCTTTTAAGTCCATGTCTTGGTACTTGACCGTAATCTCTTCATAGCGGTCAGCCGACCGCTCTCCCGGCAAAGACAGGCAGCCTTCTTCTGCCAGGTAGTGGCCACTTCTTTTAACGATCTTAGGGTTGAGCATAACTATAGGTAAAAAGCCGGCGTTGACCGCGATAATCGCCTTGTTTACCCCAATCATGTTGGCGGCCAGGCCAGCGGCGGGCGGCAGGCCGTCAACGCTTTCCCGGTGGGCCAGCAGGGTGTCCAGCAGATCCTGGGCCGCTTGCCGGTCACTGGCCGCCGCTTTAGCTGCCGGCTGGCTTAAACTGAGGGGGTCGTGGATGATTTTTTGCACTGTCATTTTTCTAGCTCCTTTATTTGCTAAGACCAGTTTAAAGGGTCTGAGCCTTTTTGACAAACAGGGCTTGTGAAAAATTCTCATGTTCACGAACTAACAGCAAGCCCTCCGTTAAGTATAGCGCTTACAAGAAAAATATTTGCTCAAATACTCACATTTTAGTTTTTTACCCGGCGATTTTGTGCTAAGATTATCAATGTAAGAGCAAGAATAACGGAGGGACAATAATGACTAAAATTTTTGCTTACGCAATTCGTGAAGATGAAAAGCCATTCTTGAAGGAATGGGAAGACGCTCACAAGGACGTCGAAGTTGAATACACTGACAAGCTTTTGACTCCAGAAACTGCTGCTTTGGCAAAGGGTGCTGACGGTGTTGTTGTTTACCAACAACTTGACTACACCGCTGAAACTCTGCAAGCTTTGGCAGACAACGGCATCACTAAGATGAGCCTTCGTAACGTTGGTGTTGACAACATTGACATGGCTAAGGCTAAGGAACTTGGCTTCCAAATTACTAACGTTCCTGTATACTCACCAGACGCTATCGCAGAACACGCTGCTATCCAAGCTGCCCGCATCCTGCGTCAAGACAAGCGTATGGACGAAAAGGTTGCTCGTCACGACTTGCGTTGGGCACCAACTATCGGCCGTGAAGTTCGTGACCAAGTTGTTGGTGTTGTAGGTACTGGCCACATCGGTCAAGTCTTCATGCAAATCATGGAAGGCTTCGGCGCTAAGGTTATCGCTTACGACATCTTCCGCAACCCAGAATTGGAAAAGAAGGGCTACTACGTAGACTCACTTGACGACCTGTACAAGCAAGCAGACGTTATCTCATTGCACGTACCAGACGTTCCAGCTAACGTTCACATGATCAACGACAAGTCAATCGCTGAAATGAAGGATGGCGCTGTTGTTGTTAACGTATCACGTGGTCCACTTGTAGACACTGACGCTGTTATCCGTGGTTTGGACTCAGGCAAGCTCTTCGGTTACGTAATGGACGTTTACGAAGGTGAAGTTGGCGTCTTCAACGAAGACTGGGAAGGCAAGGAATTCCCAGACGCACGTTTGGCTGACTTGATCGCTCGTCCAAACGTTCTGGTAACTCCACACACTGCTTTCTACACTACTCACGCTGTTCGCAACATGGTAGTTAAGGCCTTCGACAACAACCTTAAATTGGTTGAAGGCAAGGAAGCTGAAACTCCAGTTAAGGTTGGCTAATCTAGCCGCTTAGAAATCCCTTTTTTAAAACTTACAGATTTTCTTACAACAATCTACTTAAAAATTACTTACATTACTTTACAAACACATACTTTTAAACTTATCCATTAAAAGCTAAAACGAAAACCCGCGGGGCCTTCTCACCCGCGGGTTTTTGCTTGCTTATTTTTGGAGTAGAATATATTGAAAGTAACTGTAAAAGAAAAAGTGTTGGATGCTTGCTCTCAAGATCACCCAACACTTTTTTAATTTGCTAGCTTATTTTTTCGGACGCCGTGGCCGGGCGGGCTTGCTCTTGACGTCAGCCACGCCCTCCAAAAAGTTGGCGTAGCGGGCCATCACGAACAGGTAGTCTGACAGGCGGTTCAAGTACTTGAGGCTGTCGCTCTTGACCTCCCCGCTTTCGTCCGCGTACAGCACGCAGACCCGCTCGCTGGTCCGGGCCAGTGCCCGGGCATACTGGAGGTTGGCGCTGGTCTTTGACCCGCCGGGCAGGATAAATTCCTTCATTTCCGGCAATTCTTCCGTCCAGGCATCGATTTGCTCTTCCATGTAAGTCACTTCAGCCAAGGTAATCATATGGTGCCGCTTGACCACCAGGTCAGCCTGCAATTCATACATTTCCCGCTCTAGCTTGATCAGCTTTTCTTCTAGGCCCTGGCAGGCCGGAGAAAGGTTGGCCACTGTAACCCCCAGCCAGGACTGCAGCTCATCGAGAGCTCCCAGTGTCTGGATCTGCGGGTCGTATTTGGCGACCATCTTGCCGGTCACCTGCTTGGTTTTCCCCTGGTCACCGACTTTAGTGTAGACTTTAAGCATTTTGCTTCCACCCTGCTTTCTTTTTAAACCGGTCCAGGCCCAGAATCAATGGCAGATAAAGGATAGGATAAAAGGCCAGGTTGCCGGCGGCGTGATACAAGTCAAAGGTCAGTCCGCTGACCCAGTAAGCAATGAAGGCTGCCCAGCCGCCCCAGCCAGCCATGCCCAGGCTGACGAAGAAGCCGTATTCCAGGCCCAGAAAGCCGGCCAGGAGCTCCTGCAGCCAGAAGAATTTCCGGCTTTTTAGCGGCAAAAGTCTGGCAAATAACGCCACGGTCAAGGCGCAGGCCGCGTAGGCAAAGATCTGCGGCAAGGTCCAAATGCCAAAACCCAGGAAGATATTGGAGATCACCATGACCAAAATGGCCAGAAGAATCCCCGTCCCTGCCCCCAGTTCCAGCGTGGCCAGCATGATAATGTCGGTCACCGGCTGGACATTGGGGATATCGATGATTTTAAAGATCCGCAAAAGCACGCACATCGCAGTCAGCAGGGCCAGCAGGGTCAGCCTTTGCAGCTGGTAGCGTTCCTTGGTCTGCATTTTAGTATTGCTTCAAAGTGAAGACAAGCTTGGACTTGTTCTTAGTCAGCTTTTGCTTGTCAGCTGCCACCTTGGCCATCTTGCCGTCAACAGTGTAAGTCCAGTAGAGCTTCTTCTTTTCATTGCCCAGGCCCTTGATCTTGGTGATGAAGACACCATATGAAGACTTAGTATAGTTGACCTTCCAGGCCTTCTTCAAAACAGTGAAGACGCTCGTCCCCTTCTTGACCTTGAAAGTCTTCTTAGCCAGGGTTTGCTTGTTCTTGGCCTTGGTCGTGTCCTTCAAAGTGTAGGTCACGCTGATTCGCTTAGCCTTAGCCTTCTTAGTAGTCTTCTTAGCCTTTTTAGTGGTTTTGGCTGCTTGCACGTTTTGCTTTTGGACTGGCTGGCTGGCAAAAAGGCCCACGAAGGCTGCCAAGGCAACTACGACTGCTAAAATCTTCTTTTTCATTTTTTGTTTCTCCCGTTTTATATTTCAGTTTTGGTTTTTGTCTTTTATTTCTAGTTTCCCTGCCTTACTTAACCGGGCAGGCGCCGCCTTCACAATCGGTCTGGTCGACCAGTTCCAGGTCCTTGACGTCGCTGTTCAGCTGGCTGAAGACTTCTTCCACGTTGCCGGTAATTTCCTGGCTGCGCTTTTCGTAAGTCTCCTTATCGATCGGTTCCTTTGGCGCTTGCTTGAGAGATCCGCCAAAGTATGGCAGAAGCGAGGTTGACTTGGTGATAAAGCGGTACTGGCGGAGCAAGGATTCAACCTGGTCACCTTCGGAATCCTGGAAAGTAATCGTGCAGGAAACCGCGTTGTCCGACCAGTAAGTCTGCAAGAAGGCCTGAGTGGCAAATTGTTCAGCGATTGAAACCGTGCCAGCTGAAGCAAAGTTAGGGTTGTCCGCCCCTACCGCCTTGATCGGGAATTCCACGCAGGTCGTGTTTTCCGTGTAGATATCGGCTTCCATCCGGTAGCCGCAGGCCTTCAAGGCTGGCAAAAGCGGGTCAGAATCCTGGAAACGGATCCGCTGGATCAAGTAGGCCCCGTAGTGGAAGTGCATGCCTTCACTGGCCCCGGCCAGCTTGGCCACCGTGCCTGACGGCTTGACCGTGGTGTGCTTGATTGATTCATTGCAGCCCAAAGTCTTACTGTAGGCCTGGTCAGCCTTGACCACGGCCTTGTAAAGGTGGTCAACTGCCTTGATAGCCCGCTTGTCGTAGACTGGCACCTTGATAGCTTCATGGGTTTCCGGGTCAAAGTCATCCTTGAAGCCGGTAACCACCCGGTTGCCCAGTCTGGTCAAAAGCCAGTCCTGGATCCCGGACATGGAGATCCCGATCCGGCGGTTCTTTTGAATTATTTCCCGGGAAATTTCCCAGTCATAAGGACTGAAGGTTACCCGCTTGGTGTAACGGGCCGCTAAGGCAAAGACTTCCTGCAAATCCCAGCCCTGTTCTTCCGCGATCAGCGGGAAGACTTCAAAGAGGTTGCAAGGTTCACCATTGGCCAGGGAGATCTCCCCGCAAGGGTTGGTCCCTTCCACGTCGCCGTCAATTCCAGCCTGGTAGCCATCAACGATCCGGCCATAGTTCTTGGACAGGTCCAGGTTCACGATCCCTGGCTCCCCGTTTTCCCGGATCCCGGCGGCGATTGGCTGGTAGCCGCTGAAGGCTGAGTCAACCGCCACGCTGTTGTTGGATGCCCAGCGGTGGTGCATCAGCTTCTCCTGGTCCTGCTTCATGGAAATGAAGTCCTGGTCATCGTTTGAGCCCAGGGCCAGTTCCGCTGACCGGCGGACATTGCCAACCACGACTGCCTTGCCGATCAAGTTGCAGATATCAGTGGCATCGACCGCTGAAAGGCGGCCGCCAGCCTTATTGTTCAAGACTTCGTTGATGTCCAATAGCATGGAAATCAAAGGCATTGGGCCGGAAGCCGTGCCGCCGAAACCATGAATCTCTGCCCCATAAGGCCGAATGTCAGACAAGTCCAGGATCAGCTTTTGCTTACGGTCCGGGTTGGTCTGGGCGAAGTGGAGGTCGATCAAGAGGGCATTGGCCAA
The DNA here is from genome assembly GCA_027681045.1 of Lactobacillaceae bacterium AF64-9pH9TA. Classification (GTDB taxonomy): domain Bacteria; phylum Bacillota; class Bacilli; order Lactobacillales; family Lactobacillaceae; genus Lactobacillus. Next base: position 11,426 of record JAQDCK010000003.1, on the reverse strand, counting down.
AACCCAGCCTTCCCGGGTGTCCGGCAGGCGGTAGTAGATGCTGTCAGAATCTTGGACCAATTCGTTCTTGCCGACGGCCCCGACCTTGACGGAAGCATCGTAAGATTCACTAGTCTCATCGACCACCAGCTGCAGGTCGATATCAAAGTCAACCCGGGGAATCTGGCTGATGTTGGATCTGGCAACTGAGAAGCCGACCCCGCCCCCCTTCATCAGTTCGTCAAAGAGGAAGGAAAAAGGCATGGAAACGGCCTTTTCTTGCTTGCCAAGGTAGCTGGGCACAATCTTGCTGTTCCCGTACTTTTGCGGGCGGATGGCCACAAACCAGCAGTTGTTCAAGGAATCCCCGGTCCGTCTCTGGTAGTCAGTCCCGGAAATCCACAAGTTACGGCCAGATGGCGTCGCGCCCAGGCCGTAGATCAGCTTGTAGAGCCGCTCTGCTTCTTCAGTCAGGCTTTGCTTCAGTTCCGGACTTGGGGAGTCTTGAAGGCGGGGATCCAGGTTGATGTTGCCTTCAACCACCCGCTTGACGGTTTCATCCCAGTTCTCACTCCGTCCCTTTTCCGGCAGCCAGCGGGCGTAGGTCCGCTTGTAGGTGACCCAGCCCAGCTTGCCCCAGTGAGGTTTTACACTCGCTTTCACCCGGTCGACAAATTCAGCCGAGAGCGATATTTCTTCACTCATCTTCTCAGATCCTTTCTGCTTGTCTCATTATTTTCTAAGCACTCCATATGTTAGCAGTCTTCCTGTGAAACACAAGATGTTGTGTTGTGTAACCAGGCGAACACGAGAAACTGTATGTTGGATCAATTCAAGCCCCGTAAGCCTTCAGCCGCTACCAAATTTTTTTGAAAAATTTTTTAGCAATTTTTGTTCGGTTTTGACGAATATATACAAAAAGACTATATAACTACCAATTCGCTTTTGGCATATTATATAGTCTTTCTTATAAAGTCTTTTTAGTTGTTTTCAGTTTTTCAGTTTAAAATTCGGCTTGGTCCGGATCCAGAACTGGCTTGCCGATCCCTTGCAGGCCATCCAGCTTGGCCATGTCATCTGCAGTAAGCGCAAAGTCGAAGACTTCAGCATTAGCCTTGATATAGTCCGGGTGAACTGACTTCGGTAGTGGTAAAAAGTTATGCTGCAGGGACCAGCGGATCAAAACCTGGGCACTGGACTTGCCGTACTTGGCCCCAACTGCCTTGATGGTCTCATTGCCCAAAAGACCGCCCGTGCCCAAAGGACTGTATGCCTCGCTCAAAAGGCCGTATTCCTTATTAGCGGCCGTTACTTCTGCTTGCAAGTCATTTGGGTTGAGGCAGATCTGGTTGACCACAGGCTTGATTTCTGCCGTTTTTAAGAGGGCTTCCAGGTGGTGGCGGCGGAAGTTGGAGACCCCGATCGCCCGGATCTTGCCAGCATGAACAGCTTCTTCCATGGCCCGCCAGGCTTCCGCGTTGCCTTCTGCCCAGTGGTCCCGGATGGCAACTGGATTTGGCCAGTGGATCAAGTACAGGTCCAGGTAGTCCGTGTCCAGCTTGAGCAGGCTGTCGTCAATAGCCGCCTTGGCCCCTTCATAGCTGTGGGACCCGTTCCAAAGCTTGCTGGTCACGAACAAGTCGCTCCGCTTGACACCGCTTTTCTTGATGGCCCGGCCCACGCTGGCTTCATTGCCATAAACCGCGGCCGTGTCAATATGCCGGTAGCCGGCATTCAAGGCCGCCTCAACTGCTTCCTGGGCCACGTCCCCGTCTGGGGTCTGCCAGGTCCCGAAACCAATCACCGGGATCTTGACCCCGTTGGCCAATTCGTAAGTATCTTCCAAACCGTGCAAAGTCATTTTTTGCCTCCTGTCAAATACATCACTTACTTTTTGTAATTTAACTTATTATAACAAAAATCCTCCCGTCCGGGAGGATTTTCTTACGCTAAAACTTTTTTGAATTATTAGAATCGTTTTAATTATTCCAAGCTGGCCAGGCTGTCCTTCAGCTTCTTAGCGGAAGCTTCCAGCTTGGCTTGTTCGTCAGCTGGCAAGTCCAGAACTGGCACTTCTTCTACCCCATGCTTGCCAACGATTGACGGGTAGCCGATGTAGGTCCCCAGAGATTCAACGTAGCAGCTGGTCGGGCCGTAGAACTTGGCGTCAGAGAAGACGGCTCTGGCCAAACGGACCGCGCAGGTAGCGACAGCGTAGCAAGTGTAGCCCTTGCCCTTGCCGACCATAAAGGCATTGTCCTTGCTCAAGCGGTCCATTTCTTCTTTCTCTTCTTCATTGAAGAGGTCCTTGGCTGGCCGGTTGTTAACCCAAACCGTTGACCAGGCCGTAAACTGGCTGGACCCGTGCTCGCCCAGGTTGAAGCCGGACACGTTTCTCGGGTCCTGGCCCAGCTTTTCCCCGACAACCCGCTGCATTCTGGAAGTGTCCAGGAAGGTCCCGGTCCCGAAGACCTGGCTCTTTGGCAGGCCAGTCACCTTTTGCAAGATGGAGGTTACCACGTCACAAGGGTTGGAGATATTGATGATGACGCCCTTGAAGCCGCTGTCCTTGATCTTCTGGCCAACTTCAACCGCGTTCTTGGTGTTGATCGGGAATTCGGCGAACCGGTCGCCTGTCGTGATTGAGGCCGCCACGTCACCAAAAGCGGTGATGATCAAGTCAGCGTCCGCCAGCTCTTTCCAGTCGCCCCACTTGACGTTGACGTAGAAGTCGTTTCTGCCCAGGGTGTCGCGCAAGTCCCCCCATTCAGCCCGGCACTTGGTCTCATTCTTGTCCAGCAAGACCAATTCGTCCGCTACCCCGTGGGTAAACAGAATAAAGGCTGCCGTGGCCCCAACGTGTCCCATGCCGATCACTGCTACTTTTCTCATCAAAGATTCCTCCTTTTTAATATATTATCAATTATTTTCTCATAGTTAACAATAAAACAAGTTTGGCCAAAATGCAAGCCTTACTTAAGTCAACCAACCCCAGACTAAAGTCTAGGGCTTGCAAGTCGCAAGAGGCTTTTGCCTCGCTGCTTGCACTAATCAGATACGGGGATTTGCAGGTGCAGGGATCCCTAATTACCAGATTTATATTATAGAGCCTTGGGTTGCCTAAGGCTCTTTTCTTTTAGTTTTTGTAAGGAATGATAGTTTTTTCTTCTTCCTCTAACTTAGCTATGCCTTTTTCCAAGATGTTCAGTGCTGCGTTATAGTCCCGAATATGGTGGACTTTGCAGATTGGGCAATTCCATTCCCTATCTTTCAAGGTAAGCTTTGGATAGCCGTTATGCCCCATAATGCTGCCACAATTAGAGCAACGTTGGGTGGTGTTGCACTTGTCGATCTCAATGTACTTCTTGCCATAGAGACCTGCTTTGTATTCAAGCATTTTCTGGAAGTTGCTCCAGCCAACATCGGCAATTGACATTGCTAAGGCATGATTTTTCATCAAGTTTTTCCCTCTCAAGTCCTCAAGCACTACTACGTCGTGGTTATTGATGTATGCAGTACTGAGTTTCTGTAAGAAGTTTTCTCTTTGATTTTTGACGTGCTGGTGAAGGCGTGCTGCTTGCAGGCGGGACTTTTGGTAATTCCGGCTTTCAGCCAGCTTGCGGCCTTCCTTTTTTGCCCGCACTTGTCTTCTTGCCATCTGTCTTTGCAATTTCTTCAGCCGTTTTAATGACTTGCGGTAGTAACGAGGATTATCAACGATATTGCCGTAGCTGTCCGTCAAGAAGTTGTCGGTATTCAAGTCAATGCCTGTAACTTTGCCTGCTTTTGGCTTCAGATTGACAAAAGGCACTACGTCCCCAATCTGAAGAGACAAGTAGTAGCCCGAAGCGTCACACTTGATAGTTGCCGTTCCAATTCGAAAATTAGGATTGTGCGCAAGAATTTTTTGATAGCTTGACCCGCTTATTCTAATTCTCCCCAGCTTAGGCAATTGTACGTGCTTTGTGTCTAAGAATCTAACTGACCCAGTGAAAGGCGTACAGTTTCCTTTCTTCTTGTTATCGGTTGTGTAGATACAAGAAGTCTGATAGCTGTCGCTTACGCCTTTCTTATGATATTTGGGAACGCCGGATGAATGAATTTTTTTGAACATGCTCCAGGCCGCATTGTAGTTAAGCTTCGCCTGGGCTATGGTCAAGCTGTCAACTTCCTTGACAGACATATAGGAATAGTACTTAGACAAATTCTTTTTCCGCAACTCCAGCGTCTCAATTCTTTCAGCTATTGTTTTGATGTAGATGCCAGTTTTTCTAAGCTGCATCAGTTCAGAATTGATAGCAATCAGCTTGTTGTAGACCGAACGGCTTACGCCACAGTTAATAGCAATTATTTTTTTCTGCTGGGAACTTGGATAAATCCTCATCTTAAGTCCCAGATGATAAGGAAGATCCGACATAGAGATCATCAGCTGCTTTCTTGTCATTTTTTCTCACCTCTTTTCTTGCTATAATTATACCATGAAGGGCTAGTCAATGACTGGCGTAAAATCTTAAGAAAGCCTGGAGTTTAGCTGCATAGGAGGAAAGACAATGACTGAAAAGATTAAGGATGCTATCTATACAAAACGCTATGTTTACAACTGCCATTATCATCTGATCTGGTGCACGAAATACCGCAACCAGATCTTTAGGACTGCCGAATTGGCAAGTGAGATGAAAGAGCTGATTATCGAAACAGCTGCTAGCAATGACATTCAGATTGAGAAGCTAGAAGTTATGCCAGAGCATGTCCATGCTATGATCTCCTTCAGACCATCAAAATCTATCAGCGCAGCAGTGAAAGCTCTCAAAGGCCATACCGGATACGTATTTTTGCGAGACCACCCAGACATACGGAAAAACAAGTGCTGGGGCGGCAACTTATGGTCATCCAGCTATTACATCGGAACCGTTGGCAATATGTCAAAGGATACAGTCGAAAGATATATCAACGATCAGATCTACAATGCAAAGAAAGACGGCAAGCCCTATCCATCCACCCATTAAAATAGGTGGACTTCCAGGCTTGCCGTCCAGTGAATTAATCAGTTAAAAAATTCCAAGCTGGTTAAAAATTCAGAAAACAAGTCAAAAGTAAAAAAAGAAAGAGTCTGGGAAAAAACTG
>JAQDCK010000003.1:0-6313 GCA_027681045.1 Lactobacillaceae bacterium AF64-9pH9TA | reverse complement strand
GGAAGATTCTCAATACATGACAAAAAGAGAGCTTTAGCAGCTCTCTGCTCCAGTATTTAGTAACATGAGTGATTTGAGATGCATAGTAAAAAGGCTTCCAGAAGTTTTTCACTTCTAGAAGCCTTTTTTATTCGTTAGAGTCTTTTTTCCCAGACTTCTTTTTAATCTTTAAAACTGAATTCCAGCGGATCCTGGTCGGCACTCAAACTAGTCGGGCTAGGTTCGTTCCGCTTCAAATTACCTAAAGGATAGAATCCCCGGCTGTAGTTCTTGTCACTGGCAAAAATCAAGACCTTGTGGCTATCCGGGTCATAGCCGATTTCACCCTCCATGGCATGAGTCAATTCCTGCCCCTTAGGGGTCGGCAGTTTAACTGTCTGCTTGCTGATCAGCATTCTGTCCTTCTTGCTGACCGTAAAATCCAGGTCAACCTTCTTGCTCTTCCACTGCTTGAGCAGGCTGACAGTAGTCGGCGTCTTGGGCAGGATGCCAGTAATCTTGCTCTTCTCGCCAGACAATTCCACCTTCATGTTCTTGAAGTGGTGGTTGTCGGTTGACTTGACTGCCTTCCGGTACTCTGAAGTATCGAAGGCGTCTGAACTGCTTTCTGCTTTCTGGCCACCGCTCGAGACGGCCATAATTGCCGTGCCCGCAAAAATGACTAGGATCAAGCCAATGACCCATTTTTCTAATCTCTTCATATACACATACGCCTCATATACAAAAAATTAACTAAAACTTCTTTGTTTCTTCATCCTCTAGTTTCTAATTGTAACCGAATTACAGTTTAATTTCCAATAAAATTGGGCAATGATCCGCTCTTTCCCCAGTCGCGATCATTTCCGACTTCTCTACCTGGTCAGCCAGGCGGTTGGAAACCAGCCAGTAATCGATTCTCCAGCCGGAATTATTGGCCTTGGCCGTCCGTACCCGCTGGGCCCACCAGGAGTAGACGCCCTCCACCTGGCCGTGGATCTGGCGGAAGGTATCCGTGAAGCCCGCCGCCAAAAGCTGGCCAAAGCCCGCTCTTTCTTCATCCGTAAAGCCGGCGGAATGGTGGTTGTTTTCCGGATGCTTCAAGTCGATTTCCTGGTAGGCGGCGTTGAAGTCCCCGCTGGCCAGGACCGGCTTCTTTTTGTCCAATTCTTCCAGGTAGGCCCGGTAGCACTTGTCCCATTCCTGCCGGTCACCCAAGCGGACCAGACCGTTGCCGGCATTTGGCGTGTAGACCTGGGTCACGTAAAAGTCCGGGAATTCCAGAGTCAAAATCCGCCCTTCAAAGTCCATCGGCTCCGGGGCCCCGATTTCCGGCCGGGTCACTACTGGATCCAGGCCCTTTTTGTATAAAAACATCGTGCCCGCGTAACCCTTCCGGGCTGGTTCCATGCTGGACCGCCAAACGAAATCGTATTCCGGAAAAAGGTCAGCCAGAGCCGCCTGGTGCTTTTTGCTTGGCCCGCTGGCCGGCAGCTTGGTTTCCTGCAGGGCCAGGACATCTGGGTCCAGGTCATGCAAGTTTTTCAAGACCCCCCGGGTCAGTTCCGCCCGCGGGGAAGTCCCCGTCAAGGCCGCGTTCAATGAGTCAATGTTCCAAGAAATCAGTCGCATTTTATCTTCACTTTCTTTTTTCTTTACTCTCTGTCGTTTTTACTCTTTGCTTTTTTCTAGATCGCCAAAATTTCCAGAGGATAGTCGACCGTGTAGTCAGCCTTTTCCTTCTTCAGGCTGGCCGGGTCAAAGGCACCCCAAGTGCAGGCGCAGGTCGCGCAGCCGGCGTTCTTCCCCATCCGGATATCGTACTTGGCATCCCCCAGCATGATTGACTCTTTCAAATCCAAGCCATGCCGCTTGACCAAAAGGTCGATTTCATCGCTGGCCGGTTTGTGGTTGACCACCTCATCGGCCCCAACAAAATCAACGAACAGATCCAGCAGGCTTAGATTTTCCAGATTGTGGGCAATTTCCGGGTGGGTCTTGCTGGAGCAGACGAAGAGCTGCTTGCCAGCCAGTTTCAGCTGGGTCAAGGTCTTCACGATCCCTGGAAAAAGGCGGACCTGGTCATCTTCCAGCAGGGCATATTCCGCCATGCTTTCCGCAAACAGGGTCTGGGCCAGGTCGCTTCGGTGTCCCTCCTGGGCCCAGCGGGCGATTGAGACATCGATCGGAATCCCCATGGCCTGGTAAATATCTTCAGTGGTCGGCACCTTGACCCCCCGGGCCTCGAAGGCCTTCTGCACGCTGGCCGCGTAGATGTGGCGCGATTCGCAGATCGTGCCGTCGAAATCAAAAAAGTAATTTTCCATTTTTCCCCAAATCCTTCTTAAAGTCTGTTTGCTTTAAGTATAACGGAAACTAACGCAGAGCGGTCGGGATGAAGTTCTTTTTCAAGATCCGCTGGAACTGGGCATAGTTGTCCACCTCAAAGAGGGGGTGGACTGGCAGGGTCTTCTGCCGGTGGCGGTGGTTGAACCAGATGCTGGCAAAGCCGTAGTTTTCCGCCCCCATGATGTCAGAGGACAGGCCGTCGCCGAAGAAGACGGTTTGGTTGGGGCTGTAGCCGCTTCTGGCGAAAAAGTAGTCAAAAATTTCCGCGTTTGGCTTCTGCACCCCGGCTTCCTGGCTGGTCACGACCAGGTCAAAGTAGTGTCTTATCCCGGCTAATTCCAGCCGGTGCTCCTGGCCAAATTGCTCCCCGTTGCTCAAAACCGCCAGGCTGTAGCCCAGTCTTTTGGCATAGCGGAGGGTGTCCTTGACCCCGGGCAAGAGCTTGTGGCCGGTGTGGAAGTAGCTGTGGAATTCGTCAGCCGTCTCCATCCCGTCGACTTCAACCCCGCAGTATTTTTTGATAATGTCCGGGAACATGATCGCGTAGAGCTGATTCAAGGTCAGCTCACCCTTTTCCAGCCGCCGCCAGAGCCCCTGGTTGTAGGCGTGGAATTCTTTTTCAAATTCGTCACTGATCTCCCAGCCATGGGATTTGAAGAGCTGAACCAGGGAGTCGTGGACCGTTGCTTCAGTGTCGAGCAAGGTGTCGTCAACATCCAGAATAATTTGCTGATAGCGCATGTGGCCTCCTTATTTTCCGTTGCATTACTTGTTTCTATTAGGCGTATTAAGTTTCCATTATAGACAAAAAGCTAAAGCAGTGCAAAAAATTGCTTTTAATTTATCTTACCTCATTTTTCTCCTTTTCCACATCTTGGGCCTTACTCCTACAAGCGACTACGATATATTGTGGATAACTCTTGTGGAAGTTGTGCATATCTAGTAGCATCCCCGGCACTTAGCCACTAGGCCTGCTTTTCCCAATATTTTCGCATCTCTTTACCTGACCTTTATCTTTGTTACTTTTTGCCACTTACGCCGGCAAGGTCAGCCGCGGCTACCAAAAATAAGCTGGAAGAAAGCAAGTGCAGATAAAAGAAAAGACGAAGCTCTAAGAAGAATTTCGTCTTTTACTTTGTTCAATTTTACGTTACTTGTTTTTGCCTTACTGCTGGTAAATAGTAAGCAATTGCTGAGCCAGGTCAGGCTGCTTGGGCTCAATCTGGGGCACCAGCTCCATGGCGTCGATCTTCCCACTGTGGATCCGGGAGATATTTTCCGGCGTCAAGCCTTCCGTCTCAATGATTTCCAAAGTAGTCGGCAGCTTGTGGTACTTGTACATCTTCCCCCGCAAAGCTTCCTGCCGGGTTCCGTCCAGCATCCGTCTGAGCAGGTCCCGCAGTTCATCTTCCTGCTCGTCCGTTACAGTGAAGCCGATCAGGCGCAGGGACCGGGGCACGGCGTTGATGGTCTCTTCCACCGTCTTGCCGTAGCTGACCGAGTGCAGCTGGGTCAGCGCCTCAAAGAAGGCTTCTTCCAGCCGGTCGTCGCTAAGGCCCGGGTTGCTGTCTCTTAAATACTGGCGGTACTCTTCCGTCGCCGTGGTCCGTTCATAGTACCATTCGTTTTCCCGGCGCAAAAATTCATCCTTCTCCGGCACGTAATAGAGGCGGTTGTGCTGGAGCTTTTTGATCTGCTTGAAATCCTGCGGCAAGTCCATCAAGACCCAGTCACCGTAAAGGTAGAATTCCTCATCCTCGTCTTCGCCCCGGTCTTCCACCAGCAGCTCCCCTTCACCAGCCACATTGTAGTCCTGGTCGCTCTGGTCCAGCATGGTAAATTCCCAGAAGTCATCCTCGTCAATGTTGAGCAAGGGGTTCTGGTGGCTGAAAATATGGTACGCGTGTCTCAGCGGAATAATGCCGTACATGTTGATCATGGCGTAAAGATAGCGCCGGATCAGCAACTTATTTTCTTTACTAATCATCTGTCTCACCTACCATTTTCGATAGATCTTTCCCTACTTTTCCTACATCCTATTATAGGCCTGCAGGCAAAAAATCAGTACATCGGCCGGCCAAATTCTTCCAGGCTGACCTGGCCGTTGTCATTGACATTCAAGACCGTCATCTCGTTATGCTTAGGCAAGTCGGTTCTGAGATGCTTGCCTCCGTAGATGCAGGCCAGGCAGTGGATGACGCAGGCATGGCCAACCAAAAGGATCCGCTCTGACTCATCATAGTTGACCAGGTAGTCGATCCCCCGCTTCAAGCGGCTTTCAAACTCGCTCCCGCTTTCAGCATCCCCCTCCGGATCAGCCACGTGGAACAAGTCCCCAATTTCCTGCCAAGTGTAGCCGTCCTTGACCGCGTCGACCAGGCGGGGGTACTTGGTAGACTTGAAGGCCGCCGCTACCCCTTCCGTGTCATGGAAGGCCTCATAGTAGCCGAAAAAGAGCTCCCGCAAGTCAGCGGTCTGGATCATCTTGGTTGACTCCCTGTTGTCGTTTTCCGAAACAATGATCTTCCGGGTGTCAGCCGCCCGCTTCAAATCGCTGGAGGCCACCAGGTCAAAATGCTGGTCCTTCAAGGCCTTCCCCATCCGGTGGGCACCCTCGATCCCTTCTTCAGTCAAAGGGGCGTCAGACCAGCCCTGCAGGCGCTGGTACTTGTTCAAATAGGTCCGGCCATGGCGAACCACATAGATCTTCTTCATTGTTCAACCTCTTCCTTGGGCAGCTGCTTCATCATTTCCGCTGCCAGCAATTGATAACCGCGCGGTCCAAAATGCAGGCCGTCGTCAAGTTCTCCCCGGCACAGGGCTTTCAGGTCTCCCTCCTTCAGCATGGCCGTGAAAAAGTCGGCATAGGCGACCTGGTATTCAGCCGCGACTTCCTCCATTACTTTAGCATACTTTGCCAGTTTTGCGTTGGTCCGCCCCCGCTGCTTAGCTTCATCCACCGCCGGCCCGGAGACCAGGACGGTTTTGCCCCCCGGATAAAAGCAGACCAGGGCCGAGACAATGGCCTGGAGATTCTTCCGGTACTGGTCTAGTGGTACTTGCTTATGGCTGGCCGCATCATTGACCCCCACCATTAAGAAAAGCTGGTCAGCCCAGGGCCGCTTTAAGGCCAGGTCTCCTAACAGGGCTAAAAGGGCGCCGGAATTGATGCCGGACACTGCCGTATTGTCGATTTCCAGGTCAGGCTTTTTCTCTTTTAGGGTCCAGTTGATTCTAGGTTGATCCAGCCCTTCCTTGCGGGCAAAGATGCTGTCGCCGAGTAATATAATTCGCATTATTACCTTTCTACGCCAGGAAAGCATTTGTTATTTTTTAGCACTAATATTATTTTGAGAGTTATTTCGCCCTGGCTATCTTCCAGGAAGTCGGAGGCAAGCTCGTCCCTATCTTGGTTTCTGACGGTCTCTGCCGCCTTTACCAGTTAAGCCGGGAAGTCCTGCTGAACCACCTGCGTGACATCAGCTATATCACCACGAATATGCTTACGGCCCAGCAAACTGCGGATCGGCGACCAGCCCCGGGTCATCCTCTTTAACGTGATCGGGATGCACGGCTACAATAAGCACTTCGGCTATCTGGCAGGGGACCGCTTCTTAATTAAGATCAGCAAACAGCTGCAGAAGTTTGTACTCCGCAACTATTCCGTCGGCGGGATCAAGGCCGGGATCTACTATTACACTAATGCCCGGGAAAGCATCAAATCTGCCATCGACAAGGCGCGGAAGGCCCTCCAGTACACCGGTGATGACTTAACTCAACTGTATCACGTTTTTGACGAAAGCGTCCAGGAAAAGTACGTCAATCGCGACTATGTCCTGACTCACTTCCAAGAGGCTCTGGACAAGCGCTGGATCAAGCCTTACTACCAGATGGAGACGAGAAGTCGAGAAGTAAAAGAGCACGAAAAAAGGACATCCGCCTGATGTGACCCCCAAAATTGGGACAAATTAGTATTAAGCCGTTAAGG
>JAQDCK010000029.1 GCA_027681045.1 Lactobacillaceae bacterium AF64-9pH9TA | reverse complement strand
CTCCCTGTCACGGAGGAGATCGCGGGTTCAAATCCCGCATGGACCGTAATTAAAGCAGCGACTTAGGTCGTTGCTTTTTTCGTTTCTCTTGCTTTTTATTCCCATGGAATTGCTGATTGAGAAAGATAAAAAATATCTCCTTCCTGCTTGACAGGGCTTTCAATAACAGGTAACATAAGAGATGTGAATTGAATAATGTTCTTCGGGGCAGGGTGAAATTCCCGACCGGCGGTAAAGTCCGCGACCCGCTATATGCGGCTGAATCCCAAGTGAGGGTACCGATAGTTAAAGTCTAGATGGGAGACAGAACGATACAATTTTTTCCATGTCGTATCGCTTATTTGGCGATGCTACTATTTAATTTTGATATCGATCATTAGGCCTCGAGGATTTCCTCGGGGCTTTTTTCGTGCAATGAAAGGAGTGATTGGATGGCATCAGATGAAGAATACATGCGTCTGGCGATTGCCGCGGCCCGCAAGGCTGGCAATGCTACCTGGCGCAACCCAAGAGTCGGCAGCTGCCTGGTCAAGGATGGTAAAGTCCTGGCGACTGGTTTCCACCAGCACTACGGCGGCTTCCATGCTGAACGTGATACCATCTCCAAATTGACTCCGGAACAATTATCCAATTCCACTATTTACGTGACTTTAGAGCCTTGCTGCCACTACGGCAAGCAGCCACCCTGCACCCAGCTGATTATTGACAGTGGGATCAAACGGGTGGTGGTCGGGGCAACCGATCCCCACTCTCTGGTAACCGGCAAGGGTATCGCTGCTTTGCGGCAGGCAGGCCTTGAAGTAAGTACTGGTCTTTTGGCAAAAGAAGCAAGTCGGCTGAATGACCACTACAACTACTTTTACCAAACAGGTCTGCCTTACGTGACTGTGAAACAGGCTATGACCCTGGACCACATGCTGGCGAAAAAGGGTGAACGGACCGCGATTACTGGGGCTGAGGCTTGGACCCGGGTCCACCAGGAACGGGCTGGCTACCAGGCTGTCTTGATCGGGTCAGAAACGGCGATTATCGACGATCCTTTACTATTGACCAGCGAGGACTTGGTTCACCCGCCAGTCAGAGTCGTGCTGGACCGGCGGGGCCGCCTGCTTGATCACTTAGATTTGCGTTTATTTTCCGATGACCGGGCTGAGACCTGGATTTTGACAGAAAATCCGGCTTTCTTGGAGCAGGACTTGCCAAAGCAGGTAAAAATTTTTGCCCTACCGGATGGAAAAATCTCGACCAGTATAAAAATTCTGGCAGACCAAGGCGTGCAGAGCATTTACGCTGAAGGCGGCGCGCGTTTGCAAGAGAGCCTGCTGGCCGCGGGCCTGGTCAATGATGTGATCAGCTATGTCGCTCCCCGCTTTTTAGGTCGGGGGACGGAAGCAGCCATAGCCGCGGAAGCACTGGACTTGAAAGATGTCCAAACTGAGCAAGTCGGCGATGATGTAAGAATCTATGGGAGGATCAAGGATGTTTAGTGGTTTAGTAAGCGGCAAGGCGCGGATTCAGCGCCTGGAGCAGGAAGGCAAGACAATCGTGCTAACGGTTAAAACAGTCCCGGAAAAGCTGGCTGGGTTAAAAATCGGCGACTCGATCGCCGTCAACGGCTGCTGCCTGACGGTGGAGGCTTTTTCCGAAGACAGCTTTACGGTAACCATGATGCCGCAGACTTTTGACAAGACGACTTTCAAAAATCTGCAGGCCGGCGACCAAGTGAACATGGAACGCAGCGTGCCAGTAGGTGGCCGCTTTGAAGGGCATATTGTCAGCGGACACGTTGATGAAACGGTTGCGGTAACTGGAATTCAGCAAAACGAGAATGCCTTAGAGCTCTGCTTTTTCCTGCCGAACCGCTTGAAAAAGCAGGTCGTCCCGCAAGGGTCAGTGGCCATCAACGGGACCAGCTTGACGGTGATGAACACTGGTGATGACTGGTTCTCAGTTGGCCTGATCCCCCACACCCAGGATGAAACTAATTTATCTGGCCTGCAGGTCGGCGACCAGGTCAACCTGGAGACTGACGTGCTGGGTAAGTACGTGGAAGCCAATCTGGCTGCTTTTTTAAAAAATGAATTGGACAAGTAGAAAACACGAGGAAATAAAGATGGATGTCAAAAAGATTCAAGATGCAATTGCCTGGATGAAAAAGGGCGGCCTGGTAATCGTCGCCGATGATGAAGACCGGGAAGCCGAAGGGGACATGATTGGTTTGGGCAGCAAGGTTACTCCGGAAAAAATCAACTTCATGACCAAGCATGCCCGGGGCCTGCTCTGCACCAGTATTGGCCGGGAGATCGCGGAAAGACTGGAACTGCCGCAGATGTGGCAGGATAACACGGACCCGTTCGGGACGGCCTTTACCGTCAGCGTTGACTACAAGACGACGACTACGGGGATCTCAGCTTACGACCGGGCAACCACGATCAAGGCTTTGGCCGACCCGGAAACCAAGCCCGAAGACTTTTTCAAGCCGGGCCACTGCTTCCCGCTGGTTGCTAAAGACGGGGGCGTTTTGGAAAGAAACGGGCATACGGAAGCTTCAGTTACCCTGGCCAGACTGGCTGGTGAGGCGGAAGTGGCCTACATCTGCGAAATTTTGAAGGAAGACGGGCACATGGCCCGCCGGCCGGAACTGAAAGAAATCGCCAAGGAATACGACCTGCCATACTTCACGATCGCGGAATTGCAGGAGTACTGCCGGAGTTTCGCGAGTAGCCGGTCAGAATTTGTAAATCTGCCAACTGACTACGGCGATTTTGAAATCAAGGATTACGGCAATGGCAACCTGGTGATTAAGAAAGGCGAAATTGCTAAAAATGAGCCGGTAATGCTGCGGATCCACTCCAAGTGCCTGACCGGGGACGTCTTCGGCTCCAAGCGCTGCGACTGCGGCCACCAGCTCCACCAGGCCATGCGGCTGATTGAAGAAAAAGGGTCCGGAGTTATCCTCTACCTCAACCAAGAAGGACGGGGGATTGGCCTGACCAACAAGCTTCGTGCTTATGCCCTGCAGGACCAGGGGCACGATACTTATGACGCCAACCTGCTTTTGGGCTTTGCTCCAGATGAGCGCAAGTATGACGTGGCCGCCAAAATGATCAAGGATTTAGGGATTAAGCAGGTACAGCTTTTGACCAACAATCCGGACAAGATCAAGCAATTGGAAGAGGCCGGGGTAGAAATTACTGACCGCCTGCCCCTGGAAATGGCGGCAACGGATGAGGACCGCAGATATCTGGAAACCAAGCGGGACCGTTTTAAGCACATGTTAGTCAGTTTATAGTGAGGAAGAAAAAAGATGGCAGTAATTCAAGGTGATTTTAAGCAAGTCCACGGCAAGGTAGCGATCGTGGTGTCCCGCTTTAACGAGCTGGTAACCAAGAGCCTGGCGACCGGCGCGGCAGAAACTTTGGTTAAGTTTGGGATCAAGGAAGAAGATATCGACACTTACTGGGTACCGGGGGCTTTTGAACTGGGCTTCGCGGCTAAAAAGCTGGTTGATTCCGGCAAATACGACGGGATCATGACTTTGGGGGCGGTGATCAAGGGCGAGACCGACCACTACGCGATGATTATTAACAACGTAACCAGCGCTGTCATGGAATTGAACCTGGCGGGCAAGGTACCAGTGACTTTTGGCATGCTGACGACGGAGAATATCGACCAGGCCTTGCAAAGATCAGGCTTGAAGGTCGGTAACGAGGGGAGCGCGACTGCCCAGAGCCTGCTGGAAATGATGAGCCTGCAGGAAAAAATTGGCTAAGCTCCATAACTTGCAAGCGCTTAACTTTTGTGCTATTATCCTAAGTAGAGAAAGTACTTTCGAATATCGTATCGAACCTTATGGAAAGGGCGTATGCGAATGACAGAAAAGATGGTTGATGAATGAGCCTCCTAAAAGGGCGTATTTGTCAGTTTGCTGTCGGCAAGGCCAAGGCTAAGGCAGCAGTCGCGATTTAGCGGGAAAGCCTTCCGCGCAAGGGTGTTCTGTTTGTGCACAGCGACTGGGCCGATCAAGAATGACGACTTGCCAGGCAGTTTGTAATAAAATTGAATATTATTGGCATAAAGGGCTTCGCGTTAGTGTTGAGACGCGGTGCCCTTTTCCTGTTAAAAAAAGCTGACCAAGTCAGCTTTTTATTTTTGTTTAATTAAGGTCCTGGTGCTCCTTCAAGATCTCCAGATACTGCTTTTGAACCTCATTTGGAATGAAATTCTCGCGGATCCCCAAGCTGGAGTAGCAGTAGCTTCGTTGGCTTGGCACCAAGGGGATGGCTTTGACGCCGGGAACGTTCTCCACGGCAATATCCATCAAGTAGCTGACACCCATTCCTTGCCGAACTAATTGCAAGGTAGCGTCAATATTGTCGACGATCAGCTTTTTGGTTGGTTGAAAACCAGTCTTAGCAAAGAGCCGGTCAAGGGATGTTCTTGATAAAAAGCGCTTGTGCCGCATGATCAAGGGCGTGTCTTTGATCTGAGCAATGCGGATTTCATCCAGCTGGGCCAGGGGACTGTCTTCAGCAACTACCAAAACATATTGATAGCGCTGCAAGGGGGTAGTCTTGATTCCTGGTAAGGGCTCATCGCCTAATCTGGAGAAGACGATTACGTCAAAGCGGCCCTCCCGCAGATGCTGCTCAAGCAGGTGGGAATTTTCTTCTTTAGTTTCGATATTTGCCAGCATCCGGCCTTGGTTTAAGTGAGTGATCACTGATGCCAGCCAGGCCTTGCCGGCCAGTTCTGAATAGCCTAAGCGGAAGTTATTGGCGTTGGCCCGTTTGACTTCGATCTTAATTGAATTTTCCTCTTTGACTAATTTCTTGGCTCTTTTATATAAGACTTGTCCCGCCGGAGTGATGACCAGGGGAGTCCGGCTGGACTTTTTAAAGACCAGCTGGACCCCGCATTCTTCTTCCAGCCTTTTGACCATGGCGCTGATGGCTGGCTGGGTGACCTGATTCTTTTGAGCAGTGGCATGATAGCTTTCGCTTTCCACCAAGTCGATAAAATAACGCAGATCTCTGAATTCCATATAAAAGTCCTTTCGCTTATCGTAAAATACAGCTCTAACGTACTAGTTTATTGATAAATCAGATTTATCGTTAAATCGATTATGTTTATTTTAAACACTTTTTTGCCAAAAATCAAAAAAATATTTATTCTGTTTCACGAGCTGCTAAGCCACTTATAGCAAGGATCCCACTGGTTGTTTGTGAATAAAGCGCTTGCAAAAAATATTGCCAAGTAGAAATATCTTTGCTATAAAATGCTTGTTCTGAAATAGAAAAATAATTTATCAAAGAGAGTAAGGTAAGAAGAATGTACGTGACTAAAAATACAAAGTGGAATGCAGATTATGACGTCCTGGTTTTAGGTTTCGGTGGTGCCGGCGGCAATGCGGCCCGGTTTGCGGCTGATGCAGGTGCTCATGTCTTATTAGTTGACGCTGCGCCATTTGGCCATGAAGGGGGCAATACCCGTTACTCAGCCCAGCACGTGGCCATGGCAACGGACTACGCGAAGATCAACAAGTACTTTAAGCGCTTGGCCGCTCCTTTCCAAATTCCAGAGAAGATGATGGATGTTTACACCGATGGGATCTACCACATGACTGACATGTTCAAGGAACATTTTGGCATTGATGCTTTCGTTTGGTCCCGTGATGTTAAGCCAGGCGACATCCTGGATGAAAAAGAACACATGGCTGAATATCCAGAATATGATGGCTCTGAAGCTTTTGACTTTGCCTTGGTCCACAACCGCGACTTTGACGCGGAATTTTGGAAGACGATCCGGAAGACTGTCTTGGACCGCAAGGACCAAATCGACGTCTGGCTGAACTCCCGGGCCAGTCACTTGCTGCAAGACCCTGAAACCGGCGCTGTTGTCGGGGCAGTAGTTACCCGCAACCACAAGGACTACTACATCCATGCTAAAAACGGGCTTGTATTGGCAACAGGTGGCTTTGAAAACAATCCGGTCATGCAGCAGAATTACCTGCACATTACCAAATTGACGCCATTTGGTACTCTTTACAACCGCGGTGATGGGATCACGATGGCTGAAGAAGTTGGCGCTAAGCTCTGGCACATGTCTAACTATGAATCATTAGGTGTGGTGCCAAGCTACACTTTCCAAGAAGAGGATGGTGAACGGGGCCGGCAGATCGGCCACTGGAAACTGCTTTACAACGGTTCAATTTTTGCCATCGCTGATGACGGGACCCGTTTTATGAAGGAAGACGCTAAGTTCCGGCACGGCCACATTTACGAACATGGTGACTACTTGATGCCTCATGCCTATGACAATGCCTGGCTGGTCTTTGACCAAAAGCAATATGACCGCTTTGTGGAAGAAAAGGAAAAGACTGGCCAGCTGCGTTACCCGAAGTTTTTGGACAAGACCATTTCCGCGGCTTCAAGCCAGGAACTGGCAGAAAAAATGGGCGTGCCGGCAGACAAGCTGGCAGAAACGATCAAGAGCTTCAACTCCTTTGCTGAAAAGGGCAGGGATGCTGAATTTGGCAGAGAGCCGGAAGGAATGGAGGCGCTTGGGGCTGGTGATTTATACGCCATCAAGCTGGCTCCAGCCGTTTTGAACACGCAAGGTGGTCCGCAAAGAAACGAAAAGGGCGAAATCCTTGACGCCAATGACCAGGCAATTCCGCACTTGTATGGAGCAGGTGAATTAGGCGGCATTTGCGCCAACCGTTACCAAGGCGGCGGCAACCTGGCTGAATGCTTGATCTTCGGCAAGATCTCCGGGACAAACGCGGCTAAGGTCAAGGCGGATGCCCAAGCAGTTGCTTTGACCAATCCGCTTCCTGCAGTCAACGACCTGGCAGACGGCGAACGGATGGACAATATTGAACTCGGTGAAAACCAGTACTTAGGTGCAACGGAAGCCGGCATCGGTGGCAAGATCGTGGTCCGCGTGACTTACAAGGACGAAAAGATTGAAAACGTTGAAGTTTTGGAAAGCCATGAAACGGAAGGCATCGGGGCCGTGGCTATTAAGGAATTGCCAGCTAAAATCGTAGCGGCAAATTCAACGGAAATTGACGCCGTTTCGGGTGCTTCAACTACCACCCGGGCCTTGGAAGAAGCCGTAAATAAAGCTATCAAGCAGGCTAAGTAACGGAGGCGGCCATGGTGAATCAAATAAAGTGGAAAAATTGGATTATTCCCTTGTTCCTAGGCCTTGCCCTCTGGCTCTTGACACCTTTTAAGTCAGCCGCAATCAGCAACAGTGCCTGGCAGATGTTCGCGATCTTTGTGGCGACAATTGCCAGTTGCGTGACCAAGCCAATGCCGATGATGGCCACAACCCTGACTGGAGCAACAATCGCGGTTGTTCTGGGCTTGCTGAAAATGGATGAGGTTATTGCCGGTTTTGGCAATTCAACGGCCTGGATGGTGGCCATGTGCATGTTTATGGCTGCTGGTTTTATCAAGTCCGGCTTGGGCAAGCGGATCGCATATCTTTTTGTCAGAGCTTTTGGCAAAAAGACACTGGGCCTGGCTTATGCCTTGTCAGTTGTTGAAGCAATTCTGGCAATCGGAATTCCGTCAAACAACGCCCGGGTTAATGGGATCATGTATCCAATTATCGATAATTTAGCCCGGGAAATGGGCTCTGATCCTAAGGATGGGACAGAAAGGAAAATCGGTTCCTACCTGGTCTTCAATGAATACGAAGTCAACAACGCGACCAGTGGTCTTTTCCTGACTGGCTTGGCTGGGAACATGATCGCGCTGGGTCTGGCTAAGACGCAAGGAATTACGATCAGCTGGATGCAGTGGTTCTTAGCCGCTAGCGTGCCGGGAATTTTGTCAGTTTTGGTTATTCCCTTTGTCTTGTACAAGATCTATCCGCCGGAAATCAAGGAAACGCCTAATGCTAAGGCTTGGGCCGACAAAAAGCTGACTGAGATCGGCAAGATGACCGCGGCTGAAAAGATCATGACCGGAGTTTTTATCCTGGCAATTGGCTTATGGCTTTTTGGCACGAAGATCGGGGTTGACGCGACGGAGACAAGCTTTATCGCGGTAGTCATCCTGCTTTTGACTGGGGTAATCACAGCTAAAGATCTATTAAATGAATCCTTTGCCTGGAATATCTTGACTTGGCTGTCGATCATCATGCTGATGTCGAAAAAACTGATGGACCTGGGCTTCTTCCCTTGGTTCTCAAAGGAGCTTGGGGCATTGCTTCAAGGGATGAACTGGATTTGGGTTTTGGTTATCTTGTTCTTGGTTTACTTCTACTTGCACTACATTTTCCCAAGCATTGCGACGCAGATTTCAGCCTTGTATGCTGGCTTTCTTTCAATTGCTTTAGGCGCGGGCGTGCCAAAGCTTATGGCAGCCTTGATGCTGGCCTTTTGCGGGTCGATCTTCCTGTCGACTTCGACTTACTCAGCTGGCCCGGCAGCTATGCTGTCCGATACGGGCTATGTTTCAAACAAGGACTGGTGGAAGCTGAGTGCGATCATCGGTGTGATTTTCAATGTTATTTGGCTGGGCGGCGGTTTGCTGTGGACCAAGTGCATTGGATATTGGTAAAAAATGAAGAGTTTGCTGACACTAGAGTGCTTCACTCTAGTGTTTTTTCTTGTTTAAAGCAAAAAAAGAAAAAGTTTTACCTTTTTTCTCCCGGTAAAATCGCGATAATCCGAACTATTCTTCGCAAAGAAAAAGATTTTTCCCCGTAAGAGAAAACAAAGGCAAAACTATATCAAGCAGTACTTATTACAACTCTACCGGCTGTACCCATGATAAAACGAATGAAAAAGCAGATTTGACCTTTCAAAAATAACGAGTATACTAATATTTGTTGTCGCGGCGAAGAAGGAATTCGCCGGAGACACGAAAAAGAAAATATCAAAAGCTTGTTGACAAGAAGTCGACAAGCGAGTAAGATATAAAACGTTGCGTCAGTTGACGCAAGTTGGTACTTTGAAAACTGAACAAAGTTTCGCAGTGTG
>JAQDCK010000028.1 GCA_027681045.1 Lactobacillaceae bacterium AF64-9pH9TA | reverse complement strand
GCCGCGCGAGACAAGAGTCAGACGGAAGTCTGGCTCTTTTTGTTTTCTTGTTTTATTTTCTATTTGCCTAATTTTGACTGTTATTTATCTGCTTTCTGAGTAGAATAAAATTGTAAACGCTTAATAAACAGAATTAGGATTAATAGGAAAACAGGAGAAAAAGATGAACTGCCGAACTTTTGTAAACGGGAAAATTTTTACCGGGGAAAACGAGACGGCCTTTACCGATTCAATCACGGTTGAAGACGGCAAGATCGTGGCTATTGGGGAAAAAGGCCGGGGTGAAATCATTGATCTTCAGGGACAAACCGTCCTGCCAGGTCTGATCGACAACCACACCCACCCCAAGTATATTGCTGACGCCTTACATGGGGCAGCCTGCACCCCGCCTTTGGTTAACAGTATTAGTGAAATGCAGGAAGCCCTCCGCCATACTCCGGAATATGGCCAGGGGCCTGACGTCTGGATTGAGGGTTGGGGCTTTGACGAAAGCAAGCTGGCTGAACACCGGAGCCCGACTAGAGATGACCTGGACCAGGTGTCAACTACCCAGCCGATCTTCTTGTACCGGTCTGACTGCCACTCTTCAGTGGGCAATTCCCGGGCTCTGGAATTGGCAGGAATTGATGAGCATACACCGGACCCGGCGGGCGGGAAGATTGAAAAAGACGCTTCCGGCCGGCCAACTGGCTTCATGCGGGAAGTCGCGGCCAGCCAGTTGTTGATCCGGGCTAAATCTGCCTTGTCTTACGAATATGACGTGGCCAACCTGGTCAAGTCATCCAGCCACTACCTAGAAAACGGCTTGGTAGCCATCGGGGAAATGATGGGGCGGCTGCACCCTTACGCCACGCTTTCCTTGTACCAAGATGCCTATAAGCAGGGCTTTAAGCCTAAGTCAGCCATCTATTACGTGGCTGATGAAGTTGCTGGTCCTTTGGAAATCGAAAAGAGTGACCGCCTGCGGGTGGCCGGGCTCAAGGTCTTCATGGATGGCAGCATTTCCGGTGAAACGGCCTTGATGAAGGATGCCTTCCCATCTGGCAAAAAGGGCGTGTCATTAACCAGTGAGGACCGTTTGCGGGAAATTATCGCTTATGCCCGAGAACATAAGCTGCAGGTCGCGGTTCACGCCATGGGCGACGCGGCCATTCAGCGGGTGATCGACGTTTGCCAGGATCTGGATCCTTGGCTTGAAGGCCAGCCGTCAGTCAGAATCGAGCACGCTTCACTTTTATCCGACTCCATGCTCAAGGAGCTGAAGGGGGCAAAAGTTGGCCTGGCTGTTTCGACCCAACCGATCTTCTTCTTCGCTGAAGAAGATTCCTACCGGCAGTTTTTGTCAGCGGACCAGCTGAAAATGGCCTACCGGATCAAGAGCTTAGACAAAGAAAATATTCTCTTCAGCCTCAGTTCAGACGCTCCATGCACCCCCTGGGCGGAACCGGACAGTCCTTTTTACGGAATCTACGCGGCAGTGACCCGGCACACGGCAGCAGGCGGTTTTATTAATGAAGATGAAGGTATCCCAGTAGCCCGGGCCATCCTGGCTTACACCAGGGACGCGGCCAAGATGGGCGGCTTTGTCAATAATGGGACCTTGACCCCGGGCAAGGACGCCGACTTTGTCATTTTGGACCGGGATATCTTCAGCCAAAAAGCAATTGACTTAGCCAAGGTCAAGCCGGCATCGACTTGGATTGGCGGGGAAAAGGTCTGGAGCCAGGAAAAGAAGTAAAATATTTTAGTCAATCGAAAAAAGTCTTACCTGTGACGGGTAAGACTTTTTTCTTGTGGAAAACTTATTAATAACTTTTTAGTCAACGTCCACGCTTGGCGCATCCTTGGTCAAGACCACAGACTTGTCCGGCTTGATGCCGAAGAATTCTTCCAAAAGCTTTTCCAAGTCGCTCATGGCTTCGTTAGCCCGCTGGGCCTGGTCAGCATTGACTGATTCAATTACGATTACGCCCTTAGTTGAATCTTCGTCTAGCATGGTTCTTTGGGCATCCCGCCAGTTGAGGCAGCGGCAAACGGCACCTTGGTCGTCATACCAGGCAACTTCCCCTTCAAGGGTCGGTTCGTCTTTATCAGCGCCGACTGGCTGGAAGGGCAGGCCTTCGTGGACTTGGCCCAGGTGCATGGTGCCGGCCAATTTATCTTGGTCTTCGATGCCGATTGGGACACCATGAGCCAGGGAAACTGAATTGTAGACGTCAACCAATGGTGAAATCGGGTGCAAGTCCTCGCCCTTGTCGATCCGCTTCAAGAGCGCTTCGATGGAAGCCCGGACGCCTTTCTTCTTTTTGAATTGCTGGTAGGCTTGCCGCCATTCAGCAACAACCGGGTTCTTAGCAAAAGCTGCAGCACCCAGGAAGTCTTCCGCCTTGTCGCTGCCTTCTCTGAGCAGCTTGCGCCGGCGGGCCAAATTGTCATCAGTGTCGTGGTTGTCGATGCCGCTGACGAGCATGATGTTTACTTGCGCGTCAGGGAAGAGTTCCCAAAAACTTGGGTCAACGGTAACTTTTTCTAACATGTTGTGCCTTTCTTTCTATATAAAAGAGATAATTTCTTTTCTTACTATCCAATTGTACTACAAGCAGAAAGCTCCTTACCAGAGCTCATTGTCGCTGTCCCGCTTGACCCGGTAGCTTTCCTGAAGGAGGCCGTCAAAAAAGTGCTGCAGGGAAATCTGCCCCCGCTCCAGCTCCTTGCCGTTTTGATGCTGCATTTCCACGTGGATGTTCTGGTACTCAAAGAGGTTGTTGGCATAGTCCAGCAGCATTTCGTTGTCCGGGTAGTCGATGCACATGGTGGCCAGGTTGACGATCCCGATGTGCAGGGTCCGGCGTATACGCTGGTAAATGACCTTTTTCTCCCGGCTGCTTATGCCGAAGCTCTCTTCCAGGTCGATCTGGTCGAAGCTCATGTCCTTGTCGACCATCAGGCGGATGATTTTCATGATGTCCTCATAGCCTTTTTCTGATGCGATGCCCAAAAAGCGCAGGGTGTCGGTGACATGGTCGATCTGCTGCCGGTGGGTGGTTTGCTGGCGGCCATATGGATTGTTTAAACTGCCGGAAAGTTCGCTGATTACCCGCATGTTGCTTAAAAGCTGCAGGGTCGTGCTGATAATTTTGGAGATATGGGCAATCTCTTCAGAATTGAGCTGGTGGTGGATAAAAAAGTCGCAGCCGTTCTGGTAGGCAGCCGTGATCAGGGATTCTGACGGGGTGTTGGCCGTCATGATTACCCGGGGCAGGATGTTGGCCTGCTTGAGCCGCCTTAAGAGAGTTAAGCCGTCAAAAGGTGCCAGGTCATAGTCGACCACCAATACGTCAACTCTGAGCTGGCGAAGGTCGTCAAAAGTCCTTTGAGCGTCGGTTGACCGGCCGACGACGATGTTTTCGAAGTTCCGTTCCAGGGCGTCACTAATTAGTTGTAAGTTCCTGGTGCTTTTGTTTGTGATATAAAAGTGCATTTTAGCATTTTCTCCTCATTTTTGAAGCAAAGTGAAGTTTACTGAGTCAATAATTCTATTTTAGCACAAAGGCGGCTTAATATAAAAAAGTGTATAAACAAGGGAAAAGTACCCAAAGGGCCGTATAAGGGGCCTTCTATTCACTAAAAAAATTAGATTATACAGTTCAGAAAAACTAATTAATTAATTGCTGATTTTTTTTGGTAAATCTTCTTGGTTTTTGCCGTTGTGATCTGAAAACGCTTTCTATAATGATAATCGTAAACAAGTGAAAAACACAAACACAATAGAAAACAGGAGGAAGCTATCATGGCTTTTAATTTACGCAACCGCAGTTATTTAACTCTCGCAGATTTTAACACTCGTGAAATGGAGTACCTGCTTGACTTGGCAGAACAACTCAAGAAGGACAAGTACGCTGGAGTTGAACAACCTCGCTTGAAGGGCAAGAACATTGCTTTGATCTTCGAAAAGGACTCAACCAGAACCCGTTGCTCATTCGAAGTTGGTGCTCACGACCAAGGCGCTCACGTAACTTACCTTGGGCCAAGCGGTTCACACTTCGGCCACAAGGAATCAGTTAAGGACACTGCTCGCGTATTGGGTGGCATGTTCGACGGTATCGAATTCCGTGGCTTCTCACAAGAAGCAGCTGAAACTTTGGCTAAGTACTCCGGTGTCCCAGTTTGGAACGGTTTGACGGACGCTGACCACCCAACTCAAGTTCTGGCCGACTTCTTGACTGCTAAGGAAGTTTTGAAGAAGGAATACAAGGACATCAAGTTTGCCTTTGTTGGTGACGGTCACGACAACGTATCCAACGCTTTGATGCTGGGTGCCGCAGTTATGGGTATGGAATACCACGTGGTAACTCCTCCAGAACTGAACCCAAGTGAAGAAACTTTGGCAAAGGCTAACGCAATCGCCAAGGAAACTGGCGCCAAGATCGTTGTTTCAAACGACGTTAAGGAAGGCGTTAAGGGCATGGACGTAATCTACGGCGACGTTTGGGTATCAATGGGTGAATCCGACGACAAGTGGAAGAAGCGGATCGAATTGCTTTCACCATACCAAATCACCATGGACGTTCTTAAGGCTACTGAAAACCCTAACGTTATCTTCGAACACTGCCTGCCAGCCTTCCACAACCTGGAAACTGAAGTTGGCCGCGAAGTTTACGAAAAGTTCGGTCTGAAGGAACTTGAAGTAACTGACGAAGTCTTTGAAAGCAAGCACTCAGTTGTCTTCCGTGAAGCTGAAAATAGAATGCACACTATCAAGGCTGTCATGGTTGCTACCTTGGGCGACTAGTCAAGAAGAGGTGCTCTTATGTCAAAAGTTGTTGTAGCATTGGGCGGTAACGCCCTCGGCAAGTCACCAGCCGAACAATTGGAATTGGTTAAGAACACAGCTTCCTCACTGATTGGTTTAATTAGCGCCGGCAACGAAGTAGTTATCAGCCACGGCAACGGTCCGCAAGTTGGTCAAATCAACCTGGGCATGAGCTACGCGGCTGAACACGGCCAAAGCGCGGCCTTCCCATTCCCTGAATGCGGGGCAATGAGCCAGGGCTACATTGGCTACCACCTGCAACAGAGCCTGCAAAATGAACTCTGCAAGCGCGGCATGACCAAGGACGTGGCTACGATCGTAACGCAGATCGTTGTTGACCCGGCTGACTCCGCCTTCCAAAACCCAACTAAGCCGATTGGGGCCTTCTACACTAAGGAAGAAGCTGACTCAATCGCTGAAGACAAGGGTTACATTTTCAAGGAAGACGCTGGCCGCGGCTGGCGGCAGGTTGTTCCTTCACCGACTCCAAAGAGAATCGTTGAATTGAACAGTATCAAGACCTTGATTGAAGCAAATGAACTCGTTATCGCCGGCGGTGGCGGCGGGGTGCCTGTAGTTGAGACCGAAGAAGGTCTCATAGGCGTGCCAGCCGTTATCGACAAGGACCGCTCCAGCGCATTGTTGGCAGACAATGTTGGCGCGGACAAACTGATCATTTTGACCGCTGTTGACTACGTAGCCATCAACTTCAACAAGCCAGACCAAAAGAACCTGGAAGACATCTCTGTTGAAGAAGCCAAGAAGTACATTGACGAAGGTCAATTCGCGGCCGGCAGCATGCTTCCTAAGGTTCAAGCCTGCATGTCATTCGTTGAAGGCCACCCGGAAAGAGAAGCCATCATTACTTCTCTGTCAGGCTTAGACGCTGCTCTTGCTGGACAGTTGGGGACTGTTATCCACGCATAAGCTCGTTAGCTCATCGACCGGTTTAAATTTTAGTGTAAAAATCTCTCTTTAAAAATTACGAACAACTAGTTAGTTAAGTCGTTAGTAGGTTGACTTGACGATTTATAACCACACAAATCATTAGGATATTAGGTAAATTAGCAATTATAGGAGTGTAAAGATCATGACAAGTCCTATTCATGTAACTTCAGAAATTGGTAAGTTGAAGACAGTTATGTTGCACAGGCCAGGGCGCGAAATCGAAAACATCACGCCGGATTCAATGGAACGTCTCTTGTTTGACGACATTCCATACCTGCCAATCGCCCAGGAAGAACACGACTTCTTCGCACAAACTTTGCGCGATAACGGTGCCGAAGTTATCTACACCGAAGATCTGGCTGCCGAAGCTTTGGCAGACGAAGCTGTCAGAAACGAATTTATTGAAAGACAAGTAGCAGAAGCTGGCTTTGTTGCCGGCGTAACCCATGACGCCTTGGTTGAATATTTGAAGGCTCTGACTCCAGCTGAACTGGTAACCAGAATCTACGAAGGTATCCGCAAAGACGACCTGGAATTGACTACCCTTGACTTGGCTGCAGTGTCCGAAAACACTGAATGGCCATTCTTGATGGATCCACTTCCAAACGCTTACTTCACCCGTGACCCGCAAGCTTCAATCGGCGACGGGATGTCAGTCAACAAGATGACTTTCCCAGCTCGTCAGCGTGAATCAATGATCACTGAATACATCTTGAAGTACAACACCCGCTTTGCAGGCAAGGTTAAGGTATGGCGTGACAGAAACCACGCAAGCCACATCGAAGGTGGTGACGAACTGGTATTGAGCGACCACGTAGTAGCAATCGGTATTTCACAACGGACTACTGCTGACGCAATTCAAGATATCGCTAAGAGCTTGTTCGCAAACTCTGACTACGACACTGTAATTGCCATCTTAATTCCGCACAACCACGCGATGATGCACCTTGACACGGTATTCACCATGATCAACTACGACCAATTCACTGTTCACCCGGACATCTTGACTGAAGATGGCAAGGTTGACAACTGGGTACTGCACCCAGGCAAGGATGGCGAAGTAACCTTCGAACACCACACTGACATCAAGGAAGTGCTGAAGAAGGCGCTGGGCAAGTCAGAAATCGACTTGATCCCAACTGGTAACGGTGACCCAATCGTAGCTCCGCGTGAACAATGGAACGACGGTTCAAACACTTTGGCAATCGCTCCAGGTGAAGTTGTAACTTACAACAGAAACTACGTCTCCAACGCTTTGCTGAGAGAACACGGGATTCTGGTCCACGAAGTTCGCTCAAGCGAATTGTCAAGAGGCCGTGGTGGCCCACGTTGCATGTCTTGCCCAATTGTTCGTGAAGACATCTAATTGGTTTTAAGATCCTAAAATCGCGGAGCTGGTCTATCGCTCAAGGGCTTAGACTATCTCCGCCTTTTTAGGTGAAAAGAGTATTTGGGAGGTAAAAATCATGGAAGAG
The DNA here is from genome assembly GCA_027681045.1 of Lactobacillaceae bacterium AF64-9pH9TA. Taxonomy (GTDB): domain Bacteria; phylum Bacillota; class Bacilli; order Lactobacillales; family Lactobacillaceae; genus Lactobacillus. Next base: position 3,480 of record JAQDCK010000028.1, on the reverse strand, counting down.
AAAGTAAACAAAAACGGGATAGGCCTTGTCGGCCTGACCGCTTTGATCGTCAGTTCCTCCATTGGGACTGGGATCTTCGGTATTACCAGTTCCATCGCCACATCTGCCGCTCCAGGGCCCGCAATTTTGTCCTGGCTGTTGGTTGGCTTTGGTTTCTTGATGCTTGTTCTGTCATTGAACAATTTGACTGAGAAGAGATCCGACCTTAAAGGTGGTATCTTTGCTTACGCCGGGGCCGGCTATGGCCCTATGGGCGAATTCATTTCCGGCTGGGCCTACTGGCTGAGTGCCTGGCTGGGCAACCTGGCCTTCGCGACTATGCTGATGAGCGCGATCGGGACCTTTATTCCGGTCTTCAAGGGTGGTTCAAACCTGCCATCAATCATCGTAGCCATCATCTTCTGCTGGGCCTTGACCTTCTTGGTTAACAACGGTGTTGAAAGTGCCTCATTCGTTAACACGATCGGGACTTTCTGCAAGGTTGTGCCATTGATCATGTTCGTTATCATCTGCATCGTTTCCTTCAAGGGCGGGATGTTCACCGCTGACTTCTGGGGCAGAGTTGCCAACAACCTGTCCAAGGGGACCACTACTGGCGGCCTTTGGCCACAGATGAAGGGGACTTTGATGACCCTGATCTGGGTATTTATCGGTGTTGAAGGGGCCTCAGTCATGGGGTCACGTGCCAAGAGCTTGAAGGAAGCTCAACAAGCAACCATGCTTGGTTTCGTCCTGCTTTTGGTCTTCTACATGATGATTTCAATCCTGCCATACGGCTCACTTACCCGGGCTCAATTGGCCAGCGCTGCACAACCAGCTTTGGGTAGCGACTTGAAGATGATTGTCGGCGACTGGGGTATGATGATCATCAACATTGGTTTGATTATTTCTACTATTGTTTCCTGGTTGTCATGGACTATGCTGCCAGCAGAAACCATGCTTTTGATCGCTGAAGACGGTGCTGCTCCTAAGTTCTGGGGCAAGCTGAACAGCAAGAAGGCGCCAACTAACGCCCTGTTCACTACTGCTATCTTGCAGACCATCTTCCTCTTCTCCTTGCTCTTCACTGACAAGGCTTACGAATTCTGTTACACTTTGGCTTCAAGTGCCATCTTGTTCTCATACATGTTTGTCGGCTTGTATCAAATGAAGTTCAGCCGTGAACGCAAGGAATGGACTCAATGGATCTATGGCTTATTGGCAGCCCTCTTCCAATTCATGTGCATGATTTTGGCCGGCTGGCAATACGTCCTGGTTGTTTCCTTGAGTTACATTCCAGGCCTGATCATTTACTACCAAGGCGTTCGTGAACAAGGCAGAAAGCTCAACAAGAACGAAAAGATCACCTTTGTCGTTATCGCAATTCTCTGTGTTCTGTCCATTGTTCTGATTGCCAACAAGACGATCGACATTATGTAATCGATTTTAAAATCTTTCCCAAACAGCGGTTTTCCGCTGTTTTTTTGTGTTTTGCCTTGCTTTTTCAAAATAAAAAAGGCAAAAAAGACTTGCATTCCTGGCTGAATACGATATACTAGTATTTGTGCTTACGGCCTATGCCGTAAACTAGTCATATGGAGGATTAGCTCAGCTGGGAGAGCATCTGCCTTACAAGCAGAGGGTCACAGGTTCGAGCCCTGTATCCTCCATCGAGTCGTTAGCTCAGTCGGTAGAGCATCTGACTTTTAATCAGAGGGTCGAGGGTTCAAGTCCCTCACGACTCATGGCCCTGATCTGCGGGTGTGGCGGAATTGGCAGACGCGCTAGATTTAGGTTCTAGTGTTTTCGGACGTGCGGGTTCAAGTCCCGCCACCCGTATTTTATATTATGCCGATTTAGCTCAGTTGGTAGAGCATCTGTCTTGTAAACAGGGGGTCGTACGTTCAAGTCGTATAATCGGCATTGTGCGGAAGTAGTTCAGTGGTAGAACATCACCTTGCCATGGTGGGGGTCGCGGGTTCGAATCCCGTCTTCCGCTTTTTATATAATATATATGCCGGAGTGGCGGAATTGGCAGACGCACAGGACTTAAAATCCTGCGGTTGGTTTCAACCGTACCGGTTCGACCCCGGTCTTCGGCATGCATGCACCCATAGCGCAACTGGATAGAGTGTCTGACTACGAATCAGAAGGTTGTAGGTTCAAGTCCTACTGGGTGCATAAATCCGGGAAGTGGCTCAGTTTGGTAGAGCACCTGGTTTGGGACCAGGGGGTCGCAGGTTCAAATCCTGTCTTCCCGATTTGTAATTTAATATTTTCCATATTGGTTACAGTATGGCGGTGTAGCTCAGCTGGCTAGAGCGTCCGGTTCATACCCGGGAGGTCGAGGGTTCGATCCCCCCCGCCGCTATTTTGTAAACTTGGACCTTTAGCTCAGTCGGTTAGAGCAGACGGCTCATAACCGTCCTGTCGTAGGTTCGAGTCCTACAAGGTCCATTTTTTGTCAGCGCGGGATGGAGCAGTCTGGTAGCTCGTCGGGCTCATAACCCGAAGGTCGTTGGTTCAAATCCAGCTCCCGCAATTGCTTTTTAATAAGCTGGCTCGGTAGCTCAGTTGGTAGAGCAATGGATTGAAGCTCCATGTGTCGGCGGTTCGATTCCGTCCCGCGCCATAAATTGAATATTTGCGGGTATAGTTTAGTGGTAAAACCACAGCCTTCCAAGCTGTTGTCGCGAGTTCGATTCTCGTTACCCGCTTATGGGCCTGTAGCTCAGCTGGTTAGAGCGCACGCTTGATAAGCGTGAGGTCGATGGTTCAAGTCCATCCAGGCCCATTGGAGTAATACTCAAGTGGCTGAAGAGGCGCCCTTGCTAAGGGTGTAGGCCGGGAAACTGGCGCGAGAGTTCGAATCTCTCTTACTCCGCCTGATAAAGAGCTGTTCCGCAGCTCTTTTTTTGTGCCTTAAAGCTGCTTAACTCAAAAAGCAAGAAGGCGGAGAAGGGAGAAGCAGGGGAAAAGGTGAAAAAGTAGCTCTTTTTTCTAAAAAGGGCTTGCCAAAGACCGGATTTTTCTGTATTCTAGTATTTGTTGACGCACGATCGTCGGCGCAAGTGGCCTTTGAAAAGATTGAGAAAGCCGCTTGACAAGATGAGCTTAAGCGAGTATCATCTTAAGAGTGCTTACGCGGCCCGTTGGTCAAGTGGTTAAGACACCGCCCTTTCACGGCGGTAACATGGGTTCAAATCCCGTACGGGTCATTGCCGGAAGGCAAGAATTGAATATTTTTCTATCCATCAAATGGAGGATTACCCAAGTGGCTTAAGGGGACGGTTTTGAAAACCGTTAGACGGGGCGACTCGTGCGTGGGTTCAAATCCCACATCCTCCTTTTTATTATCGCGGGATGGAGCAGTCTGGTAGCTCGTCGGGCTCATAACCCGAAGGTCGTTGGTTCAAATCCAGCTCCCGCAATATGGTCCATTGGAGCAGTGGTTTATCTCGCCTCCCTGTCACGGAGGAGATCGCGGGTTCAAATCCCGCA
>JAQDCK010000027.1:234-11633 GCA_027681045.1 Lactobacillaceae bacterium AF64-9pH9TA | reverse complement strand
CCATGGACTGCACATGTATATCTGTGACAGATGCGGCTACCGCTCTAATGACGACCGCATCGCCGCAATGAACATTCAGATGCTGGGAACGATGTACGTCAGCGGCGTGCCTAATCCGTCGTATCAGAGTAAGCACGACACGACAGATGCTAAGAAAGCCAAAGGCAAGAAAACAAAGAAACAAACAAATTAGAGCAGTGCGTAAACGTGCTGTTCTGCCGTAGTAATCAGCCTGCGGGAGCATCTGAGGTTTGCCAAGGATGCTTGAGAAGCGACAGCGTAAGCCTTCGGGCTTGGCTATGGGAGAACTCCCCTCGGGGAGTTTGCTTGGACCACGCTAGCTAGTTGCAAACCTCCGACCTCGGTCGGGGGTAGTTGATGTTATCCTTTCAAGTTAGTGTTCAGCCTGCTGGATCTGGTCATTGAGGCTAGCGAAGTCAAAGTTGGCCTGCAGGAATTCAGCGTTGCTAGTTGGCAAGTGGAGGTCAAAATCGCTAAAGGGCGTGAGACTAAGGTCAGCTTCAGCCATTGGTAAAAGGAGCGCCAGAAGGCAGCTTTTTCCTCCCCGCATAAGCCAGCAAGTTTTTCAAAGATGCTGTAGTCCAGGATTTCACTGGGATCAATCACTAGATGCCGGGGTAAAATCATTTCATGCCAAATTTTGACGTAAAAGAAGTCCGCTGCACTTGCAACGGACTTCTTTGATACTCTGAGTGCCAATTATTGGAATCGAACCAACGACCTTCTCTTTACGAGGGAGATGCTCTACCGACTGAGCTAAATTGGCAATTTATCAACTCTTTCATTATAGCAAACAATCTGCTTTTGTCAAAAAAGTTTTCGCCAATTTTAGCAAAAAATCCGTCTCCCTCAGGCCGTTTTCTCAGCTCTTATTTCTCAATAATGGTGATCTCTCCGATCCGCATGACGCCTTCATAAACCTGGACGCTGCTGCCATCATAGAGGTTCTTGTAGATCCCCTCTGGCAGCTGGGTCGGAATCGCCTGCTTCTTGCCAGTCGTATTAAACAAGCCGATCAACTGCTCTTCTTCTTCGCCTTCACCCAGGCTGTGGACAGCTTCAAGAACGCCCTTTCTGACCTCCTTAGCCTCATAGCTGCCCTCAACCATGATTGGCAGCTGCTTGATTTCATGCATCTTCTTTAAGAGGTCCGTCAAGTCAAGATCGCCGCTCCAGTCAACCGGGTCCTTGTCAAACAGGGTAACGTGGTGGGCATCCCCCTTTTCTTCCCCATTGTAGACTAGCATGGCCCCCTTCATAAAGTAGATGAAGGCCGTCATTGCCCGCAAAGCCGCCGGATCATCGATCATCCCGTGAGCCCGGATCACGTCATGGTTTTCCAAAAAGTGCGCCTTGACATAGTTTTCCGGGTAGACCCCTTCTTGCCGGTTCAAGCCAGCCAGGTAGTCAGTCAGATCCTTTTGCCCCAGCAGTGCTGCCCGCAAATCTGGATAGATGTCATAGTCATAGGTCATGTCAAAAGCCTGGTAGAGCTCAGAATCTGACCCGCCGACTGCCCCCTTGCTTCTTAAGAAGCGGATAAAGTCCGGAGCCCCGGATTCAGCTAGCCAAATAGCCCCTGGCCGCACCTTGGCCACTTCTTCTCTGGCATACTTCCAAAAGTCCACCGGCACCATCGGGGCCACGTCGCAGCGGAAGCCGTCCACATACTTGGCCCACATGACCAAAGTCTCCGCCTGGTACTTCCACAGGTCCTTATTGCTGTAGTCTAAGTCGATAACGTCGCTCCAGTCGCCCACCCTGTTGCCAAAGCTGCCGTCCTTCTTGTGGTAAAACCATTCCGGGTGCTCCTTAGCCAGGACTGAGTCTGGTGAAGTGTGGTTGTAGACGCAGTCAATGATAATCTTCATCCCCTTGGCGTGGACATCGTCACACAGTCGCTTGAAGTCCTCCATAGTCCCGTATTCCGGGTTGATGGCCCGGTAGTCGGAAATCGCGTAGGGTGAACCCAGGCTCCCCTTCCGCTTCTCCTTGCCTGATGGCTGGATTGGCAAAAGCCAGATGATGTCCGTCCCCAAGTCCTTGATCCGGTCTAAATCCTTCCGGACCCCTTCAAAGTTGCCCTCTGACGAGTAGTTTCTGACAAAAATGCTGTAAATCATTTGCTTGCGCAAGTCAATCTTGGTATCGCTAGCCATTTTTTCCTCCTTGGCCTGTAGCCACTTTTTTCTCACCCTTCTATCTTAGCCGTTTTCCTAAGCGCTTTCACATTTTCCGGTCATGTTACCGGTAACTCTTTTTAAAATAAAGTCCCCTAAATTTAGTAGTATGGTTAGCGGTTCCAACTCAAGATCTTGAAAATTTCAGCTTGTCCTTACATTGCTGACATGGTATTCTTAACACATCGAATGGTATTGACCCTATTTAAGAATATCGTTCGTGTATTGTCACAAAGTCCAAAGATTTATAAGGAGAATATCTGAACAATGAAGACTAATCGTTACATTGTTGCTTTGGCGGGGGTCATGTTGCATCTGATGATCGGCTCAGTATACGCTTGGAGCGTCTACACTAAGCCAATCGCGGCACAGACCGGCTGGAGCGAATCATCAGTTGCATTTGCATTTAGTTTGGCCATCTTCTTCCTGGGGATGTCCGCGGCTTTCATGGGCCGCCTGGTTGAGAAATTCGGCCCGACCTTGACTGGGACTGTTTCCGCCATCCTTTACGGGAGCGGGATCGCCTTGACCGGCCTGGCTGTTCAAAGCCACCAGCTCTGGCTCTTGTATGCTTCATACGGCGTCATCGCTGGTCTGGGCCTGGGTGCCGGCTACGTCACCCCGATCTCAACCATTATCAAGTGGTTCCCGGATAGACGGGGATTGGCTACTGGTCTGGCCATCATGGGCTTCGGCTTTGCCGCGCTTTTGACCAGCCCGATCGCCCAATTCTTGATGTCAAGCGTTGGCTTGGCGGGTACCTTCTACATCTTGGGGGCCAGCTACTTCCTGGTCATGATCGTTTCTGCCCAGTTCATCAAGCGGCCAATGGCTATTGACTTGGCCAACTTCAAGAGTGAAGACAAGGAAGCTGTTTCCTTGACTGGCGGTTTGCAAATGACGGCCAACCAGGCACTGAAGACCAAGACCTTCTACCTGCTCTGGTTCATGTTCTTTATCAGCATCACCTGCGGGATCTCCCTGGTCTCCGCTGCTTCACCAATGGCCCAGGAACTGACTGGGATGAGCCCGGCTACTGCCGCCGTCATGGTCGGCATCATCGGCCTCTTCAACGGCTTTGGCCGTCTGGTTTGGGCAACTTTGTCCGACTACATCGGCCGGCCTTTGACCTACAGCTTGATCTTTGTCGTTGACATGGCCATGTTCGTGATCTTGATCTTCACCCACTCACCATTCATCTTCGCTGTAGCCCTCAGCCTTTTGATGTCCTGCTACGGAGCCGGCTTCTCAGTTATCCCGGCTTACCTGGGCGACGTCTTCGGCACTAAAGAACTCGGCGCCATCCACGGGTCTATCTTGACTGCCTGGGCAGCGGCTGGCATGGTTGGCCCGCTCCTGCTCTCCTTCACCCACGAAGTTTTGAAGAGCTACTACGTGACCTTGGCCGCCTTCATCATCCTGGCAGGCCTGGCCCTCTGCGTCTCCTTCCTGGTTCAGCGGGAATTTGCCAAGCTGACCGACCTGGCTGACGAATTAGATTAATGAATTTTCAAGTTCCTGCTTAGGCGGGAACTTTTTCTTTCCCCCGCGAGCTTTTAAGCAGGCTAAAGGCTATAATATTATAGAAGAGAGATTGATGAGGGGGAAAAACATGATGCTTCCAAGCAAGCTGCGCGACCTGCGCAAGAAGCATGGCTTAAGCCAAAAAGAATTAGCAGAAAAATTAATGACCACGCAAGCAAAGGTGGCCAGCTGGGAAAACGGCGACAGCGTGCCCGACATATCATACATCGCCAAACTAGCGGTTTTATACGACGTACCAGCTGACTACCTGCTGAAAGACGACAAGCAAGAAGGACAGACCATCGAACCAGGCGAAGAGATGGACCGGCCGAATAAGAAGGATGCTGACCCTAAGCGCCTCGGCAGGATCAACAGCATCTACTGGACTATCGTCATCGCTGTCTACCTGCTAGCCAGCATCGTAACCGGCCACTGGTCCACCAGCTGGGTCCTCTTTATTTTAGGAGGCGCCATCTGGCTCATCGGGGCTGGTTTTCACTGGATCAATTCGACTAAATAAGAAAGGAGCTGCTTCTTAACTAGAAGTCAGCTCCTTTTGCTTTCTTATAAATTGTTGGATGACATGATGTAAAAAGTCAATGAGACAGAAAGCCCCTTAGTAAAAATTATATTTCTTCTATAAGGTCATTATAGTCCCTTTTGTGAGAATGGTAACAAAAAGCCATAATTTAGCAAATTTCCCCGAACCTGATACAATTAAGGCAAAACACTTCAGAAAGCAGGAAAAGCATGCTGAAAGATGGCATTTACGAACAAATCCTTAACCAAGAAATCCTGGACCAGCTGGAAAAAATCGACCTAAAGACCAGGGATTATGAACTAGAAGATCTGGACGCCGATGACTCCCGCCAGCTCTTGACCATCTACCTCTCCCAGGTTATCCGGTCGGGCCTGCACTACCTCCGCGACAGCTTCAAGTCCGGTGAAGACCGGGCTGCCCTCATCGCCCAGATCCGCCTGGCCAACTCCATCGTCGACCAGATCGCCCAGCATACCGGCGAAGCCGACTACGAGGACCTGCAGATCCTGGAACAAGGCGAAGTCCTGACCTCCATCTACCACAAGCTGACCCAGTCCCAGAAGATTACCCCTATCCGGCCCCAGACTTCCATAGTTGAGAATGCCCTTTTTACCGGCAGTAAAAATGAGCCCAGCATGCTCAGCGAAATCAAGAAGGAAATTGCCTCTTCCGACCAGGTTGACTTGCTCGTTTCCTTTATTAAGTGGTCGGCCATCCGCCCCCTTTTAGGAGATTTGGAAGCTTTTTGCCAAAAAGCCGGCCACCAGCTACGGGTAATCGCTACAACCTATACTCAAGCAACTGACTACAAGGCTATCCTGACCTTGAGCCAGCTGCCCAACACTACAGTCAAGATCAACTACGAGACCGACCACGCCCGCCTGCATGCCAAATCCTACCTTTTTAAAAGAGAGACTGGCTTCTCCACCGCCTACATCGGTTCCTCCAACCTCTCCAGCGCTGCCTTGACCACGGGCCTGGAATGGAATGTCAAGGTCACTGAGCAGGAGTCTTTTGACATCGTCAATAAATTTGCCGTTTCCTTTGAAAGCTACTGGAATGACCCCTCTTTTGAAACTTTTGACCCAGATCAGGAAGACTGCCGGAAGAAACTGCAGACAGAACTGAACCGGCATAAGGCAAACACCTTCCACCTGGAAAGCAGCATCCGGCCCTACAACTACCAGCAGGAGATCCTGGACCGGCTGCAAGCTGAGCGGGAAGTTTACGGCCATTATAAAAATCTCCTCGTTGCCGCCACCGGGGTGGGGAAAACCGTCATCGCTGCCTTTGACTTCAAGCGCTACTTGGCAGAGCATCCCGACGCGCGTCTGCTCTTCGTCGCCCACCGGCAAGAAATCCTGGAGCAGAGTCTGCAAAAGTTCCGTGAGGTCCTCAACGACTTCAACTTCGGCCACTTGCTGGTCGGCCAGTATAAGACTGACGATGTCAGCCAGCTTTTCGTCTCCATCCAGTCCTTTAATTCCGAAAAAATGGCTGACCTCTTGCCCAGGGACTACTACGACTTTATTATCATCGACGAATTCCACCATGCCGCCGCCAAGTCCTACCAAAAGCTGCTCAGCCACTTTAAGCCCAAGATCCTTCTGGGCCTGACCGCTACTCCCGATCGGATGGACGGGCAGGATATCCTCCAGTACTTTGATGGCAACATTGCCGCCGAAATGCTGTTAGGCGAAGCTATCGACCGCCAGCTCCTCTGCCCCTTCCAGTATTTCGGGGTCACCGACAATGTCGACTACTCCGGCATGAAATGGAGCCGGGGCCAATACGAGGTCAGTGAGCTGGAAAATGTCTATACGGCTAACGACGCCCGGGCCAAGTTAATTTTGCGCAGCCTGGACAAGTACAGCAACAATTTGGAAGACATCAAGGGCTTAGGCTTCTGCGTCAGCGTCAAGCACGCCGAGTTCATGGCCGCTGCCTTCAACCAGGCCGGCATCCCTTCCGCTGCTTTGTCTGGCCAGACTGCCCAGGCTGACCGCCAGCAGGCTAAAGAAGATTTAACCTCCGGCAAGCTCAAGTTTATTTTTGTCGTTGACCTCTATAATGAAGGTGTCGACATCCCCGCCGTCAACACCATCCTCTTCCTGCGGCCAACCCAGAGCCCGACCATCTTCCTCCAGCAACTGGGCCGGGGCCTCCGCCTCAGCCCGGGCAAGGACTGCTTGACAGTCCTGGACTTCATCGGCCAGGCCAACCGCCACTATAACTACGAGGCCAAGTTCAAGGCTTTGACCGGACCAGGCCATGCCCTGCCCTATGAAGTCAGAGATGGTTTCCCCCACCTGCCGGCAGCCTGCTATCTGGAGCTTGAGCCCGTTGCCAAAAAATACATCCTGGCCAACCTTGGCCAAAACGCGGCTAACAAAAAGGGCTTGACCCAGCGGGTGAAGACTTTTAGCGAAGAAACGGGCCTGGAATTAAACTTGGCTAACTTCCTCAAGGCCTATGACATGAGTCTTTACGACTTCTACCACGCCAGCGGGTCGCGGTCGCTCTTCCGTTTGAAAAAGTGGGCCGGACTGATTACTGACGACCGGGATGTGGAAAACCAGGTCTACCAGAAGTTCAGCAGCTTTTTCCACATCGATTCCAAAAGGCTCCTGGACTACTGGTTGGCTTACCTGGAAGCGCCAAAAGAGGCAAGTAATGAGACTGAACGCTTGATGCTAGGAATGCTCTACTATAGCTTCTACAAGAAAAAGCCGGCCCAACTGGGCTTTAAGGACCTGCATGAAGGGATTAGGGACTTTTTAAAGAAAGACTTCGTCAAAGAGGAATTAATGGAAGTCCTCCTCTACCGGCTGAGCCAGTTGACCGTCTTACCGGAAGCTAACGAATACCCCTTCACCTGTCCCTTGGAAGTCCACTGCCACTATAATATCAACCAGATCATGGCGGCCTTTGACTACTTCAACCAGGACCAGTCCCCGGAATTCCGGGAGGGGGTCAAGTACTTCGCTGATAAAAAGACGGATATCTTCCTTATTAATCTGAACAAGAGTGAAAAAGACTTCTCTCCGTCAACCATGTATGAGGACTATGCCATCAATGCCCAGCTTTTCCACTGGCAGAGCCAGAGCCAGGACCGGCCAGGCAGTCCGAAGATCCAGCGCTATATCCACCAGGGTGAGACCGGCAATCTGATTTCTCTTTTTGTCAGAGAGTTCAAAAAGCAGGGAAATTATACAGCAGCTTACACTTTCTTAGGCAACGCGGATTATGTTTCAAGTGCAGGCGAGCAGCCGGTTTCCTTTGTCTGGCACCTGCACCAGGCGATCCCGGCCAGTCTTTTGGCCAAGGCCAACAAGGCAATTGCCCTGTAATTGCTTCAACCGGGGAAAGCATTTTCTGTTATACTAGGTATCAGTTAGGTTTTGCAAAAAAGTATAAAAAAGGAGTAAACATGAAAATTTTAGTTGTAGGTGGTGCCGGCTACATCGGTTCCCACGCTGTAAGACGGCTGGTTGCCGATGGCAATGACGTAGTCGTTTTGGACTCACTGTTCACTGGCCACAAGGAAGCTATTGACCCAAAGGCCAAGTTTTACCAAGTTGACCTTTTGGACAAGGATGCGGTAGCTGACGTCTTGAAGAAGGAAAAGATCGAAGCTGTAATGCACTTTGCTGCTTACTCTTTGGTCGGCGAATCAGTCAAGAAGCCGCTGAAGTACTACAAGAACAACGTATCCGGCATGATCAGCCTGCTGGAAGCCATGGAAGAAACCGGGGTTAAGTACCTGGTCTTCTCATCCAGCGCTGCGACTTACGGCATCCCTGAAAAGTTGCCAATCACCGAAGAAACTCCGCTCAACCCAATCAACCCTTACGGGGAAACCAAGATGATGATGGAAAAGATCATGCACTGGGCTGACAAGGCTAACGGGATCAAGTCCATCGCCCTGCGTTACTTCAACGTGGCGGGCGCTTCCCTGGACGGGTCAATTGGTGAAGACCACCACCCAGAAACCCACTTGATTCCTAACATCATGAAGGCTGCCCTGGCTGGCGGCGGTGACTTTACTATTTTTGGCAACGACTACGACACCAAGGATGGTACTAACGTCCGCGACTACGTGCACGTGGTTGACTTGATCGACGCCCACGTCCTGGCTTTGAAGCACTTGATGGAAACTAACCAAAGCGACGTCTTCAACCTGGGTACGGCCAATGGCTTCTCCAACCTGGAAATCCTGAAGGCCGCCATCAAGGTTACCGGCGTTGACATTCCTTATACTATCGGGCCACGCCGCGGCGGTGACCCGGACTCACTCGTTGCTGACTCAAGCAAGGCCCGGAAGGTGCTGGGCTGGAGTCCGAAGTACGAAAACGTTGACGACATCATCGCCAGCGCTTGGAACTGGCACCAAAAGCATCCTAACGGCTTTAGCAAGTAAGACAAAGAAAAATAGTGGAACTTCCTCAGATGGAAGGTCCACTATTTTTTTGCGCTTATTTGTCATCAACGCTAGGTAGTCAAAAATACTGATGCTTACCAGGCCTGCTTCCTTCCTCTTAAAACAGGGAGCCGCACTTCTCGATCATCTGGAAGAGGTCGGCCCGGTAGTCAGGATCTTCCTTACGAAGGCTGCTGATGGCTACCCCGAAGTGCTCCTTATAGCCAGTTGAGTTGATGTACTTGCCGTGGCCCAGGTACATGGCAATATGTCCTGGGAAATAAATCAAATCCCCTGGCCGCAGGTCTTCAAACTCAATTTCGTGCACCGGCCAGGCTTTTTTGATTTCCGCATCCCGCCAGAGCAGGACCCCGTTTAGCATATAGCTCATGAAGACCAGGCCCGAGCAGTCGATCCCCAGCGGGCTCTTTCCTGCCCACCGGTACTGGCAGCCCAAGTACTCCTTGGCGGTCTCCGTTACCTGCTTTCTGAAGCTTTCTTCATCCGGCTTGGCTTGGAGCAAAAAGTATTCCGGATCTGCAGACCACAAGAAGTTATCTTCATCCAGCCTCTTTGTCAAGGCAGTCTTGGAAACCCAGCCGCTTCGCCCGTCCAAGAGCTTGACCTTGTAATAGCCGTCCACAAGTTCATCAGTTACGTTAAGCAGGCTGCCCTTATAAACCGTCAGCAGAAGGTCGGCTGAAACCTTGGGCTCAGCCAGGACGTCAATGACTGGCCGCCGGATAAGTTTTACCTCCCGCACCTTGATTTCTTCTAGGCTAACTGGAGTTACCGCAGCCTTTGGCACGTAGCCTTCATAGCCATAATGACTGGTCACGTACCAAAAGTCTTCCTTCTTCCCGGTCGCTTTGACGGCCCAGCCGTATAACAGTTCATCGCTTCTCGATTTGAGGTCGTCTTCCGTCATAAAGACCGCTGGTTGATTGATCAAGCCGTACATTTGTCTTCCTCCTAACTTTAATCGCTTATTTTTTCCTTCTTTATCCTAATCGTAGATAATCCCGGTCATTTTTGCAAGAGGATAAAGTGTCCTATTTCTTAAGATTCCTTTGCCTTATAGACTATTTCCTTAAATTAATTTCACTTTCTGCTAGCTTGTGTTAAAATATTTCATGTAACTCAATGGAGGTCTTATGGAAGAAAAGAAAACACAAAGTACATACAAACGGACACTGACCAATGCCCACATTCAGCTGATTGCTCTAGGCGGGACGATCGGGACCGGCCTCTTTCTTGGGGTCGGCAACAGCATCCAGAAGGCCGGACCGGCAGTCATCTTGATCTACATCATCGTCGGCCTCTTCCTCTTTATCTTGATGCGGGCCCTGGGTGAACTGATCTTATCTGACTTAAAGAAGCACACCTATATCGAATTTATTGAAAAATATCTGGGCAAGAACATCGGCAAGGTGACTGGCTATCTTTACTGGCTCAGCTGGCTGATCCTGGCCATGGCGGAAACGACGGCCTTAGGCATCTACTTCAAGTCCTGGCTACCCAACCTGCCGACCTGGCTGCCCGGGGTGCTATCAGTCACGGTCCTGCTCTTGATCAACTTGATCTCTGCCCGTTTCTTCGGGAACCTGGAGTTTGCCTTCTCCATCATCAAGATTTTGATGATCGTCGGCTTCGTTATCTTCGCGGCCTTCATGCTGCTGAGCTCCGGTTCAACCAAGTACGGTCAGGCCAGCTTCAGCAACCTGTACGCTGACGGCTTTTTCAACAACGGGGCAGGCGGCTTCTTGCAAGGCTTCCAGATGGTTATCTTCTCCTTCATCGGGGTGGAACTGATCGGGCTGACGGCTGCTGAAGCCAAGGATCCGCACAAGACTATCCGGAGCGCGATCAATGAATTGCCGCTGCGGATCATCCTCTTCTACGTTTTGGCGATTATCGGGATTCTGGTGATCCTGCCTTGGGACAAGGTTTCCACTTCCAGCTCACCATTCGTCCAAGCTTTGATGGGGGCAGGCTTTAAGGGTGCCGGCAACTTGATCAACTTCGTGGTCATCACGGCAGCTATTTCAGCAACAAACAGCTTCCTCTACAGTGCCGGCCGCCTGCTCTTCTCCGTTACTTTAGGCGGGGAAAGCGAGTGGAGCAAGTTCTTCGGCCAGCTCAACCACCGGCAATTGCCAATGAGAGGCCTGGTCTTCTCAGCCTTGATCATCATCTGCGCGCCTTTGATCACCATGATTATGGGGGACGAAGCCTTCAGCTTCATCTCATCAATGGCAACCAGCATGTTCCTTTTGATCTGGATCATCATGACCTTGACCCACCTGCGCTACCGGCAGGTTACGCCAAAGGACCAGCTGCATGAATTCCAACTGCCTGCTTACCCATTCCTTGACTACCTGCTCTTGGCTTTCTTCGGTGCCATGGTTATCCTGCTCCTCTTCCTTGAGAGCTACCGGGTGCCAATGATCACGGCTTTGATTACCTTCGCTGTCCTCTATGGTTTCAGCAAGGCCTTCAACAAGAAAAAAGAAGCAGCAAAATAATTAATGAGATACAACAAAAGCTGACCGCAAGGTCAGCTTTTTTATGTAGTGATATTATTTCTATAGTTCAAAAAAGGAAAGGCAAGAGCGATGAAAGAACTAGTTATTGACTTGGACTTTATGATCGGACCTATCATGAACTCTGCACCGGCATCAAGTTAGTTGACTCAGACCAGAAGCTTGCAAGA
>JAQDCK010000027.1:0-224 GCA_027681045.1 Lactobacillaceae bacterium AF64-9pH9TA | reverse complement strand
ACGTACATCGTTCCCAGCATCTGAATGTTCATTGCGGCGATGCGGTCGTCATTAGAGCGGTAGCCGCATCTGTCACAGATATACATGTGCAGTCCATGGCCACGATTTTCTTTAAAAATCCGCCCACACTTAGGGCAGCGCTGACTGGTATAGTGAGCGTCTACCTCGACAACCTCACTGCCATTCTGATGTGCCTTGTACTTGAGCTTTTGTTCCAGGTCATA
>JAQDCK010000026.1:452-13031 GCA_027681045.1 Lactobacillaceae bacterium AF64-9pH9TA | reverse complement strand
CCAAGCTTGCCAGTAAGCTTGTATTCTGCTGAGGCAGCCAAGGATGCGGCTTCTTCGTGACGAACTTCGATGAACTTAACCTTGTCTTGCATTTCATAGATCGCGTTCATGGTTGAGTCAAAAGACCCGCCCGGGAAGCCGTAGAGGTGGTCAATACCCCACTTGTACATAACATCTAAAACTGCATTTGCACCCTTAATTTTTGCCATAAGTGAATCTCCTTATAATTAATTCCTTTAAAAGTTACTTACAGTAATAATTATAGGCCTCCTGTAAGCGCTGTCAAGATTGTGAAAATATTAATTTTATTTTTTCTCCGATATTGCCAGGACAGTCTCCTGCTTTTCACAGGTTAAAAACTTTTCTATGGATATTAAACAAAGTTTTATCTATGAAAGTATACAAAAAGCGGATCTTCCGATCCGCCATTTTTAAGCTTCTTCAAATTCGATAATGCTCTTGGTTGAAATATAAGCTGGTGAAAATTCACCCCGGTTGTACTTCTCTACCTTCATGAAGCCGTCCTTGGATGAAAAGACGAATTCTGCCAGTTCTTCCAGGCTGGCAAATTGGTCAGTGTAGAAAGTCCCCTTTTCCGTAACCAGCTTCATCTTGCCAGCGAAAAGTTCCCGCCGTTTAGCATAATTGTTAGTCCGGTTTTGGTAGCCATTTCTCTGGTTGTTTCTGTGCTTGCCGTAATTGCCCCGCCCACGCTTGTCGTCGCTAGTGCGTTTTCTAACGACAAACTGCTGGTCATTGGCCGGCTCATGGCTCTTTTCAGCCTTTTCTGCAGGTTTTGCTGCTTCCTTGACTTCTGGCTCAAGAGCTGGCTTATCGGCCTCCTCAGCTTTGTTTTCAGCTTCCTCGCTGTCGTCAAAGGCGAAAGGCAGTTCAACTTGCGGGTGTTCAACTATTTTTTCAGTTGCCGGCCGCGGCACCTTCTTGATAAAGCGCGGGCCAGCAGGCTTGTCTTCTTTTTCTTCTGCTTCAGCCTTTACTTCTTCTTTGGCTTCTTCCTCTACTTCTTTAGCAGTAGTCTCTTCTTTGTTTTCTTGTTCTTGCTTTTCTTCCTTTGCAGGCTCTTCTTGAGTCTTTGCTGCTTCTACAGCTTCTGCAGACTTTGCTTCTTTGACTTCAGCCTCAGTTGTCTTTTCCTCAATTTCGGCGGTCTTTTCTTCTGCTTCAGTGGTCTTTTCTTCAACCTTTTCTTTTTCTGCTTCAGCCCCGAAGTGGTCGTTGATGTACTGGATAGCGTTTGGTCCCCAGTATTTCTTGTTGTGGTTCTTTTCATCAACGAAGTCTGGCTTCAATTCCTTGTGTTCCCGCAAAAAGATCCGCAGCTTCTTCTTGCCCAGGCCAGTAGTTTCCGCCAGGGCATTGATATCCAGCAGGCCATTGTCGGTTGCCGGCGAAGCTGCTGACTTGGGCAGAACCTTGCCCAGTTCTTGGAAAATCTGCCCCACCGCTCGCTCATCATAAAATTTATTGCCGCTGGGGTCAGTCAAGGTCGGTTTGAACTTGAACTTCATGTTGATCAGGTAGTAGACCTGCTGCTGGGAAACATGTGCCAATTTTGCGATTTGATCCATTGAGTAGTATTGTTGTGCCATTTATCTGCTTTCCTCTTAACTTAAAGTGCCGCTTTTTAATAAAAAAATGATGATAATTCATTTTTAATTTTACGTCAAATTGGCATGAAATGCTTGATTTTTGCAATTATTCAACAAAAAAGCCGCTCCTTTTGGAGCGACTTATGTTCAAATATGTTCAAATCAATCTAATTACCATTCGTAGTCTTCAGTATCCTGCATCCCCAGACCAGTAGCCTTGTCCAGCAGAATTCTTTGTTCAAAGTGCGCTACGTTGAGTTTGGTTTCCTTAACCATGTCCGGGTTTACGGAAACGTAGTCAATCCCACTCTTAACCAGGAATTCAGTAAAGTCTGGGTATTCTGAAGGTGCTTGCCCGCAGATAGATACGGTCTTGCCATCCTTGTGGGCGGTCTTGATCAAGTGGCGGATTGCCCGCTTAACAGCCAGGTTGCGTTCGTCGTAAAGGGCTGAAACGGCATCGTTGTTCCGGTCAGTCCCCATGATCAGCATGGTCAAGTCGTTTGACCCGATTGAGTAGCCGTCAACGTACTTGTTGAACTTATCAGCCAAAATGATGTTGGATGGAATTTCCGCCATCATGAAGACCTTGAAGTCGCGGCTGCGCTCAAGTCCTTCGTCAGCCATGATCTTGGTTACCTTTTCTGCTTCTTCAACAGTTCTGCAGAATGGGATCATGACATTCAAGTTCTTGAGGCCGAATTCGTTTCTAACCTTCTTGACTGCTTCCAGTTCCAGCTTGAAGGCTTCGATGTATTTCGGGTCGTAGTAGCGGCTTGCCCCGCGCCAGCCAAGCAGGTCAGCTGGTTCATGCGGTTCATACTTGTCCCCGCCCTTCAAGTTCCGGTATTCGCTGGACTTGAAGTCAGAGAATCTCAAGACAACTGGTCTTGGGTTCATGGCCCGGCAGACCTTGCTGATCCCGTTAGCCAGTTCGTTGACAACCCGTTCTGGGTGGCCGGTTTCGATCAAGTAAAGCGGGTGCTGGTGGATGTAAGTGGTCCAGAGGAATTCTTCCCGCATCAAACCGATACCATCGGCTGGCAAAGTTGAGTACTTTTCAGCCAGGTCCGGGTCACCCAGGTTCATCATGACTCTGGTTGCCGTTGGCGGGAAGTATTCAGCTGCGGCCATTGGGGCAGTCTCAGCCTTCTTTGGCTTAACGACTTCTTCAGCCACCCCTTGGTAGACAACCCCGTTCTTGGCGTCAACCGTTACTTCCTGGCCGGTCTTCAGCAATCTGGTTGCAAAGGTCCCCCGGCTGGCAGTACCAACGATACATGGGATCTGCATTTCCCGGGAAACGATAGCGGCGTGGCAGGTCATCCCACCGTTGTTGGTAACAATAGCCGCAGCCTTCTTCATGGCTGGGACCCAGTCTGGTGAAGTCATCAAGGTAACCAGGATTTCGCCTTCCTTGAAGTCACCGATGTCCTTTGGGTCGTCAATTACGTGTACGATACCTGAAGCTACACCAGGGCTGGCTGGCAGACCCTTAACCAAAACCTTGTTAGAACTTGGAGTCTTAGCGTCAGTTGCTTCCTTGGCACCGCCCTCCTTCTTTCTTTGTGACCAAACGGTTTCCGGCCGGGCTTGAACGAGCCAGAGCTTGTCGTCTTGGTCTCTGGACCATTCCATGTCCATGTAGCAACCATAGTGCTTTTCAATTTGTTTAGCGTAGCCGGCAAGTTCGATAACTTCTTCATCAGTCAAACATGGACTCTTGGCCACGTCTTCTGGGACGTCTCTTTGTTCAACCCCGCCGCCTGGCAGACGGATCAATTCAATGTTCTTGTTGTTGATGGTCTTGCTTGCGATCTGCATGCTTTCCTTGTCAACTTCGAAGTTGTCCGGGGTAACCGTACCTTGAACGATATATTCACCCAAGCCCCATGAACCTTCGATCATAACCTTGGTGTCATCACCGTTGGCAACGTTAACCGTGAACATGACCCCGGCTGACTTGGAGAAGGCCATCATTTGGACAGCAGCTGATAGAGCCACCTTCTCTTGCGGGAACTTCTGCTTGATCCGGTAGTAAGTTGCCCGGTCAGTAAACAGGGAAGCGTAGCAGTCTTGGACCTTGCGGATAACGTCCTTGCGGCTTCTAACGTTAAGGTAAGTGTCTTGTTCCCCGGCGAATGAAGCGTCTGGCAGGTCTTCGGCCGTAGCACTGGAACGAACCGCAACGTATGGTTCGTTTTGCCCGGTCATCTTGGCCAGCTCGTCATATGAGTTGCCGATGTCTTCGGCCAAGTCTTCCGGCATTGGTGCCTCGCGCATGATCTTTCTGATCTGGCTGCAGACCCGGTGCAGTTCTTCTGAGTCTTCAGGGTCCTTCAAAGTTGCCAGCAAGGCATTTACCTTCTCGTTCAAGCCATTGACTTCCATGAAGTGCCGGTAGCCGTGTGCGGTCGTTGCGAAACCATAAGGCACTGGTACGTCAGTACCTGAAGTCAATTCACCCAATGATGATGATTTACCCCCAACCAGGGCCACGTCAGCGCGGCGCAGTTGGTTAAACCAAAGAACGTATGCATTTTCGCGTTCTTCTTCAGTTAATTCCTTCTTGTCGTTAACTTCCATTGTTTTCACCTCATGTTACTCATCTTGTAAGCCTTTTCACTTTTCACTATAGATTATTGTCCTTTTGTGAAAAAATGTCAACAGTTTCTTACAAGTTTTTTGGGGTTAATTTCCTGTAACCGTTTACTTTGCTAAAATAACAATATTTCAAAAATACTTTTTTGTTAAAGTCCCGGCAATAATCGAATTGTTTTTATTCACAAACTAAAAAATACTTTTATCAAAAACCGGGCCATCCCTTGCCAGACCTAGACTTTTTGCAAGTTTTTTTACAAGCTTTCCACCATGAATAAAACAATTTGGATAAAAATGAAAACGGAAAAATCCCCAAAAGAGGCGCAAAAAAAGATCCTCCAAATGGAGGATCCTTAACTGGCTCTATTCTATTATCTGAACTTCTTCATGATCCGGGTCACCCGGCTGCCCAAAATATTTTCAGCCAGGCCGGTCTTAAGGCTCAAGCCCCCGTAAACAAGCACGCCGACAGCTATCGCCAGGCCGCTGAGCAACATGGCAGACAAGCGCCGGTAAGGGCTGAGGACGAGGCCGCCCAGCTTAACGGCAGCAAAGACTGACACGAACATCACTAAGGAGAAGCTGGCAATCCCGATAAAGCGCCTCATGGTCCGGTCAGCCCGCCAGCGGTATTTCACGCTGAGGTGCTTGAGGGACATGGCGATGACCGCCAAAAGGCCCAGGTTTGTCGCTAAAAGCGGGCCATAGACCTTGAAAAGGCGGATCATCGGATACTGAACGATTGACTTGATGACCAAACCAAGGATCAAATAGCGGATGGCATATATGTTCTCGTCCAGCCCTTGCAAGATGGCCATAAGGACCGTAAACATCCCCAGGCTGATGGCCGTAAAGGAGGACAGGTACAAGACATGGGCTCCCAGCCGGTCATAGCCGTAGAAAATCGTGTACAGGGGATCTGAGATCGCGGCCATCCCCAACGAAGCCGGCAATAAGACGAACAAGAAGAGTTCCAAGGTATTGCCGATCTGGCGGGAAATATCCCGGTAGTCCCTTCTGGCGTGGGCCCCTGACAAAAGCGGAATGGCGGTAACCGCCATGGCAGTTGACAGTGAAACCACGATCATGATCAGCTTGTTGGCATTTAGGCCGAACAAGGCATACCAGCTTTCGATCGCGTCAAAAGACACGTGCATGAAGCTGGCAATCATTGGATGGAAGGTATACTGGTCCACCAGCTGGAAGATATTGATCCCGGAATCAATAATGATGAAGGGGATCGACTGCTGGATGATTTCAAAGAGCAGGCTGTTGGTTGAAACCTGCACCTGGTTATTGGACTGGGCGATTAAAGGATCAACCGTACGCTTCTGCCTAAGGTAAAAAGTCACCAGCAGGCCAATACCGAACACGGCCCCGATCGCGGCAGCCAGGTTGGACTGAGTAACTGCATCAACATAGTTGCCGTGCTGGACCCGCATGATCACATAAGCCGTCAAAAGCATCCAGATCACCCGGGCCAGCTGTTCCACGAACTGGGACATGGCACTGGGCATCATGTCGTTGAAGCCTTGGAAATAGCCACGCAGGATGCTCAAGATAGGAATGATCAAGACAGCCAAAGCCAGGCTCCGGATCACCGGTACTTCCTGGGGGTTAAAGCCAGACAGCGGCAGGGCCAAAAAGTACATGCAGGCCGCTGAGACAATCCCGAAGGCCCCCATTAACGCCAGGCCGTGCCTGAAGAGCTTGCGGCCGACCCCGTACTCATTCAGGGCATTGTACTTGGCGATCTGCTTGGCGATCGCCCCTGGAATGCCCGCGGTGGAGATGATAATGAACAGACTATAGATGTTGTAGCTCTTCGCCGTCAGAGAGTTGGCCAAGTTGCCATACTTTCCCATCCAGGCATACCAAGGGATGATATAGATCGCCCCGAGAATCCGCGACAGGATAGAGCCAATAGTCATCCAGGCCGAGCCCTTTAACAACTGGGCCTGGGAGTTGGTCTGTGATTTGTTCTTTGCCATAAAACTTCCCTAATCTTTATACTTCAACCTACTATCATATTCCTGATCAAGTTTGAAATATACCATAAATTGATTTTTTAGGAAAATTTTAGATTTATTTGGCAACAATGTTCACGATCTTGTTTGGCACGACAATGACCTTCTTGATCTCCTTGCCTTCCAAAAATTCCTTTACGTGCGGCAGAGCAGTTGCGGCTGCTTGGGCTTCTTCCCGGCTTGCGCCCTTGGCGATTTGGAAGTTGCCCCGCTTCTTGCCGTTGACCGTAACAGCCATTTCGACCGTGCTTTCAACCAGCTTGCTTGCGTCGTAAGTTGGCCAGGCAGCAAGCTGCACGCTTTCGTCGTGGCCGAAGACATGCCAGATTTCTTCCATCATGTGCGGAGCAACTGGCGCCATCAGCTTCACGAAGCCTTCAGCGTATTCCCGTGGAATCTTGTCAACCTTCTGGCAGGCGTTCATGAAGACCATCATTTGGGAGATAGCGGTGTTGAAGCGCAATTCTTCAAAGTGCTCCGTAACAGTCTTGACAGTTTCGTTGTAGATCTTGTCCAGCTTGCCGTCGTTTTCGTCACTGATCTTTTCAGATGGAATTGGGTCCAGGTCCAAGTCGTTGACAAAAGTCCGCCATACCCGGTCAAGGAACTTTTTGACACCGGAAGGACCGTTGTCATCCCAGTCAATAGACGCATTCAAAGGCCCCATGAACATTTCGTAAGTCCGCAGGCTGTCTGCACCGTATTCGTCAACAACGTCATCTGGGTTGACCACGTTGCCCCGGGACTTGGACATCTTTTCATGGTTCTTCAAGATCAAGCCCTGGTTGTAGAGCTTTTGGAACGGTTCCTTGGTTGGCACGACGCCCAGGTCGTAAAGGACCTTGTGCCAGAATCTAGCGTAAAGCAGGTGCAGGGTCGCGTGTTCTGCCCCGCCGATGTAAAGGTCAACTGGCAGCCACTTCTTCAAAAGTTCTGGATCAGCCAGATCCTTATCGTTGTGCGGGTCGATGTAGCGCAGGAAGTACCAGCTTGAACCAGCCCATTGCGGCATGGTGTTGGTTTCCCGCTTACCCTTCCGGCCATTTTCATCAACAACGTTAACCCAGTCAGTCAGGTTAGCCAGCGGGCTTTCCGGAGTGCCGGAAGGCTTGATGTTGCTTTCCTTAGGCAGGCGCAGCGGCAATTCGTCTTCTGGCACCAAAGTGGTTTCCCCGTCTTCCCAGTGGATGACCGGGATTGGTTCACCCCAGTAGCGCTGACGGGAGAAGTTCCAGTCCCGCATCTTGTAGTTGACCTTCTTTTCGCCGACGCCCTTTTCAGTCAGCCAGTCAACCATCTTGGCCTTGGCTTCTTCATTGCGGAGGCCATTCAAAAAGTCTGAGTTGACGTGGACCCCGTCACCAGCAAAGGCTTCCTTGCTGATGTCGCCGCCTTCAACGACTTCCTTGATTGGCAGGTTGAACTTAGTGGCAAAAGCGTAGTCTCTTTCGTCATGGGCTGGAACGGCCATAACTGCCCCGGTCCCGTAAGTTGCCAAAACGTAGTCAGAAATCCAGACTGGTACTTCTTCCCCGTTAACCGGGTTGATCGCGTAAGCACCAGTGAAGACCCCGGTCTTGTCCTTGTTCAAGTCGGTTCTTTCCAGGTCAGACTTGGATTCAATGGACTTGATGTAGGCGTCAACGGCTTCCTTTTGCTCTGGACTGGTGATTTCCTTAACCAGTTCGTTTTCCGGGGCCAAAACCGTGTATGAGCAGCCAAAGAGGGTGTCCGGCCGGGTAGTGAAGATGGAGAAGCTCTTGTCTGAGTCCTTAATCTTGAAGGTTACCTGGGCCCCAACTGAGCGGCCGATCCAGTTTCTTTGCATTTCCTTGATCGGTTCCGGCCAGTCCAAGTCGTCCAGGTCGTCCAGCAAACGGTCAGCATAAGCAGTGATCTTCAGCATCCATTGCCGCATCTTGCGCCGGTAAACCGGGTAGCCGCCCCGTTCAGTCTTACCGTCGATAACTTCTTCGTTAGCGACAACCGTGCCCAGGTCTGGTGACCAGTTAACTGGTACTTCAGCTTCATAGGCCAGGCCCATCTTGTACATTTGTTCAAAAATCCACTGGGTCCACTTGTAGTAGTCCGGGTCAGTGGTCTTGATTTCCCGGTCCCAGTCATAGGAGAAGCCCAAAGCTTGCAGCTGCTTCTTGAAGTGGGCAATGTTTTCGTCGGTGAAAGTTGCCGGGTCGTTACCAGTTTGCAGGGCGTATTGTTCTGCCGGCAGACCGAAAGCATCCCAGCCCATTGGGTGCAAGACATTGTAGCCTTGGGCCCGCTTCATTCTGGCCATGATGTCAGTAGCGGTGTAGCCTTCCGGGTGACCAACGTGCAGGCCCTTGCCGGATGGGTAAGGGAACATGTCAAGGACGTAGTACTTTGGCTTCTTTGGGTCAGTCCCAGTCTTAAAAGTCTTGTTTTCCAGCCAGTACTTTTGCCACTTCTTTTCGACAACTTTATGGTTGTACATCTGATAAATCCTTTCCTAAAAACGAAAAACGCCCTATGTTCAAACATAGGACGAATTGTTTCGCGGTACCACCTAAGTTCCACGCTTTCGCGTGACACTCAAATGTTTCTTAAAGCGAAACAACACTTCGGCATTGTCCGGGTGAGTTCAAAATTTCTCTTTCAAGCCTCGCAGCTACCGGCTCTTCTCTGAAGAAAGAAAAATTTTTACTACTCCCTGCCCTTTATTATTTTCTCTATAACGATTATACTTTACCACATGGCTAAAATTTTACAAGGGAGAAAAATTAAAAACAATTGAATACAAAAGAAAATAAAGTTAATTATCAGCCCCTTTTAATTTTTGGCGGCGCCTTCAGCATCTTTTTTGCCTTTTGGGTCTACCTGATTGCCAGCAAAAATCCTTTTATCAAGGCTTTTGACACGGCAGTCTACAATGCCATCAAAAACAACAATCCGGTCGAAAAGCAGCTGACCTTTTACTGGACCCAGCTGGGCAATACCTTAACGATCACGGTCTTTACCGTAGCCCTGGTTCTTTTCCTGGTCTACCGGCGAAATTACATCCATGCTGCTTTTGCCAGCTTAACCATGATCGCGGCTAATGCCTGCAACTCAATTATCAAAAATATCATCCAGCGCCAGCGGCCCCGGATTGACAAGGCGGTTCACGCTGACGGTTTCTCCTTCCCGTCCGGCCACTCGGTTGGCTCCATGACCCTGGCCCTGGTCCTGATTGCCTTGATCGTTGTCCTGGTGAAAAAGAAGCCATTCAAGACCTGGCTAATCGTCTTCTGCGTCTTCTTCACCCTGTCGATTGGCTTTACCAGAATGTACCTGCACGTTCACTGGCCAAGCGACGTCTTAGGGGGCTGGTGCGAGGGCCTGGCCTTCAGTTCATTGGCTAGCTGGCTCTTTTTCAAGGTCTTGGACAAAAAGCATAAACTAAATCCTTAATAAAAAATCTGCTCACATGCCGTGAGCAGATTTTTGTTTGCGTTCATGTTTTAATTAATACTTCTTTTGCCGGTAGATATGGTTGAAGACCACAGACAAAAGCAAGGCAATCAGAGAAACGATGTAGATTCCCCGCATAGCTGAATGCAGGATCTCCCGCAGAGGGGCCAAAATGGCCGGATCCAGGCTTTTAGCCTGAACTGGGGAGACAATCTTGTTCATCATCTCGCTGGTCAAGGAAGGGTGTTTTTGAAGCCCGCTGGCCACGACCGCGTTGAAGGTCATCCCGTAGAAGACCATCATGACAGTTTGACCCAGATACTTCATCAGAGTGTTAAAGGAAGTTGCCACCCCTACCTGGCTCTTGTCAACCACCATCTGGGCCCGGACCTGGCTGGCCGTGGCAATGCTGCCGAAGCCGATCCCGTTGAAGACGGCAATCAGGCAGAAGACCCAAAATGGCGTGTAGGTCGGAATCAAGATGAAGGCCAGGTCTGCCCCGATTAAGAGCAAGAGTGAGGCATCAAAGAATTTTTGCGTTCCCCACCGGCCCATAAGGTCACCGGCTAAAAAGGACCCGCAGACCCACAAAAGGGAGCTTGGCGTAATGGCGAAGCCGGCGATTGATGCGCTGACCCCGTTGATCCCCTGCAGCCAGGTCGGGATGTAGAATTCAAAGCCGATCACGACCCCGGAAACCAGGAGCTGCAAGATGTTGACCGCCAGAAATTCCTTGTCTTTTAAGATGCTGAAAGGAATGATCGGGTCAGCGGCTGTTTTTTCCACCTTGGTAAAAAGGCCGAGGCTGACCAGCATGACAGCTGCCAAAAGCAGTAAAGTCCAGCTGAAGCCTTTTTCCAGCCCCTGCAAAAGCAGCATCAAGGACAAAAGGAATACAACTAAGCTGAAGCTGCCCTTGAGGTCGATCTGTAATTTATTTTTAGCAAAATCTTCATGCAGGTAGAAAGCGACCAGCAAAAAGGCGAGCAAGCCGATCGGCACATTGATCATAAAGACCCAGTGCCAGGACAATTGCTGGACGATAAAACCGCCCAAAAGCGGGGCGATAACCGAAGCCAGTCCCCAGAAACCCGAAGTCAGGCCCAGCATTTTAGCCCGCTTGTCAATATCATACATGTCTGCTAAAACCGTCACCCCGGCTGTCTGGATAGCCCCTGAGCCCAACCCCTGCAGGACGCGGAAGATAATCAATTCCACCATCGAGCGCGAGAAGCCGCAGAGGGCTGACCCGATCACGAAAAGTCCAATGCCAAATAAAAAAACTGGCTTGCGTCCTACGCTATCAGCCAGTTTCCCATAAATTGGCGTTGAGACTGCCGTCATCAGCAGAAAGACAGAGACCACCCAGCTCATGATTGCCAGCCCGTCCAAATCGGCGATGATGGTTGGCATCGCGGTCGAAACAATGGTGCCTTCGATCGCGGACATAAAAGTGGTGATAAAGACAGCGAGCGTGACCATTTTCACGTTTGTTTTCTTCATTCTCTTCTCCAACGAAATTTATGTTACGTTAATGTCTTACATGTATTCAGTTTTTCCAAAAATATTACTTGCGGCCATTGACAAAAGCCTGGAGGGCTTCCGCCTTGTCGGTCTTTTCCCAAGGCAGGTCCACGTCGGTGCGGCCAAAGTGACCGTAAGCCGCCGTCTGCTTGTAAATTGGCCGGCGCAGGTCCAGCATCTTAATGATCCCGGCTGGGCGCAAGTCAAAGTTGGCCCGGACAGCCTCAGTCAAAAGCTGGTCGCTCACCTTGCCGGTACCGGCAGTATCGATCATGATGGAAACCGGGTGGGCTACCCCGATGGCATAGGCCAGCTGGACTTCACAGCGGTCAGCCAGGCCAGCGGCGACAATGTTCTTAGCCACGTAGCGGGCAGCGTATGAGGCGCTTCTGTCAACCTTGGTGGCGTCCTTGCCGCTGAAGGCACCGCCGCCGTGGCGGGCATAGCCGCCATAAGTGTCAACGATGATCTTGCGGCCAGTCAGACCGGCGTCCCCCTTCGGCCCCCCGATAACGAAGCGGCCGGACGGGTTAATCAGGTACTTGGTCTCGTTATCCAGGAATTTGTCTGGAATGACTTCCTTGATCACGTCGTGGACCATGGCCACCCGGATCTCTTCATTAGTCACGTCAGGACTGGTCTGGGTTGAGATAACGACCGTATCCACCCGCTTAGGCTTGCCGGCGTCATCGTATTCCACCGTGACCTGGGCCTTGGCATCTGGCCGCAGCCATGGGAAGGTCCCCTCTTTTCTCAGCTGGGCCACTTTGCGCATCAAGCGGTGGGCCAAAGAAATCGGCAAAGGCATCAATTCCGGTGTTTCGTTAATAGCGAAACCGAACATGAGCCCCTGGTCACCAGCCCCGATCTGGTCGAGTTCATCGCTGTCGTCTTCTCCCCGGACTTCCAGGGCTTCATCAACCCCGCCGGCGATGTCAGGCGACTGCTTGTCCAGCGCTACTAAAACAGCGCAGTTGTCGGCGTCAAAGCCCAGGTCCGGGTCATTATAGCCGATCTCGCGGATCGTCTTGCGCGCGACCTGCTGGTAGTCAACATTGGCCGTAGTCGAGATTTCCCCAAAGAGCAAGACCAAACCGGTAGTTACAGAAGTCTCACAGGCCACGTGGGCTTGCGGGTCTTGGGCGAGTACCGCGTCCAGGATGGCATCGGAGATCTGGTCAGCGACCTTGTCCGGGTGTCCTTCTGAAACTGATTCTGACGTAAATAAGTGCTTTTCCATCTATGTGTGTCCCCCTATAGACTAGCTACACGGTTACAAGGCATCTTCACCAATTTGGTGAATCCTATCAGGACTTGTAACAAATGATATTTTAAACATGTTCAGCTTTTTGTAAAAAAAAAGATTACCGTCCGGTAACCTTCTGAAC
>JAQDCK010000026.1:0-442 GCA_027681045.1 Lactobacillaceae bacterium AF64-9pH9TA | reverse complement strand
TCCTCCATATGACCCGTACGGGATTTGAACCCATGTTACCGCCGTGAAAGGGCGGTGTCTTAACCACTTGACCAACGGGCCTTTTCGTAAGCACGTTTACTAGTATACAGCAATTCCCGGCCAATGCAAGCTTTTTTCGGGAAAAGTTTTCAGAAAAAAATAGAAAAGCTTAAAGAATAGAAAACAAAAAATCCACGACCAAGTCGTGGTTTGCTTATAGCGGCGGGGGGGATCGAACCCTCGACCTCCCGGGTATGAACCGGACGCTCTAGCCAGCTGAGCTACACCGCCATAAAACGGAGTGTGAGGGATTTGAACCCTCGATACAGGTATTTACCCGTATACATGATTTCCAATCATGCTCCTTCAGCCGCTCGGACAACACTCCATATTAAACTCCGCCTGTCAGACTCGAACTGACGACATCCTGATTAACAGTCAA
>JAQDCK010000025.1 GCA_027681045.1 Lactobacillaceae bacterium AF64-9pH9TA | reverse complement strand
CGATTTTTTCGAAAAATGATCCCCGTTTATTACTGAACCAAGCGATTCTTTCGAAAAATGATCCCCGTTTATTACTGAACCAAACGATTTTTGCATCAGTTAGGTACTTTTAGGGCCTGATTTGCGATGTAGTTAGTCATTTTTGAAAAAAATCCCCAACTGCCGCCTCCAGCCCAAGCAAAAAAGCTGCCTTCCGGCAGCTTTAGCGGCGGTATTTAGTTGCCGCGATATCAATAACTCTTTCAGTAAAGACTACCGGGATCGACTGGGGGTCGACCGGCAGGCCCTGGGCCAGGTTCTTGCCCGGCAGGACGATGACCTTCTTAAAGTACTTCTTCAAAGGCGTGTCCGGGTTCATCGTGACCAGGTAGCTGTGTTTGAAGCGGGAAATCGACTTGGGCAAGGGCGATGAGCCAAAAAGCTTGGAGATCCCTGAAACTGAATAAAAGACTGCCGTGGAGTTCTCATCGCTTAGCGGGAAGAGGTGCTCGCCAGCCGCCAGGTTGTCCCCAAAGTAGGTCGACTTGCCTAAATCCCGCATCCCCATGCTGAGCAGCCTGGCCGGCAGTTCAGAGTAGTAGATCCCGAAAATAAAGTTGGTCGAGCTGGTCGCCAGGACTTTCGCCAATTCTTCCGCGTCCTTTTCATTTGCTGTCCAGACCCGGTTGATAGCATCATGGTAGTCATCCAGGTATTCGCTACTTGAAACCGCCGCCTCCTGGCTCTCTTGCTTCTTGATGTAGGTCAGCAGTTGGAACTTGAATTCCTTAAAGCCGGAATAGCCCATCTTCTGGCAGAAGCGCTGAACGGAAGCAAGGGAAGTTCCCGCTTCTTCAGCCAGGTGGTTGATGGTCAGCGACTCAACATTGGTCAAGTCGGAGGTCATTCTCTTCATGATTTTCCGGTCAGATTTGGAGAGCTCAGAAGTCTCAACCGTGAAAAAATTGGTAATATCCATTTATATCCCTACTTTTGATAAATCTGCTTTAATTTTATCACAATAGTGATAGAAATGACTAGCTGCCCCAAAAGAATATACCTTATTTCCCGGTCAAGTCCTGGTAGGCCAGTTTTCCGACCGCGTTCTGGGCCAAAAGGATCTGTTCGCGCTCTTCCAGGCCCGTGTAATGGCTCATGAAGCAGATGTCATAGTAACTGTCTCCGGCAAAAATCCGGGCCGCGTCATGCTCCGTGTCTTCCAATTCCCCGGTCTTGCTGTAAGAGCAGCCCTCGGGCAGGTCCTGGAGGAGCTTGTTAACGGACTCCTGGTAAAAGAGTGCTTTCTGGCAGACCTGGCCAAAAGGAGTCGGGTCAGCTAAGAGCCGCTCTAAAAGCTCCAGGGCAGTTTCGGCGGAAATGTAGTTTTCCCGGTCAGTCACTTCCATCAAGTACCGGCCCAGGTGAAGATGGTCAAATTCTGCTTCAAACCAGGCAGCCATCTTGGCAAAACCGATAAAATCGATCAAAAAGTTGGTGGCCGTGTTGTCTGAGTCCGACAGCATCAAGTCTAGAATGTCCCGCAGCATCCAGTCCCTTTGGGCCAGGTGGCAGAGCATCCCGCCCTCAACGATCTTGTCTTCCGGGACATGGACCATCTGGCTTAAGTCCTGCGGGTGGGCCTGGTAGTAGCAGGCCACGGCTAGCTTGATCAGGCTGGCTGACTTGAATTCTTCCCCGGCCAAGGGACTGGCGTAGAGGACACCGGTCCTGTCTTTGATCAAAAGGGCGGTTTTCCCTGGCAGGGGAGCTAGGATGTCAGTAATCTTTTTAAAATCCAGCATTTTATCTCACCACGATATTATCGCCGACGCATTCGGCGTAACTATTCAAATCCGGGTCCTGGTCAACCATGAAGATGGCGTCCAGGTCGGCAAAAATCGTATTCGGGTTGGCCCGGTAGAAGGCGCAGGCTGCCGCCAAAGATTCAATTGACTCAATCATGCTGCCGACCATGGTTGGCACCCCCCGGCTTTCGGCTAAGTCGTTGATCTTCTGGGCTTCAGACAAGCCGCCCGTCTTCATCAGCTTGATGTTGATGTAGTCGCAGGCATTTTTGGCCAAAACTCTTTGGGCATCCTCGTAGCTTTCCACAGATTCATCCGCCATGATCGGGTAAGGGGAGTGGCGGGTCAAGTAAGCCATGGCGTCCAGGTCCCAGGCCGGGACCGGCTGCTCGATAAAGTCGATCAAAAGGCCCTGCTTGTGCCAGTATTCTGCCGCCTGCATGGTCTGCCGGACATCCCAGGCCTGGTTCATGTCTAAGCGCAGGTGAACCATGGGCCCCGCCGCGTAGGCTAGGTCTTCGACCAGCTTGATGTCCCGCTTTAAGTGGCCGGCCCCCAATTTCAGTTTAAGGGTCTTGAAGCCCTGGTCGACCATCTTCTGGGCGTCAGCGATCATCTGCTCAACCTTGCCAATGCTGATGGTGTAGTCGGTCTCCACGCTGCCTCCCTTGCCGCCTAAGAGCTGGGAAAGGGTGAGGCCAAAAAGGTTGGCCCGGGTATTGTAGAGGGCGATTTCAACCGCTGCCTTGGCCGGGGCATTGTGGACGATGGATGTCTTGACCGTATGCAAAAGTTCCTTCCAGTCGGTCAAGTTCTTGCCTAAGACGAGAGGCTTGATCGTTTCTTCAATAACGGCCCGGGCGCTGGACAAGCTGTCCCCGGTCACTTTTTCATTAGGGGTGCAGGTGCCGACCCCGGTTACCCCGTTAGCCAGGCGGACTGTCACCCGGACGGCGTTGACGGCGTCGACCCGGTGCAGGGCCGTGACAAAGGGTTGCTTTAAGGGAATCTGCTTAATGTCGACCTGCAGGTCTGCAATTGCCAATTGTTCAACCATTTTTTCCTCCTTGTTTATTTTCCTGTTTCTTTATTTTTTCCTACTTGTCAAAAAGCAGTTCATAGGCCCGCCGCTCCGGGTCAACTGAATCGCTGGTTACCGTAATGATGCCCCGGTAGACAAAGCCCAATTTGTCAGCAAGGTGCTGCACAGTCTGGTTCTGCTTGCCCGTGTCCAGGCGGAAGCTCTTGATCCCGCTCTCTTGGCCAAAAGCAATTACTGTTTTCAGCAAAAGCTGGCTAAGGCCTTGTCCGCGGAAAGACTTTTTAATGGCGAAGCGGTGCAGGGCCCAGTAGCGACCACTTCCCGCCCAAATCGGGACTTCATAGTTGGGGTCAAAATCGGTCGCGGCCATATATGCAGCGACTTGCCCCTCTTTAAGTAAAACCCAGCCCTGGCGGTTGTCCAGGTCTTCTTCAATGCTGGCCCGGTTAGGGTAGCCTTCCTGCCACTGGCTGGAGTTTTGCGCCTTCAAAAGGGCCTTGGCGTCTTTGATGATGGCGACAATGTCCTCTAAGTCCCGGCTTTCTGCCTTTCTGACTAATGTTTCTTCAGTCATCTTAAGCCTCGTTGATGTGGTCTCTCAAGTAGCTGTATTGCATGGCGTCTTCCAGCTTGCTGGTGTCCACGCCTAAAACTTTGGCCAGGGCGTAGGCAAAGGCCCAGGAAGTTGCTGGCCCCCGGCTGGTCACCAGCTTGTGGTCCTCGTCAATGACAGCTGGGGTGTCGACGTAGGTGCTGGCCGGGTTTTCACTGGCAACTTGTTCTTTAAAGTCTGGGTGGCTGGTCCACTTGGCTTCTTTTAAAAAGCCGTACTTAGACAAGGCGATCGGGGAGGCGCACATGGCGGCGTTCCACTTGCCGGCCGCAAAGCGCTGCTTCATCAGATCTGCCAGCTTCTCGCTTTCTCTTAAGTGCTTGGCGTTCGGGGCCCCGCCCGGGAAGGCGACTAAGTCGTAGTCAAGCAAGGACTCATCAACTAATTTGTCACAGCCAAAGCGGATGTCGTGTCCGCCGGTGATGGTCAAGTTCTCCAGGGCCACCATATCGCAAGGGATGCCCAGCCGGCGCAGGACATCGACCTGGCTCAAGCCTTCGATTTCTTCACATCCGTCTGAAAAAACAATTGCTGCAGTTGGCATAGTTTTCTTCTCCTTTTTTCTAATTTCTAAAAGATAGTTTTTTTAGCTATTGATTTTAATTTTTTGTTAATGATTGTCTACCTACTATTGTACAAAATTGCAGTCGACTTGTCGCTGGAAGCGGACTTTTTTAATCAATTTGCAATTGCCGACTGTGATCGTTTAAAATGGATACGGCTTTTTCCTTTGGAAAAATAAGCAAATTAGTGAAAAAAACAGAAAAGAGCAAAGAATGCAGTTCATTTACCTCATTATCTTAGGTGTCCTGGCTGGCATCGTGGCGGCGGTGGCCAGCATGGCGTCGCTTGTCTCTTACCCGGGCTTGCTCCTCTTCGGCCTCAGCCCGGTTAGCGCCAATATGACAAATACGGCGGCCCTGGTGACGACCGGCTTTGGCTCCTTGTCCTCCTGCTTAAAGGAGATGCGGGGGCACTGGGGGGAGCTTTGGCGCTATGCCTTCTTCCAATTGACCGGGGCCTTAATTGGGGGCTGGCTTTTAGTCCAGTTCCCGGGAAAAATCTTTCAAAAATTAGTGCCCTTTTTTGTCCTTTTTTCAGCTGGCCTGCTCCTCTACAGCGGCCGGCAAAAGCAGACAAAGCAGGCGACCAAGCTGGGAAGAATCGGGGCTTATTTTGGCTTGTTCGTGGCCGGGATCTATGCCGGCTACTTTGGGGCGGCGTCGGGTGTTTTGACCTTGATCTTTTTGACGGCTTTAAGTGACTCTTCTTTTGTCGTCATCAACGCCATTAAGAGTGTGATCGGTTCTTTAGCCAACCTGGTGGCTCTGGCGCTATTTGCCTTTAAGGGCGGGGTCAACTGGCCAGTAGCTTTTCCTTTGGCGATTGGCCTCTTTATTGGTGGCTATTTCGGGCAAAAAATGATTAAATATCTAAAGCCTGCCTGGGTCAGATGGATCACGGCTTGCTTCTCGGTCCTTTTGGCCATTTACCTGGGCTGGCGGGCCTGGGCTTAACTACCCAAGCCAGGCAAAGTAAGTTAGAATAGTTATTGATTGATTTAAGGAGGACGGGCATGAAAACTGAAGTTTATCTGGTCAGACATGGGGAAACGCTTTTTAACCGCCTGAACAAGGTACAGGGTTGGTGCGACACCCCCTTGACCATCAAAGGAATTGACGATTTAAAGAAGACGGCTGACGCCCTCTCTCAAATTCATTTTGACAACATGTACTCGTCAGACTTGAAGCGGGCGATTGACACCGTCCACTTGATGAAGGATGCCAACCAGGTGTCTAAGATTGGCAAGATCAAAAAGCTGCCGGAATTCAGAGAAGTTTTTTACGGTTCTTTTGAAGGTGGCAGCATCGATGATATCTGGCTCAGTGTTTCTAAAGCCGCGGGCATTCCAGCAACCACTGACGTAAAGAAGATCATCGATACCATCGGCATCTACAAGTTCCGGGAAGTCACTAAAGAGGCTGACCCCCTCCATTTGGCCGAAAGCACGGAAGAACTGGAAACCAGAATGTTCCGGGCCATCAAGGTCTTGAGAAAAGAAACCAGCGGCGAAGGCCGGGTCTTGCTGGTTTCCCACGGGGACTTTATCAAGACCTTGGGGATCAAGTACTGGAAGGAAAGCGACGGTCTGCATGACATCACCTTCCCGGACAACGGCAGCGTCAGCCGGGGTATACTTGACGAAGAAGGCAATTTTGAAATCGTGGACTACAATTGTAAGGCCGCGGATTTATGAACAAGGAGATAGACTAGAGGATGAAGTGGGATACGCACACTTTTACGATCGTTTTGTTGGTGATCGTAGGCCTGTGGGAATTTGCCCGGGGCTATAACGCCCAGCGGATGGGAAAAAAGGGCAGCCTGCCCGCCCAGTCTTATTACTTGACCGGGGCCGGCATCCTGGCCGTGGCCATTTATTACGCGGTAAAGTTGTGGGGCTAATATGAATCTTCATTCCTGGTGGGTTCCCTATGCCGTTTTGCTTTTTGGCATCTGGGATTTAATTACCGGCATCACGCGCCTGCGCCGGCAGAAGCGGGGCGTCAAGCAGAAGGGGCTGGGGGGCAAGGCTTTTGTCCTCTTAGGTATCCTCTTCATCATTACTGGAATCTGGGCTTTTTGGCTCTAGAAGGCAAAAATTATGACAAAGTTGGCACTGCTGAGGCATGGGGAAAGCCAGGCCAATGCGGCAAACGTATATACAGGCTGGAATGACGTCCCCTTAACGGATAAGGGCCGGCGGCAGGCCTGGGCAGCGGGGGAGAAATTAAAAGAAGTCGGGGACTTTCACCCGACCATGATTCACACCTCCCTTTTGTCAAGGGCAATTGAGACGGCGAACATCGCGGCCGAAGCCGCGGGCTTTTTATACCTGCCGGTTGCGAAAACCTGGCGGCTGAATGAGCGCCACTACGGGGCCTTGCGCGGCCTGGACAAGGACGTATCCAGGAAGATTTTCGGCAAAGAACAGGTGTTAGAGTGGCGGCGGGGCTTTGACGCGGTACCTCCTGCGCAAGGGTCACCAACTATTGACCGTCGCTATTGGGGAGTGGACCCTCAGCTTTTGCCAAGAGCGGAGAGCCTACACCAGACCCAGCTCCGTCTGTTGCCTTACTATGAAGACGAAGTGGCCAGCCGTTTGATGGCTGGGGAAGATCAGCTGATCGTAGCCCACGGCTCCAGTCTGCGGGCGCTGATCAAATATTTAGAAGACATCAACAATGTGGATATCCTCAAGCTGGAGGTGCCTAACGCCCAGGCCATTGTCTATGACTTTGACCAGGAGCTGAACATTCTGGATAAGATAATCACCAACTAACTGATGACTAAAACAGGCTGAGGCCTGTTTTTTATTTTGGCCAAAAATCAGGGGAGCGTGGCGGCGGTAGCTAAAGTGAACGGGGACCTGATCTACCAGACGGAACTGGTCTTTATCGTGGGCGACCGGGACGGCAAGGACATGCAGGGAAAAATTAGAAAAAACGAAAAAATCTGGAGACTTTTGCCAGATTGCTAAATATCGGGGGCAATCTATGGTAAAATCTATTCTGATATATTTAAAATAGATTTTTTAAAATGGAGCTAAGTATGCGCAAATTATTTCTTTTGAGAGGCGCGCCCGGCTCTGGCAAGTCTTCATTTATCGCCCGGCACCACTTATTGCCGTACGCGATCAGCGGGGATGAGATCCGCCTGCTTTTGGCGGACCTGACCGTTTACTATGACCAGAAGACTGACGTTCTGCACCAGGTTATTCCGCGGCATGTCACGGAACAGACCAAGCGGATGAAGGACAACTTGGTTGAGCACAAGATGTCCTATGGAGAAACCGTCATCGTGGACGGGACCCACATTGTCGCCAGTGAGATCGATCACTACAAGAAGTGGTGCGAGAAGTACCATTACGAGTGCTATGTGGTTGATTTGATGCAGAACCAGACTCTGGAAGGTTTGTTGAAGAGAAACCAGATCCGGATGCAATACGACTGGGTGAAGCCGGAAGTCATCACGATGATGTACAATTCTTACAAGGCGCACCCGGAGCTGCCCAAGTGGGTCAAGGGGATCAAGCCCAACCAGATGGAGCAGGCCCTGCAGCAGAGAGAGAACAATCTGGACCATTATTCACATGTGATTGCCATACCTGATGAGGTGGCAGAAGAAGATTTTCCACATGTGCACATTTCCAACTTCTACTTCTCTTTCAACGACAAGTTCAGTGAAAAGTACGGGACTTACCGGAATGTGGTGACGATCGGCAAGACCAAGGAAGAGGTGGTCGACGAGTTCCGTCTGCCATACTTTGCCTTTAAGTTCCACCACAAGCACTTTTTGATTTCGGCTTACCCGATCAGAAACGAGATGCTGGACCCGGTCAAGAAGGTCAAGGGGACTTGGTCTTATACGACCGGCCTTTACAATGTGGCTGACTTTATCAGAGAATTTCCGGAGAACGAGAAATCACACGTTCACCAGTTTAATTTGAGCAAGCTAGACCGGACCAGACTTTTGCACATTTGGTAAAAGACATAAAGAAAAAGCTTTTCCTCAGGATTGCGGGGAAAAGCTTTTTTCATGTGATTACACCAAGTTGACAGACTTGAATCACAAACAGCTGGTTTATCACTTCTTGTTTAGAAAACGGGCTGTGAGAACGGTGGATGCCTTGATCATGCCAGAAGAAGGGGAGACGCGAACGGAGAAATACGTGGACCTCAATAATGACTGGCTGCCAGAAGCAGATCAAGACATCGCTATTTTGCTGACACATTTAAATGCCAAAGACGTGATTCAGTGTTTTGTTCAACACTAAATTCCCATACACAGCAAAAAAACGAGTTGCGCGATGCAACTCGTTTTTCATATCTATTCAAATTCTTAGAAGTCGAAAGCCAAAGCGCCCATTGGGTCCCATGGCAGAAGTTCGATTGGGTTTTCCATGCCTTCGTCGTAAGCCTTCTTAACGTCTTCTGGCAGGAAGGCCTTGTTCAAAACAGCCTGGTAAACGAATTGGTCGAACCATTCGTCGCTCATGACGAAGTAGCCCTTGAAGCCTGGCTTGTTGCCCCATGAGTTTTCGATCTTCCACTTAGTTGGCTTGTCGTCAACCAGGTCAACGGCAGTGATAACCATAGCGTGGTTCATCATGCTTTCGCCGGAGTCCAGGCGGTCAGCCTTGCTCATTGAGAAGTCGTAGTCAAAAAGCTGGTCTCTTTGGTAGATCTTAGTGTCCAAAAGCCCGGCTACCCGGTCACCGCCCTTAGAAACGTCTGAACCAAACCAAACAACTTCGCCTTGCTTCAATTGGTTAACAATCAGTTCCTTGAACTTGGACAGTTCCAGGTTGAGGTGGCGGACTTGCCGGCCGCCAACCACGTTGCCCAGGTATTCAACTGAGAAGACCTTGTTGTATGGCTTGTCAGCAGTAGGCCCGTTGATGACTGAGATGTAGTTTTCCAGGTCCCAGCCAACGTACTTCTTGAAGAAGTCTTGCGGGGTGATGTCCTTGTCGATGTGGTAGTTGCCGTCATCGTCAGTGTATTCAAAGTTGAAGCTCTTTGGTGGCAAGCCCAAGGAAGTAGCCAGCATGCGGAAGATAGCGTCCAAAAGTTCAGCCTTGTGCGCCTCTACTTCTTCTTCGCTCTTGCCATCGTTCACCAAAGCCCGCAGTTCCAAGCCGCCCTTGCGGAGCATGGTGTTCAAAGTGTCGTCCAAAGCGCGGGAGTTTTCGGAGTTAGCCGTTTCCGGGTAAACCTTCTTCGGCACGATTCCGTACTTTTCAATCAAGCCGCAGAGCATGTCCCATTGCCCGCCGTCTGATTGCGGAGTGGCAAAGAGGAAGGAGACCTTCCGGTCGCCCAGTGGCTTGTCAGCTGAGCCGATCACGTTTTCAAAGAAGAAGTTTGACTTTTCAAACTTGTCCCAGAAGAAGGTGTAGCTCTGTGACAATTCAAAGCCCTTCAGCTTGAATTCCTTTTGGATTGAGTGACGCATGGTGTTCAAAGCACTGAACATCCAGCAGCGGCCTGACTGCTTTTGGTTGGTAACTGAACCAGTGTCGATTTCCACTGAGAAGGTCGGGTCCAGGTCAACCTTGCT
The DNA here is from genome assembly GCA_027681045.1 of Lactobacillaceae bacterium AF64-9pH9TA. GTDB lineage: Bacteria > Bacillota > Bacilli > Lactobacillales > Lactobacillaceae > Lactobacillus. The sequence continues at coordinate 7,052 of JAQDCK010000025.1, read as the reverse complement.
TTGGGTGCTTTGGCTGGCCTTGAAGATCCCGTTGGTTTGGGCAGCGTTGGCAGCTACCCCGTAAGCTGGGTGCTTGCTCAAGTTGCTGGTGAAGTTTTCGATCGTGTCAAAGCTGATTTCTTTTGACATCCTATTGCCTCCTGTTTCTCTTTTTTTCTTAATAAAAAACTGTCTAAGCCCATTTTAGCCCATAAAAACAGGTCCGTCTATCAAATCAGCTTAATTCGCTGGTCTCCCGGCCCAAATGTTCGTCAATTCCCCGTGCTTTTGGCAATAAGCGATCACTTGCGGGTCCAAAGGCCAAACTTTTAAGCCCGTCTCCTGGCAAAGCTTTTCTACTTGCGTCATTACTTGGTCCAAAGTTCCTTCTGGTGCTTCCGGCGCGATAAAAAGCTGGTTCATGGCCCAAACCGGCCCGCTCTTTCTCTCGATCAAGAGGAGGGGACTTTTGGCAACCAACTGGCCGTCAGCCTTGATTTCAATGACTTTTTCTCTTTCTTCTGGCATTATTTTTCCTTTCAAATGAGGCAAATATTTTGCGGTCCTTGCCTTTTCCTTTGCTGTCTTAACTAGTGTAAAATAGATGTCTAGATAATTAAAGGAGCAAAAAACAATGAACAGAGTAAGAGGCTTTGAAGTAGTTAAGAAGTATGAAGGACAAGGCTTGACCCTGCCCCGCCGGCAGACTTTAGCCAGCGCCGGCTACGACATCGAAGCAGCCAGCGACATCACCATCCCCAGCATCTGGAGCTTGAACTTCGTCAGGATCTTCCGCTTGATCAGAAACGGGCATGACTTGATCGAAAGTGACTTTTTGCAGGCTGAAGAAGTCTTGAAGCCAATCTTAGTCCCAACCGGCATCAAGGCCTACATGCCAGAAGACGAAGTCCTGATCCTGGCCAACCGGTCCTCCAACACCTTCAAGCGCAACCTGTCCTTGCCAAACGGGATTGGCGTCATCGACAGCGACTACTACAACAATCCCAACAATGAAGGGGAGATCTTTGTCCAAGTCTTGAACTACGGCGTCCGTCCCCTCAAGATCAAAAAGGGTGAACGGATCGCCCAAGGCATCTTCATCAAGTACCTCAAAACTGATGACGACCAGCCAATCGAAAGCCAGCGCTTAAGCGGCTTTGGCTCAACTGGCAAGAAGGGCGGCAAGTAATGGCCAGAGCTAGAACCCAGTACAAGTGCCGGTCTTGCGGCTACATCTCCGCTTCTTACTTGGGCCGGTGCCCAAACTGCGGGGCCTGGAACCAGTTTGAAAAAGAAAGCCAGGAGGTCCGCCAGACTTCTTCTAAAGCTACCCCCAGCCGCTTGATGGCCAGCGTCGGTGCTAAAGAAGCCGTCAAAATATCCTCCGTCAAGGCGGAAAAAGAAGAGCGGGTTTTAACCAAGTCCTCTGAACTCAACCGGGTCTTAGGCGGCGGGATCGTGCCTGGCTCTTTGGTCTTGATCGGCGGGGACCCCGGCATCGGCAAGTCCACTTTGATGCTGCAGATCATGAGCGAACTGGCTGAAAAATACAAGGTTCTCTACGTCTCCGGGGAAGAATCTGCCAGCCAGATCAAGTTGCGGGCTGACCGCTTAGGCCTGGGCCAAAGCCCCATGCTTTTATACCCGGAAAGCAACATGGAACACATCCGTGACCAGATCGATGACGTTAAGCCAGATTTTGTCGTGATCGACTCCATCCAGACCATGAACGAACCCAGTCTGGACTCCATGGTGGGTTCAGCTTCCCAGGTCCGGGAAGTTACCGCGGAACTGATGAAGATCGCCAAGCTGGACCAAGTCACCGTCTTTGTCATCGGCCACGTGACCAAGGAAGGGTCCATCGCCGGGCCGAAAATCCTGGAGCACATGGTTGACACCGTCCTTTACTTTGAAGGTGACGAGCACCATGCCTACCGGATTCTGCACTCAGTCAAGAATCGTTTTGGGGCGGCCAACGAAATCGGCATGTTTGAAATGAAGACCGAAGGCCTGTCCGAAGTGACCAATCCTTCCGCGGTCTTCTTAGATGAACGCCTGCCCGACTCAACTGGGTCAGCCGTGGTCGTTTCTTTAGAAGGTACCCGGCCGATCTTAGGCGAAATCCAGGCCTTGGTCACCCCAACCGCCTTCGGTTATGCCAAGCGGACGACTTCGGGCCTGGACTACAACCGGGTCTCCCTGCTTTTAGCCGTTTTGGAAAAAAGGGGGAACCTAATGCTGCAGAACCAGGACGCCTATTTATCAGCGACCGGCGGCATCCGCTTAAACGAACCGGCCATTGACCTGGCCATCGCCATGGCCATTGCCTCCAGTTACTATGACAAGGAAATTTCCGCGACCGACTGCTTTGTCGGGGAAATCGGATTGACCGGGGAAGTCCGCCGGGTCAACCAGATCCAGGCCCGGGTCAAGGAAGCCGGCAAGGTTGGCTTCAAGCGGATTTTTATCCCCAAATACAATATGAGCCCGGCCTTGCAGGATTTGGGGATTGAAGTAGTCCCGGTTTCCAGCGTCCGCCAGGCCCTCCACTACCTTTTCTCATAGAGAAAAACTATGTAACCTTTTCATTCAATTTGTACTTTCTTCTTGCTAAAAAGCTGGCAAGAACTACAATGTAGTATATCGGTTGAAAACAGATGGAAAGGAAAAATATTAATGACAGTTCCAGTATTTTATTCAATCAGTGACGACTTCACCCCATACGCGGCTGTCTCATTGCACTCTTTAGTCAAGTATGCCGATCCAAAGCGTGACTACACGGTAACCTTTTTGCACCAAGGCTTAAGCCAAGACCATGAAAAGGCCCTGGCCGCTTATAACAGAGACAATGTCCACATCAAGTTCTATGAGATGTCTGACGAACTCCTCAAGCCAATCCAGGACCGGAAGGAAAACTACCTGCGGGGGGACTTCTTCACCATGTCCATTTTCTACCGCCTCTTTATCCCGGACCTCTTCCCTGAATATGACAAGGTAGTTTACATCGACAGCGACACGGTTTTAAATGACGATATCGCCAAGCTCTATGACCATGACTTGGGCAATAACCTCCTGGGTGCCTGCACCGACTCTTCCATCCAGTTCGTGGAAAAGATGCTCCGCTATATCAAGGAAGTCTTGACTTTGGACCCGAAGAAGTATATCAATTCAGGGATGCTGGTCATGAACGCCAAAGCTTTTAGGGAAGAAAACTTCGTTGACAAGTTCTTCAGCCTCTTGGGCCGCTACCACTTTGACTGCATCGCTCCGGACCAGGACTACCTAAATGAAATCTGCTCCGGCCGGATCAAGTACCTGGACGGCCGCTGGGATGCCATGCCCAACGAAAACACTGAGGCCCTGGCTAACCCTGGCCTCATTCACTACAACCTCTTCTTTAAGCCTTGGCACTTCAGCGGGATCCAGTATGAAGACTACTTCTGGGCCAACGCTGAAGAAACCATCTTTGCGGCTGAACTGAAGGCAGAACTGGCCAAGACGACCGATGAAGAAAGGGACACCGAATACCACAAGCTGGATCACATGCTGGGCAAGCTGGACACGACCCTGCAGGATCCCCACAACTGGGCCCGGGTTAAGGAAAATGAGCAAGTAACTTTATAATTCACAAGAAAAGCTTTCCAAAATTAGTTTTTGGAAGGCTTTTCTTGTCGCTTTAGATAATTTTTTCAGAAAAATCAGCTAAAAAACGAGACTTTTATAAACAAAGTCGCTACAATTAAATAGTTGAAAAAATAATAAAAGACTTATGAGACCCAGGCGAAGGAAACAAACATGATTAGGCAGAAAATTCAGCTTTCTTTTCAGCAATTTCAAAGCACGATTTTAAAAGATGGCCGCCCGGAGCCAGACCAAGTGATTGCTTTGCTTGATCTCGTCAAGGACGAACTAGGCTTGTCCATGGTCTATGTTTGCGAAAATACCGCGGGCGGAAGCCAGTTTTTATATCAATATTGTTCTCACGGCAGCAACTTTTCCGCCATGCACCACAACCTCGTGATCGCTGAAGGTTTCGAAAGAGAAGAGACTTACCGCCTGCTGCGAGCAGAAAATCCAGTAGTCTTAAAAGGGGATTGCTTTGATGCAAAATATGCCATGGCAGAGGGCAACCTGGTCTTCAGCTACTTTACCGGGGAAATCTGCCAGGGCTTTGTCAGTTTTCAAAAGGAACAGCAAGCAGAGGGTTGGAGTGAGGATGAAAAAGAGACCTTAACTTCTTTGGGCAGCCTTTTTTGGCCCTTGATCAGCGGTGACCAGATCAGTTCCCTGGCCCGGATTATGCATGCTAGTCCTGGTGGCATGTCCATGATCTGGATCTACCCCAAGCTTAAGACGGTTGTCTTCTCCCAAGACCTCCGGACCAGCTTGGGCCTCAGCAATTACTACCGGGCCAAGTCGACCGAGGACTTTTGCCAGAATTTTGTGGCCTACCCTAACCAAGACAAGGTAGTCACGGCTTACCAAAAGGCCCTGCAGGGGGAAGTGGCAGAAAGCAGCTGTCATGCCTTCCAGCGGCCAGACAAGCTGCACCTGACCTTTTTTCCCAACCGCTATGACTTTGCTGGTGAAGTTGAGCAGATCATCATTTTAGTCAGAAAGGCAGCGACTGTTTCTAAAGAGCGCCGGGAGCGGGGCAAACGGCTGGAAGCCTACCGGGAATTCCAGTTGATCTACAGCCGGGACAATTGTTCTGAATTTTTCGTCGACTTAACCAAAAACCAGGCGACTGTCTTCAAGGCACCATTGGGTTGGCAACCGATTTTCGAGAACAGGGAAAACTATGACCAGCTCTTGCACCATTTTGCCAGTGAACTGGTCTTGCCCAACAGCCAGCAGCGGTTCGTAAATGCTTTAAGCCGCGAGAACCTGCGCGGGCAATTGGCTCAGCAGACCAGCTTCTTCATTACGGCCCATGTCCGGGTTGGAGACCAGCATCGGCTCCTGGAATTTGAAGTAATTGAGGGGCATTCCGGCATCCGCCGGGTACCAGAGAGCGCCATCATCGTCGTCAAAGACGTGACTGACAAGCGGGTTTCCCGTTATGACTCTTTGACTGGCCTGCTCAACATGCACAACTTTCTTTTGGAAGTCGGGCAGAAGTGGCAAACTGGCGGCCAGCTCTTGGTCATGAATGTGGACAACTTCAAGTTCTACAACATGCGTCATGGCTTAGACCAAGGGGACCACTGCTTAATCGAAATCGCTGAACTCTTAAAAGAGCTCTATCCTAATGCTTTATTAGCCCGCTTTAACGCGGACAATTTCTATATCTATGATCCAGAACCAGGTGACTGGGAGCTGAGGATTATCCGCCTGCACACCCGCTTAAAGATCCTGCCTTTAGCTAGCCAGCTCCGAGTGCGGGTCGGAGTCTACCAGTATGATGAGAAAGTCAGTCCTTCTTTAGCCTGTGACAGGGCCAAGCTGGCCTGCGACCAAGCAAAGAAGCAGCCTGAGCAGAGCTGGTGCTTATATACTTCGGCCATGCAGGAAAAGGAAGAATTAAAGCAGTACTTGATCGACCACCTGGATGAAGCTATTGAAAAGCACTACCTGCAGGTTTACTACCAACCAGTCATCCGGACTTTGACTGGCCGCCTCTGCGGAGCGGAAGCCTTGATCCGCTGGATTGATCCGGTCAAGGGCTTCTTGTCACCGGGCGACTTTATTCCCCTCTTTGAAGAGATGAACTTGTCCTACAAGGTCGACCGTTACGTCATCCAAGAAGTTACCCAGGGCCTGCGCAGGGATATCGACAAGGGAAAAAATATCGTACCAGTTTCCATCAACTTGTCTCGGGCGGATTTCCAGATGATGGATCCTTTGACCGAATTAAACCAGGCCATGCGGAAAAATGACTTGCGCCGGTCCCTAGTTCACGTGGAAATCACTGAAAGTGCCTTATCTAAGGATGTTGTCGGCTTGAAGCGGGCCATTCATAACTTCCGCCAGGCCGGTTATGAAGTCTGGATGGATGATTTTGGCAGCGGCTATTCTTCCTTAAACTATCTCAAGAATTTTGAATTCGATGAGATCAAGCTGGATATGATCTTTATGAAGGACTTTGACGAAGCTTCAAAGAAGATCCTAACCGCCTGCGTGAAGATGGCCAAGAACCTGGGTATCCATACTTTGGCTGAAGGGGTTGAAACTAAGCAACAGTTGGACTTCTTGCAGTCGATTGGCTGCGAGCGGATCCAGGGCTATTACTACAGCAAGCCCTTGCCAGCCAGCGAGTTTGCCAAGCTGGCGACTGAGAAGGGGATCGAAATTGAGAACTGGCAGCAGAGCAAGTTCTACCAGCATGTTGGCCTGGTGGACCTGGTCAGCGACAAGCCGACCTGCCTGGTCTTAGACGATGGCAGCCATTTCCGCCAACTTTATGCCAACGAAGAATTTCAGAAAGAAGTCAAGCGGGCACCGGCAGCCTTTAAGCGGATCGTTAATGAATGGAACAAGCCGGAATCAGAAATTGCCAAGCAGCTGCACGCCTTTGCCAAAAAGGTTGACCAGGGTGAGGCAAGTAACTTTGACTTTAAGCAAACGGGGCAATATCTCCGCCTTAGTGCCCAGCAAATCGCCAGAAACGAAAATTACCAGATGCTCCTGATCAACGCCAGCGACATCACCGTGCAATACCTAAAATAAGCAAGAAGCAGTCAATATGGCTGCTTCTTTTTTACTTTCTACCCGCAAAAAAGTTAAAAAAGCAAAAATTTTCAAAAAACTTTTTATGCATTTAACCGAGAAAAAGAGATAAAATCCGAACAATTTTTCCGAAAAAGTAGTTTTTACAAAAGTGCACGAGGATTTTGAAAAATAAAAAGAAAACAGCATTTACAACACCTCCTGGCGTTTGGCAGAAAAGACAATTAAAAGACAAAAGTTGACGAAAAAGAAAAAACAAGGTAAAGTATTAGATGTCTTCAAGACAAGCAAGAAGCGCTTTCGTAAAGAAGGGCAATTGAAGACGAAAAAATATCAGAGAGCTGTTGACAAAAAGTCAACAAGCGAGTAAGATATAAAACGTTGCGTCACTTGACGCAAGTTGG
>JAQDCK010000024.1 GCA_027681045.1 Lactobacillaceae bacterium AF64-9pH9TA | reverse complement strand
TGCCGCGCGAGACAAGAGTCAGACGGAAGTCTGGCTCTTTTTGTTTTATATTGTATTTCTATTTTTTTCTGTATTTTAGTTTTTCTGCTCTTTGTTGCAGGTTAATTGCAGTTTGTTTTCTTTTAAGTTGCAAGATACTTACTTTTCTAAAGTATTTCTTAAGGATAGGCTGATGCCTCGCAATTCTTCTCCTTGGCCTTTAGAATAAAAACATAGCTTATAATTTTAAACACAGACATCATAGAAAGCAGGCAGCTACCATGGGATTACTAACACTCATCATCGGTTTGGTAATGCTGGTTAACCCCACATTGGCAACTGAGACAGCTACAAGTGTTGAATAAATACATTTCTTGTTACTTTTTAAGCCGGACCAGAAATTGGTCCGGTTTTTTTGCGGCAAAAGTTTGCTCAAGTACTAAGGAAATTTGTATAATTGATATAGTTTTTGTGGGGGGAAGAGTAAATGGACAAATTAGCCAAGTGGTGCATCTGGCTGCGCCGCCGCTCCTTTTTCAGAGTGGCCCAGCGGACCTTTGCCGTTCTGATGCCGATCGCGACGGTCGGGGCCTTTTTCCAGGTCTTGCAGGACAGCGTCTTCGCGCCGGAAAGTTTTATCTATAATTTATTTGATTTTGACAGAATCATGAGCGACCGTTTCTGGGACATCGGGACCAGCCTGTCGCAGTGCGTGGTTGAAGTTATCTTCGGCCTTTTCTGCCTGTTCACGGTTTATTTCTCAGCTTCCTTTACGGCTAAAATCTACCGTAAAGATGCCACGATGGCCGGGATCAGTGCCACGACCGGTCTTTTGGTCATGGTCTACCTCCTTCAGCTGGGGCTGACCGGACGGATTTCTTTGCTCTCTGGGGGCTATTTAGGCTTCCAGTACGCCTTCTTTGCCCTCTTGCTGGGTTATGGGGTAGGTCAGGCCTTCCACTGGTTAGGGGCCGATTATGAGCCGGTTAACTATGAGCACACCAAACTGGTCCAGGACCGGGCAATCAAGGCCTTGAAGCCGATCCTGTTTACTGTAATCGGTGGCATGATTATTGGCGTGATCCTTTACGCGGTCATCAGCAAGGTCAAGGCCAACTTCAGCCTCAGTGCCATGACTTCAACCGTTGAAAATTCCAACAACCTGCTTATCACCGTGCCTTCAACCGCCCTGGCCTCCTTCCTCAGCTGGCTGGGCATTGAAGAACCGATCCTCCGCCTCAGCAATGTTGAAACTTCCGCTGCTGCGACTGCCAACCTGACTTATGTCATGCGGCGTGGCTCAATCTGGAAGATCCCTTACCCATACCTGGGCGGATCCTTGATCTCAACTTACGGGGTCATGGGCGGATGCGCAGTTGTGCTGGCTTTAGCCGTGGCTATCTTAATCTGGGGCAGACGGAAGGAACCGGAAACCGTAGCCAAGATGAACCTCTGGCCGCTTCTGTTCAGTTCTTCCCGGGGCTTTCTGGTTGGCTTGCCGGTCATTCTCAACCCGATCTATGTTATCCAGCTGATCCTCGTGCCAGTCGTGAACATGCTGATCGCGGCTTTGGCGATTTTTTTGCGCATCGTGCCAACGCCGGTTTACCCGATTTTGACCGGGACACCGGGGCCTTTGGTGCCGTTTTTCGCCACGAACGGCAACTGGCCGACCTTGATTTTCAGCATCTTCCTCTTCTGCCTGGACGTGGTCATGATGATTCCGGCCGTCAAACTGGACAACCGGACCAAGGCCTTGCTGAAGGACTATGAAATGGAGGATGATCGTCATGTTTAAGAGCCGCAACTGGAAACTGATCATCGTTGCCTTGACGATCATTATTTTGCTAGCCATTCCGGGCTATTCCTGGATGAAAAAGACCAACAAGGAACACGCTGAACGCCAGCGGTCCCAGCTGTCGCCTTTGATCATGGTTCCCGGCTCCAGCGCTACCGTTAACCGCTTCAACGAACTGGTTGACCTGCTTAACGAGAACACTCCTTACAAGCACAGCCTGCTCAAGGTGGAAATCAGTGAAGACGGGACCTTGACCTACTCTGGCTCGATTAAAAAAGGGGACAATGAGCCCTTTATCGTGGTTGGTTTCGAAAACAACCATGACGGCTACAGCAACATCAAGAAGCAAGCCGGCTGGCTGGACGATGCCTTTTACGAAATTGCCAAGACTTACAAGTTCAACAACTTCAAGGCTTTTGGCCACTCAAACGGAGGCTTGATCTGGACCTACTGGCTGGAACACTACTACAGCGACTATTCAGATGAAATCACCATCAAGCGCCTAATGACCTTGGGTTCACCTTACAACTTCAGTGAAAAGAGCACCAAGTACAAGACGCAAATGCTGACGGACTTTATCAAGTACCGCAAGCGCCTGCCGAAAAATCTGATCGTCTACTCCCTGTCCGGCGGGGAAAACTACGAATCCGACGGGATCGTGCCGGAAAGCAGCGTGGAAGCCGGCAAGTACATCTTCCAGAACCAGGTCAAGGGCTATACCACGATGACCGTCACCGGGGCTGAAGCCCAGCACTCCAGCTTGCCGCAGAACAAGCAGGTGGTGAAGATAATCCAGCAGTACCTGCTCAAGCAGCAGGTTAAGCCGGGCCCAAGCAATAGCCAAAACTCCAAGCACAAGCAAAATTAAGCATGAAATTAGGCGCTGGCTGCCTTTTGCCGTAAAATAGTAGCAAAGATGAAAGGAAACATCTATGAAGATTAAATTGATCGCGGTGGACCTGGACGGAACTCTGCTGACTTCCAGAAAGAAAGTCAGCCCGAAGACCCTGGCGACTTTGAAAAAGGCCCGGGAAAAGGGAATTTACGTGGTGCCCCTGTCTGGCCGGCCCCTGCCTGGCGTCTTGAAGGTCTTTGAACCCTTCAGGCTGGATCCAGCAGACAACTTTGCTATTTGCTACAATGGCGGCCTGGTCCAGCGGATGGACGGGGAAGTCCTAAGCGCCAGCCCCTTGACTGATGAAAACGTGGAGCACATGCTGGCCTTGAAGCAGACAGGGATTTTTGGCCCTTACTTCATGGACACCAAGGACTTCTACGTGGCCCCAAAGGGCAGTGCCTTCGGTGTCGGCTTCCTGGCCAAGGCCCGGAACATGGGGGTCAAGCGGATGGTGCCCGGCCAGCACTACGAATTCATCAAGGGCGAGTTCGTTTCTTTGCCCAGCAAGATGAAGAAGTTTCGGGCTGGCTTCAGTCCGGCAACCGAGCAGGAATTCGAAATCTCGGCTTCCGGCGGTCAGTGCCTGGAATTCAATACTCCTGGCACCTCCAAGGGCAAGGCACTGAGCACTTTGCTGGACCTTTTGAATATCAAGCCGGAAGAAGCCATGGTTTTTGGCGACAACAACAATGACCTCTCTGACTTCCAGCTGCCAGGGGTCTTCAAGGTGGCCATGGGCAACGCGATCGACGAGATTAAGGCCGCGGCTGACTACGTCACGGCCAGCAACAACCAGGACGGCATCGCTTTGGCGGTGGAGAAGTTTGTAGACATGGGAGAATAAGATGGCAAAAGCAGTTATCGGTATTTCAGCTTCAGAAGTTACGATCCAGTCCGGCCCCTTCATGGGCGAGCCCCGGACCTACGTCAACGCCGCTTACGTGGACTCAGTCCTCAAGAACGGTGGGATTCCTTTGGTAATTCCTTTTACCGCTGGCGGAGAAGAAATGGCCTTTCAGCAGCTGGACTTAGTCGACGGTTTGATCCTGTCCGGCGGCCATGATGTCGACCCCCACTTGTATGGTGAAGAAGTTGACCAAAAGAGCGGGGAAACCTGGCCAGACCGGGATGCCTTCGACATGGCCCTTTTGAAGCGGGCGGAAGAAACCGGCAAGCCGGTCCTGGGCATCTGCCGGGGCGCCCAGATTATCAACGTGGCCCACGGCGGCAGCATGTGGCAGGACCTGTCTCTGCGGCCAGGCCACACTTTAAAGCACATGCAGGCTACCCGGCCTGACGTAGGAACCCACGTGGTTGAGATCAAGAGCGGGACAAACCTGGAAAAGATCATGGGGGAAAGCAGCCTCATGACCAACTCCTTCCACCACCAGCTGATCAAGGAAGTGGCTCCGGACTTGACCGAATCAGCCAGCGCCAGCGACGGGGTGACGGAAGCTTTGGAAAGCGCTGACGGCAAGGTGATCGCCGTGCAGTGGCACCCGGAAGAAATGCACGCTAACCCTGCTCCGGAAGTAGCCATCATGAACCGCCTCTTCAAGTACCTGATCGACAAGGCAGAAGAAGAGAAGTAGTAGCAGAAATAAACTTAAGCAGCGTTTTCGCTGCTTTTTTCTTTTGTCTTTTTCAGAATAGGACTAACAAAAATCTCATAAAGCTGTCATAATGTAAAAGGATCTGTCTTTCCAGGCAGAAATGGAATGTTACACGTGAAACGATGACGGTGAAGAAATGAAAGACAAGCATTTGGGAATCCTGTTGGCAATTACCGGGGCTGCCTTGTGGGGGACTTCGGGGACGGCGGCGGAAATGCTCTACCAAACCCCCAATATCAATACCTTCTGGCTGGTTGACGTCCGGTCATGGCTGGCCGGGGCGAGCCTTTTGCTCATTTCCCTGGTCCACAAGGGGAAGGGGACCTTTGCTATTTTCAAAAATCCCCGCGACCTTCTCTACGCGACCCTTTTCTCCATGCTGGGCATTACCGGGACCCAGTTTACTTACTTCTACACGGTGGCGTCCTCAAACGCGCCGACGGCCACTGTCCTGGTCTTCCTGGCCCCGGTCTTGATCATTTGCTTTATGGCGGCTAAAACCCGGCAAATGCCCCGGAGAATCGATTTGATCGCAGTCTTGCTGGCGGTGGCCGGGACAGTGATTTTGGTGACTAACGGGAATTTCAACCACTTGGCGGTGACGCCTAAAACCCTGGTCTGGGGCTTCTTCAGTGCCTTGACCCAGGTTCTGGCCATTGCCATGCCGGCCAAGCTTTTTAAAAAGTACGGGACCATTACTATTTTGGCCTGGGGGATGTTGCTGGGCGGGATTCTGCTCAGCCCGGCCCTGGCCGTGATGCCCGCCACTGGAGTTACGGTTAAGGAATGGAGCCTGGTGATCTACATCGTGATCGCCGGCACGGTTTTCGCTTACTCTCTCTATCTGTCCAGCGTCATGTACATCTCAGCCGGCCTGGCCAGCATGCTGGAGGCCTTTGAACCGCTGGTAGCGACGATTCTGTCGGTTACCCTTCTGGGCAGCGACTTTGGAATCATGAAGATGGCGGGCGGGGTCTTGATCATCCTGGCCACCTGCCTGCAGGTCGTACCCAGTCCCCGCCGGGGCAAATTGCAAAGAAATCTTTAGAACTTTTTATGCATATTGCCGAAAAAGCCCGTCAGAGCAAGGAAAACTGTGTTAAAATCAAAGCGATGATTTGATCATTAACATGGGGGAAAACAATTGAATAATGTATTAGACGCCAAAACCGGGGTCAAGGATACCCTACCGACTGTGCTCGGCTACGTGGGGATCGGCACCGCTTTTGGCATTATCGCGCATACCAATGGCTTTAGTCCTTTGGAGACTTTTGTCATGTCCTTGCTGGTGTACACGGCTTCGGGCGAGTTTGCCCTGGTCAGCATGCTTCCGGCCGGGAGCAGCCTGTTTTCAATCTTCGCGGCCACCAATTTGATGAGTGCCCGGATGCTTTTGATGACCATGACCATGGCCCCGAAATTCAAGGACGAGAAATTGATCAAAAATCTCTGGTTGGGCAGCCTGGTAACTGATGAGACTTTTGCCTTGGCAATCACCAAGCTCAACTACACCAAGGGCAAGCTGAACTACGAATGGCTGAACGCGGCCAACCTGGTGGCCTATGCCGCCTGGTGTCTGTCTAGCCTCCTCGGGGCTTTGATCGGCAGCGTGATCACCGACACCAAGGCCCTGGGTCTGGACTACGCGGTGGTCGCCATGTTCCTGGGCCTTTTGTACCTGCAGCTGATTACCGACCAGTCGGTCAAAATTGAGCTCCAGCTGGTCATGATCGGGGTAACGATGCTTCTGACCTACTTGGGTCTGATCTTCTTGCCGGCCAGCGTGGCTACGATTGTGGTGACGGTAGTTGGTTGTTTAGTGGGGATGGTGATCAAGCATGTCTTTTTCGAGTAAATTACTGATAACTTTTCTGGTCTGCGGCGGCGGGGTAACCCTGCTCAGAATCCTACCTTTCCTGATTTTGAAAAAATTCTGCCTGCCCAGGTGGATGGTGGAATTTCTGCAGTTCGTGCCGATCGTCATCATGACCACTCTCTGGTTTGGCAGCCTCTTTACGGCCAGGCAGGGGCACCTACCCAAGGTTGACTGGCAGTATCTGACGGCAACTCTGCCGACACTTCTAGTGGCCTATTTCACCAAGAGCCTGATGTGGATCGTGGTCACTGGGGTGGCCAGCGTGGCCCTGTTCAGATTTTTTTAAAAAAATCAGGCAAAAAGCTTGCGTTTAGCTGAGAAAATCATTAGATCATAAACAAAAAAAGTATTTCCTTGCAAAAAATACAGCGTGAAAGCAAATTAAGCTTTCACGCTGTTTCTTTTTACTAATATTCAAAAGAAATTCGGCTGGAATGGACTTCCGCAGATGTCCTTACGGCCGTTCTTCTTGACCTGGTAAAGGTTGTGGTCGGCCAGGCGGATCATGCTCTTGATCTCATCGCTCTTGTCCGCGATCCCGTAGGCGTAGCCGGCAGAAACAGTGATGTTCATGTAAAGATCCATGATTTTGGCCTTTTCTAGTTCTTTTCGGAGCTGCCGGTATTTTTCTTCAATCGGATCGGTGTCAGTAAAGTCGCGGAGCACCAGGAATTCGTCGCCCCCATACCGGTAGCAGTGGCTAATGCCGTAGATCTTGAGCAAGGCCTGGCTGAGCTTCTTCAAGACCTCGTCGCCGTAGCGGTGGCCGAAGTTGTCATTGAACTTCTTAAAGTGGTCCACGTCCAGCATCATTGCCAGGATCGGCTTGCCGGTAAGGTAGTTGAAGTCGCGGACAAAATTGTGCCGGTTCTTCAGACCGGTCAAGTCGTCTCTTGCGGCCTCGTTTTCCAGGCGGTTGATTTGCTTGCTGGTATTGGTGATGTCCATAAAGAAGCCGATTAAACCAACGATTTGATCCTGGTCATAGACGGGAGCTTTGAGGGTCATAATTTCCCGCTCCCGCCCCCGGGACCGGGTCTTGCCCCGTTCCTTGATGGGTACCCCGTCTTCTAAAAGCTGCATTTCGCTTTCCCGGAAGTTTTCCGGATGGACGTTGAGCCCCAGCTCATCATCGTTGTGGCCGATTACTTCCGGCAGAGTCAAGCCGTAGTAGTCCAAAAAGTGCTGGTTAACCCCCAAGAAGTTCCGCTGTCTGTCCTTCCAGAAGACACCCAGCTTGATTTGGTGGGTGATGGCATCCCAGAGGTTTTTCGGCTTGATCTTCCCGCCATCCTTGTCCAAAAAGACTGGATTGCGGATCGGCTGCCCGTCTAAAGTCGATAGGAAGGCCTTGGTCGATCCGGATTCAGCGACCAGCTGCAGGAGGATCCGATAGTGGAAGTGTGGTCCCATCAAGATGTAAGAAGAGTTGTCACCGACTTCCACGCAGCTTCTAACCGCGTCCCAGAAACGGAGGCTGTTGTTGCTCTGCTTCTCTCCAAGTTCTTTGATGTACCCCGGCATATTGCCGCTGATCTTGCTTACCCATTCTTGAGCCGGCGGGTTGATATAGGCCAGGCGGACCTGGTCATCATTGATCAAGTAAACGCCGACAGGGGAGGAAGAGCCGAGGACCGGCTTTTTCCAGTCAAAGAAACGGTAGTCTGGGTCAAGCAGATCGATTTGGTTGATCCGCTGGTAGAAGTCCTGCTCTTTCTGGCTTTGGGATGAGTAGCCTTTCTGGTGGAGCTGGCGGAGGCTGTCTTTAAATGGGGCAGGAGGCAGAAGGTAGTTGCCCTGGATCAGGACAGCCCCAATTGACTTGAGGAAGTCCAGCTGGAACTGGTTTTCCACGTTTTTAAAAAGGGGCCGGACCCCCATCTGCTTGCAGGCACTGACCAGGTTAGCCAGGACCGCGGCTTCCTTGGAGTGAATCGGGTTCAAAGAAAGGATGTCGAACTTCATGAACTCAAAAGAATAGTGGGTCAGGAAGTCTGTCGTTGGATAGCTGCTGCTGGCACAGTCAAAGGCGCAGCTATAGTGGTATTCTTGCAAGGCGGCTAGGATTTGCTTGATCGTCTCCGGCTTGCAGGAAGCAGGGACAGATAAGTCAAAAATCAGCTTGTTGTGAGGCAGCTGGTATTTCTGCATTATCCGGTTGACTTCCTTGAGGAAGAGGTCGTTTTCCAGGTCAGCCATTGACAGGTTGATCACTATAGGTGGATTCTGCAGGTCCTGATTTCGGCGGCAGGTATAGACTTCACAGGCTTCTTCCAAAATATGCAGGTCCAGCAGGTGGGAGAGCTGGCTTTCTTCCAGAACTGGCAAAAAGTCTTCCGGATACATGGCCCCGTAGACCGGGTCCCGCCACCGGGCCAGGAGTTCAAAGGCCGCGGCCTTGTGGTTCATAAGGTTGATGACCGGCTGCATGTCAGAGGTGATCCAGTCCTTTTGCAGGGCTTCAGTGAAGTGGCCCAGGATGTAGTCCCGCTTATTTACTTTTTCTTGCACCTTGGCCGTATAGTAGTTGCAGATCCGGTTTGGATTGCTGGAAGCAAGCAGGGCAAAACGGGCCTTATCGACAGCCGCTAAAGCCAGCTCCTTGCTTTCATCCGCCAGGTAGACCCCGCAGTGGATGCTGGCCAGGTGGCCTTCAGACATTTCCTTGATCTTCAAGTTCAGCTTGACCAGCTGGTTGTCGATCTGGCTGGAGTCCGTAATGATGATGAACTGGTCCTGGAAGTAGCGGGCCAGGTAGGCAGCGGGGAATTCCTTTTTCAGCAGCTTGGCCAACTGGCAGAGAAAGGCGTCGCCTTTGAGGTAGCCAAAGCGGTTGTTGTAGACGTGCATGCCGTTGACATCCAGGATAACCATGGCAGCATGTCCGTGCTCCTTGATGATCTGGTGCAGGTAGTGGCTGCCGGTTTCGTTAAAATTGGTCATGTTGGCCAGGCCGGTCAGCCCGTCGATCAATTCGTTTTTTTTCGGAGCCTTGAGGTAGGGATACAGGCTTTCAACCAGGTCGTCGCCGTCTGTCGTCAAGTCAAAATAATGGACGATCAATAACTTTTGACCAGTTGGAGTTATTTGTGATTTGCAATATGCTAAAAGCTGGTGGTAGTGGCCGCCGATTGACAGGCGGTAGGTCATCTGGCCGGAGGGCCGCTCGTTCATTTTCCTTAAGCAGGCCAGTATCCGGTTCTGGTCGTCCGGGTGGACCCGGTTGAAACTCCGCTGGTTGAGGTAGTCCAGCATTGATTCCCGGTCAGACTGGACCATCTGGCAGTAGCTGTCTGACAAGAGGATGACTTGGTATTGACCGTCGATCAACTGGTAGATCAATGTTGGGAAAGGGGAACTCTCGTAAACTTCCCTGGCTTCCTCACTAAAAGCGTAAAATTTATCTTGCATGTCTCAACCTTCCGAAAGCGATTTTATATTACCTACTGATTATAATACAAAAATCCGGACAAAGTAAAAAGAGTCTGGGAAGAAACTAGACTATAGATAAATGAAAAAGGTGAAACTAGATGTAATATTTCAAGCTTCATCTTTTTTGATTAGCTGGAAGATTCTCAATACATCACAAAAAGAGAGCTTTAGCAGCTCTCTGCTCCAGTATTTAGTAACATGAGTGATTTGAGATACATAGCAAAAAGGCTTCCAGAAGTTTTTCACTTCTAGAAGCTTTTTTTATTCGTTAGAGTATTTTTTCCCAGACTCTTTACGATTGTGCAAATTGGTTAAAGTATTAATTACTTATCTTCACTGATAACCAGGGCCCCGTCGGCCATGTCCACCTTCAGCTTCTTGACGTCCAGGTGGTCCAGGTAGTAATCAGTTACTTTGTCACGGATTTCCTGTTCGATGACTCTTCTCAGCGGCCGTGCCCCCATAGCTTCGTCGTAGCCTTGTTCAATCAAGTAGTCCTTGGCGCTTTCACTGACAGTCAGGCTGATGCCCTTCTTGGCCAGAGTCTTGTTTACGTCAGCCAGCATCAAGTTAACGATTTCCTTCAAGTCTTCCTTGGTCAGGTGGCTGAATTCGATGACCGCGTTGAAGCGGTTGAGGAATTCCGGTCTGAAGTAAGGAGCTAGCCGGTCCATCAGCTTTTCGTCCTTCTTAGCTTCGCCCATCAGCTGTTCATTGCCAAAGCCGGCGTTAGAGGTAGCGATAATGATAGTGTTCTTGAAGTTGACCGTGTTGCCTTGCCCGTCAGTTAAGCGGCCGTCGTCAAGCACCTGCAGAAGCAGGGTGATGACCTGCGGGTCAGCCTTTTCAATTTCGTCCAAAAGGATGATTGAGTAAGGGTTGCGGCGGACCTTTTCCGTCAAGGTGTTGGAGTTGTCATCGTAGCCCACGTAGCCGGCCGTGGTCCCGATCAGCTTGGAAACGGCTGTCCGGTCGGAGTATTCAGACATGTCCAGGCGGATGATAGCATCCTTAGAACCAAACATGTCCAAGGCCAGTTGCTTGGCCAGTTCCGTCTTGCCGACCCCGGTCGGGCCGACGAAGAGGAAGGAGCCGATTGGCCGGTTGCCGTCGTCAAAGCCGGCCCGGTTGCGGCGGATAGCCTTGGCTACTGCTTCAACGGCTTCATCCTGGCCGATGACCTTGCCCTTTAAGCGGCTGCTGAGCCCTTTCAGGCGTTCGATGTCGCTGGCGCCCATCTTGGAAACCGGAATCCCGGTCAAGCGTTCAACGGCAGCGGCCACGTCAGCCGGGGTAGCCACGGTCTTTCTTTCCTCGTGGTTTTCACTCAGCTGCTTTTCCAGCTTTTCAGCCTTGGTCTTGTGGTCAAGGGCGGCTTCGTAGTCTTCCTCTTCAGCGGCCTTTTCCTGGGCCTGCTTTTCTTCCTTGATCTGCTTTTCGATGGTCTTGGCGTCAGTCACCGGGTGCTGGGCAGCCAGGTGAGCGGCGGTCATGTCCAAAAGGTCGATGGCCTTGTCAGGCAGGGACCGCTGCGGAATGTACTGGACTGAGTAGTCGATGGCGGCCTTCAAGACGTCGTCTGGCAGTTCCACATTGTGGTGCTTTTCGTATAAGGACCGGATCCCCATCAAGATCTTGAAGGTGTCAGCTTGACTTGGAGCATTGACCGTTACTTCGTTGAAGCGGCGGGCCAAAGCGGCGTCCTTCATGATGGTGTTCCGGTATTCGTCCTGGGTAGTGGCCCCGATTACGGTGATTTCACCTCTGGACAAAGCCGGCTTCAAGATGTCGCTCATCCCCTTGGAGCCATTGCCGTCGCCCATGCCGCCGGCACCGAGGATCTGGTGGATTTCGTCAAAGAAGAGGATGATATTGCCTCTGTCCTTGACTTCCTTGACCAGGTCCTGGATGTTCTGCTCAAAGGAGCCCCGGTACTGGGTCCCGGCTTCCAGGCTGGAGATGTCGATGGAAATAATTTCCTTGTTCTTGATTGCTTCCGGCACGTCCCCGTGGACAATTGCCTGGGCTAAGCCTTCAACGACCGCGGTCTTGCCGACCCCGGCGTCCCCGACCAGGACTGGGTTGTTCTTGGTCCGGCGGGAGAGGATTTCCGCCGTTTCCTGGATTTCCTTGTTCCGGCCGATGACCGGGTCGAGCTTGCCTTCCCGGGCTTCAGCGGTCAAGTTCCGGCCTAACTTTTCCAAAATGCCGTTGGCCTTCTTTTGCTTGCCTTGGACATTCTTGGCCTGGCCTTGCCCTGGGAGTTGCCCGGTCTTCTGGTATTCAGCGAATTCTTCCGGGGTTACCTGCCGACCGTTGATCAAGTAGCGGCGATTTTCGGAATTGAAGCCGCCCATGCCGTTCATTAAGTCTCTAAAAAGATCATCCATATCGTTAAAGTTGTCGTAAGCCATGATTTTACCTCTTTCTGAGTAAAATAAGTTGCTGGTTTTTTGGCTAACTAAAAAGCCCTTCTGCATCAATCGAAATCAACACAATAGGACTTGCTCAGCGGTTAAACCAACCTTCGTATTTAGTTTAGTCATCATCGTCATCGCTGAGATAATCATTCTCCAGCTCACGCAGAACCTGCCACATCGCCAAGTGCTGGGCCCGGGCGATCGCGTCGAGATCGCGCAAGTTGATTGACGTCGCATTTGATTGCTGCTTGTTAAATGACTTGTGAAGGGTAGTGTAGCCATAGCCCGACTCTTTCGCCACCCGGTAAATGGTCAGGTGCTTGTCGTCGAGGTATTGAATAATATCGATCTTCATCGTTCTCACTTCCCTACGACAATTATTATACCACATCTGTGATATACCACAAGTGTGAAATGGTGATTTTTTAAAAAATCGCGAAAAAAAGACCAGCTCTTCAAAAGCTGGTCAAAAAGCTGTCTTATTGGGCCACGCGGGCAGCATGCCGCTTCAAAATCATGTCCACCAGGACATTAGCCACGTTCTCGTTCTTAAGCATCGGGCCGTGGGACCAGGAACCGATGAAGTTCTTGTAGCGGACTCCGTCTTCCTTCTCTTCATGGTTGTTGCCGTAGCCTTCGACTACCTTGGCGAAAGGCTTGAGCATCTCCCGGTCGTCCAGGAAGGTCTGGCCGGAGTGGTTTTCAAAGCCGATGGTCGGGCCCCATTCAGTTTCGTACTTGGTGTCGCCGATCATCCGCTTCTCCGGGTCAAATTCCGTGTGCAGGGGCAGGATCCCCAGGCCCTTGATCTTAGTCCCGGAAATGGTGTTGTAGTGGGTTCCCATCAGTTCATAGCCCCCGCAGATGGCCAGCATGGGGTTGCCGGCCTGGATGTAGTCGTTCAGGGTGTCCTTGAAGCGCTGCAGGTCCTTGGCTACAATGCTTTGTTCATAGTCCTGGCCGCCGCCGAAGAAGACGAAGTCGTAGTCAGCCGCGTTGAACCGGCTGCCCAGGGAGATATTGTCGATCTGGGTCTGGTAGCCTTTTTTCTGCAAAAAGTAGCGGAGGATCTTGACGTCACCGGAGTCCCCGTAGGTGTTCATCAAGTCTTCGTAGAGGTAGGCAATGCGAATCAAATTATCAGCCATAGTCAAATTCTTCCTTATCGTAATCAATTACACTGATTATAAACTAAAAGGCGGAAAAATAATAATCTAAAGACTAGGTCCTTTTGGCTTGCTTTTTTCACAAACTGGCTTAGACTAAAATGGTAAGCGTTTTCGCAAAAAGATGGCGGAAAAGCAGTAAGTAAAGCAAGAAAAAGGATAAGTTTAAAAGGATTAAAACATGAGCGAACAATACATTTTGGCAATCGATGAGGGGACGACCTCAACCAGGGCAATTATCTTCAACCATGCCGGCCAGCAGGTGGCCAGCGTGGCCCGGGAATTCACCCAGTACTTCCCCAAGCCCGGCTGGGTAGAGCACCAGGCTGAGGAAATCTGGAATGCCGTCCAGATTACGACGTCAACGGCTTTGATCAACTCCGCCATCCGGCCGGACCAACTGGCAGCTATTGGGATCACCAACCAAAGAGAAACCACGGTGGTCTGGGACAAGGAAACGGGCCGGCCAATCTACCCGGCCATCGTCTGGCAGTCCCGGCAAACCAGCGATATCGCGGAAAAGCTGGTTAAGGACGGCTATAGTGAGATGATCAGGCAAAAGACAGGCCTGGTGATTGACCCTTACTTCTCGGCCACGAAGATCCGCTGGATTTTAGACCATGTGGAAGGGGCCCAGGAAAGGGCAGAAAAAGGGGAGCTGCTTTTTGGCACGATCGACACCTGGCTGGTCTGGAAGCTGACCCGGGGCAAGGTCCACGTAACTGACTGCACCAATGCCAGCCGGACCATGCTCTTTAACATTCATGATTTGACCTGGGACCAGGAGATCCTGGACTTGCTGAAGATTCCGCGGGCCATGCTACCGGAGGTTAAATCAAATTCTGAAGTTTACGGGGAAACCGACCCTTACCAGTTCTTCGGCGGCAGAGTGCCGATCGCCGGGATGGCCGGGGACCAGCAGGCAGCCTTGTTTGGCCAATTGGCCGTCAAGCCGGGCATGGTCAAGAACACCTACGGGACCGGGTCTTTCATCGTGATGAACACGGGGGAGGAACCGATCGAATCCAAGAATAATTTGCTGACGACTATTGGCTACAAGCTGGGCGAGCAAGTAAACTATGCTTTGGAAGGGTCAGTCTTCGTGGCCGGGTCAGCCATCCAGTGGCTGAGAGACTCGGTCAAGCTGCTGAACTCAGCTCCGGAATCAGAGCAGGCGGCCCTGGAATCTAAAGACGCCAATGAAGTCTATGTGGTTCCCGCCTTTACCGGTTTGGGGGCACCATACTGGGACAGTGAAGCCCGGGGGGCGATTTTTGGCCTGACCAGAGGCAGCAGCGACAAGGACTTGATCAAGGCAACCCTGCAGTCCTTGGCCTACCAGACCCGGGACGTGGTCGACACCATGCAGAAGGACTCGGGCATTGAGATTCCGGTCCTCAGAGTCGACGGCGGGGCTTCAAACAACAGCTACCTTCTCCAGTTCCAGGCAGACCTGTTAGGCAAGAAGATCGAGCGGGCAGCGGATTTGGAAACCACTGGCCTGGGAGCCGCCTTTTTGGCCGGTTTGGCCGTCGGCTACTGGCAAGACCTGGATAGCTTGAAGGAAATTGCCAAGACCGGGGCTGCCTTTGCACCGAAGATGGAAGAAGCGGAAAGAGACCGGCTCTACGCGGGCTGGCAGCGGGCGGTTCTAGCCACCCGGGTCTTTGCCCACGGGAAAGATTTTTAGTTTTTAACGTTTAACAGAATGAAGGGATAAAAATGCCAAAGCGGATCGTAAAGTTAGAGGCCGGCTACAACTGCCGGGATTTGGGCGGCTACGTCAGCCAGGACGGCCGGACTGTCAAGTGGGGCCGGCTTTACCGGTCGGGGTCACTCAGCCACTTGACCAAGGCGGACCAGGCGGAACTGGCCCGGCGGAAGATTGTGGTGGACTGCGATCTGCGCTCCCGGCATGAGCAGGACAACTTCCCGGACAAGCTTTGGCCGGGGGCTAAACTGATCGACGCCCACTTTTACAGCGAGAGCGGGGATGAAGAGGAAGAAGCTGAGGCCGCCTGGGAGAAGTATTCGGGCAAGCTGCCTAAATTATCCTACCTGGCCATGGTTTACCAGCAGAACCTTGTCGCCCCCAGAACGGGCCTGGTGATGCGGAAGATTTTTAAGGAAATGCTGGCCCTGGAAGATGATGAGGCCTTGCTCTACCACTGCTCCATGGGCAAGGACCGGACAGGGATGGTGTCGGTGATCGTGTTGATGGCCCTAGGCCTGGAAGATCGGGAGATCCTGCGGGACTACCTGCTCAGCCGGGAATATAGCCGGGACTGGGACGAGGCAGATGAAAACGACCGTCTGGGCCAGCAGATTGCCAAGATGAACCAGACCCAGGTAAGCCAGACGGCTTTTTACGGGATTACGGAAACGATCAGGCAGACCTGGGGCGGCTTTGACCGCTACTTTGCCAGCCTGGGCTTTGGCCAAGGAGACTTGGACCGGCTTAGGGACAAGTTTTTGGAATAAGATTTTCGCTCCGGCTTAAGCTGGGGCGATTTTTTTGCCAAAAAATTCCGGGAAAACTAAAATTGAAGGGAGAAGAGTTTTTTGCGGATTTTTGGAAAAGAGGGATGCAGGATGGAGATGCAAAGGGTGATTGAACTGGACATGCCGGTCAACTTTCGTGACCTGGGCGGTTATCAAGGCTTGGACGGCCGCCGGGTCAAGTGGCGGAAGATCTACCGGTCGGCGGCTTTAAATGAGATGTCGGCCAGGGACCGGGTCAAGCTGGCCAACCTGCGTATTACGGTGGACTGTGACCTGCGGTCCAGCCGGGAGCAGCGGTCCTATCCCGACCTGCTCTGGCCGGGGGTCCGTTTTGTGAATATTGGCCTTTATGCTGAAGGGGACCGCTTCAACCAGGCCCATCCTTTCTTGCGCCTTTTTCACCATCTGCCGGAATTTGACGACTACCTGCCCAAGATCTACCAGCAGGTTTTGTTAAATGAGCATTCAGAAGAGGGGATCAAGCGGGTCTTTGAGGAGCTGCTGAAATTGCCGGAGGACCAAGCCTTGGTCTACCACTGCGCGGCCGGGAAGGACCGGACGGGGATCATCAGTATTTTGATCTTGATGGCCCTGGGCGTGGATGACAAGACGATCGCGGAGGACTATTTGCTGACGGATGAATTGTACGATTTTTCCATTGAGAAGCAGCACCCGACTAATGAGAAGCTGTCGCAGGTGATTGCGAAGATGAACGTGACCCGGGGCGAAGGACCCGCGGTTAAAGGGATCACGGAGACTATCCGGCAGGGCTGGGGCAGTTTTGACAAATTTTTTACCAGAAAACTGGGCTTTAAGCAGGCTGATTTGGAAAAGTTCCGGGAAATGTACTTAGAGGAGGAAGAGACGGACTAATGAATTTAGAAATCTGGCAAGGGGATATCACGACTTTGAAGGTGGACGCGATCGTCAACGCGGCTAACCGGGAACTGCGGGGCGGTGGTGGCGTCGACGGGGCCATCCACCGGGCAGCGGGACCTAAATTGAATGAGGCCTGCCGGGCCCTGGGCAGCTGCGAGACGGGTGAGGCAAAGATCACGCCAGGCTTTAAGCTGCCGGCTAAGTACATCATCCATACTGTCGGGCCGGTTTACTCGGGTTCACACAGCGATCCCCTGCTTTTGGCGGCCTGCTACAGAAACAGCCTGCGGGTGGCCAAGGAAAATCGCCTGCACTCGGTCGCTTTTTCCGCGATTTCAACCGGGGTCTATGGCTATCCGCTGGACGCGGCCAGCAAGGTGGCCTTCGGTGAGGTCCGCAAGTGGCTGAGAGAACACAAGGATTACGAAATGCGGGTAATCATGGTGGCCTACGACGCCCGGACTTACGCCTTGTACCAGAAATTGCTAGGTTAGGAAAATTCAGATTGACATCTCTTTCATAACGATTTAAGCTAATACTAATTTAAAAATGGTATAAATTATATTTTTGCTTACAAGAGAGGGATAGAAGATGTTGAGAAAATATTACGTGACAATCGTCTTTACCCTGCTGGCTCTGCTAAATTTGCTGAGCAGCTGGGGAACGCTGCAGTACCGCCTGGTCATGCTGGCTTTAAACCTGGTCTGCGGCTTTGGCATGGAGTACCTGGTGAACAAGAAGGCGCCGGCAGAGAAATACAATTTGTGGAAGGGATGCACGGCAGCTGTTTTGCTGGCAGTCAACCTGCTTTGGATTTTTTTGACAAAATAGATTTAGAATCAAACGAAAAAGCTTCAGTAGAGCAATACTGAAGCTTTTTTCATTGCTATTCAAATACATCACGTTTGATTTCCCGGTATATAGCCAGGATAAAGACGAAGACGGCGGAGATGATGGCCGGGTAGACCATACCGCCGACTTGGACAGCGCTTTCCGCTGCTGCCTGGCTCATCTGGTTTTCTACGGCGTATGAGATGACCCAGCGGTTCATCAAAGTTGGCGTCAAGGCAAAGGAGATGGTGGCGATCAAGGAGGCCACTGTCATCACGTGCCGGGAGTAAGGCTCTCTGAAGAACTGGGACAAAACGCAGAAGGCCGGGGCGATCATCAAAAGGAAGATCCAGAGGATGATCATGGTGCCGGCCGTGGAGTTCATCATCTGCGAGCTGTTGGTGGCATAGCGGTAGGTCCCCCAAAGTGAGCCCCCGGTCAGCTGGTTGAAGAGGTTTAAGAAGTAGGACCCTTGCTGGCCAAAGGTCCCCTGATTAGAGAGCATGTTCTGGATGACCGTCAGGCTGTCAGTCGCCCCGGCGCTGGAGAAGTCAACGCTGACGATCTGACGCATGTAGGCGGCCAGGAACATGATGGTTGAACCCAAAAGCTGCAGGGCCTTGATCATGCTCAGCTTGCGGGAGGCCTTGAGCTTGAATTCCAGACTGAGGACCCGGTTAGGGTGGTGAGAGCGGCCAATCACGAAGATACCGGCGATGGTCAAGATGATAATGATGGCCAGGCCGATCCACCACTTGGCCAGGATGCAGAAGATGGCCAGGCCGATCATGATGACCGTGACGTATGGGCGGTCAGCGAAGATCTGCCAGAAGTTGAGCCGGACCTTCTGCTCGCTTCTTGAAGCCCCGTCAGTGTCCAGGCGGGGAACGGAATTAGGGTTTGGCTGCCGCGTCTTTTTTTGCGCGGTTTGTTCTTGTCTTTCTTGGTACTGTCTGCGCGACATTCTTGCCATATGAATCTTCCTTTCGCATTCACAAGCCTAGCACAAGTTGGCTTGCAAAGGCTCTTTTTTCAGCCGGTTTAACTAAAATTATAGGCTAATTACCGATCCTTTGGGTAAAAAATAGTTGAGCAGCTGTATTGCTTTTTGACCCCAGCAACGGGCAAATCTGCGCTGAGAAGATATACCTTCTTCAGCTTGCCAGACAAGTAATGTAATGATTTCGTAGTCTGGAACCTTTACCAGACTGGCATTGCGGCGGTCAGTTAACCGAGATGGGGCGTACTTGTAATAAAGTTTCTTGCATATTTTCGACAAAGTTCTAAATTCTACTTGCAAACGGTGGCAATAACGTTTAATCTGTAGTTGGTTCAACATTGTAAGGGCTCCTTTATGTTTTTGAATAAAGAATGCCAGTTATATAATTACGGTGTATTAGTATACGCAAATGATTTCTTAGGAAAAATTAGGAGACGCATCAAGGTATGAATTCAAGAAAGAAAATGATGAATGAACCATCTAGCGAAAAGCAAAGATGGTCCTTAAGAAAGCTTAGCGTAGGTATGACGTCTGTGTTTCTTGGGATGACTATGTTCTGGGCTAGTGGCGCGGGCAGCCAAGTAAAGGCTGATACCACGACTGCTAGCGAACAAGCAGCCCAGACGCAGACGAATACAGCGGAAAAAGCTGCCGGCACGGAAAGTACCGAGCAGACAGAAGGCAATTATACCAATGCAGATGCAGGCAAGACTGCAGAAACGCCCGCGGCAACTGACAACGGCAGTCAAGAAACCACCACGGAATCGACGGCTGCCTCTTCTTCTGCCCAAAATCAGGGCCAAGCAGCAACCGCTACCTCAAGTACAACCACCAAGGCTGC
Source organism: Lactobacillaceae bacterium AF64-9pH9TA (assembly GCA_027681045.1). GTDB lineage: Bacteria > Bacillota > Bacilli > Lactobacillales > Lactobacillaceae > Lactobacillus. The sequence continues at coordinate 498 of JAQDCK010000024.1, read as the reverse complement.
TTCGAGTATCCACAGTCAAGCGGACAGCAAAACTGCCAACTCAAACACTAGTCGAGCAGTAACTGCTACCTCAAGTACAACCACCAAGGCTGTTTCGAGTTCCGCCAACCAAAATTACGGTAATGATGGACAACCTGTCACTGGTCTACGACACTACAGTAATAACAAGCTAAAATATTACGGCAAAGATCATGTTCAGTATCGTAATCGTTATGCTAGTCAGGGAAATAAGTGGTATTACTTTGATAGCAATGGTGACGCAGTTACCGGCTTACGTCATTACGGCCATAATAAGCTAGAATATTATGGCAAAGATCATGTTCAGTATCGTAATCGTTATGCTAGTCAGGGAAATGGAAATAAGTGGTATTACTTTGGTAGCAATGGTGACGCAGTAACTGGTTTACGTCATTACGGCAAGAACAAGCTAGAATATTATGGCAAAGATCATGTTCAATATCGTAACCGGTATTATAAAAAAGGTAAGAAATTCTATTA
>JAQDCK010000023.1 GCA_027681045.1 Lactobacillaceae bacterium AF64-9pH9TA | reverse complement strand
ATGAAAATAACCCCCGAAATTAGTGTCCTAATTTCGGGGGTCATATCAGCCGGGATGTCCTTTTGACTATTTTTTCTGATTTTTCTGAATAAATTCAAACAGATTTGCCACATCTAGTGGCGTCAATCTGCCAATAGGACGATTTTTAAATATTTGCTTATCAGGCAAATTGTAGGTTCTATGTGTATCCACGTATGATTGTTTCTTCAAGCCAGCCTCTTCCCATTGGCAAATGGGATAATAGAGGCTCTGTATAGCGGCAGATTTATTGTGATACTGGCTCGTTATCTTAAAGACTTTCACACGGTGCTGATATACCTTTACTACCAAGGCTGGTCTAATTTTCTGCCCTGCACCTTCGTCAAAAGGTACATTGGCAATATACACTTCCATTGGACGCATTAGCCATTAACCATCCAGTCGTGAAACTCTGGTGACTTCTTAGGATCATAATGGCCATTTTCGTCAAAATCAACGCGTTCTTCTGGAATTTGATCGATCAAGTCGGCCCAATCTAAAGCACTTGGCAGCTTTTTAATCATGATTTTATCATCTTGAACCTCGAAGGTAACCTCACTACCTTTGGTCAAGTTCAATTCCTTTCGAATTGAAGCCGGAATTACAACTTGTCCCTTTTGAGAGACACGGCCAACCATTGTTTGCATCGTTTTTTCCCTTCCTCACGTTTTACGTCTTACTTCTTACCAAAATTATAACACAATAAAACCTAAGTTACTTCTAGCTTGCCCTTTCTTTTCGCACAACATTAAATCTCAGAATTCAAGCCGTTGTCATGGTCTGGTAGACCAGCTTCCCGTAGTGGGGATTGTTGACCATGCTGAAGTTGGCCTTGACGGCGATTTCCTGCCCGCTCTGGCTAATGGCGTGGTAGGTCAATTTGTGGACGTCGCCAGTTTCTGCCCCAGCCGTAAACTTCTTCAGCCAGACTTCAACCCGGTCCATGTCCCGCGGGGCCACGATATGGCCGGCCTTGGTATTGACCCGGCCAAAAAAGTCCCACAAGTTGTCATAGCCCAAAAGGCGCAAGGTCCCCTAATTGACGAAGAGAATCCCGCCGTTTTCCGGCTTGTAGATCAGCAAAGCCTCCGGAATATTGGCCGCGATATCGTGCAGGGTAAAGCCCAGCTGGGACCTAAGGGGCTTGCTGGTTTCCCCGGGACACCTGTTTCAAGACCATATCGCCAACCTGGTGGCCGTACAGGTCGTTAAAAAGTTTGAAGTCATCGACGTCGACCATGACCAGGGTAAACTTGCCGTCTTCCTGCCCCTTCAAGCGCCGCTTCAGCTCTTCATCGAAGCCCAGGCGGTTGTTGATCTGGGTCAAAGCATCAACAGTGGCTTTCTTTTTCAAAAAACGCATATGGGCCAGACGCAGAACCAAGATCGCGATCAGGCAAAAAATCAGCAAGGCTAGCAAAGCGATTATAACCTTCAAAAAAGAAACAAAAATAAAAGACCGACCTTAGTCGATCTTTTTAACGTCTTTAATATTTGATTCGCTGGAAATATAGTGGGGCCGGCGCTTGCTTTCCATGTAGATCTTGCCCAGGTATTGCCCCATCACGCCCAAGCTGAGCATGACCAGGCCCCCGATGAAGATCACCACGCAGATCAAAGAAGCCCAGCCGGCCACCGGGTCTCCCTTGATCAACTTGCGCAGAACTATCACGATCAGCATGATAAAGGACACCCCGGTCATGAGAAAACCCATCCAGGAAGATAGGTTCAAAGGCACCAAGGAGAAGTTGATGATCCCGTCAATGGCGTACTTGAACAGCTTCCAAAAGTTCCACTTGCTTTCCCCGGCCACTCTTTCCACGTTCTCATAAGGGAGCCAGTAGGTCTTGAAGCCGACCCAGCCAAAAATCCCCTTGGAGAACCGGTTGTATTCACTCATCTCCACGATCGCGTCGACCATGTCCCGCTTCATCAAGCGGAAGTCGCGGGCCCCGTCGACCACGTCAGCATCAGAGATCTTGTTGATGATCTGGTAGAACTTGCGGGCAAACCAGCTTCTGACCGGCGGCTCACCCTTCCGGTCCTCCCGCCGGGTGGCCACGCTGTCATATTCACCGGAGTCCAGGATCTTGATCATTTCCGGCAGAAGGGCCGGCGGGTCCTGCAAGTCAGCGTCCATCACGGCCACATAGTCCCCGCTGGCGTTTACAAAGCCCGCGTACATGGCGGCTTCCTTGCCGAAGTTTCTTGAAAATGAAATATAAAAAACGTGGGGATCCTTAGCGGCAAAGTCGCGCAGGATTTCCAAAGTCTTGTCCTTGGACCCGTCGTTGACAAAAATCAGTTCGTAATCGTCGGGCAGTTTCTCCAGCACCTCATGCGCTACCGGATAAAAAAGGGGTAAGGCCGCTTCTTCATTGTAGCAAGGCACGATAATTGAGATTTTCTTCATTGCTGCTATGCCTTCTTTTCTTCTCTCTTCTTTAAAAAACCGCCGCGCCAAAGCAGGCCCCAAACGACCGCGGCAAATTGCCCCAGCAAAGAGACCACGATGGCCAACTTGATCCAGAACGGCGTCTGGAATTCCAAGTAGGCGGTGTTGGTGCCCTTGGTCTTTTCTGGAACCGTTGGGGCACCAACCCGGTTGCGCTTGTACTTGGTCAAGACCCGCCCGTTGACGGTCAGCTTGGACTGCTTGTAGGTAATGACTGGCAATTGCTGCTTGTGCTTGCCCTTCTTGGCCTTCCAGGTCAATTTCAAGCTGTGCTTGACCGCCTTTACCTTGACATTGCGGTTGTGGTTCATGACGGACTTGCGGTAAGCAGCGGTAATCTTGGAGTTCTCCATCGTATAATACTGCTTCCACTTGTAAGTGTACAAGTGGTTTGGCACGTCAGGCTCTGGATCCCACTTGTAGACCGGCAGGTAGTCCGGAATGGCCTTCTTGGTCATGTCCAGGAAGGCTTGCAGGTTATGGACGTGAGTGGCCGCGTTAGTGTCCACCAGCGCCTGCTTGCGCTGGTCATCCAGCTTGACTGGGTGATAGACACCGTAGTCTTCCATCGCCTTCTTTTTCTTCTTGCCTTTCTTCTCGCGGGAGCTAGTCTTTTGGGTCTCCTCGCCGAATTTGGTGTTCCGGCTGCGGCCAACGTTGTTTTGGTAGCCAACCCAGGCATTGGAGGTCAAGGTGATGACCAGACAGTCGGCTGCCGCGAAAGTCAGCAGACCGAGCGAGGCATAGGCCGCGATTTGGACCCACTTTTGCTTGCGGCGCAGGATGTGCTCAAACGAAAGACCCAGCCCGACGATCAGCAAGGGGTAAGCGATGCAGACGAAACGGGATGGGAACTGAATGAAGCGGGCCAAGGCCGGCAAGTGGTTAGTGATCCGGTCCCATTCAACCAAGCGGGAGGCCAGAAGCAGCCAAAAGCCGCCATAAAGCGAGACGACGACGTTGGCCTTGTTTTCCTCGCGCGTCCAGATCGCGTAGATAACCTGGGCGATAAAGGCGTAGGCCAGCCAGAAAGTCAAGCTGGCCCGCAGGTTGTGAGTCATAATTCTGAACGGGTGGAAGGCCACCGTGGTGTGTTTCAAGTGGACCGCGTTTTCCAGCATTCTCATTGTCGCCGTTGGCGCCAAGTTATTGGTCTTGGACATCCAGTACAGAGGCAAGAGGGTGTTGACCGTCAAGAAGATGGTCAAGAGCACCGCCTTCAAGGTGTTCAGCAAGATCCCCCGCTTGTCATCGCGCTTAATGATGGCATAGAGCCAGGCTGGCACCAGGAAGGCCATATACATCAGCGCCGTGAGCAGGTGGACTTCCAAAGCGACCGTCATCAGGATGGTCAGCTTGATCCAGTGGATTGGCTTCTCTTTGTCATAGAACATGTCGCAAGCGACCAAAATCCCGTAAGGCATCAAGGCAGCGCCGATGCCGGAGAAGTTGGAGCCAGACTGCCAGCGCGGCAGCCAGCCGATAGTCATGTAGATGATCGTCACCAAAGCGGCAATGCTACCCCGTACCTTAAAGCGGTGCACGGCCCTGTACATCCCCACGCCCCCGACCGCGAAGACCAGGAAGCTAGTGATAATTTGATATCGGTACCAGGTCCCGACCGCCAGCAGCAGCAGCCCGTTCAAGTAGGCAAAGGCTGGGCCGTAAAGCGCGTTGATTACCCGGCCTGACTGGTTGAACCCGTACAGGGTCATGAACCAGCTAAGGTTGCCGTTTCTAATTTGCTCCTCGGTTTCATAGAAGCGGTTGAAGTGGAAAATCGTATCGGAACCAATAATGATGTTCCCTGTTCGCATCTGCCGGTAGGCCAAATAGGCGGCAAAAAGAACGACCGCCATATACGGCCAACAGGCCGCATAGTTGATCTTTTTGAGTTTTTTCATATTTATAATCTTTTCCCTTTCTTCGTTAAAAACGGGCTTTATGTTTACACTTCACCCAGTTTAATATCCAACTAATACAACTAACACTATTCAAGGATAAACATTATTCCTTTCGCATGCAAGCATTTTCAATATCTTTTAATCTTGTTCTTTAAAAGCTTTTACGCATATATATTAAGAAATAAACATAACGGCCATTTTGGACAATGGAAAGAAAAAAATATCTCTGGATACCAAAAAAGCAGCTGTTACTGGCTAGCTGCTTCTTAGGTAGTGTATATGTATGTTGTGTATATCAGGGAAAGAAAAATATAAGAAATATGAGTTATAGACAAGTTCTTTCAGCTCGTCTATGCTTCTTATAGTACACAGTAAATTTGAACAAACTATGATGCTAATTCTTCCCTTCAGTGAATTTTCCCCAGGCAAAAAGCCAGCAGCACTTTTAAAACTGCCTATGGCCAAATTTGTGAACGATTCACTTACTTTTCCCTAGAAAGTTTGTTAAATCTAGTGATAAAAGCGCATTCATGCTCAAAAAATCACGATTCCCTATATCTTTTTGCCGGATATAGGTATATAATTATTAGCTGTTATGTACCTTAAAAATTATCTACTGCAAGGAGAATAGGATTTTGATGCACAACTTGTTAAATGAGTTCCTGTCTACCGGGCTCATGATTCTTTTCGGTGTTGGCGTACACTGCGATGACGTTTTGAACAAGACCAAGTACCACGGCTCAGGCCACATTTTTGCCATTACGACCTGGTCATTCGGGATTACCGCCTGCCTCTTCATCTTCGGCGGCGTCTGCATGAACCCAGCCATGGCTCTCTGCCAGGCTATCCTGGGTCTGATCCCATGGTCCAGCTTCATCCCTTACACTTTGGCTGAATTCGCCGGTGCCTTTGCCGGGGCTCTTCTGGCTTACTTCATGTATGCTGACCACTTCAAGGCTTCCGAAGACACCATCGACGGCGTGGCTACCCGGAACATCTTCTCCACCAACCCTAACCTGCGTAACCTGCCACGGAACTGGATGGTCGAAATGATCGCCACTACCATCTTCTTGACTGGTATCTTGGCTATCGTTGCCAACTACGAAAAGTTCGGCTTCACTCCACTCCTTGTGGGTCTCTTGGTATGGGCAATCGGTATGGGCCTTGGCGGTACTACTGGCTTCGCCATGAACCAAGCCCGGGACTTGGGCCCTCGTCTGGCTTACCAAATCTTGCCAATCAAGAACAAGGCTAACAACGACTGGCAGTACGGTCTGCTTGTTCCTGGTACTGCCCCATTTGTTGGTGCAGTTTTGGCCGCAGCCATTGTTAAGTACTACTTAAAGCTGCATCTTTAATAGAAAAAGCGCTGAATTTATTCCAGCGCTTTTCTTTTTGCCTTCGATGGCGTGCCCCCTAACGACGTAGCCAGAGCCTTTTTACGAAATTTTGGGGAACCGAACCCCAAACACAGCTTCAATAGTTTCTGGCGTAAGTTCTCCTGTCCGAACCTGGCCGCCTCTCACCAGCAGGACCTGGTCGGCCAGCCTTTGGGCCAAACGCAGATCATGGATCACCAGGCAGATGGTCAGGCCCTGCTCCTGGTTAAGTTTTTTTACTAAAGTAAAAAATTCTTCCTGAAAACGTAAGTCCATGTTGTTGGTTGGTTCATCTAATAGCAGTACTTGCGGCTCTTGAGCTAGGGCACAGGCCAGCCAGACCCGCTGCTTCTGCCCGCCGGACAGGGCCGCCATTGGCCGCTCCCGCAGGTCGGTTAAGCCAAGCTTATCCAGCACTTGTTCTACCGTCTGGTCCAACTGGTTGTTAAAAATCGAATAATAAGGCAAACGGCCTGCCGCCACAGCCTCTTCCACGGTTAGGTCCCCATAGAGCCGACTTTCCTGCTCCATCAGGGCCACTTTTTGGGCAAAATCTTTAGGTGAAAAAGCCTGATAGTCCTTGCCATTTAGAAGAAGCTGACCACTCTGCGGTTTTAGCTGCCGGGCTAGCAGTTTCAACAAGGTCGACTTGCCCGAACCATTTTCGCCGACAATGGCCGTAATCTGCCCTTCCGGAATTTCAAAGGACGCCTCGTTTAAGACGGGGCGTTTTTTGTATGAAAAAGTAACCTTATCAGCTGCAATCATGCTTTTCCCTCCCTGATCAGCAGGTAGATTAAGACTGGGCCACCCACAATGGCCAGTAGTAAAGTCGCAGACAGGTCGCCCAAGGCCAGACGACCGATTGTATCGGCTGCGGCTAAAATGGCGCTGCCGGCCAGCAGAGTCAGGGGTAGTTGATTTTTCCCCTTGGAATCCAGCAAGCGGGCTAGTTGCGGAGCTAAGATGCCTAAAAAGGACACCGGGCCCAGACTAGCTGTCGCCGCTGCCGCCAAAAAGGCCGCAATGGCTAAAAGGCCTAAGCGAAGCTTCCCCGCCTCCAGCCCCCAGGACTGCAATTTACTGTCGCTGAATTTCAAGTAGGTCAAACTTGGCGCCAAAATGGTTGCCGCTGCCAAAAGCGGTACTGCCAAGAAGACTAATGTTAGACTGCTGGTCCAGTTGCTGGTGGCCAGGCTCATCCCATTTTGCCCCGTCACTTCTTCCAAGGCACTAAAGGCCGCGTTCAAGCCCAGGCCCGCCAAAATCAGCCGGTCAGGAGAGATCTTTTGCGAAAAATAAAATAACAAAACAATGGTTAAACCGTCACCGACAAAGGCGGTAATGATCTTGCCCAAATAGAAGCTGGGAAATAATATTCCAAAGGCCAGGGCAAAAAAGTTGGCCGAAGCTGACACCCCAATGATGCCCGGGTCAGCCACCACATTGCGGAGAGCCGCCTGTAAAAGCAGTCCGCTAACCCCAACAGCCGCACCGCCAATGAGGGCCGCCAAGAGCCGAGGCAGACGGAGGTTGACGACAACCAAAGAGGCGCTAGTCCCTAAGTTCAAAAAGAGGGCTGCCAGACTGGTCAGGAAAATCGTGACTAATAAGGCTAAATAAGGCCAAAAATCTTTATTTTTCATCATTATTTCCTGGGAAATAACCACTGGCTGACCTGGCGTAAAGCCTTGGCCGCGTTGACATTCGCCGAGGCATTAAAGACTGGCTGCTGCAGATCATAAACCCGCTTATTCTTAACAGCGTCCATCTTGGACCAGAAGGCATTCTGCTTAAATTCCATCTTGAATTGCGGCAGGGTCACGCTTGGCAGAGCGTGCTCTAGTCGCAAAATCACATCCGGATTCTGCTGGGCCAGGGAGTCGTTGCTTGGGGTCAGGTAGGTCTTAGAGGACTTATAGATGTTCTCTCCGCCCGCCAAGGTCACCAAGCTGCCGATATAGGACTTGTCGGTCATGATCATGTAGCCAGAGCCCGGCACCCCCATCAAGATCAGGACTTTTGGCTTCTTTTTAGTCTGCCGCTTTTTGGCATAAGACTTGGCCGACTCAATTTCCTGAACGAAGCGATTGGCCTCTTTTTGCTTCTGGTACTTATTTCCCAGGCTCTTAACACTGGCTTCTAACTGGCCAACTGAGTCCAATTTCAAAAAAGTCACCGGAATGGCCTGCTTTTTAAAGGCGGCGCTGTACTTACTCTTCAAAGTAGATACGGCATAAACCTGACTAGGGTTCAGCTCAGCGATTTTTTCTAGACTCGGCGCCATGGGGCTGCCCACCTTTGCTACGTTTTGGTAGCGCTTAGGCAAGGACGCCTTGGTTTTCGGCACGCCGACCAAGTTGATGTCCAGCTTGGCAAAAATTTCAGCCAGGGCATTGCTGGTTACGACGACTCGCTCCTGCTTGGCCGCCTTTTGGTCGACATATTTTTTGGCAACCAGGCCGCTGGCAGCTACAACCAGGATTAAGCCTAAAAAGGCGAGAATGATTTTTTGACTGTTTTTCATGATTACTGTTCTTTCTGCTGCTTACTTTTCCGCATTAAATAAATCAAGCCCAAGATGTCCAAAACAAACAGGCTTAAGACCAGGATGCCGCCAAAAAGGAGGAAAAAGAAGTTGCGCTGGCTAGCCGCATTTACGGCTTGACTGCGCTGGTTCAGGGACTGAGCCCGGGCGGCTAAGGTATCTTCTTTTTTGTCCAGCTTCTTTTCCTTGGCCTTGACCTCTTTTTCCAGATCTAGCACCTGCTTGGCTACGGCAGCGTCAGAACTAGAATTGTTAGTTTGACTAGCCTGACTGGTCTTTTCTTTGCTGGTCGAGTTTTGACTAGCAGTTTTTTGAGACGCAGAAGCCTTTTTCAAACTCGGCAAGGAAGCTTGATCAAACTTGAAACTAATTTGGTGGGTAGCCTGGTAAGTTCCGGGTACGTCAATTTTGATCTTGGAGGACACAGCCTTAGACAAATCCTGGCTGTAGAAACTATAGGCGTAGTAGTAAAAATTGCTGTCTTTGGTCTTTTTCACGTTGGACGGCGACTGCCCTGCCACCGACAAGACGGTGACTGGCCAAGCGGTCAGGGCCTTCTTGGTCTTGATCGTCATGGTGACCAGGTACTGGCCGTTTTGCACGGTCACCTCCGCCGGCCGGGCATAGTAGCCCGAGGCCATCGAGTTTTCGCTAGTGCCGTATTTATAAGTCTGGTAGCTGACTGATTGGGCGCCCACTTTTTCTCCTGAAAAAAGGCTCAGCCAGATCAAGGGGAGCAGCCAGACGATTTGCCATTTTTTCTTAGTCATGTTTTTTAATCTTTCTCTTGTAGAGGTAAAAAACGAGAATTCCTAACCCTCCAAGGTTGGCCAAAAGCAACAGGCTAATCAGGGGCAAGTAAGGATATTCCGCTAATTCTTGCTGAACCAAGGTGCCGGCCGGAGTCGCCTTAACCTGGCGAACGCCAGCCTTAGCCTCTTTTAGCGCCTGGGCCGTCTTGGACATTTGGCTGACTTCAGCGGGGCTGGATGATGCGAACGATGATGAACTTGTTAGCTCTGCGTCGCTAGTTACTGGATCACTAGTTTCCACTTGGCCAGCAGAAAAACTGAAGATCACGTTAAAGAGCTGGTTGCTGATGTTGGCGATCGGCACGCTCATCTTGATCTGCCCTGACAGCTGCTTTTTAGCCAAATTATCCATGTAAAAACCGTACTGCCAGTAATCGTAGCCGCCTTGCTGGTAGTGACGCTGATTCACCACGGCCTGCCCGTTCATGTTGACGGGGGTAAAAGTTGCGAGCTCGGACTTAACCTTGACGGTCATGGTCACTAGATAGCGGCTGCCCTTTTTCGCAACGGCCGCTTGGTGGGTGTAGTAGCCATCAGCGATGGAGAGGCCGGAACGGTCGCTCTTATACACCCGATAGGACAAGGAGTTAGGCGTGGTCGCCTTTTGCTTTTTAGCTGGTTTAGCCACTTGCTTTTTAGCAGCAGTTTTTTGACTAGATTGACTAGCTGACTGCGGCTTTTTAGCCGCTGAAGAACTAGAAGCTGACTGATTGTTTTCGGTCCGGCTGGTCCCCGTTTTCTTCACGCCCTCCTGCCAAGGTGCGAAGTAGTAGTCGGCTTTTTCACTGAAAACCGACCCATTCATCGCCAAATCGACCGTCAAGACGCCCAAATTGGCTTTTAACAGATAGGTCTTTTTGTCAAAAAGGAGGTCAAAACTATTGCCATCCTTAGACGCGTTGGCCTTCTTCCCCTTGACCCCCTGCAAGCTGACGCTCTTGACGACCTGGCTAGTCGTAGCCTGCGCTATGGCCAAAAAAGCCTTGGCTGCCTGGCTGTCAGAATTAACGTGCACCGCCACCTGGGTCACCTGGTCATCATTGACCGTGATTGTAGCCTGCTTGATAAAGCTGCTGGCTGCCGACTTGTCCGCCGTGCCCGTCTTGAGCAGGGTCATGTCGACGGTATAGTCGTCAGCCTTAACTGTTTGTGTTTGCAAAAGGAGCATCCCTGCTAAAAAGCTCAGGATAACCACGCACCATTTTTTCTTCATTGCTCTCCGTCCATCATGTAACCGCTTATCAACACTACAATTATAAGGACTTAGCCATCGTAATTCAATAGTCTTCATTGATTAAAGTATATCAACTAGATATTTTTAAATTCTTTATTGACATGTTTCACAGCTTATTAGATAATGATAGCGAATACAGGAATATTCAAATTTTGATTGAAGAGGGAAAAAAGAAATGAAGAAAACTGCAACTATTCTTGCCTCATTATCACTTGCTTTGGGCCTGGCCGCACCGCTAGCACCAGCTGCATCAGCCTTTGCGGCAACGACCCAAACTCAAACCGTTAAGTCAGCCACTGTTGGCTTTAAGCTGTACAAGACTGGCACTACTGACGCCTCATCAGCCAGCCGCTTTTTGCCAAGCTCAGCCACTGTTTCCGGCGATACCTTGTCCCTCACTGTTTCTAAGGAATCAGCAGCCATGATCAAGTCCATGACCATCAACGGCGTGGTTGGTATAAGCACGACTAACTCTGACAGCTCAGTAACTTTTGCTTTTGCCAAGGCCTACAAGGCTGGTCAAGGCACGGTAAGCTTCGTGGTTGCCACTCCAATGGGCCAGATGACCAACAGCGCCGACATCGTTTTTGATGCTACGGACGGCGCCTACACAGCCAACGCTCAATACCTGAACGCCAGCGACACCACTAAGACTTCAATGGCTGGCTCATACCTAGGCAAAAACGTTAGCGTAACTGTTACGGGCGGTAAGGTTAGCGCTGTAAAGCTGACTGTTTCCGCAGCTGGCGCGGCTGTTTTGGACAAGGTTACTATGAACGGCGTAGCCGGCACTCGCACTAACAACGCCGACAAGACTGCAACCTACACTTTTGCCGGTGGCGCCTACAAGGAAGGCAAGGGCGAAATCAGCTTCGAAGTTAGCGCCCACGCGAGTTCTGCCGTTTCAGCCGTTCTGGTTTTGGGCAGCTTGACTCCAGACACTAGTGCGAAGACCGCCACTGACACTAAGAAGACTACCGACACTAAGAAAGCCACTAGCAAGAGGGCTACCAAGAAGAGCACCAAGAAGGCTTCAAAGAAGTCAACTAAAAAGAGCACTAAGAAGGCTTCAAAGAAGTCAACTAAGAAGAGCACCAAGAAGGCTTCAAAGAAGTCAACTAAAAAGAGCACCAAGAAGGCTTCAAAGAAAACTACCAAGAAGAGCACCAAGAAGGCTTCAAAGAAATCAACTAAAAAGAGCACTAAGAAGGCTTCAAAGAAGTCAACTAAAAAGAGCACTAAGAAGGCTTCAAAGAAGTCAACTAAGAAGAGCACCAAGAAGGCTTCAAAGAAGTCAACTAAAAAGAGCACTAAGAAGAACGTAAAGAAGACTACGAAGTAAACATAAAAGAAAAAAGCGCTGGACCGCGACGTCCAGCGCTTTTTCGCGTAAAAAAATAGATATAGATGCAGCCCGGAGGCCGCGTAATTGCTTGTCTTGGAAAGAATAAAAAAGGTATGGAATTATAGGCCAAGATCTCTTGATCTATGGCTTAAATGATACGGGGAAAGTATGAATGATCTATGACGACTTTCTTGCTTTTCTCCTAGGAAAACTTTTATTTTTTACCAGGATTCAGCCCCTAAACACGCCCTTAAACAGCCGTTCTTACATTTTCTTCAAAGTGTAAAGGGCGGAAAAACGGGCTTGCTGCCTCCTTGCTCCTGGTCAGCACTCCTTTGGCAAAGCCCTTAAGCTAATACTTGCAAGGCGCCGAGCAAGAAAAAATTAAGGAGTGCGAAAAAATGAACATGCAAATCAATCAAGCAATGGACCAAGCCTGGGAAAGGCGGAAATTAGTCGCCGGAGCCTTGAAAACGGCCCATGTCTACCGGAAGTGCGCCGATTACGAGGACCTTTTTCAAGAAGGTCTGATCGTCTACGCCCAATGCCTGCAAGAAATGGCTGACCAGCCACGGGAGAAAGCAGATAAGCTGGCCTTCCGCAAGGTCTACTGGCGGATCCTTGACCTGCTTCGGCAGAGAAAGCGGCAAAGAGACCACGACGAACCGCTGCTGGCTGCCGCCTTTGTTGGTCAGGCCGACCAGCACAATCTGCTTCTTAAGGAAGCCTGGAAGAAGCTGTCGACTAGTGAAAAGCTGCTTTTAGGCCAGAATATCCTGGCTGGGCGCAGCCTCAAGGAAACGGCCGACTTAATGAATATTCCCTACCGGACGGCCAGCCGGATTAAGAAGCAGGCCCTGGAGAAACTCCGCCGGCAGTTGGCCTGAATTATTATAAAGAAACAAAGCAAAGCCCCCGCGACCGCGGGGGCTTTTCGTTATATTCTGAACAAGAGCTTTTTCTCAGCATGCTTTAAGGCATAGTCTAAATCATCTGGCAAAAGAGGCAGGCCGAGTTCATCCAGCAGGATCTGCTTTAAGACTGCCTTCTCCTCTGCCTTGATCTCAGCTAAAAGCTGCTTTAAAGACGGAACCCGGCCAGCCAGGTCAGCCTCAACCGCCTGCTGGTAGCTGGGGCCGTAGAGCAGGTTCCAGTCACCTTGCCGGCAAACCGGGCAGCCCACCTGGCCAGCCAGACCATGAAAAAGGCTGCAGTAAAGGGCATTGTGCTCAACCGCTTCTTCCACCTGCCGGCTGGCATTGGCATAACCGCGCTTTACCTGAAAGAAATAGCAGTTGACCCCGGCCAAGTCGGTCATGAGCATCCCGTCCTGACAGGCTTCCATCCCCCGCATCTGCTGCAGGGCCACCAGGTCCACCAGGCCGGCGTGGAAGGATTCCGGGGAAAAAAGCGCCCCGTGCCCCGCTGAAATCACGTGCTGCTCCCGGATCCCCAGGAGCTTGTAGAGCTTGTCCTGTAAGGGGTAGCCGCCGGGCAGGTCTTCGTTGACGAAGTGGGCCAGCAGGGTCTTGGTCGTGGCCTTTAAGACAATCTCCCCCTGCTTCCGGTCGATCAGCAGGGTCCGGTAAGAAGCAGCTGGCCCCAGGTCATAAGCCAGAATAAAGTCCGGTCCCAGCCGGTACTTGTCCAGCTTTTTAGCCTTGATTTTTCCTTCGGCTAATCCTGCCTGGTAATACTCTCGGCTGTAAACCGTCATCATTTGAAGGCCTCGTGGCAGACTAAATTCCGCCTTAGGATCGTCTTTAAAGGAATCGCGGCCAAATTTTTCGATCTTTCTTCTGCTTCTGACTCTGGCTCTTTATCCTTGAGCAGGTAGCGCAGGACATAGTAGATCCGGGGATCTCTTTTCCCGCTAGAGATTTGAAAACCCGCCAGTTCCACGCCTGGTCCGTAGTGTTTGCCGAAATATTTCTCTTCATACAAGGGACCGAAGAGGTCAAGCCAGCTCCTGAGTTCTTCCCCATCCACTTCTTCTCCCTGCAACAAGGCAGAAAAAGCTGCAGGCTGTCCTTTAAGCCCGGCAAGGTCGTTGATATGGACCAGTTCTGCCGGGAAAGTATTGGTCAAAAAGCAGGCGTTGTTGCGGAAATAGACCCGCGGCCCATAAAAAAGGACGTATTTCTTAGCCTCTTCAGTCTGCAGGAGAGCCAGTTGGTCAGCCGTCAAGTCCCGGACCCGCTTCCTTTTCTTGGCAAAAAGCTGCAGGAGCAGCCAGGCCAGCCGGTCAGCATCAGAAGCCAGCTCCGGCTCAGTCAGCAAGACCCGCTTGACTTCTTCCTGGAAATTCTTTTGCAGTTCACCCAGGGCCTGGCGGATTAAAGTGACGTCAGCTGGCTTGATCACATTCTTTCTTTGCTTGTCCAAGAGCAAATCGCTCAAAGAGATTCTCTTGCTCTCCAGCTCCCGGCCCAAACTGGCTGACCATACCCGGCCTGCCAGCAGGCGCTTAAGTACCGCTTCAACTTCTTCCATTTTGCCTTTCCCTGTATTCAAAGCAACCTACTTAACTGTGGATAACCCTTATATTATGAAGAATTGAGGATATCCATTCCAAGTTAAAAATATAACATACTCCCGCGTGAATTAAAAGCGCTAACATCTAATTTTCTAATCAATCCTTTCAATCCGCTAAGCCCTATTGTTATGGTAAATGAGTTATTATATTAATTAAGGACCATGTCGTATTTTATAGGGAGAAAGCCATGCAACTTACTAGCGCATTTGCCTACGCGGTCTCTGAATATTTCTGCGTAACTATAATCTTATTGCTATTAAAATCATCATTACAGATCAAGCACCACAACCACCCACACTACTGGTTCAAGGTCAGTTTGATCGTCCAGGCCACCTACCTCTTTTTAGATGGGACCCGGACTCTTATGATGAACCGCATCCTGCCTAGCAATGAAGCTCTGGTCAATTTCGCCAGTCTTTGTTTGGCGATCACTCTGAACATCCTCAGCTATACTACCTTGATGTTCGTTGCCTGCAAGATCGAACTGCCCCTGGCTAAAGACAAGCGGCAGAACCGGATTGTTCTGGGCTTGCCGATCGCTATCTCTATTTTTGACCTTGTTTGTTCCCTCTTCGCGCCAAATCTGATTTTTTCCGCTAACGGCATCAATGCCTTTACTCCCTTCTTTTCCACCCTCTTCCTGCTTTTACCAATTGGCTATTCCACCTTTGTCTTCGGGGTTACGGCCTACAATGCCTTAGTCAACCGGAAGAACGGCTTAGGCCACTACTACCTGGTCTTGAGCTTCTATCCGCTCTTGATGACGGGCTTCGGCTTTATTGAAGTCATGCTGCCGACAGCCCTGCCGCTTTACTCTTATGCGGTAACTTTTTACTTTACCTTCAACTTCCTTTACCAGCTGAACTTCTCTATTAAGGAAGCAACTATCGACAGCTTGACCGGACTGAGAAACCGGGAGAACCTCAAGGAATACATCGACGACATCTGGAAAGAGGGCGTCAGCGACCAGTACTACCTCTTCATGATCGACATGAACGGGCTTAAATCAGTCAACGACGTCTACGGGCACGTGGAAGGCGACAATGCTATCCGGGCTATCGGCCAGGCCCTAGACGACGTCCTACAGACTGGCAATGACGGGATCGTCTGCCGCTACGGAGGTGACGAATTTTTGGCAGTCATCACGGTTACTGACGACAAGCAGGCCGACAAGCTGGTCCAGCTGACCCGCGAGCGGATCGGCTACTACAGCCGGATCGAGCATTTGCAATCCGCTCCGCAGGTAGCAACTGGCTACATCCACCTCCCTAAGGAGAAAATCCCCATGACTGACCTTTTAAAACAGGCCGACAGCAAGATGTACGCTGAAAAGCAGGCCATGAAGACCGGGGACCGGGCAGCCAACTTCTTTACCGACGAAATCACCGGCCTGCCAAACGCCAACTATTTCCACAATTTCGCGGGTAACTTTCTTAAGAAGCTGGCCATGAATAACCAGCACCCCCTGGTTATCCTGTTCAACATTTCTAGCATGCACAGCTACAATGACCGCTTTGGCTACCAGGGCGGGGATGACCTACTCCGGACCATTTCCCGAGTTTTGCGGGACTTTTTCAACCAGGAAGATGACATCTTAGTCCGCTACACGGAAGACAACTTTGTCCTTTTAACCTGCATCCCGCTGAGTGAGGCCGAGCAAAAGATCAAGGCCATTGCTGAAAAAGTAGCCTCGATCGACTCCATTGGGATCAAGGCCGGGATCTACCAGACCAAGGACGGCAAAGAGGACGCTATCGCTACGGTCGACATGGCCCGGCGGGCCATGCGCCTGATCGGATCTGACCGCCAGCGGGTCTACTGCGTCTACGGGCCGGAAGTCCAGGACTTTTATGACCGGCGGGACTTTGTCTTGATCAACTTCAAGCAGGCCCTGGCTGATGGATATATCAAGCCCTTCTTCCAGCCAGTTATCCGCAGCTTGACCGGGCAGATCCGCAGTTTTGAGGCTCTGGCCCGGTGGAATGACCCTAAACGGGGGGCAATTCCGCCCGACCAGTTCATCGGGATTCTGGAAGAGGCCTGCTTGATCCACCTGCTGGATTTGGAGATTTTCCGCCAGGTCTGCCAATTGCAGCAAAGCTGCCAGCGGATGGGCCTGCCGATCCCGGTAATTTCCGTCAACATCTCACCAGTTGACTTCAACTCCTGCGATATTGTCGAGGAAATTGAGAAGATCCGGACCCAGTACCAGATTCCAAGCAAGTATCTGAAGATCGAGGTTTTGGAATCAGTCATTGTCACTGCCCCAGACCAGCTGAAAAAGATCATCGCCCAGCTGCATGACCTGGGCTACGAGATTTGGATGGACGACTTTGGCAGCGGCTACTCCAGCATGAACAACCCGAAGGACTTCGACTTCGATTTGCTGAAGATCGACATGGGCTTTTTGGAAAACTTTACCGAAAACTCCCAGAGCAAGATTATCATTTCAGAAATCGTCGACATGTCCAAGCGGCTGGGCATCGATACTTTATGCGAGGGGATCGAGAGCCGGAGCCAGTCAGACTTCCTCAAGGAGATTGGCTGCCAGTACCAGCAGGGCTACCTCTTCGCGGTTTCCATGCAGCCGGAGGAATTGTGGCAGTTCCTGAGTAAAGCTGGCGACCAGCTGGAAGATATCAGCTTAAGCGACTACTACAGCCAGATCGACCGGGTCAACGTTTTGTCCAACCCGATCCACAGCCAGGCGGAACAGAATTCCAGCCTGGGTGAAAATATCAACGTGCCGATGGCCATCGTTGAAAAAGATGGAGATAACATAAACTATTTTTACTTCAATCACGCTCTTAAACGCGTCTTGGAGGCAACGGGAGGCAAGCAGCCGTCGCTGGCTGAAAAGATTGCTCAGACACAAGCCATGGATAAATTCCTGTTAGAGCAGATGGACCGCTGCCAGGGGAAGGACCGGGCAATTTCGGCCAGTTATGAAGCCAGCGGCCTGGAATTCAAGATCAGAATGCGCTGGCTGGCCAGTCAGGAAAAGAGCTCATTCGTGTATATTGTTACCTCAGAACATTATCAAGAATAAAACCCATAACAAAACCAGCTCAAGCTATTGCTTGGGCTGGTTTTTTAGTGCTATTATCTTTTTTTGCTTTTTACTTAAGCAGGTCCTTGGCCATTTCAAAGCAGCCCAGGGTAGCTGAACCATTGTTGGCCACGATTGGCCGCACGATCAGTTCGTCCAGGTCCGGCAGGGCAACGTAGTCGTTGTTCATTTCCGCGAAGTACTTTCTGACCGCTGGCATGTCGCCTTCGTTCAAGACTGACCCGCCGACAACTATGACGTCTGGCCGGATGGTCAGGTAGATGTTGTAGAGCATCTCTGCCACGTAGTAGGAAATTAAGTCAAAGACTGGGTGGCTGCGGTCCAGGTCTTCACCAGGAATCCCGGTTCTGCCCTTGATGGTCGGGCCAGCAGTCAGGCCTTCCCCACAGGCATCGTGGTGGAAAGGACAGCCGCCTTCATACTTGTCGTCCGCCCGCTTAGGAATGCGCATATGGCCCATTTCTGAGTGGTTGGTGTAGCCGATGAAGTGGCCTTGCTGGATGGCACCAGCCCCAACACCAGTCCCGATGGTGATGTAAAGGTAGGTCTTTTCATCATCCCGGCCGCGGGCAATGTATTCCCCGTAGCAGGAAGCGTTGACGTCAGTCGTCAAAACGGCTGGCACGCCCAATTCCTTTTCAAAGTAGCCCTTCAGTTCAGTATTTGACCAGCCAGCCTTTGGGGTCTTGGAAATGTAGCCAAAAGTTGCTGACTTCGGGTCGATGTCGATCGGGCCAAAAGAGCCGATCCCGATGGCCTTGACTGGGTTCTCCTTGAAGAAGTCCCGGCAGGCTTCCAGA
Source organism: Lactobacillaceae bacterium AF64-9pH9TA (assembly GCA_027681045.1). Lineage (GTDB taxonomy): Bacteria > Bacillota > Bacilli > Lactobacillales > Lactobacillaceae > Lactobacillus. The sequence goes on along the minus strand of JAQDCK010000023.1, from coordinate 2,012 downwards.
GTTTCCGCCGGAGTCGTGGTTGGCACCCGCTTGGTTGCAGTGGTTTCCCCAGTCTCAACGTTTTGCACGCCCAAGATAAACTTGGTGCCGCCGGCTTCAATACTGCCTACAAAAGTATCTGTCATATTCTCACCTATGCTTCTGTTAACTCTCGATTTTTTCTTTTAAGCTTCATCGCCCGGTTTGGAAGCGATAATCGTTGCTTGACCATCTAAAGTATAACAGGAAATCGTCGTTGGCAAAATCAGATGATCGCCTTTTTTCAGCGGGTAAGTCTGCCCGTCGACCGTCAAGTCGCAAGATCCGGCCAAGACTGACAGCAAGCGATACTTGCCATCCTTGATCTCAAAGTCGCCCTTGCCGCGAACATCCAGCTTGAAGACGCCGAAATATTCCGCCATCACGAACTGAGTCACGTGAACGCCGCCAACATCCCATTCTTCATGGTTGAGATTTGGCATTTCAAACGGCACCTGCACCGTGTCGATTGACTGCTGCAAGTGGAGCTGGCGCAGCTTGCCTGTCTTCTTGTCTACTCGGTCAAAGTCGTACATCCGGTAGGTGGTGTCGCTGGACTGCTGGGTTTCCAAAACCATGATGCCGCTGCCGACAGCGTGCACCATGCCATGTGGCACGTAGAAGAAGTCCCCTTCATGCACCGGGACAGTCCGTAAGAGCTTCTTCCATTCCCCGTTTTTCACCATTTCAGCAAATTCTTCCCGAGTCTGGGCATTGTGGCCGTAGTAGAGCTTGGCGCCTGGCTTGGCCTTAATCACGTACCAGGATTCAGTCTTGCCTAGCTCCCCTTCGTGGATTCTGGCGTATTCATTGTCCGGGTGCACTTGGACGGACAGGTCCTGGTTGGCATCCAAAATCTTGGTCAAAAGCGGGAAGACGTCACCTTTAGCGTTGCCGAAAAGTTCCCGGTGCTGGTCCCAGAGTTCGTTCAGCTTCATCCCCTTGTAAGGGCCGTTCTTGATCGTTGCCGGGCCATGCGGGTGGGCGGAAATTGCCCAAGCTTCACCGGTGTGGTCGCTGGGAATCTGGTAGCCAAATTCTTCTTTTAAGCCAGTGCCACCCCAGATTTTTTCATGAAAAACAGGTTCCAAAAATAATGGTTCTGCCATCTCTTTTGATTCTCCTTGAAAAACTTTTTCCTTTACCGCTTTCATTGTAAACTTTTCGGCAAAGCTTGTCGATGCGCTTTCTTAATCGGCGTCGAGTTCGTTAGTATCGCTCAGCTTCCGGTACCAGTAGGCTGACTTCTTCAAGGTCTTCTTCGGGGTGTGAATGTCGTCGCGGATCAGCCCGTAGCGGTTCCGGTAGGCATTCATCCAGGACCATTTTGAGTGTCCCATCAGATTAATTAGCATTATGTAAAATATCCCGAATTTTAACTTTTTCATCATGGGTAGCATTCTTATATCTGTATTTCAGGTCATTAAGACTTTGTCCTCTCGCTATGGAAGCTGCCCAACCTCTCGCATCATGTAATCTGCGATACGAATTCAAACTCTCTTGGATGGACTGACTATTAAGATGTTGCAACTTTTCAGTTGCTAATTGTTTAATAGTTTCATTTCCTGTATTTTTCTGTATTAATTTTAAATCCGCTTCAGAAATGTCGGGGTTTTTAATAAGCTGTTGCAGTTTTTCAGGTGCTAATTGTTTAATGTATTGTTTTAAAGCCATTGATTGTAGTTGATCATATAGTATACTTTCCATCTTTTTCTCCTGTTTAACGTCACTGGGGCTTTGTCACAAAAAAAACCGTGTTCGATATACGAACACGGTTAAGTGACGTATATCCATTTACAGTGGAGCACCTTACCGGTCGGCAGGTTGCTGCTAGGTCAAAGTGTGTAACCACTCACTAGCTCTTGATATAACACGTGATTTAATTGTTAGTTTAACTTTATAATATTTATTTGCTAATGTCAAGGCATTTCTTAAGTATCCAAGCAAAAAAAGAGCCAGACTTCCGTCTGACTCTTGTCTCGCGCGGCAGCTTC
>JAQDCK010000022.1:3370-20457 GCA_027681045.1 Lactobacillaceae bacterium AF64-9pH9TA | reverse complement strand
CTGGTGTCCATTACGGACGTATCGGTTCGACCCCGATCACCGCTATTGCTTGAGATGACTTCCTCTTGGGAGTCGTTTTTATTTTATCTTTATCTTTTTCCCTGCAGAAAATATGTTTTATTCTTTGGATTTTGGTAAAGAAATTTGCACCTCTTTTGCCGATTCTCTATAATGTCTTTTAGTATGGAGGTAATGAGCGCATATGAATATCGGTTTGTTTACAGACACCTACCTCCCGCAAAACAGCGGGGTAGCGACGTCGATCAAAACCCTTAAAGAAGCTTTGGAGGCCCAGGGTCACAATGTCTTCATCTTCACGACCACTGATCCTAATGTTGACAAGGACACGGTTGAAGCCAACATCTTCCGCTTCAGCTCCGTGCCCTTCATTGGCTTCTCTGAGCGGCGGATTGCTTTCCGGGGCCTGTTTGAGGCGGTCAAGGTGGCCAAGGAGGTCAACCTGGACATCGTCCACACCCAGACCGAATTTTCCATGGGCTCAATTGGCAAGTATGTGGCCCGGCAATTGGGCATCCCGGCCATCCACACCTACCACACCATGTACGAAGACTACCTGCACTATGTCTTAAACGGCCACCTGCTCCGGCCAGTTCATGTCCAGCAGTTCACCAAGAGCTACTTGAAGAACATGGACGGGGTCATCGCCCCTAGCCAGCGGGTAGCGGCATTATTGACCCGCTACGGGGTGGAAATCCCTATGCGGGTGATTCCTACCGGGGTTGACCTGGACGCCATTAGCGGCCCGGTCAAGGCTGATCTGCGGGAGAAACTGGGGATTGCCCCGGATGCTCAAGTGATCATCACCCTGGGCCGGGTAGCCGCGGAAAAGAAGATTGACCGCATCCTCCGGGTCATGCCGGACCTGTTGACCGAATTCCCTAAGCTGGTCTTTGTTATCGCCGGCGACGGCCCGGACGTAGATGTCTTAAAAGAGCAGGTTGAGCGCTTGACTTTGGAAGACCATGTGGTTTTTGCCGGCAACATCCCTCATGACCGGGTCGCCAGCTACTATAAGTTGGCCGACTTCTTTGTTTCAGCCAGCGATACGGAAACCCAGGGGTTGACCTATATCGAAGCCCTGGGCAGCGGACGCAAGTGCGTGGTCTACAAGACCGACTACACCGACCAGGTCTTCAATGACCCGGCTTACGGCTTGACTTTTGAAAGCCTGCGGCAGATGAAGGAAGAAATCGCGGTTTACTTGCGGCAGGGCCGGCAGGAGATTCCGCCTCAGCTCTTGGCAAAGAAACTGGAAGAGATCTCTGCCAGCCACTTTGCCAGCGAGGTCTGGAAGTTTTACCAGTACGCGATTGACAACTATCAAGTGAAAAAAGAGGACAGCAATGATTAGAATCAACATGTTTTCCCAGGCGGACTCAGTTGCCGGCCAAGGGGTCGGGGCAGCCTACCTGGAACTGATCCGGCTTCTCAGGACCCACCTGGTCGATGACTTCTACGTGACCATCAACAAGTACGGCAGAAGCGACTTGACCCACTACCACACTATCAACCCGACCTACTTCGCCAACAGCTTTTCACCAGCCAGAGGCCGCAAGATCGGCTATGTCCACTTTTTGCCAGATACCTTGGAAGGGTCAATCAAATTGCCAGGGGTGGCTAAAAAAGTCTTCTACCAGTACGTGATCGACTTTTACAAGCGGATGGACCAGATCGTGGTCGTCAACCCGATCTTCATCGACAAGCTGGCTGAATACGGCATAGACAGAAACAAGATCCGCTACATTCCGAACTTTGTGGCCAAGAGTGAGTTCTATGAACAGACTCAGGCCAAGAAGAACGCCACCCGGCAGGAATTGGGCATCCCCCAGGACAAGTTCGTTGTCTTTGGCGACGGGCAGGTCCAGGCTAGAAAAGGGGTCGACGACTTTGCAAAGTTGGCGGAAGCCAACCCCGACTACCAGTTTATCTGGGCCGGCGGCTTTTCTTTTGGCAAGATCACGGATGGCTATGACCACTTCAAGCAGCTGGTGGAAAATCCGCCAAAGAACCTGACCTTTACTGGCATCATCGACCGGGAAAAGCTGGTTGACTACTTGAACATGGCCGACCTCTTCCTCTTGCCGTCCTTTGACGAACTCTTCCCGATGTCAGTTCTGGAAGCCTTCAGCTGCGGGACCCCGGTCTTGCTCAGAGACCTGGACCTCTACCGGGCAATCATTGATGGTTACTACCTGGCCGGCAAGGACTTTGCTGAAATGAACGAGCAGCTCCGCTTCGCGGCTACCCATCCGGAAGTCCTGGCCCGTCAGCAGGAGCTTTCCCGCAAGGCCAGCCAGCAGTATTCTGAAGACCACCTGGCTGAAATCTGGCGGGACTTCTACCAAGAGCAGTACCAGCTGGGCCGGGAATTGGGACAGATCAGCTATGAATAAGAAAAATCTGTGGGGAGTCCTGATCGTCTTATTGATCAGCTCCCTTGTTTTATACTTTGACCTCCGGGCCACGCCGATGGCGACTTTAAAGGCGGCAGCCGGACAGATTATCCCTTCGCGCCTGGTCCTGGTCTTTTTGGTCATGGCCTTGTCCTATGTCTGTGAAGCCTTGATCCTCCGTCTTTTGGCCAAAAGGCCGGGGACAGCCAAGCGGAGCTTCTGGTCTTATCTGCGGATTCCGCTTATCCAGGCCCTTTTCAACGGGATCACCCCGATGGCCACTGGCGGGCAGCCGTCGCAATTGGCGGCCATGGTGGAAATGGGTATGGCCGGAGGCCGGGCAACTTCAATCTTGATGATGAAGTTTATCTGCTACCAATTGGTTGTCTTATTTGCATATTTGACGGCCTTTATCTTCGGCTTTCACTTTGTGGCCGGCAAGTTCTCGGCTTTAGCCATCTTTATTTTCCTGGGCTTTGCCCTCCATGTTTTCTCAATCATCCTGCTCCTTTTAGCCATGTTCGCCCATGACTGGACGGTCAAGGCTGTTAAAAAGGTCATGAAGCTTTCGGGGCGGATTTTTGGCCAGGAAAAGGCCCAGGCTTGGGAGAAGTCGACCCTGGAGCAAGTGGAAAGCTTCTACAAGGAAAGCCAGGCCCTCAAGGCTGAGAAGAAAAAGCTCTGGGGCGTGGTCCTCTTGACGGTCGGCCAGCTCCTGTGCTACTACTCGGCTCCTTACTTGACCTTACGGGCTCTGGGTCAGCCAGTTGACTATGTCCAGGTGACCTTGATGACGATCTTGATCATCATGTTCATGGCCGTGATTCCTGTGCCTGGGGCCAGCGGCGGGGCGGAATTCAGCTTCCAGACCCTCTTTGCCAGCTTCATCAGCCAGCCGGGGGTGGTCGTTTTGGCCATGTTCTTGTGGCGGTTTGCGACCTACTTCTTCGGCATGATTCTCGGCATTTTTGGCTGGTCCTTCAAGCCGGCCAAGTTGCGGGACTGATTTTTTTGAGGTGAAAGAAATGCAGAAAATCAAGGCCTTTGGGACCTGGCTCAGGACTTCCAAGAACGGCTTCTTTGCCCTAGCGGTCTTCGGCTACTGGCTCAAGTGTTACCTAATCTATCTGACCAAGTTTAGCCTGGGGGCGACGGGGCCGATGCAGAACTTCCTCTTGCTCATCAACCCCATTCCGTCGGGGATGCTGATCCTGGGTCTGGGGATGCTGATGAAGGGGCGCAAGTCCTACTGGACCATGCTTGTTCTGGACTTCCTCTTGGCTACCTGGCTCTTTGCCAACATCCTTTACTACCGGGAGTTCTCCAACTTCCTCTCTTTCTCCCTGCTGCAGAATTCGGGCAGCGCTTCGGAGAATTTGGGCAAAAGCATCGCCGGCATCCTCAAGGGAAGCGACTTTTTAGCCTTTGCTGACCCCTTGATCCTGCTGGGACTTTTATTGGGGAAGTTTTTCAAAATGGACCTCTACTCCCAGTCCTGGAAAAGGAAGGTCGCCATTGAACTGACGGCCCTCATCTTGATGGGGGGCAACCTCCTTTTGGCCCAAAAGGACCGGTCAGGCCTGCTTACGCGGACTTTTGACAACAACTACATCGTCAAGTATTTAGGGATCAATGAATACGCCCTCTATGACGGGATCAAGACGGCCCAGACCAACGCTCAGATGGCTAATGCCAAGGTGTCGGATTTGAGCTCGGTTAAAAAGTACCTCAAGGCCAACTACGTCCAGCCAAATTCAACCTATACGGGCGTAGCCAAGGGGAAAAACGTCATTGTCGTCCACTTGGAAAGCTTCCAGCAGTTTTTGATCGGCTACAAGTGGAAGGGCAAGGAAGTCACGCCTAACTTGAACAAGATCTACCATTCTAAGCACACCCTGGCTTTTGACAACTTCTTCAACCAGGTGGGGCAGGGGAAGACCTCTGACGCGGAACTGATGCTGGAAAACTCCCTCTTCGGGGTCCAGTCGGGGTCAGCCATGTCGACTTACGGGACCAGCAACACTTTTGAATCCATGCCGGCCATTCTGAAGCAAAAGGGTGGCTACACTTCCGCCGTCATGCACGGGGGGACGGGGTCTTTCTGGAACCGGAACAATGCCTACAAGTCTTTTGGCTACGATTATTTCGCTTCTTTGAACTACTACCAGTACCAAAACAGCTGGTACTTGGGCTACGGTTTAAAGGACAAGATCTTCTTCAAGCAGTCAGCCAAGTACATCTCTGAACTGCCCCAGCCTTTTTACTTGAAGATGATCACGGTCACCAACCACTATCCATATACCCTGGACAAGCAAAACCAGTCGATCAAGAAGACCACGACCGGAGACAACACGGTTGACGGCTACGTGCAGACGGCCCACTACCTGGACCAGGCGATCGGCGAATTCATGGCTTGGCTGAAGAAGACCGGCCTGGACAAAAAGACCCTCTTGGTCTTCTACGGGGACCACTACGGGATTTCCAACAACCACAACGAGGCCATGGCCCAGCTGACCGGGAAGAAAAATTACGGGGAGTTTGACGACCAGCAGCAGCAAAGAGTGCCGCTCATGTTTTACGCAAGCAACCTTAAAGGCGGCATCAAGCATACCTACGGCGGGGAAATCGACGTGATGCCGACGCTTTTGAACCTGCTAGGGATTAAGAGCAAGGACCTGATTTTGTTTGGCCATGACCTTTTAAGCAAAAAGAACCCACAAGTCGTAGCCCAGCGGAACGGGAACTTTATTACCCCGACCTACACCAAGGTGGGGAGCAGCTACTATTACACTAAGACGGGCAAGAAGGTCACCAGCGCCAAAGAAAAGAAGGCCTGCCGCTTGATCGCCAACCAGGTTTTGACCCAGCTGACTTTGTCTGACCGGGTCGTGGCCGGGAACCTGCTCCGCTTCTACCACCCGTCCTGGTTCACCCCAGTCAAGACCAGCGACTACGACTACAACAAGACTGACTCTTTAAAGAAGCTGGCAGAAGCCGGTAAGAGCAAGACCAGCTTAAAGAGCCAGTTGGGCAAGAAGGACGCAAGCAGTCTTTATAAAACTGACGCGACCGAACTGAAAAAAACTAAGACAAAGTAAGTCTATCTATGATAGAATAGTAAAGTAATTGTAGAATAAATTGGAGGCAGTGCATTGTACAACTTTATTATGACGCTGTTGATCATTGTTTCAGTGCTGATCATTATTGCGACAATGATGCAACCACAGAAGCAGCAAGATGCCTTGAACGCTTTGTCAGGCGGCGCCGTCTTTAGCGGCCAGACCAAGAAGCGGGGCTTTGAAGCCTTTATGGAAAAAGTGACGTCAGTTCTACTGGTATTGTTCTTTGCTTTTTCGATTATTTTGGCAATCCTGTCTTCTAAATAATCATTAACCTCCCGATCACTTGTTTGATGGGAGGTTTTTTTAATGAAAATACAGATGGAGAAAATAATGGCGCAAAACGAGACTGTATTGGCGGGCGTGTTGGAGATCTTCCGGCACAATCCGCAAAAGCAATTCGGCGTTGACCAGATCGAGTGGCAGGCCCGCCGGGACCGCTTGGGCAACTTTACCGACCTGGTCAAGGCCCTGGCCTACCTGGAGCAGGAAAAGCAGATTATCACTGACGGCAACGGCCGCTACCAGCTGGCCCAGGAAAATACTGAAGTCGAAGGGGTCTTCCGGGCCAACGACAAGGGCTTTGGCTTTGTCCGCTTAGACGATGAAGAAGCCGATGACGTATTTATCAACTCTGACGCTACCAAGCTGGCTTTGGACGGGGACCGGGTTAAGGTCAAGATCACGGCCGGCGGCAACCCTTGGAACGGAAAGGGGCCGGAAGGCCAGGTTGAAGAAATCCTGGAGCGCGGGGCCAGCAGCATTGTCGGTGAATATACCCCTTTGGAAGACCTGCAGGTCAAGATCAGCCACTTTGCCGGCTACGTGATCTCGACCAACAAGAAGTTCAAGAAGTACCGGGTCTATGTATCCGAAAACGGCTTGATCCCGCAAATGGGGGACATGGTCAAGGTATCTCTGAAGACCTACCCGACCGAAGACTTGCCAGACCAGATGACTGGGGCAGTTGTCGAAATTATCGGTAACAAGAACGACCCGGGCGTGGACATCATGTCCATCGTGGCTGAACACGACATCCGGACTGAATGGCCAGAAGATGCTTTAGAGCAGGCCAATGCCATCCCGGACCATGTAACTGAAGAAGAAAAGCATGAATTAGGCCGGCGGGACATCACCGACCAGCCAGCCGTCACGATCGACGGGGATGACTCCAAGGACTTTGACGACGCGGTCGTTTTGTGGAAGCTGGACAACGGCAACTACCACCTGGGCGTCCACATCGCGGACGTGGCCCACTATGTCAAGGAAGGAACGCCTTTGGACCGGGAAGCTTTTGCCCGGGGCAACAGTACCTACTTGGTCGACCGGGTTATTCCGATGCTGCCGTTCAGATTGTCCAACGGGATCTGTTCCTTGAACGAAGGCGTTGACCGTTTGGTTCTGTCCTGCGACATGGAAATCACCCCGGAAGGCGAGCGGGTATCTTACGACATCTACCCGGCCTTGATGCGGTCCCACGGCCGCTTGACCTACAACAAGGTCAACCAGGCCTTGCGCGCTGACGTGCCAGACAGCGATTTGGAAGACAAGTATGTCAAGGTGCGGCCAATGCTCAAGGACATGGCAGCTCTGCATGAAGCCTTGTATAACCAGCGCCACGCCCGGGGGGCCATCGACTTTGAAGAACCGGAAGCCAAGATCATCGTGGATGAGAAGGGCAAGCCGGTGGACATCGTCCTGCACAGCCGGGGGACGGCCGAAAAGATGATTGAATCCTTCATGCTTTTGGCCAATGAAACGGTAGCGGAAGCCTACTACAGAAAAAAGGTGCCTTTTCTTTACCGGGTGCACGAAACGCCGGAAGCTGACCGGATCACCAGATTTTTTGAATTCTGCAGTGCCTTCGGCTTGAACGTCAAGGCAGATCCAAACGACATCAAGCCGCTGGACTTGCAAAAGGTGGTTACCAAGACTTTGGGCACGCCAGAAGAAGCGGTTGTCCAGATGATGATGTTGCGGAGCTTGAAGCAGGCCCACTACTCAGAAGATCCGCTGGGTCACTTCGGGATCGCGGCCAAGTACTATACCCACTTCACTTCCCCGATCCGCCGGTACTCAGACACCATGGTCCACCGGATGATCCACGCCTACCTGGAAGAAGGGATGGGGGATGAGTTCAAGGAGCACTTTAAGGAAGAACTTCCTGAAGTAGCTGACCAGACTTCAACGCAAGAACGGCGGTCAATCGATACGGAACGGGCAACCAATGACCTGAAGATGACCGAATACATGGCTGACCAGGTCGGTAACAAGTTTGACGCGGTTGTTTCATCAGTGACCAGCTTTGGGATGTTCGTGCAGTTGGAGAACACGGTGGAAGGTTTGATCCACATCTCCAACTTGAAGGACGACTACTACTCATACGATGAAAAGACCATGACTTTGACCGGCCGGGCAACCCATAAGAAGTATAAGGTAGGGATGCCGATCAAGGTTGTCTTGACCAATGCTAATGTTGAGCAGCACCAGCTGGACTTTGAAGTTTACGATCCAGATGCCAAAAAGCGGCCCCACAATGACCGCGGGATGGGCAGAAGAAACGGGGACCGGAACTTCAAGGGCCGGCGCAATTACGGCGGCCGCGACAAGAGCGGTGACCGGCGCCACAAGCCAAGCCGCAACAACCGCGGCCAGCGGCTGGGGCAGAGTGAAAGAGGCAGCCGCCGGCGGCCAAACCGTTAATATATAAGCGGGAGGATTTTTTATGAAACAAAAAGCCAAGGATGAAAATGTCCTCGCGCAGAACCGGCAAGCCCGGCATGACTATTTCATCAAGGATACTTATGAAGCCGGGATTGCTTTGACGGGGACGGAGATCAAGTCAGTCAGAGCCCGGCACGTGACCTTGCGTGACGGCTACGTGCAGATCATCAACGGCTCTGCCTTCCTGGAAAATGTTCATATCGATGAATATAAGGAAGGCAACCGCTACAACCATGACCCGCTGAGAAGCCGCAGACTACTTTTGCACAAGAAGGAAATCGCCAAACTGGCCGACGTGAAGGCCCAAAAGGGGATGACCATCGTGCCACTCAAGGTCTACTTGAAGCACGGCTTTGCCAAGGTTTTGATTGGCGTAGCGCAGGGTAAGAAGGAATACGACAAGCGCGAAACAATTAAAAAGCGCGACCAGGACCGGGAACTGCGCAGAAAATACAGAATTTAGGGAATCCGCCGGAAGGCGGATTTTTTGTATTTAGGTATACTTATCTGCATATTACGCTTTCCAAAAATGCCCTTGCAAAGGCCGGCATTAGTTGTAGAATAAACGTAAGCAAAAAATTCATTCAGAGTAATAGAAAGAGGATAGACAATGGGTTTTTGGATCATGCTTTTGTCCGGACTGATCGGCCTGGGCTTGATAATTTTTGGTGTTGAAAAGGAGCTGCCAAAAGGGCAGAAAACTGCTTTTTGGTTGATCGGCGCTGCTTTGCTGGTCTTCGCTGCTGCCTTGGCTCTGCCAAATGGCCTGCAGCTTTAGTTAATTAAATTAAGTCAATCGCGAGGTACTGGCCAGGCCAGTGCCTTTTTTCTTTGTAAAAATTAGTCCAGACCACTTTCCGAAATATTTTTCGCCCTTGCGAAATACCTTTCACAATCTGAAATATGGTTCTTTGTTTTCGTAAACGCTTTACATATCTGGGAGCGGTGCCATAATAAGAGTGTAAGCAAGCTTACGGGAGATCGGGGCGCCTAAAAGGCCCCATGTGATGAAACAATGTCTTTTGTAAGGAGCAATTGATTTATGTCAGACAAGAAATTTTCAGTAGTTATTGCCGGCGGTGGCAGTACCTTCACCCCTGGCTTTGTTATCAGTCTCTGTGCCAACCAAGACAAGCTTCCCTTGCGGAAACTGAAGTTATACGACATTGATGCTGACCGGCAAAAGAAGATCGGTGACGCCTGCGCCATCATCGTCAAGGAAAAGGCACCGCAAGTCGAATTTGAATATACGACTGACCCGGAAGAAGCCTTCACTGACGTTGACTTCGTCTTGGGCTCAATCAGAGTCGGCAAGTACGAAATGCGCAGCCAGGATGAAAAGATTCCTTTGAAGTACGGGGTCAACGGCCAGGAAACTACCGGCCCCGGAGGCATGGCCTACGGTTTGCGGTCAATCCCAGCCATCATTGAAATCATCGACTTCATGGAAAAGTACTCGCCAAACGCTTGGATGGTCAACTACTCCAACACGATCGCGATTGTTTCTGAAGCCTGCCGGCGCTTCCGCCCGAACGCCAAGGTTGTCAACATCTGCGACATGCCAATCGATGACATGGGCAGAATGGCGGCCATTGCCGGGCTCAAGAGCTTCAAGGACCTCGACTTTACCTACTACGGCTTGAACCACTTCGGCTGGTGGAAGAGCGTTACCAACAAGAAGACCGGGGAAGACTTGATGCCGCTTTTGAAAGAATATGTCAAGAAGAACGGCTACTACGTGGGCGGAGACTTCGACAAGGAAACCGAAGCCAGCTGGGTCGCAACTTTCAAGAAGGTTGCTGACTGCTACGCTTTGGACCCGACGACTTTGCCAAACAACTACATGCAGTACTACTACTTCCCGCAATACGAAGTGGAAAACGCCAACCCGCACTACACCAGAACCGATGAAATCCTGGAATACCGGCAAAAGATCGTCTTCGGTGAATGTGCCCGGATCGTCAAGGAAGGCACGGCCAAGGGCAACCTTTGGGAAAGCGAAGTGCACTCCAACTACATCATTGACATCTGCCACGCGATCGCCTTCAACACCCACGAGAAGTACCTGGCCAACATTCCGAACAACGGGGCCATCAGCAACTTCCCAGACGACGCTATCGTTGAAGTGCCTTGCCTCTTTGGCTCAGACGGCGTGCAGCCGCTGGTAGTCGGTGAAGCCGGTCGCTTCCAACTGGGTCTGATGATGGAACAGGTAACCTGCGAAAAGCTGGTTGTCGATGCTTATGAGCAGAAGTCCTACATCAAGATGTTGCAGGCTTTTGCCTTGAACAAGACTGTTCCAGACGCTAGCGTGGCCAAGAAGATCCTGGACGACATGATGGTCGTCAACAAGCCTTACTGGCCGGATTTGAAGTAGTCAGAATGAATTGAAATAAAAAGAAACAATGCAATAAGCAGTAAGGAGGAAGATTGCTTATGATGCAGAAACTACAGAAATTCGGGGCAGCGATGTTCGTCCCTGTCCTGCTTTTCTCATTTGCAGGTATCGTGGTTGCCATCACGAGCCTTTTGAACAATGCGTTAATCTTTGGCTCGCTGGCTAACCCCAACACCTTCTGGTATGGCCTGTGGGACACCATCCAGCAGGGGGGCTGGACCGTCTTCAACCAAGTCGACATCCTCTTCGTGGTTGGTCTGCCAATCGGGCTAGCTAAGAAGGCCCAAGGGCGGGCAGCGATGGAATCTATCGTTACCTACTGGACTTTCAACTACTTTATCGGGGGCTTTTTGACCCACTGGGGCAAGTTTTTTGGGATTAAAGACTTTGCCAACACCCAAATCGTGGCTAACTCCACCAACCAAGGCTTGACCATGATTGGCGGGATCAAGACCCTGGATACCAGTATCGTTGGTTCCTTGATCATCGCCGGGATCGTGGTCTGGCTGCACAACCGCTACTTTGACAAGAAATTGCCTGACTTCTTGGGGACCTTCCAAGGCTCAGCCTTCGTTGTTATCTTAGGCTTTGCGGCCATGTTCCCAATGGCCTTCTTGACCTGCTTGGTTTGGCCAAAGGTTCAACTGGGCATCACCGCCTTACAAGAATTCATGGCTTCTAGCGGCTTGATCGGGATCTGGATCTTCAACTTCTTGAACCGGGTCCTCATCCCAACTGGCCTGCACCACCTGGTTTACATCCCATTCCAATACGGTCCAGCCGTTGTTGCTGGTGGTTTGCAACCATGGTGGCTCAAGCACCTGACCGAATTTGCTGCAAGCACTAAGTCCTTGAAGGTCTTGGCACCAAACATGGGCTTTATGCTTTACGGGAATGAAAAAGTCTTCCTGGTACCAGCTATCTGCTTGGCCTTTTACCACACTGCTAAGAAGAACAAGAAGAAGCAGACTTCAGCCTTGCTCTTGCCAGCTGCTTTGACTTCATTCTTAGCCGGGATTACCGAACCAGTTGACTTTACTTACCTCTTTGCTGCGCCAGTTTTGTGGATTGTCTACTCGGTCCTGGCTGCAACCATGAATACGACCATGTATATCTTCGGCGTCTCTGGTCAAATGACTGACGGGGCGATCGGGATTGCTTCCATGAACTGGCTGCCGCTTTGGGCCAACCACTGGCACGCTTACCTTGCCCAGTTCATCATCGGCTTGATCTACGCTGCAATTATCTACTTCGTCTTCCGCTTCATGATCGTGAAGTTTAACTACATCACCCCAGGTCGGGAAGCTGATGATCAAGAAGTTAAGCTCATGAACAAGAAGCAATACAAGGAAGCCAAGGCTGCTGAACAAGCTGCTCAAGCAGCTGGCGAAAACTCCAGCGACCCATACATCGCTAGAGCTACGGCATACACCACTTTACTGGGTGGTCCTGAAAACATTTCAGAAATCACTTCCTGTGCAACCCGTTTGCGGATCACGGTTAAGGATCCTGATAAGGTCGGGGCTGACGCGGCCTTTAGAAAGAACCGAGCAGTCGGCGTTGTCCGTCACGGTCAAGCTATCCAAGTCATCGTTGGTCTGGACGTTGCCCAGGTTCTGGAAAGAATTGAAGGTATTATTGCCGATAGCGGCAACACCGTTGCCAAGACCGAAGCCAACCCTGATGAAGAAAAGGCTACCGGCTACCTGGACCTGCTGGGCGGCAGAAGCAACATTAAAGAACTGACTTCCTGCTCAACCAGAGTAAGAGTCCACGTCTTTGACACTAAGAAGGTTGCCGGCGACGACGACTTCAAGAAGTTCGGGGCCAGCGCCGTTGAAAGACGGGATGACCAGGAAATCGACATCGTGGTCGGCCTGGAAGCTGAACGGGTTGTCGACAAGATGAAAGAAATTATGTAAGTTTTTAAATTGGTCTAAGCCCATAAAAGTGCTATTCTGTTAACTAGGTGAAAACGCCAACAAGTTAGCAAGAGGAGACTTTTATGGCAGGACTAAAAGCACGAATCGTGGAAAAATCAAGTGATCTGAATCCATCGGATAAGAAGATCTTAAATTACTTGTTGAACAATGCTACTGAATGTAGCGAACTCAGTCTGGCGAAATTGGCCAAGAAGCTTTATGTTTCAGAATCGGCCATTTTTCGCTTATGCAAAAAGATCGGTCTAAGTGGCTACAGCGAATTGAAATACGAGCTGGCAGATTTTTCCAAAGGGGAGAAGCGGATGGTTAAGCAGCAAGATACCTTCGCCGAGCGCCTGATCAAGAATCTGCGCTCAGAGCTCAGCTATTTCAGGACACTGGATTTTGAAAGCTTTTATTCGACCTTAAACCAAACAGAAAATATCTACATTTACACCACCGGCTGGCAGCAGGCGTCTATCGCCAGCTATCTCTCCAACCAGCTCCTGGTGAATGTGGGCAAGCCGACGGTTGTCATGCCATCAGCGATTAGTGAATTGAAGATGTCGAAGAATTGGCTGCAAGACCATGACCAATTGATTGTGATTTCCTTCTCCGGGGAAGATCCTGACTTGTGCCAGCTCCTGGATGAGCTGCACCTGCTCAATGAGCAATTGACGATTACTTCGCTGACGACCATCAAGGAGAGCCGGCTGGCCAGCCTGTCTGACTACAGTCTCTTTTTCCAGCCAAGTCTCTTCCATGAGAGCATCAGCACCAAGAACTGGGCTTTTAGTCCGGCTTACATAATGATTGATTTATTGATTAACGGCTACTGCGAGTGGCTGAGAAAAGAGGATGAATAATGCAAGAGAAAGCTTTGAATTGGCTAGACAGGTTGACTAAGTCTGCCCGTCTGACGCCGAAAAGAATATTAAAGATCTACACCTTCGTCCTCTTTTTTGCCCCGCTGGCCTACCTGCTGCTCTTGCAGCTACGGGCCGGGGCGGCCAAGCAGACGATCACTGACTTCATCGCGGCCAGTCCCGCGACCACGGTGTCAATCATCGTGGCGGCCGGTGACTTTCTCTTGGGTTACCTCTGCTGGATTGACGGCGGGGCCCTCTTGGCCGACCGGCGCCAGTACATGAAGTTTATGAAGCTGCAGCTGTGGACCCAGCTGATCGTGGGTAACTGGTTCTGTATCCTCTTCGCTATTTTTGCCTTGCGGCGGGGAGAGGATTTACCTGAAGAGAGCAAGGTAAAACCGAGCCAGCTGCTGTCTTTGACCTACCTGATTGCTTCTTTATTCGTAATTTGTTTTATGTTCTATGTAGTCCTCGCCTTTAGAGCGGTGAAAGGTTGATATTCATGTTTAATTTCTTTAAAAAGTCCAAGTCAAAAGGCAATGAAGTCAAGGCGCCCATCAAGGGCAATCTGATTCCCCTGTCCGAAGTCAGTGATGACGTCTTCTCCCAAAAGATGCTGGGCGACGGTTTTGCCATTAAGCCGACCGGCCAGGAAGTAATTGCCCCGGTTTCCGGGACCATTACCACCCTGTTCCCGACCAAGCATGCCATCGGCATTAAGACGGCCGAAGGGCTGGAAGTTTTGATCCACTTGGGGATCGACACGGTGGAACTGAAGGGGGAACCCTTCAAGCTCTTCGTTGAGCAAGGCGACTCAGTCAAGGCCGGCGACAAGCTGGCAGAAATGGACATCGCCGACGTGGCTGACCACGGCCTGGACAATACGGTCATGGTGGTTTACACCAACATGGACCTGCTTAAAGAAGTCAAGGATGTCGACCCGCGCCCTGTAGAGGCGGGCGATGACGCGCAGGAAATTGCCTTTAACTAAAGCGCGTGATGATTTTTACCATTTTTAACATTACTCTTTAATCCAAAACTTTTACTTTATCCTTTTACTCCTCTATTTTAAAAAACTTTCTTTATTAACGCACAAATCGCCAGACTGCTCCGGGACCTTTCCCGGGGCAGTTTTTTGCATGAAAAAAGCAGCCTTGCGGCTGCTTAGGCGAGGTTTTTAGCCATCATTTGGTGGGGGATGCCGGCTTCCATGAAGATGGGGCCGACATCGTGGTAGCCATTGGCCAGGTAGAAGTCCCGGGCATTGGCTTGGGCGTGCAGATAAAGTTCTTTGGTTAAGTTATTTGCCAAAACGTAGTTTTCAATGGCGCCTAAAAGCTGGCTGGCAATCCCGCGGTGGCGGGCAGTCTTTTGCACGGCGACCCGGCCGATGTAGAAGCGGCCTTCTTCGCTGAAGAAGCGGGCGGCCGCCAGGGCATTGCTTTGGTCTTCATTTAAAAGAAAGACATGGTAGGCGGAAAGGTCCTGGTCGTCCAGTTCAGGAACCGTGATTTCCTGCTCGGCAACGAAAACGTCATCGCGGATTCTGGACAGGCAGAAGACCTCCCGGGCAGAGAGCTCGTTAAAATGTTTGACTTGAATTTCTTTGCTGAAGTCGTTTTTTTGATGCTTTTTCACGGTTGACAGGATCCTTTCCATAACTAGTTGATTATGTTTAGTCATTGTAGCAAGCTAGGAAGATTTGTCAAATTACCAGGCATTTTTAGCTTATTTGCGGCTTGGTAAAGCGATAATTTAAAAAGAGGGGATAAAAGAGAAAAAAAGAAAATATTTTCCCCGGCAAAAAAGGCAAAAAACGAACAAATAATTTATTAAAGAATTAAAAAGAAAGATAAAGCAGAATAAAAGAAGCAGAAGCAGCCGGGCAAAATGTTACAACTCTGCCGGCTGTATCCATGATAAAACGAATGAAAAAGCAGATTTGACGAATCAGAAAAAGCTAGTATACTAATATTTGTTGTCGCGGCGAAGAAGAAATTCGCCGGAGACACGAAAAAGAAAATATCAAAAACTTGTTGACAAGAGTCAAACAAGCGAGTAAGATATAAAACGTTGCGTCACTTGACGCAAGTTCAAACAAATAAGCGAAGTCAATTCGCAAGCAAATAATCTGGAGCAGATTTTAAAAGCTCAATTTTCAAATTGAGAGTTTGATCCTGGCTCAGGACGAACGCTGGCGGCGTGCCTAATACATGCAAGTCGAGCGAGCTGAATTCAAAGATTCCTTCGGGATGATTTGTTGGACGCTAGCGGCGGATGGGTGAGTAACACGTGGGCAATCTGCCCTAAAGACTGGGATACCACTTGGAAACAGGTGCTAATACCGGATAACAACATGAATCGCATGATTCAAGTTTGAAAGGCGGCTAGCTGTCACTTTAGGATGAGCCCGCGGCGCATTAGCTAGTTGGTGGGGTAAAGGCCTACCAAGGCAATGATGCGTAGCCGAGTTGAGAGACTGATCGGCCACATTGGGACTGAGACACGGCCCAAACTCCTACGGGAGGCAGCAGTAGGGAATCTTCCACAATGGACGCAAGTCTGATGGAGCAACGCCGCGTGAGTGAAGAAGGTTTTCGGATCGTAAAGCTCTGTTGTTGGTGAAGAAGGATAGGGGCAGTAACTGGTCTTTATTTGACGGTAATCAACCAGAAAGTCACGGCTAACTACGTGCCAGCAGCCGCGGTAATACGTAGGTGGCAAGCGTTGTCCGGATTTATTGGGCGTAAAGCGAGCGCAGGCGGAATGATAAGTCTGATGTGAAAGCCCACGGCTCAACCGTGGAACTGCATCGGAAACTGTCATTCTTGAGTGCAGAAGAGGAGAGTGGAACTCCATGTGTAGCGGTGGAATGCGTAGATATATGGAAGAACACCAGTGGCGAAGGCGGCTCTCTGGTCTGCAACTGACGCTGAGGCTCGAAAGCATGGGTAGCGAACAGGATTAGATACCCTGGTAGTCCATGCCGTAAACGATGAGCGCTAGGTGTTGGGGACTTTCCGGTCCTCAGTGCCGCAGCAAACGCATTAAGCGCTCCGCCTGGGGAGTACGACCGCAAGGTTGAAACTCAAAGGAATTGACGGGGGCCCGCACAAGCGGTGGAGCATGTGGTTTAATTCGAAGCAACGCGAAGAACCTTACCAGGTCTTGACATCCTGCGCAACACCTAGAGATAGGTGGTTCCCTTCGGGGACGCAGAGACAGGTGGTGCATGGCTGTCGTCAGCTCGTGTCGTGAGATGTTGGGTTAAGTCCCGCAACGAGCGCAACCCTTGTCTTTAGTTGCCATCATTAAGTTGGGCACTCTAGAGAGACTGCCGGTGACAAACCGGAGGAAGGTGGGGATGACGTCAAGTCATCATGCCCCTTATGACCTGGGCTACACACGTGCTACAATGGGCAGTACAACGAGAAGCGAACCCGCGAGGGTAAGCGAATCTCTTAAAGCTGTTCTCAGTTCGGACTGCAGGCTGCAACTCGCCTGCACGAAGCTGGAATCGCTAGTAATCGCGGATCAGCACGCCGCGGTGAATACGTTCCCGGGCCTTGTACACACCGCCCGTCACACCATGGAAGTCTGCAATGCCCAAAGTCGGTGGGATAACCATTAGGAGTCAGCCG
>JAQDCK010000022.1:0-3360 GCA_027681045.1 Lactobacillaceae bacterium AF64-9pH9TA | reverse complement strand
TGATAAGCGTGAGGTCGATGGTTCAAGTCCATCCAGGCCCATTGAAATGCAAAGAAAAGTCTTTACATTTCAGCCGAGATGGGGTAACATCTTAAAAGTTGATATTTTACGGGGGCATAGCTCAGCTGGGAGAGCACCTGCTTTGCAAGCAGGAGGTCATCGGTTCGATCCCGTTTGCCTCCATTGGCCGGAAGGCCAAGTTTGTACGTTGAAAACTGAATATCTTAATTCCAAGAAAAAACCGAGAATCATTGAGATCAATGAAAACATTGCAAAGCGACCGAGAGAGTTCGAAAGAACAAACTTGCAAGGTCAAGTGAAGAAGGGCGCACGGTGAATGCCTTGGCACTGGAAGCCGATGAAGGACGCGACTAACCGCGAAAGTCTTCGGGGAGCCGTAAGTAGGCTTTGATCCGGAGGTCTCCGAATGGGGGAACCCAGCATGTGCAGACATGCTATCCTTAAGTGAATTCATAGCTTAAGGAAGGAACACGCAGTGAACTGAAACATCTAAGTAGCTGCAGGAAGAGAAAGAAATATCGATTTCCCAAGTAGCGGCGAGCGAACAGGAAAGAGCCCAAACCGGCAGATTTATCTGCCGGGGTTGTAGGACTGAGACGCGGCACTTCAGAGGATAGCAGAAGCGTTTGGGAAAGCGCGCCAGAGAGGGTGAGAGCCCCGTAAGCGAAATCCAAAGAAGGCCTATCAGTATCCTGAGTAGGGCGGGACACGTGAAATCCCGTTTGAATCCGCGAGGACCATCTCGCAAGGCTAAATACTAACCAGTGACCGATAGTGAACCAGTACCGTGAGGGAAAGGTGAAAAGAACCCCGGGAGGGGAGTGAAAGAGAACCTGAAACCGTGTGCCTACAAGTAGTCAAAGCCCGTTAAGGGGTAATGGCGTGCCTTTTGTAGAATGAACCGGCGAGTTGCGTTAGTCAGCAAGGTTAAGTCAGAAAAGACGGAGCCGCAGCGAAAGCGAGTCTGAATAGGGCGAGCAGTTGGCTGACGCAGACCCGAAACCAAGTGACCTACCCATGACCAGGTTGAAGGCGCGGTAAAACGCGCTGGAGGACCGAACCCACGTAAGTTGAAAATTGCGGGGATGAGTTGTGGGTAGCGGTGAAATTCCAAACGAACTTGGAGATAGCTGGTTCTCTCCGAAATAGCTTTAGGGCTAGCCTCGCAAAGAGGATGCTGGAGGTAGAGCTCTGTTTGGACTAGGGGCCCGTCAAGGGTTACTGAATTCAGATAAACTGCGAATTCCAGACATTTATGTGCGGGAGTCAGACTGCGAGTGATAAGATCCGTAGTCGAAAGGGAAACAGCCCAGATCACCAGTTAAGGTCCCAAAATTCATGCTAAGTGGAAAAGGATGTGGAGTTGCGCAGACAACTAGGACGTTGGCTCAGAAGCAGCCATCATTCAAAGAGTGCGTAATAGCTCACTAGTCGAGTGACGCCGCGCCGAAAATTTACCGGGGCTAAGCATGATACCGAAACTGTGGATGTGCATTATGCACGTGGTAGGAGAGCGTTCTAGCGGCGGTGAAGCATGACCGAGAGGACATGTGGAGCTTCTAGAAGTGAGAATGCCGGTATGAGTAACGAAAGACAGGTGAGAATCCTGTCCGCCGCAAGACTAAGGTTTCCTGGGGCAGGCTCGTCCGCCCAGGGTAAGTCGGGACCTAAGGCGAGGCCGAGAGGCGTAGTCGATGGACAACAGGTTGAAATTCCTGTACTGCACCGAATCGTTATGAGCGATGGAGGGACGCAGGAGGCTAGCAGCGCGTGGTGCTGGATACCACGTTCAAGCGTCAAGTCTGAGAGCGAGTCAAATGCTTGCTTTCATAAGGACAAGGCGTGATGAGGAGCGAAATTAAAGTAGCGAAGGCTGCGACGTCACACTGCCGAGAAAAGCTTCTAGCCAGAAACGGTGCACCCGTACCGCAAACCGACACAGGTAGTCGAGGAGAGTATCCTCAGGTGAGCGAGAGAACTCTCGTTAAGGAACTCGGCAAAATGGCCCCGTAACTTCGGGAGAAGGGGCGCTGGTCGCAAGATCAGCCGCAGTGAAAAGGCCCAAGCAACTGTTTATCAAAAACACAGGCATCTGCAAAATCGTAAGATGAAGTATAGGTGCTGACACCTGCCCGGTGCTGGAAGGTTAAGAGGAGAGCTTAGCGCAAGCGAAGGTTTGAATTGAAGCCCCAGTAAACGGCGGCCGTAACTATAACGGTCCTAAGGTAGCGAAATTCCTTGTCGGGTAAGTTCCGACCTGCACGAAAGGTGTAATGATTTGGGCACTGTCTCAACGAGAGACTCGGTGAAATTATAATACCCGTGAAGATGCGGGTTACCCGCGACAGGACGGAAAGACCCCATGGAGCTTTACTGCAGTTTAATATTGGGTATCTGTCAAGCATGTACAGGATAGGTAGGAGCCAGAGAAGATAGGACGCCAGTCTTATCTGAGGCGCTGTTGGGATACTACCCTTGCTTGACGGATGCTCTAACTCAGGTCTGTGAACCAGGCCGAGGACAGTGTTTGACGGGCAGTTTGACTGGGGCGGTCGCCTCCTAAAGTGTAACGGAGGCGCCCAAAGGTTCCCTCAGAATGGTTGGAAATCATTCGCAGAGTGTAAAGGTAAAAGGGAGCTTGACTGCGAGAGATACATCTCGAGCAGGTACGAAAGTAGGGCTTAGTGATCTGGTGGTACCGCATGGAAGGGCCATCACTCAACGGATAAAAGCTACCCTGGGGATAACAGGCTTATCTCCCCCAAGAGTTCACATCGACGGGGAGGTTTGGCACCTCGATGTCGGCTCGTCGCATCCTGGGGCTGAAGTCGGTCCCAAGGGTTGGGCTGTTCGCCCATTAAAGCGGCACGCGAGCTGGGTTCAGAACGTCGTGAGACAGTTCGGTCCCTATCCGTCGTGGGCGCAGGAAATTTGAGAGGAGCTGTCCTTAGTACGAGAGGACCGGGATGGACGCACCGCTGGTGTACCAGTTGTCTTGCCAAAGGCATCGCTGGGTAGCTATGTGCGGACGGGATAAGCGCTGAAAGCATCTAAGTGCGAAGCCCCCCTCAAGATGAGATTTCCCATTTCTTCAAGAAAGTAAGACACCTCAGAGACGATGAGGTAGATAGGCCGGGAGTGGAAGAGCCGTGAGGCTTGGAGCGGACCGGTACTAATCAGTCGAGGACTTGACCAAAAGAGCTTGCAAGCTCAAGCAAAGAGTGCGGTGGCAATGGCAAGAAGGATACACCTGTTCCCATGCCGAACACAGCAGTTAAGCTTCTTAACGCCGAAAGTAGTTGGTGGGAAACTGCCTGCGAGGATAGGAAGCTGCCGCGC
>JAQDCK010000021.1 GCA_027681045.1 Lactobacillaceae bacterium AF64-9pH9TA | reverse complement strand
CACGCTAGCTAGTTGCAAACCTCCGACCTCGGTCGGGGGTAGTTGATATCCAAAGAATAGAAAGTGGGTCCAACATGTTTTTCTTCTTCCTTGAACCAGTTTTAATCTACAACTGGCTCCTTATCCTGGCCGCGGTTATCCCCGCCATCTTCCTAATGATCAAGGTTTACCAATCTGACCGCCTGGAGCCGGAAAGCCCCTACCTTTTGCGGAAAATGGTCACCGGAGGCATCTGGTCAGCGGTGCTTGCCGGCGTCCTTGAATGGATTGCCAATGGCGTTTTAACTTCTTTCGTCTCACAAAAAGACCCAATCTACAACGTCATCATGTACTTCGTGATCGTTGCCTACGCTGAAGAAGGGGCCAAGTACTTCTTCTTAAAGCGCCGGTCCTGGTTCAGCCGGGAATTCAACTGCCAATATGACGGGGTCGTCTACGCTGTCTTCGTGGCCCTGGGCTTTGCCCTCTGGGAAAATATCTCCTACGTCATGATCTACGGCTTCTCTACCGCCTTAGTCCGGGCTGTAACGGCCATTCCCGGCCACGCCTGCTTCGGCGTCTTCATGGGGATCTTCTATGGCTTGGCCCGCGGCTACGCCTACCTGGGCAAAAACATCCGGTCCAAGTTCTTCCGCGTTTTGGCTATCGTCGTACCAGCCGCCCTGCACGGCAGCTACGACTACGTAGCTTCCCTTAATTCCGCTGAAGGGCAGTGGATCTTCCTGGCTTTCATCGCCGTCCTTTTCTTCATCTCCTTCCATCTGGTCAGCAAGATGGCCAAAAACGACAAGTACTTCCAGATCGACCGGCGGAATTACCGCTTCTAAACTTTATCAGTTAGTAAAAATCTGTCCCTGCCCCCCTGGCAGGGGCAGATTTCTTTTTGTCTGATTATTTTTAGTCTAGTTCTGCCAGGTCGTATGGCGTTTCCTGGTAAACGGCGTAGTTGATCCAGTTGCTGAAGAAGGTTGAGGCGGCTAGACTCCAGGTCAGGCGGGGCTTTTTCTCCGGATCGTCATCTGGGAAGTAGTTAACCGGCAAAAGCGGATTAATACCGGCAGTAAGGTCTCTATGGTATTCCTCAGACAAGGTGTCTCTGGAGTATTCCAAGTGGCCGAAGCTGTAGATCTGCCGCAAGTCTCTACTTGCCGCGATCGCTACGCCCACTTCCGGCCCCTCTGCTAAAATCTGCAGGCTGGTCTTCTTTAATTGGTCTGGGTAAATCGTGGTATAGCGGGAGTGCGGACAGCGGTAGGAGTCGCCAAAGCCGCGAAGAAGGGGGCTAGTCCCCACTACATCTTGTTCATAAATGCCGGACAGCTTCTTTTCCAGGGGATGCTTGTCGATCCCGAAGTGGTAGTTAAGCCCGGCCTGCGCCCCCCAGCAAAGGTGGAGGCTGGAGTAGACATGGGTCTTGGACCATTCCATCAGCTGGCAGAGCTCACTCCAGTAGTCAACTTCTTGAAAAGGCAGCTGTTCAACCGGGGCGCCAGTAATGATCATCCCATCATAGCGCTTGCCCTTGATGTCGCTAAAGGTCCGGTAGTAATTCTGTAAGTATTCGTTTGAGGTATTTTTAGACTTGTGGCTGGCCATGTAGAGGAATTCAACTTCCAGCTGCAAGGGCGTGTTGGCCAGGTGGCGGAGCAATTGCACTTCCGTTTTGGCCTTCTTAGGCATCAGGTTCACCACCAGAATCTTCAAAGGCCGAATGTTTTGGGTCATGGCACGCTGAGAGTCCATGACAAAAATATTCTCCTGCCTTAACACATCAATGGCGGCTAACTGTTTGTCTAAAGTAATTGGCATAGTGCACTCTCCTGTCTAAAGTCTTTTGTTTAATTTACCATTCTTTCTGAAAAAATGCTAACAAAAAAATTAGATTTTTCAAACTTTTACAAAATAAAAAAGCCCGCCAAAGCGGACTTTCTCAAGTAGACGTCTTGTCAAATTTACTGTTTTAAAATTAGCCTTCGATGTTGAAGACAACGGATTTAACCCGGGTCATGGCTTGAATGGAGTACTTGACCCCTTGTACGCCAGCCCCGGAGCTCTTTACGCCAAGGAATGGGAAGTTGTCCGGACCTCTTTGGGTCTTGTTGTTGATGTGGACCGTGCCCACTTCCAACTTACCGGCGATGGCAAAGGCCTTTTCAAAGTTCCTTGAGAAGACTGAGCTTTGCAGGCCGTATTCTGATTCGTTGGCAATCTTGACAGCTTCATCAGCAGACTTGACGCGGATGAATGGCAATACCGGCCCAAATGGTTCTTCCCAGGCCAGACGCATGTCAGTCGTTACTTGGTCCATGACCATTGGGTAGATCAAGTTGCCTTCACGCTTGAAGTCAAACAAAGGCTTAGCGCCCTTTTCTTCAGCTTCTTCGATCAAGCCTTGCACGTAATCGGCAGACTTGGTGTCGATCAAAGGAGTGATGTCAGCATTGTCTTCGGGCATCCCGATGGTCAAATCCTTAACCAAAGCAGTCACCTTTTCGATCAGTTCGTCAGCCACGCTGTCCATGACCAGAACCCGCTTAACAGCGGTACAACGCTGGCCGGAGTAGCCAAAGGCCCCGGCAACAATGTTCTTGGCCGTCAGGTCCAAGTCAGCGTCTTCCAAGACGATAGCCGCGTCCTTGCCGCCAAGTTCCAGCATGATTGGCCGCATCCCGGCCAGTTTGCCGATGTTCTTGCCGACAGCGCTGGAACCGGTGAAGTTGATGAAGTTGACTGCTGGGTGTTCAACGATGTAGTCGCCGATTACCCGGCCCCGGCCGGTAATGGTGTTGAAGACGCCGGCTGGCAGGCCAGCTTCGGCGAAGGCCTTGGCCAAAAGCAGACCGGAGATTGACCCTTGTGTCGGCGGCTTGAAGGCCACCACGTTCCCGCCCATCAAGGCTGGAGCGATCTTTGAGCCGGCCAGGTTGACCGGGTAGTTGAAGGGAGAAATTGCCAAAACCAGGCCGACTGGTTCCCGGCGGACAACAGCCAGCTTATTCTTGCTTGCTGAATCAAAGTTGCCGCCTTCCATGACTTCCCCGTCCAAAGTTACGCCGACCTTAGCCGTGTATTCCACGATTTCAGCCGTCCGGGTCACTTCGCCGATAGAGGACTTGAGACCCTTGGCGATTTCCTTGGACAAGGTAGAACCGATCTTTTCAGCGTCGCGGTAGAGGATGTCCGCCGCCTTCTGCAAGTACGAGGCCCGTTCAACGTATGAAAGGGCCCGCCAGGCAGGAAGAGCCTTCTTGGCACTGTCCATTACGTAGTCCACGTCTTCGTGGGACATGGCAGGTACAGTACCCAGGGACTTGCCAGTTGCTGGTTCGAAAATTTCAATCGCGTCAGCGGAGTCCCGCCATTTGCCATTGACATAGTTTAAATAGTGTTCTGTCAAGAGAGCAACTCCTTTCATGGATGTAATCACATTTACATTTTAATGCTTTCCTAACCATTTTCAAGCCTTTTTGAAGAAAAAGTACCTACCAATTTTCTAATTAGAGCAGACCATGCTGCTTCAGGTACTGGCGGGCCACCTTGCTGGCGCTCTCGTGCTTGACGGTCACCTTGTAGTTCATTTCCTGCATCTCAGACTCAGTGATCTTGCCAGCCAATTTGTTTAGGCTTTTGACGACGCCGGGATGCTTTTTAGCAAAAGAAGTCTTCAGCAAAGGCGCCCCCTGGTATGGCGGGAAAAAGTTCTTGTCATCCTTTAAGGCGACTAAGTCATACTGCTTAATTTGTGGGTCAGTCGTATAGCCGTCAACAACATCGACCTTGCCGCTGGCAATTGCCTTATAGCGGAGAGCAGGCTCCATAGTTTTAACCTTGAAGTTCAAGCCGTATTCCTTCTTTAAGCCCAGGTAGCCGTCCTGCTGGTTGGCAAAGTCCGGGTCAAAGGCGGCGGTTAAGGAGGTATCCAATTTTGCCAGGTCGCTTAAGCTCTTAATGTTGTGTTTCTTGGCAAAAGACTTCTTGACCGCTAAGTCGTAGCCGTTCTGATAGTTCATTGGCGGCAGGTAAGTCAGCTGGTCTTCCTCAGCCATGAGTTTTTTAGCCAGCTGGTAAGTTTTAGCCGGGTCGTGCGGAGTGGCCACTTTCTTTTTAGCCAGGCCTTGCAGAACCGTCCCGGTAAATTCCGGATAGATATCGATTTTGCCAGTCTTTAAGGCATTGAACAGGAAACTAGTCCCGCCAAAGTTGTTTTTTAGGGTCACCTTGACATGAGGATTGTCCTTTTCAATCAAGTCCTTGTACATGTTGATCAAGATGTCTGGTTCACTCCCTAGCTTGCCGGCGATGACGATTTCTTCTTGCTTTGGGGCAAAGGCTTTTGGCAGCTGGCTGACACCTAAGCCGATGGCTAAAATTGCCAGGACGGCGGCTGTAATTCTAAAGTGCTTCTTTGATGAGGCTATGAACTTGAGCAAGCCGGACATGGCCAGAGTCAAAATAGCTGACATTCCGGCCCCGAGCAAAAGATAGGTGTTGTTGTTCTGCTGGATTCCGATCATGATGTAGGTCCCAAGCCCGCCGGCACCGATCATGGCCGCCAGGGTGGCCGTCCCGATGATCATAACCAGGGAAATGCTGACGCCGGAAAGGATCATGGGCAGGGCCATGGGAACTTCTAGTCTGAACATTTTCCGTCTTTTGCTTAAGCCAAAGGCATCGGCAGCTTCTTCTAAGTTAGGATCGATATTTCTTAAAGCCGAGTAAGTATTCTGGTAGATTGGCATGATCCCGTAAGCAGTCAAGGCAATCAAGGCCGGAGTCGTCCCGATCCCAACAAAGGGAATCAAGAGGCCGAGCAGGGCCAGGCTTGGGATAGTCTGGATGATGCTGGTAATCTGGAAGACCACTTCTCCGGCTCTTTTCGTGTGGGCTAAAAGCATCCCCAAAGGAATGGCGATCAAACAGGAAAGCAAGAGGGCTTCCATGGATAAAAGCAGGTGCTCACCTAAAGCCTGCCAGATCTGCCCCTGGTGGGTCGCTATGGTGTTAATCAGTTCATTCATCTTTTAGTCTCCCAATTTCCCAAAGTAATGTAGCAAGTCGCTGGACTTGATCTGATAGCCTTTACCCTGGTAAGCAAATTGCAAAAAGCCAGCTCTTTCAGGCAGTTCCGCGGCTTCTTCGACTTTTTCCACCTGTGGCAGATTTTCTTCAGTAATTCTATTTACGTATGGACTGGCCAAAAGCTCCAGCATAGTACCAAGCCGCGGCCGGGCGCTCTTGAAGAAGTCAGCCACAAAAGAGTTGGCCGGCTTTTGCACGATTTCTTCCGGGCTGCCGACTTGGAGCAAGTGACCGTCCTGAATAACTCCAATCCGGTCCCCTAGGCGCAGGGCCTCTTGCATGTCGTGGGTCACGAAAACAATCGTAGTCTTGCTCTGCCGGTGCAGGTCAAGCAGGAGCTCTTGCTGCTGGCGGCGAAGGACCGGGTCTAAGGCACTGAAGGATTCATCCATCAAGATCAATTTGGGCTGGCTGGCCATGGCCCGGGCGATAGCGACCCGCTGCTGCTGGCCACCTGATAATTCCTTGGGCAGCCGGGAGATGTACTTGCCCCCTTCCAGGCCAACCTGGGCCAGTAAGTCTAAAGCCCGCTTTCTCCGCTCAGCTTTTTTAACTCCAGCTTCCTCCAGCTGGATAGTAATGTTGTCGCCTACCGTTAAGTTTGGAAAAAGACTGCTGGTCTGCAGGACATAGCCCATATGCAGGCGGAGCTGGTGCAGGTCGTGATCTTTGACCCTTTTGCCGTCAAGGTAGACGTTGCCATGGGTCGGTTCAGTCAAACGGTTGATCATTCTGAGCAGGGTCGTCTTACCACTGCCGCTGGGGCCGACTAAGACGAAAAGCTCCCCGTCATTGATAGTTAGATTTATCTGCTTCAAGATGACATTGTCTCCATAGGTCATCCCGACATCGCGGTATTCGATCATTTTCTCCTCCATCTCGCAGGGCATTCATGTAACTTAATTGCTTTCTCGACTTAGCATAAACTCTTTCTTAGCCCTTGTAAAGGTAAAAGCTACAGCTTCCCTCTTTTTCTTGACCAGGAACCTACAATAGTTTCTCATTTCCATATCTTGGATCAGCTAGTTATAAGAAAAGTGTTAAAGCATGGCTATTGCTTAGTCGGTATCTTCCAGGCGGGTATAAGCTTCATTTTGCTCTTGCTGATAAAAAACTTGCTTTTAGCAATTTCAGTTACTATACTGGTGATTAGATAAGTTACATGTTTTGTCAAATTATTTGGAAGAGAAAAAATAAATGAAAGTATCAACCCGTTTTAGCGACAGCATCCACCTCTTGGCCTTTCTGGTGATCTACAAGGGAAAGACCACCCTGTCCAGCAATATCATTGCCAGTTCTTTAAATACTTCGCCGGTTGTGGTGAGACGGTTAATGTCGAATTTAAGGGATGCCGGTTTTATCAAGACGACCCATGGGTCACCGGACCCTGAACTTTTGCGGGAGCCAAAAGACATCAGCCTGCTGGAGATCTATCTGGCAACTGAAGGAAGCAGCCCCCTTTTTGCGATCGACCACGAAACTAATCCCGACTGCATCGTTGGCGGCAATATCCAGCCAACCTTGACCGACTATTTTTCCCACGCGGAGATCGCGGCGGAGGCGGTTTTAGGCAAGATCAGCCTGCAGGACGTGATTGACACGATTTTGGTTAAGGAAGCAGCGAAGAAGCAGGCAGAAAACTATAAGAAGTAAGACGAACAGCTTTTAACAGCAAAGGAAAAGGATACAGCTCTAGTGAGTTGCATCCTTTTTGCGTATGCGTTATTCAGGCAAATCTGCCGTATGTTCCAAACGGTCGATCCGCCGATCTAAAGTCGGATGGTCAGAGATCAAATTGGTCCACCAGTGCTTGACTTGGAAACTGTTAAAGGCCAAGGCTGAAACCATTGGGTCTTCCTTTTGCTGCTGGTATTGCTGTTCAATAGCTTCCAGTTTTTTTAAAGCGCCAACAATGCACTTCGGATTTCTGGTCAAGTCGACTGAGCCGATGTCCGCTAGGTATTCCCGTTGCCGAGACATGGACAAGTTGAGCAATTTGGCGATTGGCAGGGCAACGATGAAAAGGCCGGCGCCAACTGCTAAAGCAATCGAGCCAAAGAACCAGCAAATGCACTTGGTGATGACTCCCCCATCCATCTTAAACAAGGCCCAGCCAAGAGCCAACAGATAAATGGCAGTCAGGTAGATAAAACTGGACAGAGCTGAGGTAATCGTCGTTACCCGCAAGTCATAGTTACGGATGTGAGATATTTCGTGGCCGATCACGCCTAGGAGTTCATCATGGTTCATAATTTTCACAAGGCCAGAAGTGACGGCCAGGCTGGCATGCTCCGGGTCACGGCCGGTCGCGAAGGCGTTGGGGATATTGCTTGGAATGGCGTAGACTTTTGGCATGGGGATGCCGGCGGCCAGGCTCATCTCCTCCACCATTTCGTATAGTTCAGGAACGTTGTCTTGGTTGATTTCTACCGCATGGGTGATCCGCATCAAGTGTCTGGTCGAATAAAAGTAGATATAGACCATGTAAATGATTCCCGCGGCTAAAAAGATCATGCCGACCCAGAAAGTCAAATAAACTGACAACAGGCCTGCAATGGCTAAAAGCAAGGCTGTAAAGCCACCCAGCACGATCCAGGTATTGCGCTTGTTTTGCTCGATTTGCTGATAAAGCATATTCCATCCTCAATTCTTTTCATAAAGCTAATTAAAGAATACTAATTGGACAGCTTTCGCGCAATAGATAATTACAGAGTAATTTAGTTATATTGCTTGCTAGGACAAAAATAAGACTCAGAACGATATATTATCATCCAGAGACAAGGGACTAGTGTTTATATAAATTGAACTTTGTGTCAATTGCCAAAATATAGAAAATGTTACGGTTGATTTTACCAATTACTCGACCTTTGTCATTTAGCCGAAATACCCAGTAGACGTCACCACATTCGTCTAAGCGTCCGGAGCTTGAAAAAAATGGGTTAATGCTTAAAGAAACCACATTATCAGGGAGTTGTTCGAGACCTTGTTCTTTCGCCCACCCCAAGACAACCGATATTTCTTCAATAGAGAGCTTCTCTATTTTCTCCAACAACTTCGCCCGGACATTCTTATCGATACTATTGTTGCTTTTATCAAGATTGTATCGTTTGTCTCTTGTGAGAAAAGAAAAATTAAAGGCAAAATATGTCTTATACGTCCTTCTGATTCTTGAGCCATTAGACTTGCGTGTCCGAAAGTTGCTTTTAATCATCGACAACGAACACCTTACTGTAAAACGATTTTATCTTTTCGTCGCTGATCACATGGCTTTGCGGAGTGTCTTGCCACGGCTTCTCGTTATGAGTTTGATGCATCAAATCATACGCTGAACTATGCCCATAAATGTCGTAGATACTATTTAAGATATCAGCAGTTTGTTGGTCGTTCTGTAATTCTTTATAGTCTTCTATTGCCTGTGGATCTTTCGAAATGTCACCAACAATTTCTCTTTGGCCTTTGTAACGATCATGAACTTCTTGCACAACAGGGCCATACTTCCATGCAACGATATCGTTATCAAACATCCGCTTGCCCGTCACTACCAAACTAGCAGCTTGAATGTAGTATAAGAGCTTCATGGCTTTCATTTGTGTTAATTCTTCAGCATTTGGGTCCAAACGCAACTCGGCGTTGTTTTTTACCCGCAACCAATTCACAACCTTAAAAACACTATAAGTCATTTTTCTACCCTCATTCAATAACCATTATTTTGCCTATTATTATACGTTCAACACAGTTTGTCTCGCAAGCTACAGGCCTTGCCATTCAATCCCCGTTCTACTGGCATTTTGCCATTTAGTTATTTAGATTAAGTACCCCCTGCTTCAGCCTTTGCATCCCGTCGATTACCAATTCTTTCGGGCAGGCCAGGTTGATCCGGACAAATTCATGCCCGTTGCCCCGGTAGCCGTTCCCGGCGGAGATGATCAAGCCCGTCTTCTCCCTTAGGTACTTGCAGAAGTCTTCCGCGTTCATCCCAAGAGCGCTGATGTCAACCCAGGCCAGGTAGCTGGCATTTGAGTCAAGTACCTTCACTTCCGGCACTTCTTTTGCCAAAAATTCCCGGGCATAAGCAAAGTTGTCCCGCAATACTTGCTTGAGCTCACGGAGCCAGTCATGGCCTTCTTCATAAGCGGCAATTGCTGCCGGGATGGCTAACAAGTTCGGTTCCCCGATGCCTGCCAGGAAAAAGCTCTCCTCAGCCCGGGCGCGCAAATCCGGGTTAGGGATAATCGCACAAGCCGCGTGCAGAGCGGCCAAGTTGAAGGTCTTGCTTGGTGAGATCAAGGAAACTACCCAGTTTTTGGCATCTCCATCTACCGTAAAGGCTGGCGTAATGTCATCATCCGTCAAAACCAGGTCCCCATGAATTTCGTCAGAGATCAAGAGGACATGGTGCTTGGCGCAAAGTTCTGCGATCCGCTCGACTTCCTCTTTGCTCCAGGCGTAGCCAATTGGGTTGTGAGGGTTGCAGAAGACCATCATCCGGACAGACGGAGTCGCCAATTTTTCTTCCAAATCAGTCCAGTTGACCGAGTACTTGCTATTTTCATAAACCAAGTCGCTGGAAATTACCCGGCGACCATTGCCCTCAATGACAGAGTAGAACATGTTGTAGACCGGTTCTTGAACCAAAACTTGGTCGCCAGGGCTGGTGAACTGCCGGACCATGGCAGAAATCGCTGGAACGACGCCTGAGGCAAATACGCACCAGTCTTCTTCTGGCCGGGCATGGTGTTCAATTTCCTCCCAGTCAGCGACTGCCTTATAGTATTCAGCTGGCACGCTTTCATAGCCAAAAGCAGCTACCTTGAGCTTTTCTTCCATGCTGGCCAGGATTTCCGGCGCGATTTTAAAGTCCATCTCAGCGATCCACATCGGCAGCTCTTTTTCCTTTAAGCCGCCCCACTTGATGGAATTGCCTTGCCGCTTTGGCACATTGGTAAAGTCATATTGCTTTTCTGCCATTTTTTGTTACCTCAATAATCAATTATCTTTTTCGCTATCTATTTTATCTACAAGGTAAGCATCTTCACATTTTGGAAAATTACCTGCAATTTTCAAGTTTGCAATATTATGTTGAATTGAATAGATTGCTGGATCAACTAACACAAAGCCTAGGTTCCGATACCGTTCGCCATCTTCTCTCAAAATATCTTTACCGTCATAAATACTTAGGTTCTCTGGTCCTTGTAAAGAAAGCAAAGTCACATCCAGTTGAGATACGTAAAATGAACTTAAAACTTTTACGTGCAACATAGTAGGCTCCTTTCCTTATCTCCAGATTTTAAAAATAATTATATCATCAAGCTAACAACCCGTTCTCTCACCTTGTCTAAAACGAGAAAAACAGGCTCCTTTCGGAACCTGTCTCCCTCTAATTACAGCACACTTGCCTTAACGTATTTATTCTTGCCAATTCGGTAGTAGTACTTGCCATGAAGCTTCTGTTTCTTGCTTAAAAGCTTAACCTTCTGCTTCTTCTTCAGATGGCCAACTACCTTCCCTTTCTTGTTATAGACCTTGGCATTCTTCCGCACACGAACTTGCTTAACCTTCTTAGTCTTTTTCGGCAGGCTGCTTGCCAGAACATACTTGTTCTTGCCGATCCGGTAGTAGTACTTGCCGTGCAGCTTCTGCTTCTTGCTTAATAGCTTGACGCTAGTCTTCTTCTTAAGCTTGCCAACTACCTTGCCCTTCTTATTGTAGACTTTCGTCAGCTTAGTTAACTTGACCTTCTTGTAAGTCTTAGTCTTCTTAACTTTCTTCTTGCTTGCCTTCTTAGAAGCCTTCTTGTTCTTCTTAGAGCTGGTCTTCTTCGTGCTACTCTTTGAAGCCGGCTTGCTCTTAGGCTTCTTATCATCCTTGGTAGATGACTTGTTATTGGACTTAGCTTCAGTCTTGCCATCTGACTTGGTGTCGGTCTTGCTGTCAGTCTTCACATCACTCTTAGCTTCAGTCTTATTGTCAGACTTGACATCGCTCTTAGTGTTGCTCTTGCTGTCTGACTTTGCATCACTCTTAGTGTTGCTCTTGCTGTCCGACTTTGCATCACTCTTAGTGTCGGTCTTACTGTCCGACTTTGCATCACTCTTAGTGTCGGTCTTGCTGTCAGTCTTTGCATCACTCTTAGTGTCGGTCTTGCTGTCTGACTTGGTTTCACTCTTGGTGTCAGTGTTACTGTCTGACTTGTTATCGTCCTTGTTTTCCGGCTTTGACTCTGCCGCCTTTTCTTCAACGACCTTCTTGACTTCATAAACGACAACGGCAGATTCATTGTCATCACCGTCGCGATACTTGAACATAGCCCGGTCGCTGTCAGTCAGCTTAACTTCGCCGTCGACCTTTGACCAATTCTTGCCATCAGTTGAGTAAAGCAAAGTTACTTTTCCGTCAGCATCCTTTTCAGCCTGTTCAACGTTGCCAGCCTTAACCTCAACACTCTTATCAGCT
The DNA here is from genome assembly GCA_027681045.1 of Lactobacillaceae bacterium AF64-9pH9TA. Classification (GTDB taxonomy): domain Bacteria; phylum Bacillota; class Bacilli; order Lactobacillales; family Lactobacillaceae; genus Lactobacillus. The sequence goes on along the minus strand of JAQDCK010000021.1, from coordinate 9,313 downwards.
TCAACCGTGCCAGTCAAATCTGGAGCAGGCAGCTTCCGTTCCACCTTGACCACGCTGGTGTAAACTTGACTCTCATTGCCAGCATCGTCGTAGCTCTTGAATTCCACAGTTCCGTTGTGAGTCAGCGTAAAGGCATCCTTGTAGTCAGTCCAGGTCTTGCCACCATCAAGGCTGTACTTGATGTGGTTGAAGTCCTTGTCAACATCCTTCTTGTCAAAAGCAAGCTCAGCCTTGACCTTGCCTTCTCCATCCGGAGTCAGCTTCAATTCCGGCTGGGCAGCGACTTCCTTGACGATATTCTTGACTTCATAAGTCGTAACCTTTGACTCATTGCCATAAACGTCTTGGTACTTGAACTCAACCTTGCCATTTTCCGCCACTTGTACGGTATCCTTGTCCAGCTTGGTCCAGGTCTTGCCATCAACTGAGTAGTAGAGATCTGCCGCCTTAAACTTGCCAGCAGACTTTTGCACATCTGACAGATTTTCGACCTTCAACTGAACAGCTTGATTGGTCTTCTTGCTTTCTGATGCTGAGACCTTTGGCGCTTCAAGGTCTGCCTGGTGGTTGTACAGGGTAAAGTCTTGTTCAGTCTTGTTGTCACTGCCATCAGTCAAAATAACTTTGACCTTCCGGGATCCGTCTTTTTCAGCCTTGATCGGGTAGCTGACCTTGACTGCATCCCTATCCTTAAAGAAGTCTTCGTTAAACACCTCGTAAGTCTTGTCTTGGTAGGCCGTATCGCTGCCAACTTGCAGACTGTAACCGCTCAAGTTGTCATTGATCGTTGCCTTCAGATCGTAAACATCTTTGTTGGTGTAAACTGCCAGCTGGCCGTCTTCGTCTTGTGACATCCCTTCCAATTGCAGACTCGGCGCGGTCAAATCAACCCAGAGCTTGTAGCTCCATTCAACGACCGGTTTGTCATCGTTAAGCCGCGGATCTTGAACCAGAGCAGTCAATGAATGGTTGCCGTTCTTTAAGTCTTTGATCTTGTAGCTGAATTTCAGAGTATCTGGATCAAACTTAACGTCTTCACCGTTTAACTGGAAGCGGGCAACCGGGTATGCAAGCTTACCAGTTACTGTGAAGCTGTGGTCCTTTTCGTCATAGCCTGGCGTATTCTTGCCAATAACCGTCAGATCGCTGGCGATATTGTCAAAAGTCAGCATATCCTTGTTGTAAGCGTAGCTTCTAGCGGTGAAAATCGTTACGTCCTTCTTAGTAACATTGCCATCCGCGTCAGTTGCCTTGATTTCAAATGGATTGTCGCCGTAGTTCAAGGAGACCTTTTGGGAGAACTTGCCGTCTTCATCAACCGTCAGATTGCTCTTGCTGTTGTCAGACAGATTGGTGAGTTCCAGCTTGCCCTTTTCGCCCAGGCCAGTTACTGTACCTGATAAAGTGTAAGAGTCTTCCTTGGCTAAAATGCGGCCTGAGCTTTCTTCATCAACGCTGACCTTCGGCCCTTCAGCTTTAACAGTAAAGTTGACTGCTTCGAGGGTCTGGTCTCCATTCTTGATCAAGAGCTGGTTTTGTCCGTCTTTGACTGGCAGAGTAGCTTCAAAGTAGCCGTCACCGTTGGTTTCGGTTTCAACATCGTTAAACTTAAGCTTGGCATTCTTCTTGTAAGTACCAGTTACAGTGTAAGTTTCTTTCTCTTGATCGTAAGCCGGGCTTTGACTAGTGATCTTTTGACCGTCAGCCAAATTATAGAGAAGAAGCTTGTTGTCATCCTGGTCATTTTGACTGTAGAATGTTGCAGCATAGCCAACATTGCCGGCATGGTCAGCCAAAACAGTTTCTACTTGGTTCTTGCCGTCCTTAAGTCCAGTCAAGGCAGTCGTTGACTCGTAAACATTTTCTTCACCTTTGACCGGGGTCAAAGCGAGCTTTTGCTTCTGACCATTGACGGAGGCCACGAACATCGTATCATCAAGACCGCTGCCAGAATCCTTAGCCTTCAAACGGAGCTTGCCATCTTTGGTAACCTGCAAGTCACTCACTTCTGGTGCTTGGGTATCAACCTTGACAGGGATGTTCAATTCCTGCTTGCTGCCGCCAGTTGCTGGGGTAAATTCAACCTTGTAGATGTATTGCCCATCCTTGACAACTTGGCCGTCAGCGTCAGTGCCATCCCACTTGTCAAGTGAGTGGTTTGTCCACTTACCGCTTGAAGAATTGTAGTAATCTTTAGTTCCCTCTTTGCCAACGCCCAAGCTCTTAACTTTGTTTCCTTGAGCATCAGTAATCGTTTCCGTGTATTCCTTGTAGTTCCGGTCAAAGAAAAGAACAGGATATGCGTAGTCCCGGCTGCCATCGCCATTTGGTGAAATCGCGATCAGATCAGGATCAGTATACTTGCTGTAATCATCACCCTCATAGCCAGTGTAACCGAGAATATCATCGTTGTTAGAAGCCATGACGCCAACCAAGGACTGAATCGTGTTGATTAGATTTGAATTGCCACCTTCATAAAGCATTGGTGCGTTGACACTAGCTTGACTGTAGCTGCCGAAAAATCCCATGTATGGAAGAACCAGGTTTGGTGTTGCTTGGTCTTCTGCTTCAAAGCCAACATAGCCTTCAACGAAGTTCTGCCGCAGGAAACTGTATGGCAGGGTCAAGGTAAAGCTTACATCCACGCTTTCGCCAGGCTGGACAGTTATCTTTGGCGTCTCCGTCGTCAGCTGTCCCTTAACAATCTTAGTGTCATAGATTTCGCCACTCTTGGCGTCGGTTGCCTGGGTGTATGGACCACCGTAATTATCAACTGCATAGGTCTGGGCCTTCTTGCCATGATTGGTCAAGGTAACCTTAAAGGTCGTCTGCCGGCCAATTTCTTTCAAAGCTGCGGCACCGTTGCCGTTAGCTGCCTTAACCTCAACCGTATTGTTGATGGCATCTTTAACATTGATTTGGCCACTCCCTTGCCGGCGGGGAGAAATAATTTCCTTGGTATGCTCAGTGTCGTAGACGGGGTGCGAAGTGTTCATTGCTGAATTCTTAGCAAATTGTACTAATTCTTCCCCGGACAAGTTCAAGCCTTGTTTCTTGATACCTTGCAAAATTAATGCTTCGGAACCTGCGACAAATGGTGAAGCCATTGAAGTCCCACTCATTTGCTGGTACTTGTTGTCGTTGGCCAGTGAGTAGATCTTCCCGCCTGGAGCAGTGATTTCTGGCTTAAAGTCGAGTTCTGGCGTTGGCCCCCAGCTGGTAAAGTCGCTCATCTTTCCTGCGCTAGAGTTAGCGATTAAAGCAGTACCGAATTTCAGCTTGATGCTCTTACCTTCTTTTGCTGCTTTAGCCAGAACTTCCCCATCAGCCTTACTCATCCCCAAGGTTGGGAAAGTCTTGTCGTCCAGTGACATTGAAACTAAACCGTCATCCTTGCTATTGTAAACGACGATCCCTGCCGCGCCAGCTGCCTTGGCATTGGCAGCTTTCTCTGAGAAGGTGTAAGATCCCCGTTCAACAACTGCAAGTTCTCCCTTAACCTCAGCCTTCTTTTCAGCAGTATAGTCATCTGCACCGCCCAAGCCCATGTCAACAAGCTTAAGTTTCTTGGTTAAAACGGAATAGTTGCTTTCCAGCTGGGTCGTTACTTGTGCAGCGCCCTTCAATTCTGGATTTGAGCTAAAGGTAACCCCACCGAGTTCGTCTTTAACTGTGTCGGTAGTCACCTTGCTGTTTTCAGCAGAGGCAACCGTCAGAGCATCTGGCGTAACCCCTGGAGCGCCAACAGTGCTAAGTTCACTCGTCCCGGTATTATTGACCGGATTACCATCCGCAGTCGACCCAGCAACACCGGAGTTCCCAGCAGAGATAACATTAATAACGCCAGCCTCTGATGCCTTTGCTACGGCTTGCTGCTGTGGATCACTTGGATCGACATCTGATGAAACTGAGCCCAAACTCATGTTGATAACGTCGGCCCCCAGCTTAACTGAATCTTCGATCGCGGAAATGATGTCGTCATCATAGGCTCCAGAATTCTTGGCATTGTTGGAGAAGACCTTCATTGCCAAAAGCTGGGCATCAGGAGCAACACCTTTGACTTGGCCGTTGGCCCCGGCAATCCCGGCCACGTGCTGGCCGTGCATTTCACCAGACCCATTGTCCACGATTTGGTCGTTCTTATCAGCGTAGTTGTAGCCGTAAGGAACCTTCTCCGTGTAATACTTCCCATGACCTAGCTTACTCTTGTCGCTTTCAACCTCACTCTTAGTCAACGCAGTGCTGACGCCACTGTCCAATTTCAAGTCCTGGTGACTGGAGTCGATCCCGGTATCGATGATCGAGATGACCATGCCTTCACCCTTGAGCTTTTGTTCTTGCCAAACGTCCTGCACTTGGGCCATTTGGTCAGCACTCTCATCTGTTGGATGGTAAACCTTGACAGGCGTGACGTTCTTGACCTGTGGCAGGTCCTTGACCTTATCGATATCATCTAAGTCCATATCGATTGAAAAGGCATTGACCAAGTAGCCGAACTGCCGGCGGACCTTGTTGCCAGTGATTTCTTCTACCTGTTTGATAACCTTTTCTTGACCATCCTTGACTTGGTCACTTGCCTTCTCAATCTTTTTCACTGAGGCAGCTGATCCAGTCGGTTTACTGGTGTGATCAAACGCCGCTGACTTGTTCAGACTAACGATCACCCGGACCGAGGACTCATTCTTCTTGCTGACAGCTTGGCCTGAAGCCTGTCTTTGCTCTTTAGCCGCCTCTTGGAACTTGCTGTAGCTCTTCTTAGCGTTATAGCGCTGTTCTTGCTGCAAGTACTTAGTCAATGCTTCACGACTAGCCGACCGTGGACTAACCGTTTCTTGACTGGCAGCTTGGACAAAAGCGGCTGACTGGAAAGTTCCTGCCAGTGGACTCGCTGACAGCAGCAGCGCTGCCGCTAGTTCAGCCACTTTGTTCAAATGGCGTGCGGAATTTTTCTTCTGCATCTGTTTCCCTAACTCCTTTAAACAAATAAATATTTTTATTAGCAAGCCTTTCATCACACAGCTTTGACTCACCAACATTTCATAATCATACCATAGTTTAAGTTAAAGTTAAGCACTTTTTGTCATAATTTTAAGCCAAATATCAAAAAAGTGATTTCCGAACACCCGAAAACAAAAAACACATTATTTTAGCAATAAGCGATAAAATAATGTACTAGGAAGTTAAAAGTCCGCAAAATACTAACTTAAAGTTGAATTGTTAAAGACGCGATATAGTGTTACCTTTTTGATTATAATAACACGGCCCCTATTTAAACATGTTCCATCAACTTTTTCATTTAAGAAAAAAATATCGTCGAATTTTAGTTATAGCTTTTAAGTTAGACTTACATTAAACCGTTTCATTTATAAAGTAAAAGAGAAAGCAGCCAGCACCTGCTGACTGCTTTCTAGTCTTCTATCATTTTGATCATGTTGTACCAGATTTCCCCGGCATGCTCTGACTCAGCTTGCCCGTGGTTGACGTAGCCGTTCTTTTCGTAAAATGGCACCCGGTCTTCCAGACAGGTCAAGGCGATTCGCCCCCGCTTCATATCCTTAGCGGTCTCCGCGAATCTGTCCAAAAGCTGACTGCCAATCCCCTGTCCCCGGTAATCCGGGTGAACCGCGATGGTCAGAACCATTTGGTTGCCTCCAGGGCCTGGCAAACTTTCCGTCTCTTTTTCATACATCCAGTCCTCGATGTAGTCGTACTTGCTGTCAACGACTGGCCCAGTGATAAAGCCCACGACCTCCTCTTCCAAATTTCTGGCTACCAAGAAGCTCCCGGTAAACTTCTGAATTCTTTCTTTGTACTGAGCCGGACTGCCCGCTTCCGCCTCATTGAAGCCCGCTCTTTCAATTTCCACGATCCTGTCTAAATCTTCTGCTCTTGCCTGGTCGAATTTCAATGTTTTTCTCCGTAAATGCAAAAAGCACGCCTCTGTCAATCCAGAGAACGCGCCTCGTTTTATTCTTTTTAAAAATTGTCTGTCAGATAGCCATCGTGTTAACTTCTGACGCTACGCCCAGCTTAGCCAAAACCAAGGCTGGAGTGTTGGCGTTCTTCGCTACAGCGCTGCGAACTTGCTGGTTCTTGTCTTGAGCCAGCTTCTTCAATACAGCCGCGTCTTCGCTCAGCTTAGCTGCCAGGATCCGCAGGCTTGCGTAGTTCGAGTTAGTCTGCTTGCCTAAAAGAGCAACCCATTCCTTCTTTGCGACGATCTGGTCCAACTTCAGCCATTCAGTAACCTTGCACTTGCCAAAGTCAGTTACCTGGCCCCAACCACTTACTTCATAAATGGTGATGCCTTCTGCACTTGGGTATTGGCTGGCGTTGACAACAGCGTCTTCCAGCTTTTCGTAGATAGCCAGGTAACGGTTGTGGTAGGTCTTGCCCGCCAAGTAGCTGCGGCCTTCACGGAAGAGCTTGCCTTCCTTAGCTGAGAATACAAGATAACCCTTAACTGCTTGTTCGATAGTTACGTTAGTCATATTTACCTCTCCTTGAATAAATTTAATGACATAGTAGATTGCGAATGATATTCAATTTTCCCAGCACCAAGATTCGCCTTTGATCAGAGAAAGTAGCTTGTTAGCTTCTTTTCTTTGTTCCCATTAGGTATTTCCTTAATGCGTTGAAACGATTATAACAGACGATCCTCTAAAATTGTGCATAAAATTTGCTTAATTTCTTTTCTTCTTTTTCTTAAGCCAAAAATTAATTAGGCCCAATTAATTCTATTACCAACTTAAAAAAGTAAAGTTAAATGGATGTAAAGTAATTACAAATTATCTCTTAAAATCCTTGTCAGACTGGCCTTTTCCGCCCTTTATTCTGTTATTCTGGATTTACGAAAATTTAGACAGAAAAATATAGACAGAATAGATTAGAGGTATAACAACTCATGAACGAGACGATCACGCAGCTGATTCAAAACTATGGCTATGTCGCCGTTGCCTTGTTAATTGCAGCTGAAAATATTTTTCCCCCAATCCCTTCCGAATTGATCCTGACCTTTACCGGTTTCCTGACCCTGTCAACCAACCTGTCTATCCCGGGAGCCATCATCGCCTCCACAATCGGGGCCTTCATCGGCGCGGTAATTCTCTACTGGGTCGGCACTTTCTTTGACCAAGACCGCCTTTCCCGTTTTGCAAATAGCAAGGTGGGCCGCCGCTTTGGTCTTTCCCCGGAGAAAATCGCCAAGACTGAAAACTACTTTAACAGCCACGGCCGGGCAGCCACCTTTTTTGGCCGCTTTATTCCAGTCGTCCGTAGCTTAATCTCCCTGCCAGCCGGGATGAGCCGCTTCTCTTTGGTCCGGTTCAGCTTCTACACTATCTTGGGTACGGCAATCTGGAACACAGTCTTGATCTATGCCGGCCGCTTTGCCGGCAACGCCTACCAGCAAGTTGTCCAGGAATTTGAAGGCCTCAGCGTAATCGTTTTAATTACCTTCTGCGTCATCGCAGCCGCTGTCTTCCTGCTCAAGAAGAAGGGCTTGATCTTTAAAAAATAATTTTTTCGCCAATGATCTTGACAAAAATTAAATCCGTATTAGAATTTTACTTAATCAAATAAGTCAAAAGATGAGAAAGACGAGTAGGAAAGCACAATCTTGCAGAGAGTTGCCGGTTGGTGAAAAGGCAGCAGACCCTGGCTTTTTGAATAACACTTTTTCCAGATCGCCGGCTGAAGTCGCAGTAAGCCGTGCCGCCTGCAGGACGTTACCCTGCTAGAGCATGTTGGTGCTCGAAGTGGTTCGTTTAGAACAAGATGGGTGGTACCGCGGAAAGAAGCCTTTCGTCCCTATAGTTTTTGGGGATGAAAGGCTCTTTTTATGCCCTTTTGACAAGTATTAGATTTTTAGCAGAGGCAAGAGATATGGCTAAATTAGTTATTCCAAGTGATTACGATCCGAAAATGACCATCCGCGAAACTGAAAAGGCAATCCGCTACATCCGGGAAACCTTCCAGACTGAATTCGGGACCGCGATGAATCTGGAAAGAATTTCCGCTCCCATGTTTGTTAAGAAGTCTTCCGGCTTAAACGACAACCTCTCAGGCTGGGAAAAGCCCGTTTCCTTTACCCTGCACGACGGAGATGAAGGCGAATTGCAGATCGTCCACTCCCTGGCCAAGTGGAAGCGCTGGGCCCTTAAGCATTACGGCTTCGGCCACGGTGAAGGTCTCTTCACCAACATGAACGCCATCAGAAAAGATGAAGAAGTCCTGGACAACCTCCACTCCGTTTACGTTGACCAGTGGGACTGGGAAAAAGTCATCGACAAGAGCGAACGGACTGAGGAAACGCTCCGGCAAACTGTCCAGCGGATTTTTGAAACCATCAAGGGGATGGAATACCACGTCCGTGCCCTCTACCCGCAAGCCGCCTACCACCTGCCAGAAGAAATCAGCTTCGTGACCAGTGAAGAACTGGAAGCCCGCTGGCCATCCTTGACCCCAAGCCAGCGCGAAGACAAGATCTGCCAGGAAAAGGGGGCAGTCTTCTTGGAACACATCGGCGGGGCCCTTCCGCTTTCCAAGAAGCCGCATGACCTCCGGGCACCAGACTACGACGACTGGACTTTGAATGGTGACCTCCTCTTCTGGTACGAACCCCTCCAACGGGCCTTTGAAGTCTCCAGCATGGGCATCCGGGTCGATGAAGACCGCTTAAAAGAGCAGCTGAAGCTTGCCGGTGCTGAAGACCGGTTAGACCTGCCTTTCCACCAAGCCCTCTTAAAGGGTGACCTCCCTTACTCCATCGGCGGCGGGATCGGCCAGTCAAGACTCTGCATGCTGCTTTTGGGCAAGGCCCACATCGGGGAAGTCCAAGCCAGCATCTGGCCTGACGATATCGTAGAAAAGTGCCAGGCAGCCAAGATCCAGCTTCTGTAAGAAAGCTAGTTAAGCAAAAAGAAGAATATAAGAGCAAGATAAACAAAAAATACCGAGGTAAAGAGATAAACATGACAGAATTGATTTCAATCAGAGAATCAAGCAAGCACGTAGATGAAGAAGTCAGAATGCACGTCTGGCTGACCGACAAGCGGTCCAGCGGGAAGATCGTCTTCCTTCAATTAAGAGACGGTACGGCCTTCTTCCAAGGGGTTGTCCGCAAGAACGCCGTTAGCGAGGAAGTTTTTGAAGCAGCCAAGGGCCTGCGCCAGGAAGCCTCCTTCTACATTACCGGGACCATCCATGAAGACGCCCGGTCCCACTTCGGCTACGAAATCCAGATCAGCGACTTGGAAGTTGTTTCCAACAACGAAGGCTACCCGATCACCAACAAGGAACACGGGATCGACTT
>JAQDCK010000020.1 GCA_027681045.1 Lactobacillaceae bacterium AF64-9pH9TA | reverse complement strand
TTATTAAATTATAGTTGACTTCTATCAACACGATTTGACAGAGAGCCAAAAGCTTCGGGTCGGAAATAACCGTCAGCTGGTAGTTTTCGTATAAGCCGTGGGCTACTGGAGCCAGTTCAGCCGCTTCAATGATCTTCCTGACCTGCTTCTTGTCAGCAGGCTTGCCCGTATAAGTCCGGACTGACTTGCGTGTTTTCAACAATTTCGTAAACTTCATGGATGATTTCCCTCCTGTCAGTCTAACAAAACACATGTCTGTCGATTCCTTAGCTAGATTATACCGCAATCACTTCAGTAAACGGTTGAAAATGGTTTTAAACTTTTTCTTTAAAAAATTTGCCTGCCTTTTCGATAAAAAAGCTTGACTTAAAGGAGAAAAGTCATTATAGTTAAGGAAACATATGAATGACCTTTAAATTTAGTCCCGTGAGGCTAAGAAGGCAGCTCAAAATTCAGATATAAACAAGAAATTCTTGGCAAACATTCGGATTGACAAGAAGACCGGGGAGGAAGCTTTCCGGGCAGTTTAAGCAGACTTTGAGAGACCATTTTAGACACGGAGACTGAGTGTTTAAAATGGTCTTTTTGCTTAAGTTATTTTCGAAAGGATGTCAAATCATCATGACCACTGTTACCAAAAACCAAGTCGTTGTCGAAATTGAAGACAAGCAAGACAACTTGCTCCGTCTGCCTTACTTTGTCAGCGTTGAACAACTAAGCGCTGATGACGTGCTGCACCTGCTGCAAAGAGCCCAATATTTCAAGAACGGCGGGGAAGTACCAGCCTTGAGCCGGCCAATCTTCTGCACCAACATGTTCTTTGAAAACTCAACCCGGACCCACACCAGCTTTGAAGTTGCTGAAAGAAGGCTGGGCTTGACTGTAATCCCATTTGACCCATCCCACTCTTCAGTCAACAAGGGGGAAAACCTCTACGACACTGAACTGACCATGGCATCTCTGGGCATCGAACTCAGCGTGATCAGACACCCGGAAAACGCCTACTACAACGAAATCATCCACCCAAAGGAAGGCCAGCACTTGCAAATGGGCTTGGTTAACGCTGGTGACGGTTCCGGCCAGCACCCATCTCAAAGCATGCTGGACATGATGACCATCTATAACGAATTTGGCCACTTCGACGGCTTGAAGATCATGATCGTCGGTGACTTGACCAACTCCCGGGTTGCCCGGTCAAACATGGAAATCTTGAACACCCTGGGCGCGGAAGTCTACTTCTCAGGTCCGGAATACTGGTACGACGCTGAAGAATTCAGCAAGTACGGCACTTATGTCAAGAACATTGACGACGAAATTCCGGAACTCGACGTCTTGATGCTGCTCAGAGTTCAGCACGAACGCCACAACGGGGCAGAAGACAAGACTGAACAGCTCTTTGACGCTAAGGACTACAACGCTGCTTACGGCCTCAACCAACGCCGCTACGACATGCTTAAGGATGACGCTATCATCATGCATCCGGGTCCAATCAACCGCGGGGTTGAATGGGACGGAGACCTGGTTGAAGCACCTAAGTCCCGCTACGCTGTCCAAATGCACAATGGGGTCTTTGTCAGAATGGCCATGATCGAAGCTGTTTTGCGCGGCCGTAAGTTGGGAGGCCTTGCATAATGGCCATTTTGCTGAAAAACGGCCTGGTTTACCAGGAAGGAGAATTTGTCAAAGAAGATGTCTCGATCTCTGGCAGCAAGATCCAGGCGATTGGTCTGGACTTGCCGGAAGAGGGTGCTGAAGTTTACGACTTAAAGGGCAAGCTTTTAGCACCTGGTCTGGTCGACATCCACGAACACTACAGAGAGCCGGGCTTTACCTACAAGGAAACCATCAAGACTGGGTCTCAGGCAGCAGCCCGGGGCGGTTTCACCACGGTCTGCACCATGCCTAATGTTGACCCGGTCCCAGATGACCTGGAAACTTTTGAAAAGCAGGTTTCTTTAAATGAAACCAACAGCTGCGTCCACCTCAAGCAATACGGAGCCATCACTGAGGGTCTGACCAGCGATAAGGTGGTTGACATGGCGGCCTTGAAAGATGCGGGGGCTTTTGCCTTCAGCAATGACGGCCATGGCATCCAGCAAGCCGGCACTATGTATGAGGCTATGCAGGAAGCTGCCAAGGTAGGTCTGGCCATCTGTGAGCACATCCAAGATGACTCCCTTTATCATCACGGGGTGATGAATGCAGGAAAGAAGGCGGAAGAACTCGGCCTGCCAGGCATCCTGGGGGTCAGTGAATCTGCCCAGCTGGCTAGAGACCTGGTTTTGGCCCAGGCTACCGGGGTTCACTACCATGCCTGCCACGTTTCTACCAAGGAAAGCGTGGAACTGATCCGGATCGCCAAGGAATACGGAATCAATGTAACCGCCGAAGCCGCACCTCACCACCTGCTTTTGAGCGAAGAAGAGATCGACGGCAACAACGGCTACTACAAGATGAACCCGCCGCTTAGATCAAAGGAAGACCAGTTTGCCTTGATTGAAGGGATGCTGGACGGGACGATCGACTTGATCGCGACTGACCATGCTCCGCACAGCCGGGAAGAAAAGGCCGGTGATATGCGGAAGGCTGCCTTCGGGATCATCGGCAACGAAACGGCTTTTGCTTGCCTTTACACCAAGTTCGTCAAGAGCGGGCAAATGGAGCTGAGCCTGCTTTTGGACCTCATGAGCTACCAGCCAGCCAAGCTCTTTGGCCTGGACGCTGGTGTCCTGGCTCCAGGCAAGGAAGCCGACCTGGCCGTCTTTGACCTGGACCACGCCGAAAAGCTGGCCGAAGAAGACTACTTATCCAAGGGGGTCAACACACCTTTCACCGGCCAGGAAGTCTACGGCATGACCGCCTTGACTTTTGTCAGCGGCAAGCTGGTTTACAAGAGCAAGCACTTTGCCGACTAGGCAAATGGCAAAAAATTTTTACCACAGAAGAAAATAACTAGCAAAAGGCGAAAATAAGTCCTTCTCTAATCAGAGGAGGACTTATTTTGTTTGGCGCTGGCATTGAGGGCAGCCCGCTGTTCTCTTTGGTCAACGTGGGTGTATAGGTCGGTGGCTGAGGTGCCTTTTTGCCCCAGTTGCTGGGCAACCATGACCTGGTCCTTGGTGGCCTGGTAGAGTTCAGAAGCGACCGTGTGGCGGAGCTTGTGTGGGGTGAGGGGATGGCCGAAGGCGGCAGAATACTTGCCAACCATTTTCTCAATGGCATTGGTCGTCATCCGGCGGCATTCCTGGTGGTAGCTGGTTAAGAAAAAGGCCTTGTTAGTGGCCGGGGCCTGGTAGCGGTCTGTCCGGATTGCCAGGTACTTTTCCAGGTAGGGGAGGGTCCAGTCAGCAACTGGCACTGAGTCTCTCTGTCCGCCCTTCCGGGTGACGTCCAATGTTGCTTCCTTTAAGTTGAGGTCTTTCAGGTCAACCCCGGCGCATTCAGAAACCCGGATCCCGGTACCTAAGATCAAGGCGATGACCGCCATGTCCCTTTCCTTGTTTTGCTTAAAAGAAGAAAGGGCGCGGCCACTGCAGAGGCCAGCAAATTTTTGGTCTAAAAAGTCCATGAACTGGTATTTCAAGTCGCCGGTATACATGTGGGCTTCTAAGGCATGAGCCCGGTAGTTCAAGGTACTTGTATAAGGAAGGGAATTGATCTTGAGCATGACATTGCGATCAAAATAAGGCTCGCCATTGTTCTTGTCAGCTGTGATGGTTAAGTACTTGTACAAGGAGCGCAGGGAGTTGAGGGACCGGTTGACGGTCGTCGGGGAGTTGAGGTGGCCCTGCTTGTTCTTGCTGTGCTCCAGCTTGTCCAGGTAGAGCATGACATCGCTCCGGCTCAATTTTTCCAGGTCGCTTGGCAGCACTTGGCTGGGACTTTTCGCCTGGGTCAAATTTTCAGCGATCAGCCAGGAGAAAAAGCGGCGGATTTCCGTTAAGTACTGGTAGCTGGTGGTTAGAGAGTGCCTTGTTTCCAGCTGGTATTCCTTGACGAAGTCCGGCATCTGGGCCATTTCCCGGTCGATGAGGGAGAGATATTTCTTGGTTTCCATATGACACCTTATTCTTTCTCCAAAAAGTGGTTCTTGTACTCGTCTTCAATGATGGTCAGCATTTCTTCTAAGATGCTATAATTACCAATATTTTTCCGTTAGCTTAATTATACTAGAAAGAAGTCGAATCGACAGCTAGTTGATCAGTTGCCTGTCTTTCAGTCAGGCGGCTTTTTGCTTGGAAAAGCGGTAAAATAGAGCTGATCATTGAAAAAATAAAAGAGGCAGAAAAATGCTCAAGTTTATTACAGCCAGCGACAGTTTCAAGGAAAGCTTGTCAGCCAAAGAGGCCTGCCAGGCCATGGCAGATGGGATCAAGCGGGTCTTTCCCGAGGCGGAAGTCGTCCAGGTCCCCATGGCCGATGGGGGCGAGGGGACGGTCGATGCAATCTTGTCTTGCATCCCCGGGGAAAAAGTTGCAAAGGAGGTTACCGGTCCCGATGGCAAAAGGCTTTTGGCCAGCTATGGTCTGATCAATGACGGGGAATGCGCGGTGATCGAGACGGCAGCAGCCAGCGGCCTGGGCTTGCTTGCGAAAAAGGACCGCGATCCAATGACGGCAACCACTTTTGGGACCGGGGAGCTGGTACTTGACGCGTTGAAGCGGGGCGTTAAAAAGATTATCGTTGGCCTGGGCGGCAGCGCGACTAATGATGGTGGTGCCGGCCTGGCTCAGGCTCTGGGGGTTAGGCTTTTAGATAAAAATGGCCAAGAGCTGCCTTTGGGCGGAGGAAGTTTAGACCAATTAGCCAGAATTGATACCAGCGGCTTTGCTCCCCGCTTAAAAGAAGTTGAAATCATTCTGGCCAGCGACGTGACCAATCCTTTGACCGGACTCAATGGAGCATCTGCGGTTTTCGGCCCGCAAAAAGGGGCGGACAAGGAGATGGTCCAGAAGCTTGACGCTAACCTTCACCATTACGCGGCCGTGATCACGGAGCAAGTTGGGAAAGATGTAGAGAACGTTCCTGGCAGCGGGGCAGCTGGCGGCCTGGGAGTGGGCTTTTTGGCCTTCAGCAATTGCCAGATGCAGGCAGGCGCCCAGATCGTGATCGAGGAAAGCCATTTGGCGGAAAAGATGCGGGATGCTGACTATGTCTTTACGGGCGAAGGCGGGATTGATTTCCAGACTAAGTTCGGCAAGACACCCTATGCCGTGGCTCAAGTTGCCAAAAAATTTGGCATACCGGTTTTTGCCCTGGCTGGCCAGGTTGGAGATGGAATTGACAGCTTATATGGAGCAGGCTTTACGGGGATTTTTGGTATCCTGCCAGGCGTCTGCAGCTTGCCGGAAGCTTTAGCAGGCGGAGAAGAAAATTTAGCCCGGACCAGTGAAAACATAGCCCGGGTGATTAAAGCTGCCAGAGCAAATTTACAGTAAAGGCTTACTGTTAAGGAAAAATAGTCTTTTTTGCCCATTTTAGTAATTTTTTTCGCATATGCCCTGTAATTCTTTCAAAAAATTGTGATAATAAGAATAGACGCGGAAAGCGAATTCAAAAATGAAAGGGTACAAAAAGATGAAAGAATACTATTTAGACTATCGTGAGCAAGTTCGGAACATCTTAGATGCTTTGGACGACAGCAGTACATCCTTGCGCCTGGGAGCAGTCGCAATCGAAAACCTCTTAACCCTGGCCAGAGTTGACCTGGATGATGAAGACGAAGAAGCTGAAACAGGCGATGAGGAGGGCGAAGGCGAAGAAGATTCTGATGATTCAGACGCCATTGAAGAGGCAGATAGCGGCGGAGACCTAGCAGAAGGGGAAACAGAGGACAAGAAGCAAGTCAAAATCATCCGTCATGAAGAACCAACCGCCAGCATCCATTATCAGATCTCGGCTGGCAACCAGCTCTGCCGCTTTTCCCGGGCCTTGAAGGGCGGGAGTTTTTACACCGAACAGGGGGACCTGGTCAGCGAGATCAATGAGCTGGCCGTCAAAAATCTGAACGTGGAAAACGGCGATTTAGTAGAGCTGGACCCTAGCAGCGAGCCGCCCCGGGTAGTCCGGATAGTGGAAGCAGGAAAGCTGCCTTCTAATATCGCAACTATGTCATATGGGGTGGTAGAAAGGGATCCTGCCGGCGACTTGTATGTCAGCCGCAATGCCATGGGCGAGAAATTAAGTGAGTGCGCGGGCATTGACCGCTATGAGGTGCCGGCGATCATTGATGCTCGGCAAACCGAGACAGGTTTTGTCCATGAAGGCGACATCGTTGACTTGGCCTGGTATAAGAACAGCCCCAGCAATATGATCGTCCGTTGGGTCAGCCAGACTAAGGGAGAAGAAGCTCCAAAGAAGGAAAAGCCGGCTGAAAAGAAGGTAAAAAGCGAAAAGGAAGACAAGGATAAAGAAGAGAGCGTAACGACCTTGAATTTCGACCTGCATGGCCATAGCGTGGCGGTGGTCATCGGCAATGAGCTCCGTAGCCAGGAGATTCAGAAGATGGTGGGTGAACACCACGGCCGCTGCAAGGTGATTGACGCCTTCAAGTTTTCCGATACGGAATCTTTTTACAAGCATGCTCTCAAGCGGGCTGACGTAACGGTCATGGTGCAGAATTTGAACAAGCACTCAACCAGCAAGGCTCTGCGCAAGTATGCCAAGCGGCTGGCCATCGCGGATTCGGCGGGCCTGTCTGCAATTGAGCGGGCGATCTACCGGGCTATGCACGGCCTGCCGGCTTATGAGACATCCACCCAGCCGATCGCGTATCCGGTCAAGGAGATGGCGTTTAGTTAATTTTTAGAAAGGTTGGCGGTCAAGATGGCATTTTTGGACAAAGATAGATTCGTTGAGATGGATAAAATCAGCTCGACCTGGCTGGACCGGGGGGCGGAAGCCTACCGGCAGGGGGACTATGAACTGGCCCTTGAGTGCTATAAAAAGGCAGCTGCCTACGGCAATTCCCAGGCCATGTGCAATTTAGGCTACATCTATGCCTTTGGCCGGGTTGGTGAAGCCGACCAGGAGCAGGCTTTTTACTACTTTACTCAAGCATCTTTGGCCGGCAACCCGAATGCCTTCTATAAGCTGGGGGATGCCTTCCGTTTTGGCAATTTTGTAAAGAGAAACGACGAGATTGCCTTTCAATATTACAGCATGGCGGAAAGCGTCCTGCAAGAAGGCGACGAAGACCTAATTGCTGAGATCGACTACCGCCTGGCCCTTTGCTACGCCAGAGGCTGGGGAACGGGTCAGCGCTGGGACCTGGCCTTGAAGTATATCAATGAAGCTCAGCTTTATTCCTACCGGAACAAGCAGCATGGGGAGTACAACTGGCAAAAGACGAGCCAGCGGATCAACAAGCTGCATGATGAGATAGTAAGCGAAATGTTTTCATAAGTTTTAAGTAGTTGCCTGGGGCGAACCGGGCAGCTGCTACTGGTCTTTAGGCCTCTTGCTAATCATCAATTTAATTGAGTGGACTTCGGTCATGCTGGATGGCGTCTCGGGCCAATACAGAATATGGTTGGTAATCAACAATTGGTAATCAACAAGTTTTTAAACTACAGCTTGATTCCTTTTCTAGAATACACTACGTTTATTTCATTATCTGCATTATCGTGATGTTCGCGTTTGTATCTACCTATCACCAGTTTGAGCAAAAGACTTTCAGCGGCGACCCCCTCTTTATGTTATATACCTTTTTCGTGGTTTTTCTGGGGATCGTGATCCAGGAAGTGAGCGGGGGGCGTTTGCGGACGACCTCATTGACGATTGCGATCGGGATGTGCCTTTTGCTGAACCGCTTTAACAATTTTACCCAGAAGGTCAGCGATCTGAAGATCAGCCGGGACAGTGTCGTGATGCGGACGGATATTATGACGGAGATAGTAAAAGCAGGAGGGTTGACATTCCATGCCTGCTTGGGTTACCTTAAACTTGTATTCAGGGGATAGAGGACAAGTTGGGGGAATTATCATGTTTACGATTTCGTTTTTGATCTTACTGATATTTTTAACTATTGTGGCCATGCCGGTGGCGATCGCCGCTTTTCTGCTCAAGGTCTCGTTTAAGATCCTGGGCTGGCTGATCGGCATCTGCTTTACTTTGGCCCTGCTGATCAGTTTGCTATTGGTTAGCGTGATGTAGGGGGAACGCTTCCTGGAGACCTGGGAGGCGTTTTTTTGATGGAAAAAGGAGCTGACAATGAAAGTTTGGATGCGCTGATGACCGAATTCAGAAAATGGCCAGACCGCCCAGCTGCCTGTAGCATCGATATTTGCTACTGCAAAGACGGACAGAGCCGGATGGTTGAAGCGAATGATGCCTACGCGCTGGGATGCTACGGCCTGCCAAGCTTGATCTACGCAAAATTCATTTCCGCGAGATGGAGCCAAATTTTCGAGCGGGAAAACGAGTATCATTTTTGACAGCTTCTGATGAAGAAAGTAAATTGCTTGTTGCTGTTATTGCTTAGCCTGCGCGGTTGCGCGGGCTTTTCCTTTCCGAAAAAGGAGGACTTCGCGGGACTTCTTGAAAGTGCTTAAATTAAGTTGCTGAGAAAAATAATCTTGTGGTTGTTATATGAGCAAAGGAAAAAGTGAATATGAAAAATACTAATTACCAAGGGTTGAGCAATGATGAAGTGTTTTGCACGGTCCTCAAGAATGATGAAACTGCCATGCGGGTGCTTCAAGCAATTTTCCCGAATGTGAAAATGTCCCAAGTGCTGCTGAACACAGCTGGATGTGAGCAAGATAAGGTCAATGGCCCGCTTGCTCAAGTGGTCGTACTGGATGAAGATGAGAAGAAGCACTTCTACTCATTGCGGATGGGAAAAGAGAGTGACAATCTTGGCCGCCTTGGCCGTTTTTGCAAGTCTAAGATGGATATGACGATGTTCAGACTGATCGGTGAAGATTACTTTGATGAAGATTGCGGAGCGGTAATCTTGTGCGGCTTTAATCCATTTGGTGGGGACAATTCGGTGAAGGAAGTTAGCAGCTATCGCTCTACTAAAGACCCGGATCTTGTTTTGCCAGGCCAATGCCCTCTGATCATCATAAACGGTAAGGGAGAAGAGGAAGGTGAATCAAGTGACATGAAGTCTCTGACTCATGTGATTTGCGATGACTACAGTCTGGATGAGCCTCTTGCTGTATTATTGAAGGAGAAGATCATCGCGGCTAACAAAAAGTTGAATTTAGTGAAATAGGTATAGAGGTAATGTCAAAGCGTTAAATATCATTACCATTACGGACTAAAAAGAAGTTGGTATTTTATACAGTGCATGTACTAGATGACGCAAGGAAATTTTAGGGGGTAAAACGATGAAGTCAGAAGAAGAAATCGCCAAAGTCGAATTGGACGCGGGGATTAAGGAAGTTGATGACGGTGACAAGAATGAAGCCTTGGCTAAGCTTGCGTTTATCTTTAGCTTGAAATTGATAGAGAAGAACAATCTGAGTCTTACGGAGCAAGAGGGGATGCAGTTAGGGATGGTTTTGACTACGATCATGATGAACATGACGGAGCATGGGCGTCTCACGCAAGAGCAACTTGTGCAAGAATGCAAGAATATTTTGCTGCAGAAGAACAGGAAAATCATGGCAGAAGGCGATGACCGGCTTGGACCAGGGCAATTGCAGGAACTCTTAGCCGCGAACAATATGAGTGAAGAAGAGTTTGCAGGCAAAGAGTTTGAAATGGAAATAAGCAAGTTTCCTCGTGACATGGATCCAGTGATTTTGGCGACCTATGCTTTTGCCAGAATGAAGAAGCTCATGGAAGAAGAGTTTCTGAGCTTTGAAGATGACGATTATGCACATATGGCCTCGGTACAGATTACTGTTTTGTCAGATATGCTGCAGAGCGGGATTTTGAGTTACAACGATCTGTATCAAGAGACGCTGGGAGTAATCGAACAACTGCTTGGATAGGAAGAAGGAAGAATAATGATTTTGATGGACAATCTGGATGAACTGTATGAGATTGTTGACAAGACGACTAAAGAAGATGAGCTGGTCAACGACTTCACTAAAGTACGGGTTGACGTTGCTCAAGCGAAGAACAAGCTGCATTTGCTCCATGCTTTGATGGAATCGAGGAATTTGTCTGAAAAAGAGGCAATGAAGGCATTGGGATACGCGCCAGCTTCGGTAGAAAGATGCAAACAGGTAGTTGCTGATTTAGGACAGTTAAAGGAAACGGATGATAAATTTAGCGATAAGAAGTTGAGCAACGAAGACATGGTTTCTGTTTTGAATTCAATCATGACCATGGGTGGAGGGGATGACCTGCAAGAAGCCATTGAAGAACTCTCTAATGAAGATCCAAATGGCAGCATAAGCATGAATGAAGTATTTACCCAACATACAGCAAAGAGAATTGCCAAAGCAAAGGTAGAACAAAATCAGCATGCAGTTAAGTATCTGATGCAGTCTATGAAAATCGATAAGAGTCAAGCAGAAGCCACATTAGGACTGGATGCTGAATAAGTTGATTTGCTATTCGTCTTTTAGATTTTGCAGATACCCGTTAAGTTGCTGCTGATTACAGAGAACGACCACTTTGCTGGGATATTCGTTCTGGACTCGGACATAGCAGTCTTGGATATTTTTTGATCGACCATCCCAAAGAATCCACTTGATGAACTCAAAATCCAATTTTTCATCGCAGCCTACTGCCATATCAGGCCGGGTCTTTCCTTTGTAGGTACGATAGCGGTTGATGCAGCGAAGCAGGCAGTCTTTTCGACTGAATAAGAGTTGGATAATGATGTCCGCTTCAATGATTCTTCGTTCATAGCTGAGTTTGTTGTAGTTTCCATCGATGACCCAGCCGCTAGGATTATCGTTAAGAAAAGTTTGGACGATCTTGCCTTGTTCTTCTGTTGATCTCGTTTTCCAGTTTGGTAAAAATTGGACGCTATCCAAGTGAAGAACGGGAACTTGGTACAATTCACCTAACTTGCGGGATAGAGTTGACTTGCCAGAGCCACTGTAACCCATTACTGCGATCTTCATGATGTGTTCCTTTCGGTATTCTTTTGATATTATTCAATATTATATCAATTCAGCTACACAGTAGCTAAATTATACCCATGGATCATCAAACTTTCTTTAGTTTCCTTGACGATTTGTATAGGACTCGAACTAGAATACTTGACAAAAAATACTCGCTTAACCGCTGGATAGTCGGCAAGGCGATACTTAAAGCATATGCAATTTTCAGACCTATGCGTTGCTTAATTCCTTGATTTTTGTTGCTAAAGCACGTAAAATGAAAGCATAGAAAAAGGCTAGACACTGCCAATGCCTAGCCATTCTGATTGAGGTCGGTGACGACCAATCACTTTTTATGTAAGTTATTGATTAGTCGTCCTTGCGACGGCTTTTTTTATGTCCTTTTTTGTGCTTCTTGCGTGGAAAATAAGACTAGTGGAGCAATGCGAATGTATTGGGTCTATGGGCTGGACAAGAAGTCCATAACAATTATTGGATTAGAACCTCACCCGGAAGATAAGAAAAGCGGTGCATATTCTCGAATTCCACTATCAGACCTACCTCCGTTTGTTGATTAATAATGAGGCGAGTTTCTAACGACATTGTTTGGAACATTGGGAGGGTAGCATACTCCGGTTAAAGGAGCATAGTGCTGGGTATCGGCACTTAGCCTTTCTGATTGAGGTCGTTAACAACCAATCTAATTCATGCAGTAAAAATTAGTCGTCCTTGCGACGGCTCTTTTTATGCTCTAACAGGAGGAAACAAAATGTTAAAAGAGGAAAATGGAAATCGTGAAAGTATAGAATTGATTGACATGCTTATCGAAGAGAATCAAGAATTAATGGAAAGACTAAAGGAAGAATGAGTGGACATTGCGAAATAGCATTACTAAATAGCAATTACTGATTGTCAAAGTAGTGTGAGAATCGATAAAAAATAACTGGAGGTATTGTAAAGCGAATAACTAAACTGTAGTTTAATCAAACTCCATACTAACAAACCGTACCCCGCTCATGGGATACGGTTTTGCGATCTAAGGGACTATAGATTTCACGTATACCAATATGCAAGATAAGTATTCGCCAAAATTATAGCTAAAGGCTACAATAATTATTAAAGAACGCTAGCAAATTTTTACACAGAAAGCGAGAAAAATGAAAGCAGCATATTTCGTTAAAAAAGGCCTGGTTGAAGCCCGTGAAGTTGAAGACGCCACACTTGAGCAAGATACTGACGCGGTTATCCGCGTAATTAGAGCCTGCGTCTGCGGATCAGACCTGTGGTGGTTCAGAGGCATCTCTGACCGGCCTAAAGGCACAGTTGGCCATGAAGCTATCGGGATCGTAGAAGCAGTCGGCGACAAGGTTGACAATGTAAAAGTCGGCGATTTCGTCATCGCTCCGTTTACCCACGGCTGCATGAAGTGCAAGATCTGCAAGGCTGGTTTTGACGGCAACTGTCCAAACGTGGAAGTTGGCGGCAACAAGGGTTACCAATCTGAAAAGCTGCGTTTTAAGAATGCCAGCGCCTTGGTAAAAATCCCTGGCCAGCCAAGCGACTACACTGAAGAGCAATTGAATGACCTGTTGACTTTGTCAGACGTTATGGCAACTGGCTACCATGCTGCGGCTAGCGCGGAAGTTAAGCCAGGGGATGCAGTAGCAGTTATCGGTGACGGCGCGGTTGGTTTGTGCGGGGTTATCGCAGCCAAATTGCTCGGTGCTGAAAAGATCATTCTGCTTAGCCACCACGAAGACCGGGCAGCCTTGGGCAAGGAATTCGGTGCAAGTGACATCGTCAGTGAACGTGGTGAAGACGCGGTAAAGAAGGTTTTGGAACTGACTGATGGTTATGGCGCTGATGCTGTTTTGGAATGCGTTGGGGCAAGCAGCTCTATTGATCAAGCTGGTCAGATTGCACGTGCTGGCGCGGTTGTCGGCCGGGTGGGGGTTCCGCAAAAGGAACCTGAAACCAACAAGTTCTTCTGGAAGAATGTCGGCTGGCGCGGCGGGATCGCTAACGTCACTACTTACGACCAGGAAGTCTTGCTGGACGCTGTTTTGAAGGGTGAAATCCACCCAGGCAAGGTCTTCACTAAGAGTTTTGATCTTGATCATGTGCAAGACGCATATGAAGCGATGGACCAACGGCAAGCAATTAAGTCATTGCTGGTCGTGGCAGACAAGTAATTTTTTTTATAAAGGACATTGGGTGATAAATATGGCAGAAAAACAAACTGCAGGTCGCGATCGTTTGGTCAAGAGAAGACAAATTGTCGGCGAGAGACCGGAGCATGATTACTATTGAGGCACTGTTTTCCGCAGGCTTGTACCCGCAATTGAAGGCCCACTTAGAGCTGGGAAAAAAGCATGGGATCACCAAGGAAGAGGCAGTGGAGATTGTTATTCAGCTGGCCTTCTACTGCGGCTGGCCTAAGGCGTGGAGCACTTTCCCTTTGATTGAAGAAGTCTACGGGGATTAAAGCAGAATATGCAAAAAGATCGTCAGACCACATGGGTGGATGACGATCTTTGTTTTTGCAGATTACTTGTAGCGGGAAGGGATGGTAAAGTACTTCCTGTTGTATGCCGAGCAAGTCCGTGGATATACATATACTTTTCCGCCCTTAAGAGTGTAATTCAGCTTAGAAGCATGCGTGGTGCGTAAGTACTCATCGTCAGCCCCAAGGTCTACAGCGCCATGATAGAGTTGTGCGCCTACACTACTTTTATCGCCTTCCGCAACATCGAAAACTGTTAGCTTCTTACCGGTCTTCAGGGAGTATGTCCAACTGCCAATTAAATAAGTGCCGCTTCCGCCAATATTAAGATCTTGATCGTACCTAAAGGAGATAACCCCATTTTTGTTGTAGGTAGCACGTGGCTTTACAATATCATCATAGGTTGTATGACTACCTGCATGCTTTGAATCCCATTTTGAGAACTCAAATAATTGCTTCTTGTGCTTAAGTTCAGCAGTGTAGTTTTTTCGTAAAGACTTATTGATTTTCTTGATGGCAGCTGAATTGCATTTCAATTGTGGTAGTTTGTAGGCAAAAATAGCCTTAATCCCATGCTTGTATTTTCTAACTGTCTTATATTACTTAAAGTAGTACTTAGCAGAACTACTTGCTTCTGCTTTGGGACTAGTAACTAATCCCAAAGACATGGCCAATGCAAGGGCACTAGCGACAACATATTTCTTTTTCATGTTATTTCTCCAATTAGCTATTACTTGTAGCGGGCAGGCAGGGTGAAGGACTTAAGCATGGTTGGACCGTTAACTTGTGGGTACACGTATACCTTGCCATTCTTCAAAACAAAGCTTAAATCCTTCAAATTCATTGACTTAAAGTAGTAACTTTCGGCCCCTAACTTTTTGGTGCCTTTAACAAGCTTCTTTTTCACACTCGCACGACTGCCTTTAGCTACGTCATAAACATTCAACTTCTTGCCAGTTTTAAGTGAGTAGGTTAAGCTGTCTAAAGTGTCTCGCCTGACACCGCCAGCCCACCATTTCTTATAAGTCCGAAATGATATGACATTGCGCTTGTTATAGGTTGCCTTTGTAGTCGTCGTATCGAAATAGCTTTGGTTAGAGAATTCAGCAGCATCTTGTTTAGCGAAGTGGAAGACCGTCTTCGAATTCTTCTTTTCGGTACTATAGCTCTTCTTCAAGTCCTTGTTGATCTTCTTGACCGCAGCCGAGTTGCCTTTCAGTTGCGGCAATTGGTAGGAAAAAGTCGCCTTCATTCCATGTTTGTATTTCTTAACTGTCTGGTACTGCTTGATCGTGTACTTAGCTGAGCTGGCCTCCGCCTTGGGAGCAGCCACCAGACCAACAGTCACAGCCGCGGCAAGCGCACCAGCCATCACAATTTTCTTCATAAGCTCGTTCCTCACATGATTGAAACAAATATTACCACCTCATATTGTACTACTGAAACCGACTTAAAAAATCTAACTTAAGAAAAAACGTCAGACCTCACATGAGAAGTCTGACGAGTGCCTATTACCTATAATCATGTTTAGTCTAATCGTAATTATAATAATCGTGATTATAGTCCTCAGTAGGGACTAGTCGAAAAACAGGTAAAATTTTTTGCAAAAAGCTCTTGCACGTTTCTGAAAAATGCCTTAGAATGTAATCAACTTCAAAAGAAAAGACAAATTTAGAAAGGAACGATTAAAATGACTGTACGTAAACTTTGGCAAGACTGGCGTGACTAAGTGAGGCTGCATGTTAAATGGTGTAGACTCACTGATTACAATAATCTAGGGAGTCTATGCCAGGACAATCGTTTCTGAAGAAATCAAAGGACTGTTTGGCATAGTCGGTCAGACAGTCTTTTTTTGTACTCAAAATTAGATATACATATATAGACTCCTGCAAAGGCGAATTAGAAACAAATTAAAAAGCAAACCATCAAACAAGGAGAACTATCATGACTGAAGCAACTGCAGAAAAGAAGGAAATGTTTTACGGTGAATTTGGCGGTCAGTACGTGCCAACGGAAATCCAGGCAGCACTTGATGAAATTGCGGAAGAATTTGAAAAGGTGAAGGATGATCCGGACTTTAACGCTGAACTTGACCAGCTGCTGCGCGATTACTCTGGCCGGTCAACTCCGCTTTACTTCGCCGAATCATTGACCAAGCGCCTGGTCGGGGCAAAGGTTTACCTTAAGCGAGAAGACCTTAACCACCTGGGTGCCCACAAGATCAATAATGCCTTAGGCCAAGTCTTAATTGCCAAGCGCCTTGGCAAAAAGCGGATTATCGCTGAAACCGGGGCTGGCCAGCACGGTGTCGCTACTGCCGCTGTTGCTGCCCGCTTCGGGATGAAATGCACTATCTACATGGGGGCAAAAGACTGTGAACGGCAAAGATTAAATGTCTTCCGGATGCACCTGATGGGGGCTGAAGTTAAAGCTATCACTGCCGGCACTCAGGTTCTGGAGGATGCAGTTGCCGCAGCCTTCCAAGACTTGGCCCAGAACCTGGACACTACCTTCTACCTGGTCGGTTCAGCAGTTGGTCCATACCCATACCCACAAATGGTCGAACGTTTCCAAAGAGTGATCAGTAAGGAAGCAAGACAACAATTCCTGGACCAGGTCGGCCGCCTGCCAGATGCCGTCATCGCCTGCGTGGGCGGCGGTTCCAACGCTATCGGGGCCTTTGGTGAATTCATCCCCGACAAAGAAGTCCGCTTGATCGGGGCAGAAGGAGCCGGTAAGGGGGCTGACACCCCGGAAAACGCCGCAACCTTGACCAATGGCAAAGTCGGTATCAATGACGGGATGAAGAGCTACGTTTTGCAAGATGATGAAGGTAATATCCTGCCAGCTTACTCAATCTCAGCTGGTCTGGACTACCCGGGCATCGGGCCAGTTCACTCCTTCCTTAAGGATAGCGGCCGGGCAGAATACTACCCAGTAACTGACGATGAAGCAGTCGCCGCCTTCAAGCTTCTGTCTGAAACTGAAGGAATCATCCCAGCCCTGGAAAGCTCCCACGCCTTGGCTCAAGCTATCAAGATGGTGCCGGAAATGGATCCTGACCAAATTGTCATGGTCAACCTGTCAGGCAGAGGGGACAAGGACGTTAATCAAGTTGCTGCCTACCTGGGCGAAGAAATTTAAGTGATTTAAAATACAATGCCGGAAAGAGACCCCCATTCTCTTTCCGGTTTTCTTTTTGTCTGGAGATAGGTAGTGGGTTATATCGTTATTACTTTTTTCTCTTAAGAATTAGAACAATTTTTTATAGGGAAAAACTGGTGAAAGACATATTTTGGCATCCCATCGGACTTAGCTAACAATTTGATAAGCAAAAAGCTATTTCACCCCCGGAAAAGGGCTTATTTTCCGTTAGTAGAATAGATACAATCTAATAATAATATTATTGACATTTGCCACAGCAGCGCACTATACTAGTGATAGATAGAGGAACAAATAATCATTATAAAATAGCAATGGAAAAGAGGGATGAACATGTTGAAGCCTAAGACCAAAAAATTCAATGCGCGGCAAACGGAAGATGCTAAGCAACGGTTTAGTATCAGAAAGTACAGTTTTGGTGCTACTTCTGTTTTACTTGGTTTTTCCTTCATGCTGATGGGGGCGGGCAGCGTCTCCGCCGACACGACTACTCCAGCACAAACTAGTACAGAACTGGTTGCTAACGCGGCAAGCAGCGGATCGGCACTAACAACGAGTGATGCAACTGAGGACAGCACAAAGACAGACGCAGAAAGCACTGCAGCTGCTACTACAAGTACGGAAAGCACTGCAGCTGCTACTACAAGTACGGAAAGTGCTGCAGCTGAGACTGATGCGACTAGTACGGAGACGCAAGCTTCTTCAACTACTGCAAATGAAGCTGCTTCCCAGACTGCAGAAAAGAGCAGTACGGACAGCACCAGTTCTGACAGCAGCTCAACTGAAACTATCGACTCAACTGAGGCAAAGGAAAGTACTGACTCAAGCGAAAATTCAGCAAGAAAGGAAAGTACTGACCAAGCTGTAGCAACGATTGCCAGCCATAGCACGGAAGATGAAAAAGCTGCAGCTACTAATCCAGTTTCTGCAACTGCAGAAGAGACGAAGGACAAAGTTGCAGCACGAGCTAAGCAGACTAGTACTAATGAAAATACTGACAAGGCAGCTAGTTCAAGCTCAGACCGCCTGGTGCAAGGCAAGTCCTTGACTTTGTCCAGCAAAGAAATTGGCTACACTTCTGCAACTGGCGAAACTACTGGTACTGGGAGCTCAATTACAGCCACTGTTTCCTTTACTGGAGAAGTAGGGGACAAGTTCACTTTGAAGGTTCCGACAAATGCTCTTGGTGAAGACATGTCAGTTTTATATGACATCAATACTTACTCCAAGGCTAGCATTGCAGACACAACAGTGACTAAAGAAAATCTAGCGGGTTACTACTATATCACAAGTGTTTTGAAAGAAGCTGGGAGCTTAACTCAGAATTTTCTCTTTACATCCGTAAAAAGCCGAATGTCCACGATTTGGAGAGATACCATGGTAGACTCTGACTCAATTGGCAGCCGGGAGATGCAAATGATCTTGTCAGCGGAAGATGCGGACGGCAATGATTTGGGTTCAGTCAGTGAGACTTTTACTCAAATCATGAAGCCGACGATTGACCCGGAACTGACTCGTACGCCGGCCAAAAAGAATCAGGCTGCTATCCAGCCAAATAAGGACTACACTTACTCCTTGAGTCTGAATGAGCTGCTCGGAATTAATAACGCAAGTGACGTCAATTCATTTTCCAGCAACCGGGTGATCAGAAGCATTAATTATGGTACTGAGATCCGGATTCCAGTACCAGCGCAATTCGAATTGAACGTGGCAGACACTGCATCGAAAAATGCTTTTGGCGACCAAACCACGATTACGCAGGATGGGATCGGAGCGGATGTTGTGATCACTGTCCCTAAAGGTTCAGGTAACAATGTTGATACAACCGATGCACGACAAACTCCATACTACATAGTCGGCAAGTATGTCTTTAATGGTAACGTAAATCAGACTGTAACTGCTGACAGCCCGATCATCATTACCCAGTACCTTGATGATGCACACACCAAGACATTAACAGGCTCTCGTGATATTACTTGGAGTGAAAATGTCAACTCAAAAATTACCAAAGGGAATGTCAGTCTTGGGGGGTACGGTGCCTGGTTTCACAACGAACTGGTTTTAAATGACAAGGCTGACAAGCTGACAACTTTTTCTTTTGGTAACTTGTCAAGTTATGACTTGACTGATCTATCTTTTGACTTCAAAGTAGCAGATGGTTTTAACTCCACTGGTATCACTACCCCTAAGGTAGATGGCACTAGCACTTACAGCTATGTTTTGACCTACGCTGATGGCACTACTAGCAGGGGGACAGTGAATGCGGGTGAAGCGATTAAAGCTGCAGGCAACAGTCCAATCCGGGAAGCTGTTTTGACACCAGACTATTGGAAAGCAGGCGCTAAAACTGATTATGCTGGCATGGCAATGGAACCCAACACCCAACTTCAACGCTTCATTATTACGGGGAATTTATCTGATACCTATGACAATGGTACCGCAGTGAAGACAGGCGATAATCTGACTAATTCGATGACGGTTTCTTCTGATTACTTAAAAGGCAAGACTACGTGGGTAACGCAAACCATTGTCCCAGAGCACTTGAGCATCTTTCACATCTATGAACGTGGTGGTACCGGCTTGGCCGGCGAAAGTAAAAAACTGACCATTTACAACGGCAGGGACATGAGTTATGTTGCAAATCCCTACTTTAACAAGCCTGTTATTTACGTAGTTTTACCTCAATACGCGGTCTACAATGCCACTGCCTCAAAATTCTACGGAGATCCTGAAGTTTCAACCTTCTACGTCAATGAGGGGGCAAACCAGGTTGTTAAGATGGACTACAGCCAGTCAGAATACAAATACAATATCCGTAATGACAATTATACGATCGTTGCGGACATTAGCGATGATGCATTGCCAGGAAGGTATAAGAGTCACTTCTTTGTCAGAACCACGACGAAGCTTTTGTACATGTCAACCTACAAAAATAACCCGCTCTACAAGCCTGAATATACTGAAGGCGATTCAACCAATATCTGGTCAGGTTGGAACGCGTTCAGCCTGACTGTCCTGGCGCCAAGTGAAGAATTCACTATGGGTGCTACGAGCCAAGGTAACCTAGACACTACTTTCCAAAACACCGGTAAGTCCTTCTCGACTGATGTTCAAGACATGAAGTTCAAGATCACCCCAAAGAATTTGACCAAGGGTGATTTGACCAATGTCCGCATCTACTCCAACTTGCCAACTGAAAGTGAAGTGGTTTTGACAGGCCCGGTAACGACTACTGATGCAAATTCAAAGATTTATTACTCAACAAGTCTGCTCGATTTGAACAGCAACGCAGAAGAAAACGTTACTTGGCTGAGTGAAGACAAGGTGACTGACTGGTCAACGATTAAGAGTATCAAGGTGCAAGAAGGCACTTTGGCTCAGTCAACTCCGTCTAACCAGTTCTCAATTGTCATTCCGGCCAAGGATGTAAAGCTAGCTAGCGACGATGGCAAGACTTTGAACTTGGGCTACAAGGCTTACGCCGACCAATTTGTCACTCCGATTAAAAAGTCTATCGCTACCAGCGTTATCATTTTGGGACCAGTTACAGAAAGCAGAACGGTTACCAGAACCATCAATGTTCACCTCCCATCTGGTGAAGTTCAAATAACCAAGCAGGAAGCGACGATTAGCAGAACTAGATTAATGGAGAAGCCTGGCAAAACTACTTACACGGACTGGACTACTTCATCATGGAGTAAATTCAGCAATGTACCAGAAGTTCCCGGCTTTACCCCAAGTCAAAAAGTGGTGACGGAAGAAACTGTAGATTCAAACAGTACTGATGTGACGATTGACATTACCTACAATGCTAACAAGCAGAAGGCCCTGGTAAGATACGTTGACAAAGACAAGAACAGAGAGTTAATCGAAGACTCTGGTGACCTTACCGGTCTGTCCAAGGACTTGATTGGCTACAGCACTGAAGACACGATCAAGAAATTGGAAGCAGCAGGCTATGTATACGTATCAAGTGACTACCCAACTGACGCCACTTACGACACTGATGATTCAACTGACCAAGTCTACACTGTTGTCTTGAAGCACGGCCACAAGCCTGTTGATCGTGACCAAAAGGTAACTCGGACTATTGTCTACGAAGTGCCAGCAGGATTTGACGCTCCAGAATCAGTTGAAGAGACTTTGTCCTTCACTCAAACTGGTGACCAAGACTTGGTAAGCAAGGAAATCACTTGGAATCCTGTTGATTCACAAAGCTTGAATACCGTAACTAGTCCAAAGATTGCTGGTTTAACTGCAAAGAAGAAAGAAGTTGCTTCTGAAGTTGTAGTTCCAACTTTTGATGGTGATAAGGAAACTACCGTAAAGGTTATCTACACTACAAACATCCAAAATGCCTTGGTCAAATACGTTGATGAAGACAAGAACTACGAGCTGATCGAAAAATCCGATGACTTGAGTGGTTTGTCCAAGGACTTGATTGGCTACAGCACTGAAGACACGATCAAGAAGTTGAAAGCTGCAGGCTACGTATTCGTATCAAGCGATTACCCAGATGACGCAACTTACGACACGGATGACAATAAGGACCAGACTTATACTGTAGTTCTGAAGCACGGCCACCAAAACGTTGATCGTAAGCAGAATGTAAAGCGGACCGTTGTCTACAAAGTTCCAGCAGGCTTTGACACTCCAGAATCAGTAGAAGAGACTCTGTCCTTCAAGCAAACTGGTGACCAGGACTTGGTAACTAAGGAAATCACTTGGAACCCAGTTGATCCGCAAAGCTTGAAGACCGTAACTAGTCCAACTATCTCTGGCTTGACTCCAGACAAGGACGAAGTAGCTTCACAAGAAGTCGTTCCAACCTTCGATGGT
>JAQDCK010000002.1 GCA_027681045.1 Lactobacillaceae bacterium AF64-9pH9TA | reverse complement strand
ACTAGCTTTTTCTGATTCGTCAAATTTGCTTTTTCATTCGTTTTATGCCTGGTGCACCAGGACCCGTTGTAATAAAAGCAAACTTGCTTGCTCTTTCTTTTGTTTTTTTCCCCGCAGGAATTATTTATTAAAGAAACGATAGTTCGGATTATCTCTATTTTTGCTAGGAAAATTTTTGCTAGGAAAAAAGAAAAAACAGACCCTAAGGTCTGTTAAAAAGAATGGCTGATATAGTTTGCCTAATATAGATAGACGCTTACTTCAGTTCACTGACAATTTTCTCTAAGCATTCCTTGGCTTCTTCTGGCAGCGGCGTCTTTGGGTGCTCACCGTTGTACATGTTCAGCCAGTCCAGCCGGTCCTGCATCCGGGCTCTGAGATTCTGCTTGTAATCAGCAGAGTCCAGGTCAACTGGATAGTCAGCAAGCGGCATGTAGCTGACTCCGGCAAAATCGCCAAAAGCCTGCCACTGGTCAGTATCGTCTACCAGCTTTTCAATAATCTCTAAAGTCAGTTCCTTAGGAATGTTTTTCCCGCAGAAGGCATCCGTGTTTAAAACGTAGCATTCCGCTCCCCGCTTGGTGAAAAGTTCCTTGAAGTCCCCATAATCGCCCCCAACTGGGTAAGCTCTGAAGGGATCAGCAAATGGTTCAATGACCAAAGTGTTCATGTCAAAGCCCTTTGGCAAGTTCTCAGCTGACGTCCGCTTGGTGGCTAAAGTCAAGCCCAGGGTTGTAGCCAAAACTGGATCCGTCACCTTCAATACCGGCGGCAAAGAGTTGTCCTTCATGATCCAGAAGAGGGCCGTGATCGGGTTTTCTTCCACATCGACCCGGTTGGCTGAGGTATACCGGCTCTTGATCACCCGCCCGTTGTTGTTCCGGAGGTCTTCCGTAACCAAAACTTTCCGCCCTGCTTCATCCAAGGTAACCGCGCAGTTCATCACAGTCGTGTAGTACTTGGTCTCATGGTGGCCGGCTGGATAGTCGTGGGTCTTGTCAAAGTAGGCCGGCTCCAAGGCTACCGAGCTGCCGTCTTCTCTTGAAATAATAAAGGCGTCGTCGTGCAAAACAGTAATATCATACTTACCGTCATGGTCAGCGTGGGTCAAGGTTGACTTACCTGACCCCGACAAGCCGTAAAAGGCAAATACCTTG
The DNA here is from genome assembly GCA_027681045.1 of Lactobacillaceae bacterium AF64-9pH9TA. Taxonomy (GTDB): domain Bacteria; phylum Bacillota; class Bacilli; order Lactobacillales; family Lactobacillaceae; genus Lactobacillus. The sequence continues at coordinate 239,643 of JAQDCK010000002.1, read as the reverse complement.
TCTTCCTTGTCTTCAAAGTGGAAGGCTTGCTCACCCCCGTGGCAGGCAGCATAGCCGTGCCGGTGGGCCAGGGCCCAGGCCAAGGTCAAGGTTCCCTTCTTCAGCTCACCAAAGTAGCGCAAGCCAAACACCGCGGCGCAGTTGTGCGGAGCGTCAAAAATTGCCAGTCCGTTGGGATAAGCTGGATCCGTCACGTTTGGGTCAAAGTAGAAGTACAAGTCCCCTTCATCATAGAGCTTGGATTTTTCATACATCTCAGCCGCCTTTTCATCAAAAAAGCGAAAGTTGAGCATGTAGCTGAGCAGGTTGAAGGCCTGGTTCTCCGGCAGCATCAAGTGGGCCTTTAAGCTAAAGGACGGGTCCAGCCCGACCAGTACCGTCGTCTTCAAATACTTCTGCTCATGGCCAGCATAAATGTCTTCATATAAACTGTTGGTTAAAGCAGCCGTGTCTTCCTCTGGATCATCGACGAAGTGCCGGGCTGATGCCGTCCGGCCCAAAATCTTGCCGTGATTGTAAACCAATTGCTTGGCCCCGACCGGCAGACCCAAATCACCGGTGTGCAGGATCGGCAGGTCAGTCTCAATTACGCCAGGCTGACGCTTGGCCAGTTCATATGCTTCCGCTACACTCTTGACTTCATGGACATTGTTGCCGTAAAAGGCTGATTCAATAGTCGCCCGGACCCGGCTGAACTTGCTGTTCGCCTTGACCAGTTCACTCTGCTGATAGCGTTCCCGTGTACTCATGATCTTTTCCTTTCATCATCACGCCAATTATTATAAAGCGGTTTCAAACGTTTTCCTTTATGATAACACAGGCATGTGAAAGAGCGAACTTTAATTTGCTAATTTTTGGTAAAAAAAGACAGCAGCCTAAGAGCTGCTGTCTAAAATAGTATTCTTTTGTAACTTGTTCTTTTCAGCTTAGTTTTCGCCGCGCACGAACTTGCTTGCTTGAATAGCAGCTTGCCGGCCAAAGACTACAGTTTCGGCAACTGAGTTACCGCCGATCCGGTTGTTGCCGTGCAGGCCCCCGGAAACTTCACCAGCGGCGTAGAGGCCTTCGATCACCTTGTCGTCCTTGCCCAAAACCTGGGTTTCAGGGTTGATGTGTAAGCCGCCCATCGTGTAGTGGATGGCTGGGTGAATGTGGATAGCAAAGTATGGCGCAACTGAAATATCGCGGTCCATCCCGGTAGTCCGGCCAAAGGCTTGGTCGTCTTGGTCCTTGACTGCTTCGTTCCAGCTGGCAACAGTTGCTTCAAGACCAGCAGCGTCAACGCCGATCTTGCCAGCCAGTTCATCCAAAGTTGCCCCATGTTCTACCAGGCCGATGTGGTCGTAGAATTCAACTGCCTTAACGTGATCACGGACACCTTGGTCAAAGATGAGGTAGGCACCGTCTTCATTCAAGCCGGTGATGGCTGCTGAAACAACCTTCCGGGTGTCCAGTTCGTTGATGAAGCGCTGGCCGGCCTTGTTGACCAAAATAGCACCTTCGCCCCGGACAGCTTCCCCGATCAAGAAGGTCTTTTCGCCGTCAGTTTGCGCAGTTGGGTGAACTTGGATGAAGTCCATTTGCACCAGTTCTGCCCCGGCTTCTTCACCCAGGATCAGACCATCACCAGTAGCGCCAGCTTGGTTGGTCGTCTTGTAGCCTTCCAAGTCTGGCCGGTACTTCTTGATGATTTCCTTAGAAGCGCCGAAACCACCAGTTGCCAGGATAACAGCCTTGGCCTTAACTTGCCGGCGGCCGTCTGGGCCAACGACGTCGATGCCAGTTACCTTGCCCTTTTCGTCTTGCAAAAGCTTAACAACCTTGGTCTTGTTGAAGACCGGAATCCGGGCTGCTTCAATGCTCTTCAACAGGCCAGTGATCAGGTAGCCGCCAACTGGCGCCATAGATGCTGGGCGGTGAGCCCGCTTCTTGCTCATCCCACCGGTAATCGTCAAGTCATCCAGCTCAACGCCGTATTGCTTCAGCCAGTCGATTGCCAAAGCAGCATGGTCGACGAAGTAGCTCAGCATTGCTTCATCGTTCAAGTTGCCGCCGCCCTTAAGGGTTTCCTGGTAGAAGTCAGCCTTGTTGTCGATGATGCCGTGCTTGAATTGGACCAGGGATTCAGCCGCGTTCATCCCTGATGAAGCCTTGCTGGTGTTCCCGCCCAAAACTTCGTTCTTTTCAAAAACAGCCACGCTGGCGCCGAGTTCATGTGCCTGCAAGGCAGCGGACAAACCGGTACCACCGGCCCCGATAATTACCAGGTCGTAGCTTGGGTTGACTAAATCGATTGGACTGGACTTAAATTCGTATTTTGCCATGATAGTTCCTCTACTCAATTATTTATTACTTACCTCCACATTATAAACCATTTTTTAACTTTTTAAAATTGAAAAGGCTATTTTTTAAAAATGTAAACTCTATTCTTACTTTCTAAAAAGGCAAAAAGAAAAGAATCTCCCGCAAAGGGAAGATTCTTTCCAAAAATTTCTTACCGGTGCTGGTGGTTCAGCTTCTTGGCCAGGAAGTCGCCGACCACCTGCACGATAAAGATCATGATGACGACCAGGACAGTGGCCAGGAATGTCACGTCGTTGGCAAAGTCACGGTAGCCGTACTGAATGGCAGTAGTACCCAGACCACCGGCCCCAACGGCCCCGGCCATTGCGGTCAAGCCGATCAAACTGATGATGGAAACAGTTGACACCCGGATGATTTCTGACCGCGTTTCCTTGAGGTAAACGTCAAAAATAATGTCCCAGTTGCTTGCGCCCAAGCTCTGGGCTGCTTCAACCTTGCCCGGATCCAAACTTTCCAAAGCGACTTGGACCTGGCGGGCATAGAATGGGAAGATCCCTAAAGTCAGCGGGACCAAGGCAGCCGTGTCCCCGATTTCCGTCCCGACAATCAAGCGGGTCAAAGGTGAAATGAAGGCCAAAAGGATAATGAAAGGAATGGCCCGCAGAATGGAAATCAGCTTGTCGCAGAAATTGAACCAGAACTTGTTTTCCAAGATCCCGCCTGGCTCGGTCAAAACCAGGATGACCCCGAAGAAGAGGCCCAGGACCCCGCCGAAGATTGACGGCCAGAAGGTCATGTAGATGATCTGCAGAATGGAGGTGCCCCAGCCGGTGTCCCCGCTCCAGCCCAAGTTGTAAATATTCGGAAAGTTCTGCGCGATCCAGTGTACCAAACCATTAATCATAAGCGGTTACCTCTTTCGTCTAATTCCGTTACCGTGACACCCTCATCGTTTAAGAACTTCAAGGTTGCCTTTTGCTTGTCAGCATCCCCCTTGACCGTGACCAGTAGGGTCCCGACCGGTTCGTCAGCCAGGACTTCTACATTGCCGTAGAGCATCGAAGCTTCCACGCCGACTTCCCGGTAAAGCTCGATGATGATTGACTTGGCCACATTGTTCAAGCTGTAGACCAGCTGGTAGAGGGCTTCGTTTTCAGCCAGGCTGATGTTGAGGCTCTTCAAGGTGTCAACTACAGCCAAAGAACCGCCGACGAACTTCTGGGTCAGTTCAGCCTTTGGTGCCAAGAAGACATCCCGCAAGTTGCCGTTTTCGACAACCCGGCCGTTTTCCATGACCGCCACCTTATTGGCGATCTTCTTAACCGCGTCCATTTCGTGGGTGATCAAAACAATGGTCAAGCCCAGTTCCCGGTTCAGTTTCTTCAACAGGTCCAGGATCTGGATGGTCGTCTGCGGGTCCAGCGCACTGGTTGCTTCGTCTGACAAAAGGATTTCCGGATCGTTAGCCAGGGCCCGGGCGATCGCCACCCGCTGCTGCTGGCCGCCGGAGAGCTGGGCCGGGTAGGAATTGGCCTTGTCTTCCAGGTCGACCAGCTTCAGAAGCTTGTGGCATTTTTCTTCCAGCTCATCGTCAGACAGGTCTGAATGCTTGAGGGCAAAGGCGATATTTTCAATGACGGTCGTTTCATTAAGTAGGTTGAACTGTTGAAAAATCATCCCGATCTTCCGGCGGCGGGCCTGCAGGTCCTTGCCGCTGATCACCTGTTTGCCGTCTTTGACAAAGTCGACACCCCCAACCACGACGTCTCCGGCAGTTGGCTTTTGCAAAAGGTTGATGGTTCTGACCAGGGTTGATTTCCCGGCCCCAGAAAAGCCGACGATCCCGTAGATGTCGCCTTTTTCGATGTGTAAAGTCACATCCTGCACGGCCTGCACATCGGCAGCCTTTTTCCGCTTAAAAGTCACACTGACGTGATCCAGTTGAATAATGCTCATATGATCAAAGCTTCTTTCTAGGTTAAGTTAAAAATCTTAGAACTTGGCATCCCAAGCCGCAACTTGCTTGTTGCCGTAGTACTTCTTGTACAGCTGCTTGGTCTTTTCAGTCTGGTAAGCCTTAACGACTTCCTTGTAAGCCTTCTTGTTCTTGTCCTTCTTGCGGGCAACGATGATGTTGATCCATTGGTAGGAGTCCTTGTTGATTGGTTCAACGTAGATGGTTTGCTTGTCGCCCAGACCTGCCGGGTTAGCGTAGTCGTTGTTGACAACAGCAGCGTCAACTGACTTCAGAACTCTGGCAGCTTGTTCAGTCGCAACTTCCTTGATCTTGAAGTTCTTCGGGTTACTCTTGATGTCAGCAACTGAGTACAGCTTGGTAGCGCTGGTCCCCTTCAGGGTGATCAGGCCGGCGTTCTTCAGAACCAGAAGCGCCCGGGCTTCGTTGGTCGCGTCGTTTGGAATGGCAATCGTTGCCCCCTTAGGCAGGGACTTCAATGACTTATACTTCAGTGAGTAAAGGCGGATTGGAGCGATGTAGGTCTTGCCGATGGCAACCAGGTTGCTCTTGTTGGCCTTGTTCCAGTTGTTGAGGAAGTTGTAGTGCTGGAAGGCGTTAAGGTCCAGGTCTCCTGACTTCAAGGCGCTGTTTGGCTGGTTGTAGTCAGAGAAGTTCTTGGTCTTGACAATGATACCATACTTCTTCTTGGCAGTGGCCGCCACACTCTTCCAGATGGCCCGTTCAGCCTTGGTTGCCCCGACAGTCCCGACGGTTACCGTCACCGTCTTGCCGCTTTGCTGGCTGCCCTTCTTGCCAAAGGAGAAGAAGGCGATAACGGCAATGACCACAACGGCCAAGACAGCGATAATAATGTTTCTTTGTTTCTTTTTTCTCATGATTAATACCTCCAGAAACACAGCAGCAATCCCGATAAAGCGGCAGTCAAATTCGAACAGAAAAGAAAAAGCGCCCATCCTTGATAAAGGACGAGCGCTCGTGATACCACCTTTAGTTCATTCATTACTTGCGTAATAAATCTCACCAGCTGTCTCTGACAAATAGAAACAGCTTGCTTGTTTAACGAGAGCAACCCCGGCAGCGGCTAAATATCACCGCGGCATATCATTCCAAGCCCATGTTCACCGGAACTCTCCTGGCGGCTTTCACCAGCTGCCGCCTCTCTGTAAAGGATCATCACCCGACTACTCTGCTTTTCGAGATAACTTGTCTTAACTTGATGCTCTAAACTTATCATTATTTTTTAAGCAAGTCAAGCCTTTTTTCTAAAAAAACTGTTAAAGCTCGTCTTGGTCCTTGCCATAAGCGGCTAAAAGGTCCCGCAGCTTGGCGTCTTTCCCCTTCTCCGTCAGCACGTTGCTGACTTCTTTGATTCCGTCGCAGATCCGCGACATGATTCTGAAGAGGGTAATACCGGCAAAGAAAAGGACGACAACCGTGAAGACAGCCCGGCCTGACAAAGGACTCAGCTTGAAGAAGCCAGGGATGAAAATGATTGACAAGATGGTGCAGACCACCGACAGGGCCAAAACGCCCAGCTTATACTTATTGAGCGGCCGGGAGATCCATAAGAGGACCATCAAGCCCACCAGGACCAGGAGAGCCGTTGACGCGGTAGCGACTTCATTGTCCCCAATATTGGTAAACTTGTTGGTCAAAACCAGGATGCTGACGGCCAGCCAGTCGGTAATCCCGCCTGGAATCGACTTGGTCAGGATATTGACCGTGAAATTGCCCCGGATCCGGGAATGGTTCTTTTCCAGGGCCAAAAGGAAGGACGGCAGGCCGATCGTAAAGCTGGAGATCAAGGTGATCTGGGCCGGCTTGATTGGATAGTTGATCGTCAAGACCAAGGAAAAGACCGCCATCAGCAAGGAGAAGATGTTTTTGACTAAAAAGAGGCCAGCTGAACGTTCAATGTTGTTGACCACCTGCCGGCCTTCATTGACCACCTGGGGCATTTTGGCAAAGTTTGAGTCCAGCAAGACCACCTGGGAAGCTTGAACAGCCGCGCTGTTGCCTGAGGCCATGGCAATGCTGCAATCGGCTTCCTTCATGGCCAGTATGTCGTTAACCCCGTCCCCGGTCATGGCCACGGTCTTCCCGATCTTCTGCAGGGCCTGGACGAATTCCTTCTTCTGCTCCGGCTTAACCCGGCCAAAGACATTGTATTCAGTCATGGCCTGCTCATATTCGCCTGGCTTGATCGTCTGGGCATCGATGTACTTCTCTGCCCCGGCAATCCCGGCCTGGCCGGCCACCCGGGAAACGGTGACCGGGTTGTCCCCGGAAATAACCTTGATTTCCACCCCTTGCTTGGCAAAGTATGCAAAAGTCTCCTTGGCCTCTTTCCGGATCGGATTGGACAAGAGCACATAACCTAGAACTTCGACCTCCTGGGTTAATTTCTCTTTTTCATCTGTCAGTTCTGCCGGATACTTGGCAAAGGCCAGGACCCGGTAGCCTTTTTCCGGGTAGCAGGCAAATTCTTCCTGGCAGGCTTTCAGCTGCGAGCGCAGGATCATTTCCGGCGCCCCCAGCAAAAGGGTGTAGCCTGCGAAAACCGCCCCGCTGTACTTGTTGACTGAGGTAAAAGGAATAATCCTTTTGGCATTGACCAGGGGCTGGTCCTGACCAAACTTCTGGCTCAAGGCTTCAGCGGTGATATTGTCGACAGGCATGTTGGAAACGTAGGCGGCGAGCCGGTCTTCCAAATCATTTCCCGGGTAATTTTTGGCCGGGACGACTTTTTCCACCGCCATCTTCGGCTCAGTAATCGTCCCTGTCTTGTCAACGCAGAGGACATTGACCCGGGCCAGGGTTTCCACACTCTTCATGTCGTGCAGCATAACCTGGTTTCTGGCCAGGCGCATGGCGGCCAAGGCCAGGGCAACCGTCGTCAGCAGGTAGAGCCCTTCCGGGATCATGCCGATAATGGCTGCTTCCATGGAACTGATGGATTCAGCAAAAGACCGGTGGTTGAGGAAGTAAGCTTGGGCAAAAAGGGCTAGCCCCATTGGAATAATGATGATGCCAACCCACTTGATCAAGCGGTTGATGGCCCGGATCATCTTTGATTCTTCTCCCCCGCCCATGGCCTTGGCTTCCGCCGTTAATTTGGCGATGTAGGATTCGCTGCCCACCTTGACCAGCTGGGCCATGACTTCGCCGGAAACGACGAAAGAACCGGATAAGAGCTCGTCGCCAACTTCCTTGGCAATTTCATCGCTTTCCCCGGTTAAAAGGGACTCATTTACCCGGACGCTGCCGTCGACCACCTTGGCGTCGGCCGGGATCTGGTCACCGGCTTTCAAGAGGACCAGGTCTCCTTCAACCAGCTGATCGATTGGCACCTGCCGCCTTTTTCCGCCTCTCAGGGCTAAAAGCTTGGTCTGGTTTAAGACCTGCAGTTTGCTTAAAACAGATTTTGCCCGGATTTCCTGGACGATCCCCACGATCGTGTTCAAAATGATCACCGGCAAAAAGGTCAGATCCCGGATATCCCCGGCAATCAAGAGCAGGATGGTTAAAACCAGGAAGATCAAGTTGAAGTAGGTAAAGGTGTTTTCAACGATGATCTGCCGGTTGGTCTTGAACTCATCATCAATGGCTGTGTTGACCTTGCCGGCCGCGCTTTTCTGCTTGACCTCCTCCTCGGTCAAGCCCGTCTCCAAATTTGTTTTCATAACACTCACATCTCACTTTTCACTGCTTGCCTGCTATTTTTTACGCAGGTAAGTCTCAAAGACATAGTCATATTTGTTCTTGCCGTCTGCCTGGTGGGCTTCACTCTTTACCAGGGCAAAAGCCGCCCAGTCAATGTCTGGCATGTAGGTGTCAGCGGGAAAAATTCCCTTGATCCGGGTCACTTCCAGCTTATCAACCTGGTCAGCCAGCAGGGCAAAGAGGGTGGAGCCGCCAATAACGCAGACTTCTCCCACCTGCTCCTTCAGCCAGGTGGAAAGCTCTTCTTCGCTTTTCAGCTGCAGAACCCCAGCTGGCAGGTCTAATTTCCTGCTGGAAAGGACGACATGCTGCCGGCCAGGCAACAGGCCCGGCAAGGACTCAAAAGTCTTTCTTCCCATCAGCATGGGATGGCCCATGGTTTTTGCCTTAAAATGGGCCAAATCTGCCGGCAAGTGCCAGGGCAGGCGGCCCTGGTAGCCGATGGCGCCTTTTTCATCTTCTGCCCAAACGTAGCTAAGCATTTCTTCACCCTTTCTAAACCGCGACCGGGGCCTTGATTGTAGACCCGTGCTGGTAGTTGACCAATTTGATATCAGCCATTTCAAAATCAGCTACTTTTTTCTTCTCTGGATTCAGCCATAAAGTTGGCGCGTCAAACGGCTTTCTTTTCAGCTGCTCTTCCACTTGGGCAAGGTGGTTCTTGTAAATATGGGCATCCCCAATAGTATGCACAAACTCGCCCACTTCCAGGCCTGTCTCCCGGGCAATCAAGGACAAGAGTAAAGAGTAGCTGGCAATGTTGAAGGGCACGCCTAAGAACATGTCGCCTGAGCGCTGGTAAAGCTGCAAGCTGAGCTTGCCGTCAGCCACGTAAAACTGGAAAAGGACATGGCACGGCGGCAGGGCGCTGGAAGGAACGTCTTCCGGGTTCCAGGCTGTTACGATCAAGCGGCGGGAGTCGGGATTGGTCTTGATCTGCTCAATCACGTCCGCGATCTGGTCGATAAAGCCGCCGTCCCGCTTACCCCAGTGCCGCCACTGGGCCCCATAGACGTCGCCCAGGTTGCCGTATTTTTGGGCAAAAGCTTCATCATCCAGAATCCGCTGGCAGAACTTTTGCATTTCTTCGTCATAGACTGCCTTAAATTCCGGGTCCTTTTGACTCCTAAGGCTAAAGTCGGTCATGTCCGGGCCCTGGTATTCCGGGCTGGTCACCCAGTTCTTGAAGGCCCATTCGTCCCAAATGTGGTTTTTATGTTCAAGCAAGAAACGGATGTTGGTGTCCCCCCGCAAGAACCACAAAAGCTCGCTCTTGATCAGGCCAAAAGGGACCCGCTTGGTCGTCAGGATCGGAAAGCCTTGGCTTAAGTCAAAGCGCATCTGGGCCCCAAAAAGGCTTCTGGTCCCCGTCCCAGTCCGGTCATTTTTGTCATTGCCTTCCGTCATGATCTTTTTCAGTAAGTCTAAATATGCTTGGTCTTGATTTGCCATTTCCTTGTCCTTTGCAAAAACTTTTTTACTTAACTTTACCCTTAGTCTAACAGAATTTTTTAGCAGATGTTAATCTTTACGAAAAGCTTTACAGATGGAAAAAGCCCTGGCCGGATTTCCCCGCCAGGGCTGGTCATTGTTCTTCTTTTTTCGCTTTATTTTACTGCTTTTTCAGCTAATTTACCTTGAAAAAGGCCTTTTTCCCGGACAGGGTCCGCTCGATATCAGTCATGCTCTGGAAGAACATGTTCTTGACTGCCATCTTGGTATAGTAGGCCGAGTGCGGGGACATGACCACGTTTGGCAGGTTGATCAGTTCCGTGTATTCGTCCGGCAAGGAACCCACGTCCTCAAACTTGCGGCCGAAGATTTTTTCTTCCCCTTCCAAAACGTCCAGGGCGGCCCCGCCGATTTCATGGTACTTCAAGGCCACGATCAAGGCCGCGGTATCGACCAGTTCACCTCTTGACTGGTTGACCAAGATCGCGTCATCCTTCATCTTGGCAAATTCATTGGCGCTGAACATGCCCTTGTTTTCCGGAGTCAGCGGAATGTGCACCTGAACGATGTCGCTTTCTTTGATCAAGGTCTCAAAATCAACGAAGTCCAAAAAAGGCTCTAAAGAAGCATTGTAGACCGGGTCGTAGCCGATGACTCTGGCCCCCAGGGCATGATACATTTCCGCCGCGGCTGCCCCGATCCGGCCCAAGCCGACAATGCCGACCGTCTGATTGAAGATCTCATCACTCATCAATTCCGTTGGCCGGGTGAAGTCTCCTCGCCGCATCTTCCGGTGGTAATAGCCCCACTTGCGCAAAAGGTACATGGCCCCGGTCAAGCCGTTTTCCGCGATTGCCCGCGGCGAATAAGCCGGTACATTAGCAACGGTGATCCCGTATTTAGCTGCTGCTTCCAGGTCAATATTGTCCGCCCCCACCTTCCGCAAGGCCAGGTGCTTGACACCGCCAGCCGCCAAGGTCTCAAGGTCAGACGCCGTCAAGGGCTCCGCCTGCTGGGTCGAAACCGCCTCAAAACCCTTGGCCAGCTCTAAATTATCTGCCGTCAAAGGACTGTGGGTATAAGAGATTTCATCGTTTGGATGCTGGTCCTGCCATTCTTTTAAAAAAGCTTCTTCTACCGGCGTAATGCCGAACAAGTATGCCTTCATCTTTTTTCTCCTCAATTAACTGACAAATTTCGTCAAACATCTTCTTGTTTATGCTGATTCTGGTATCCTAGGTTAAAAGCCTCGTGCTTTTTATATTGTGACAAAAAAATTAAAAGATGGCTAGGGTATTTTTTAGATATCGCATTTTTTAACACTCCTGTAATTTTTAACTAAAAAGCCAGAAAAAGGCAAAAAGATTGATAAAAAGATAGAAACAGAAATAATAGAAAGGACAAAATCCATGAATGAAGATAATGATTCCCGCTATATCCAGCCCCGTGATAGCCTGGAGGCCATGGAACTGATCCAAAAGCTCTTCAACCAGTACCGGCGGGCACCACTTACTCCAGAGCTACTTGCCTACCACCAGAACCTGATCGAACGCCTGGAAGGCGACATCCACCAGGCCGCTGAAGCAGAGGGCCAGGCCAAAAGAGTGCAGGAATTAGACCGGATGATCAAGCTGATGAAAGACTGGACCGCTATTCGCCTTTCCGGCCGCCCCTTTAACGCCAAGATGCGCCACTTCCGCTTCTTGCCAGAGGGCGGCCAGGTCAAATTCAAGCGGCATCCCCACAAAATCAAGGCCAGCGCTAGCCACCGGGCCAGCAGGCATTAAAAAAACGAGACCAATGGTCTCGTTTTTGTTTGTATATCTAGCTTCTAATTACCAACTACTTGATGTAGGCGTACTTGTAGCTCCACTGGGTACCAGCATTGTTGTGGATGATCCCCTTGACCTTGCTGTTTTGCAGGTAGGCGGTCGTCTGCTGGTAGATCGGGCTGACTGCCTGGTCGGCGTTGGCCACTTGGGCTGCCTTAACCAGGTCCTGCCAGCGCTTGTTAACGTCGTTGGCGTCAGTCGTCAAAGCCTTCTTGATCAAACTGTTGTATTCAGCATTGTCCCACTTGCCGTAGTTGTAGGAAGTCCCCTTTTGCAAGATCCGCATGAAGGTCATCGGGTCGCTGAAGTCCCCGCCCCAGCCGGAGACGTAGATGTCAAAGTCCCCACTTGAAGCCTTGGTGTAGGCGTTCTTGCTTGGAATGGAGTTAACCTTCACGTTGATGCCGGACAAAACCTTAGTCCATTGGGACTGCAGATACTGGGTCAAGGCGTCGGCATTAGTGCTTTCGTTTGAAGCCAGCAAGGTCAGGTTCAATTTCTTCAAGCCTAATTCCTTCATCCCGGTCTTCCAGTACTTTTCAGCCAGCTTTTCATTGTAGTCAACGGTATTAGACACCTTTTGCTCCTTGGCAAAGTCTTCCTTGTTAGCCGGGTCATAGGCCAGACCGGAAGCCACGAAGCCAGTTGGCACGCTTGACCCGTCACCGAAGACCTTGCTGGTCAGAATCTTCCGGTCAAGTGACAGAGACAGGGCCAGGCGGATGTTCTTGTTGTTCAAAGCCTTCTTAACCGTTGCGTCCTTGGCCTGGAAGTTGTAGGCCAAGAAGGCAACGTAGGAGTATGGGTAGGTCTTGAAGTCCTTGTTCTTCTTCAGCTGCTTAACCTGTTCACTGGATAACGGAGTGAGGTCCAGCTTGCCCTGCTGGTAGAGCTGGTAGCCGGTGTTGGTGGTCTTAACGACCTGGTAGCTGATCTTGCTCAACTTGACTGCCTGCTTGTCCCAGTATTGGTTGTTTTTGACAAAAGACCAAGTATCATTGGTCCCCTTCCAGCCGGTGATCTTAAATGGGCCGGAGTAAAGCATGTACTTGGAGCTGGTCGCGTACTTCTTGCCCGTCTTCTTGATAAAGGCTTCGTTTTGCGGCCCAAAGAGCGGGTAAGCCATCAAAACCTTGAAGTAGGCAATCGGCCGGTTGAGTTTAACTTGCACGGTTTCCTGGTTCAAAGCCTTGATGCCCAGGCTGGACGGATCCTTCTTGCCGGCAATGATTTCATCGGCGTTCTTGATGCCGGAGAAAAGATAAGCGTAAGGCGAAGCAGTCTTGGGGTTGATCGTCCGCCGCCAGGAGTAGACGAAGTCCTGGGCGGTAATCTTTTCCCCGTTGGACCACTTGGCGTTAGACCGCAGCTTGAAGGTCCAGGTCTTGCCATCCTTGGATACAGTGCCGGACTTGGCTAAGCCAGCGGCTGGCTGCCCGTTCTTGCCCAAACGGTAGAAACTTTCAAAAACGTTCCCCGTCTGCCCGTAGCCGATCGCCTTGCTGATGTCGATCGTATCCAGCGGAGCGGTCGAGCTGAGATTTAAAACCTGCTTGTCCTTTCTTGCTGAGCTTGAGCTCTGCTGACTGCCGCAAGCGGCCAGCAGGAAGGCGGCACTGATGCTGACGGCGACAAGGGTGAATTTCTTGATCTTTTGCATTTTTTCCTCCTGAGACAAAAAAGCAGCTGCTCCCTAAAGGAAACAGCTGCTTCATTTGCCACTAAGCTAACAATTACTTGGCAAATCACTTGGTCTGAGCTAAATCCAGTTTAGGCAACACAAAACAGTCGTATGACATAAGTGACATACAACAAACGCACATAGTTTGGCTTTCTTGCATTGCAAACATGATTTAGCTCCTTTATCAATTTGATTTAATTTAATCTTACAGACTCACTTACTAAAAGTCAACGATTTTTTATAAGTTTTTTCCTAATCCCTAATTGTCAAGAAGTCAGACAGATCCCGGCGGGGAGCCTGGTAGCCGTTGACGTACTCATCTTTGCCATAGCCCAGGCCGATCCCCATGGCCAGGGTCTGGTCTTCTGGGATGCCCATAATTTCCCGGACACTGGCCGGGTACTTGACCAATTCATAGGCCGGCATGGTATCAATCCCTTTAGCCTTGGCAGCGATGGCCAGAGTCTGGGCAAAAGCTCCCAGGTCATAGACTGACCAGAGGTTAGACTGCTTGGGAATAGTCAAATAAGCAATTGCTGGGGCATAGTAGAGATTTTTCTGCAAAATATTAGTTCTAAGATCCAGCAATTCCGGCGTATTCAGATATTCCTGGCTGGCCTGGTTGTGCCGGAGCATGTTTTCTCTTGGATAAGGATCCCATTCCTCCCGGTGCCAGGTCTCCCAGTCTGGGGATGCCGCCGTCCCGGCTTCAGCCAAAGCCAGGTGGCGGGCATGGATCTTTTTGGCTGTTTCCCCCATAGCCAGGTAAACCCGCCAGGGCTGGGAATCAACCCAAGACGGAGCCAGGCCAGCCAAGCGAACTACTTCTTCCAGGTCTGCCCGGCTGGGCTCCTTGCCTTGGTCAAAATAGCGCGTGCTGTGGCGCTTTTCAATTGCATCAATCGCGTCAGTCATTTTTGCACCTCTCTTAATATTGTTCATTTTTGTCCTTGTTTTTTGTAAGTATAGTTCAAAATTGACTGAATAGCAAAAATATCGTTATAATTGACTCAAAAGCAGAACTTTTATTTCAATGGAAAGCAGGATATGAACAAATGGGTTTAACCTTTAAAAGACAAGACGACTTAGACAAGCTCTTCGACAAATTCGCTAGCGTTCCCGACCCGAAGAAAGCCGCTTCCGGCAAGGGCAAGGAAAAGGAAGACGACAAAGCTGCCGGCAAAGAGGCAAAGTAAGCCGCTTGTTGGCGGCTTTTTATATTTTATAAAAGTCGCTAAATTTTCTGGTAAATCTGCCCATCCCTACCCTATTTAGGCTAAAATTAACTTGTAAGCATTTGCAATTATTTTCTTTAAGGATGTGAGCATCTTGGACAACAGCAATTTGCTGACCTACCTGGAATGGCGCGGCGACATTCCCTTGGAAAAGTCTCCTTTCAACGAAATCGACGCTTTAGTCTTAGCAATTTTTTCTTATCTTAACCTGGAAAAGTACATCCCTTCAGGTAACAAAGAAGTGACAGTGAGTGAAATTGCCGAGAAATACTTCGCCACTTCCTTCACCGGCCTGGACGCCAGCCAGTACCAGGAGCTCTTCCACTTGATGAGCGAAGCCGACCGCTTCAAGGATGCCCGCTTGTCCCACTTCAACACCGTTTTGACTGACCAGTGCCAGTTCAGCGCCTTGAAAATCGTCCTTGAAGACGGCACCCACTATGTGGCCTTTAGAGGGACCGACGACACCCTGGTTGGCTGGCGGGAAGACTTTGAGATTTCTTTTAAAGAAACTAAGGCCCAAATCTTAGGAGCCTGCTACCTCAAGGACCTCCTGGCCGGCGACTCAGCTGACTACATCCTGGGCGGCCACTCTAAAGGGGGCAACCTGGCTGAATACGCCGCCTTGAATCTCCCCGAAGACTACCGGGCCCGGATCAAGGCCGTCTATACCTTTGACAGCCCTGGCCTGGCCAGCGAAGCCGGAGTTGACTACAACGAGGACTTTTTGCAAATGGTCCTCCGCCGCTACGTACCCGACTTCTCGATTATTGGCCGCCTCTTTGAACCAAGAGAGGTCGACCCGGTCATCGTCTACTCAACCAATGGCAATATCGCCCAGCACGATACCTATTCCTGGCAGATCAAAGGCAGCCATTTCGTGACCCACAAGCGGCCCAATCCTGAGTCCCGGGTCTATAACCAGCTGATCAACCAATGGATCGGGTCAGCCAGCCTGGAAGAGAGGGAAGCCTTGACCCAGGACCTCTTTGACGCCCTGGCGGCCAGCGGGTCGAGCAAGATCAACCAGCTTGCCAAGAACGGCTTCGGGGGCTTCGGGGCCATCCTTTTGTCGGTGACCAACTCTTCAAGGCGGACCAAGTTCATTTTGGGCAATCTCTTTTCCTCGATCTGGCAGCTGATCAAGAACCAGCAGATCGGGGCGGCCCTGTTCAGCCGGGACACCCTGGCCGGCTGGCTCCTGGTCCTGCTTGGCATCATCAGTCTGACGGCACCTAACTATGCCTTCAAGGCCTTCGGGGTGCTGGCCGCTGTCGGGGGGATTATCTTCAGCGTCAACCATATCCTCTCGGTCTCAGTTTCGGCTTTTAAGCCCCAGCAGAAGCGTTTCTTCTTAATTACCTACCTGGTCTTGTTCGCCGTGTCTGTGGCCCTTTTATCGAGCAACCAGCTCCTGGTTTTTTTGGCCCACTACTTCCTGGGGGCCTTCCTGCTCTTCTTCGCCTATGGTCGGGTCCGCAAGATTATTTTGCGCAAGCAGACTGGGGTCTTCAGAATAATCATCACCGCGGCGGAAGCTATTATCGCTTTTGCCCTGGGGATTATCGTCATCATCAACCCGGAATACTTCAACCACCAATCAATCATTGAGATCGGGATCCTCTTGATCATCTACGGAGCCTTCAAGCTGATCGCCGAACTCTTCAACCACCGGCCCCAAATGCCGAAAAAACACCGGTAAACGCAAAATGCCCAAAGGAAAATTCCTTTGAGCATTTTTGTTTTTTCTGCTATTCTTCGTCCAATCTGGCTTCAATCCAGTTCTTGACCTGGTCGACGTTCAGCTTGGTCACTGATGAAAATGGCAGGAAGGTCACATTGTCCTTGTTCAAGTTCAAATGCTTTCTGAAGGCTGCTTCAGTCTTGTTGAAGGCATTCTTCTTGATCTTGTCCATCTTCGTGGCCACTATTAAAATCGGCAAGTTGAGATACTGGCTATAGTCATACATGGCAATATCGTCGGCGGTCGGTTCGTGGCGGCCGTCGATCAGCAGGATCAAGCCCTTGAGGTAGGCCCGGGTTTCTAGGTAGTCCTGGATCATTTCCCCGAACTCTTCCCTCTGCTTCTTGGAAACCTTGGCATAGCCATAGCCCGGCACATCTACCAGGTAAAAGTCAGCTTGATCGCTGTCCACCCGGTAGAAGTTCAAGGTCTGGGTCTTGCCCGGCGACGAGGAGGTCCGGGCCAGGTTCTTTCTTTGCAAAAGGGTATTGATCAAGCTGGACTTGCCCACGTTTGACCGGCCAGCCAGGGCGATTTCATCCAAGCCGTCTTTCGGGTACTGACTGGCTTTAACCGCGCTGACGGCAAATTCTGATTGGTTAATGATCATCGGCAACCTCTTCTAGTTCGCGGCGAATCACCTTCGGCTCGCCCATCCCGGTAATCGTTTCCGGCGTGATGATGACCTTGCTGATGTCGCTTTCGCTCGGCGTCCGGTACATGATGTCCATCATGGCGTTTTCAATGATGGTTCTAAGCCCTCTGGCCCCCATCTTCCGCTCAATGGCCAGGTCAGCAATCTGCTTGACGGCGGCTGGTTCAAATTCCAGGTCAACCCCGTCAAGGGAAAGCAGCTTCTGGTATTGCTTGATCAAGGCATTCTTTGGTTCAGTCAAGATCCGGACCAAATCGTCGCTATCCAGCCGGTCCAAGGTAGTGATAATCGGAATACGGCCAATGAATTCAGGGATCAAGCCAAACTTGACTAAGTCCCCGGTCGTCAAGAAACGGTTCCAGTTGTCATCGTCAACCTTGCCAGATTCTTGTTCTGCCCCAAAGCCAATGGTCTTCTTGCCCAGCCGGTTCTTAACGATTTCTTCGATACCATCAAAAGCCCCGCCGACAATGAAGAGGATGTTGGTGGTGTCCATCCGGATCATTTCCTGCTGCGGGTGCTTGCGGCCGCCCTGCGGCGGAATAGAAGCAATGGTCCCTTCCAGGATCTTCAAAAGTGCCTGCTGGACCCCTTCACCGGACACGTCCCGGGTAATCGACACATTTTCTGACTTCTTGGAGATCTTGTCAATTTCGTCGATATAAATGATCCCCCGCTGGGCTCTCTCCAGGTCGTAATCGGCATTCTGGAGCAGCTTAAGCAGAATGTTCTCGACGTCTTCACCGACATAACCGGCTTCAGTCAAAGTAGTCGCATCCGCGATCGCGAACGGCACGTTCAAAATCCTGGCCAAAGTTTGAGCCAGGTAGGTCTTGCCGGACCCGGTTGGCCCGATCAAGGCAATATTTGATTTCTGCAATTCGGTTGAAGAATCAACATCCATTTGACTGATCCGCTTGTAGTGGTTGTAAACCGCTACGGACAAAACCCGCTTGGCCCGGTCCTGGCCAATCACGTACTGGTCCAGTTCTTCTTTAATTTGCATTGGCTTAGGAAGCTCGCGCGCTTCCTTCAGTGAATCCAGACGCAGCTCATCATCAATGATCCGCTTGGCGAGTTCAATGTCCTCGTTGCAGATGTATACGCCGTTGCCGGCAATCATTTTCTTTACTTGGCTGGCAGACTTGCCACAGAATGAGCATTTCACTTCTTCTGGATCTGTAAACTTAGTAGCCATGTATTCCCTCCTCTATTTGCTAAAGACTAGATTAGCATAAATACGGGCAACTTGCGCGAAATTAGCCTTGTATTTTTCATCAGTCTTGGCAAAAGAAAACCCCAAAAGGGGCAGTTGCCACTTCTGGGGAATTCAGTCTATAGACAGGCGATTACTTGTCTTCTTCGCTGCCTTCTTCAAGCTTAGCCTTAGCTACTTGCTTAGCGCTGTCAGTGATCAAGTCCATTGCCTTGCGGACGTTGATGTCGTGAGCCAGCATTTCGTCGCTCAAAGCGTTGCGAACTGCCTTTTCGCTCATGTTGTAGCTGTCTGCCAGGTCCTTGATTTCAGCGTCGATTTCTTCCTTGCTTGCTTCGAAGCCTTCCTTGGCAACGATTGCTTCCAAAACAAGGTTAGTCTTAACGCGTTCAGCAGCGTTTGCTGACAATTGGCTGCGCAGTTGGTCTTCAGTCGTGTTAGTCAACTTGAAGTAAGTTTGCGGGTCAATCCCTTGACGTTGCATGTCGCCTAAGTATTGGTTGAGTTGGTTGTCAACGTCTTCTTGGATCATCACGTCAGGAATTTCTTCAACAGTAGCGTTCTTGACTGCAGTAGTGATCGCTGCTTCTTGGATAGCTGCCTTGGCTGCTTCTTCCTTTTCGGACTTCAGTTCAGTCTTGATCTTTTCCTTCAATTCGTCAAGGGTTTCAACTGAGTCGTCAACATCCTTGGCAAATTCGTCGTCAAGTTCTGGCAATTGCTTTGCCTTAACTTCGTGGATCTTAGTTGCGAAGTGAGCTTCCTTGCCAGCCAGGTCCTTTGCGCCGTAGTCTTCTGGGAAGGTTACGACAACGTCAACTTCTTCTCCGGCGCCGTGGCCAACCAGTTGGTCTTCAAAGCCAGGGATGAAGGTGTTTGAGCCCAATTCCAGGGAGTAGTTTTGAGCTGAGCCGCCGTCAAATTCAACGCCGTCAACAGTACCAACGTAGTCGATGGTTACAGTGTCACCGTTTTCAGCCTTGTCGTTCTTCAAAACCATCTCAGCGTTTTGTTCTTGACGCTTAGTCAATTCAGCGTCAATGTCCTTTTGGTAAACGCGGGTGTTTTGCTTTGGTACTTCGATTTCAGTGTATTGGCCAAGTTCAACTTCTGGTTCAACCGTTACGATTGCCTTCATTTCCCAGGCCTTGTTCTTGTCCATTGATACAGGAACAATTTGAGGTTGGCCAACTGCCTTGATGCCAGTTTCCTTGACAGCAGCGCTGTAAGCTTCTGGCAAAGCAAAGTTCAAAGCGTCTTCGTAAAGAGCTTCTTCACCGTAGTATTGGTTGAAGATTACACGGGAAACGTGACCCTTACGGAAGCCAGGTACACGCAAGCTCTTCTTTACGCGGTCAAAAGCCTTGTCCAGGCTCTTCTTGATTTCATCTTGAGAGATTTCAAAAGAAAGTTCACCAGTAGTCTTACCGGTAGTTTTCCAGTTAGCAGACATTAATCAAATACCTCCAATGTCTATTTTGAGTTTGCTACTTTGCATACTTAAATATCTTACCTTAAAGCCGGTCAAAAAACAATGAAAGTACTACAAAATAGGGCTTTTTTGGATAAAAAAAGGCGTTCTTCTGAGAAGAACACCTTTTTACACTGTTAGAACTAAAATTCAAAAACTAAAAATTAGTCGTCAATTTCAGTAACTTGGCCGGCACCAACAGTTCTACCACCTTCACGGATAGTGAACTTAGTACCAACTTCGATAGCGGCTGGCTTGATCAAAGTAACTGAGAATTCAGTGTTGTCACCAGGCATAACCATTTCAGTACCTTCTGGCAATTCAATTTCACCAGTGATGTCAGTGGTGTGGAAGTAGAATTGTGGACGGTAGTCTGAGAAGAATGGAGTGTGACGGCCACCTTCGTCCTTGCTCAAGATGTAGACTTGACCCTTGAAAGTTTCGTGGGTCTTGATTGAGCCTGGAGCTGCCAAAACTTGACCACGAACGATTTGGTCACGGTCGATACCACGGAGCAATACACCAACGTTGTCGCCGGCTTCACCCAAGTCAAGAGTCTTGTGGAACATTTCCAAACCAGTTACAACTGAAGTCAAGACCTTTTCTACCAAACCAACGATTTCAACGCTGTCGCCAACCTTAACAGTACCACGGTCGATACGGCCTGAAGCAACAGTACCACGACCAGTGATAGTGAAGACGTCTTCAACTGGCATCAAGAATGGCTTGTCAGTTTCACGTTCTGGAGTTGGGATGTATTCGTCAACAACGTCCATCAGTTCTTCGATCTTCTTTTGAGCTTCTTCGTCGCCTTCAAGAGCCTTCAAAGCTGAACCACGAACTACAGGAACATCGTCACCTGGGTAACCGTATTCTGAAAGCAAGTCTCTTACTTCCATTTCAACCAAGTCGATCAATTCTGGGTCGTCAACCAAGTCGCACTTGTTCAAGAAGACTACGATGTAGTTAACACCAACCTGACGAGCCAACAAGATGTGTTCACGAGTTTGTGGCATAGGACCGTCAGTTGCGGCAACAACCAAGATAGCACCGTCCATTTGAGCGGCACCAGTGATCATGTTCTTGATGTAGTCGGCGTGGCCTGGGGCGTCCATGTGGGCGTAGTGGCGCTTTTCAGTTTCGTATTCAACGTGGGCAGTGTTGATAGTGATACCACGTTCCTTTTCTTCTGGAGCTGCGTCGATTTGTGAGTAATCTTCAGCTTGTGCCAAACCCTTCTTAGCCAACACAGTAGTGATAGCTGCGGTCAAAGTAGTCTTACCGTGGTCAACGTGGCCAATAGTACCAATGTTAACGTGTGGCTTAGTTCTAACGTAATGTTCTTTTTCTGCCATTAAAATGACCCTCCTGAAATTTTACAAGAAGTCCGTTGAGACAAAACTAACGGATGATTCTCTGTTGAATATTGTACTACTTTCCTAAGAAGTACGCTAGTAGCAATAGCGCAACTTCTTGAAAATATCCAAAAATGATTATACTAAATGCCGGCAAAAAGTAAAGTGATTTGCAAAAAGATTAATCACTATTTTTCTGATAGATTTTTTCCAGCAAATCCTGGCTCTCCCCGCCCCGCTTTTGCCGCAAGAAGCCGGTCAAGTCCCGGGCAAAGGCATCGGGATTAGTGACGTAATCTCCCTGGCAGGGATAAAGCTGGCCAAAAGCGAAATTTCCTTCCGCCAGAATCAAGGGCAATTCGCTAGGGCGGTTTTGGTAGCGGCTAGCCAGAGAAGCGATAAATTCCCGGTAGACAGGGTCCTGCTTGAGCAAAGCTGTTTCTGCTGGCACAAAACTCTTCAATTCCCCCAAGATCATAACCTGCAGCTCTTCTTTAATCCCCAGCTTGACCAGGTCCTCGCAAACCGCCAGGCGCAAGGCGTAATTGGCCAAAGGATCCAGCAAAAGGCTTCTGGCAAAGGCCAGGTAAGTCGGCAAATCCAGCTTCAAAAGCTGCTCATACTGGCCTTGGCTGACTGCCTGCTTTTTTCTGAAAGCAAGCAGGATTTTCTCTTCTTCCTTTTTGTCTGCTGGCAAAACCGGGAAGTCGACCTCTCCTTCAGTCAAATGCTTGACCTGGAGAGCCTCGATCAAAAAATTATTAGCCGCCAGGACTTGTCCATACTCCTCCAACACTTTATCCCGGGAAAAAAGATCAGGCAGTGCCTTGATAAGGGCATAAGCCTGATCTTCTTCCTTGTTTAAGCGCAAAAGGCGGGACAAGTCCAGGGCCAGGTCCTCGTCAAAGCCCATCCTCAGGGCCTCCTCCAAGTGTCCGCAGGCAGCCTGGTAGTCTCCTCCTGCTTCAGCCTCTATGGCCAATTTCCGCAGGTTCTCTTGGCTAACGCTTGTCATCGGCCTTGCTGTCCTTCTTCTTATTCTTTTTTACCGGCTTCTTGCCCTTAGCGGCTGGCTTCTTGCCAGTCTTAGCGGACTTGTTTGCCGGCCTGGTCTGCTTCTTGCGGTTGTTTTTCTTAACCGGCTTTTCCTTAGAGCCTTCAGCCGCGTCTTCGGCTTTCTTCTGCATTGCCCGATGCCGGTTCTGGTTGACTTCCATAACGACTGGCAAAACAACTGGCCGGCGGTTGGTCTGCTTGTAAAGGAACTTCTCCAGACTGGAGCGCATGTCTTGCTTGAGCTCAGTCCAGTCAAACTTCTTGTGTTCAAAGTTGGCCTGGATAGCGTCCTTGATGACCTGGATAGAGTCATTCATCAGCTTGTGGTTGGCCTTGATGTAGACAAAGCCCCGGCTGGTGACTTGCGGTTCAGACACGATCTTCTTCTTCTTGCGGTCAATCGTCACTACCGCGATGAAGATCCCGTCATCTGACAAAACTTCCCGGTCGCGCAAAACAATGTTGCCCACGTCGCCGACCCCGGAGCCATCGATCATCGTGTCTTCACCCGGCACGGCATCCCCGCGGAAGAACTGGCCGCGCTTGGTGTCGTATTCCAGGCAGTCCCCGTTTTGGGTAATGTAGACGTCGTCCGGGTCCATCCCGGTTTCAACGGCTAAGTCCTTGACTGCTTCCAAAAGCCGGTAGTCCCCGATGACCGGTACCAGAATCCGTGGCTTCAAGAGGTCGATCAAGGTCTGCAGGTCCCGGCCAGTCGCGTGGCCGGAAGTGTGCATGTTGCGGCCAAGTTCGATAACCGTGCCGCCTGCCCGGTAAACCATGTCACTGGTGATAGCCACCGTGGTTTCAACGGCGTGAGACGGAGTCGTGGCAATAAATACCAGGTCCCCTTCGTGGATGGTAATCATCCGGTGGCGGTTGTTAGCCATCTTCTGCAGGGACTGGAGTGGTTCACCCATCCGACCGGTTTCCAGGATGACCGTCTTTTCATCCGGCACGTCCTTGAGTTCCTTGACCTTCATCAAAAGCCCGTCTGGCACTTCCAGATAGCCCAGCTTCATGGCCGTGTGGACGATCTTAGCCACGTCCCGGCCAGTCAAAAGGACCCGGCGGCCGGTAGCAGCAGCGGCGTTAAAGACCTGCTGGACCCGGTTCAGGTTGGAAGCCTTACCGGCCACGATGATCCGGCCTTTGGCGTTTCTGAAGACATTGGTGATGTAAGCACCAACTTCATTTTCGCTGGCATTCGGGAAGACCGCTTCCGCGTTGGATGAGTCCGGCAAAAGGGCCAGAACGCCGTTTTCCGCGATTTCAGCCAGCCGGGTCATGTCAGTGCGGTAAGCTGGCCGGGCTGAGGGGTCAAACTTAAAGTCACCGGTGTAGACGATCTGCCCTTGGAGAGCATGGATGACGATCCCCAAAGAGTCTGGCACTGAGTGAGTGGTGTGGAAGAAGGACACGCTGGCATTCTTGAAGTCGATTTCCGTATCGGCGTCAATGACGTTGAACAGCTGGTTGTTCCGTCGCTTGTTTTCTCTTTGCACGTCAATCTTGGCCAGTTCAATGGTGAGTTTTGAACCAAAAACCGGAATATCCCAGTCCCGCAAAATGTATGGCAGGGCCCCGATGGAGTCAGCGTGGCCGTGAGTCAAGAAGATCCCCGCCACTTGGTCGCCGTATTGCTTGAAGAATTCCATGTCCGGAATTACCACATCGATCCCGAACAATGAACTGTCCGGGTACTTGAGGCCGGCGTCCAAAACAAAGATTTCATCGTTCACCTGAACGGCAAACATGTTCTTGCCCTGCTCGCGGACCCCGCTTAGAACCATTATTTTTAACTTGTCTGACATAAAGCTCTCCTTTTCGTAATCATGTTAAATCAATTCTTTGTCTGATAGATGCTTTATATGGATCTGTCGATCAAAACGCTTATAATCTTTTTAATTTTAACATAAAGGGCATGAGCATGATAGTCACTAAGCCCTCAAAGGAAAAGAAAGAAAAATGAAGCTGAAAATAGAAAAAAGAAAAGAGGCCGGGAAATCCCAGCCTCTTGGTAGGTCTTTGATTAACGACGCAGACCCAAACGAGCGATCAAAGCACGGTAACGTTCCAAGTCGTTTTCTTGCAAGTAGCGGAGCAAGTTACGACGGTGACCGATCTTCTTCAACAGACCAACGTATGAGTGGTGGTCGTGTGAGTGTTCACGCATGTGTTGAGTCAAGTTGTTGATGTCTTCAGTCAAAACAGCAACTTGAACTTCTACGGAACCAGTGTCGCCTTCGTGGGTTGCGTATTCCTTGATGATTTCGTTCTTTCTTTCTTTTGAAACTGCCATGTTTCTGCACCTTTCTTTATAAAAAATTGCCCCGGACAGCGTCAGCCGTTAGGTGAAACGTAAAGACAACGTCCGGGGTTCACATAACAAATATAATCATACCCGATTTTTTGGAAAAAGCAAGTAAAATTTCTTCTTGCATCTGGCGCTGGCTTTCAGTATAATAATTTAGTGAATTTCAATCAGTTATTGGAGGTGAACCTAATGCCACAAATCAAATCTGCTATCAAGCGTGTTAAGACTCAAGCTGTTGCTAACGAACGCAATGCTGCTCAACTCAGCACTATGAGAACTGCCGTTAAGAAGTTTAAGGCTGCTCAAGCTGCTGGTGCGGACAACGCCTCCGAATTACACGTTGCTGCTATCCGTGAATTGGACAAGGCTGCTTCAAAGGGCTTGATCCACAAGAACAAGGCTAACCGTGACAAGAGTCGTTTGGCTAAGCTTGCTAAGTAATTAAACTAGCAATCAACAAAAGAGCGAGAAACAATCCGTTTCCCGCTCTTTTTCTTTTCCCTTTTTTTCTGTATTCTATTTCTCTTTTTCCCTAGCAAGTTAGGATAAAAGCCTTTAAAAAGCGGCTGCCCTGGTAGACCCCGCTCTTGTAGCGGTAGTCCAGCTGGATCAGCTGAGCCAGCATCTTCTTCAGCTGGCCGACCTTCGCCCTGGACTTCAAGGCTGTCTTGACCCGGTAAGGGTGGGCGGACAATTCCTTGGCGATCTCGCTTTCACTCCGCCTTCTCTGTCCCATCACCTTCACGCAGAGCAAAAATTCAACCTGGCTGAAAAAGACCGCGACCAGCTGCAAGGGATATGTCCCCTCCCGCAGTTGCCCGTCCAGGCGGTCGATGGCTTCTTGGTAGTCCCCTCTTAAGGCAGCCTCCAGAATAGCAAAAACGTTCTGGTCCAGGCTGAGGTCGATATTCCGGTCTACCAGGTCCCGGCTGATTTCTTGGCCGTCGCTGATGGCTTTGAGCTTGTTGTAGTTGCCCAGGGCCGCGTCCAAAACCTGGTCGCTTCTCTCCATAAGCAAGTCCATAGCCCCCCTGCCAATGCGGTAGCCTTCAGCCTTGACTAAGGCCTGCATGACCCGGCCGCTTTCATAGCTTTTGACCGCGGTAGAGACCGTATTGAAGCTCTTTTCCACCTGCTTAGTCAGTTTCTTGCGCCGGTCCAGCTTCTCATAGCTGGCGACTAAAACGATCACGTCGTCTATCTGGTCCAGGTGACTGAAGATTTCCAGCAGCCGGTCCCCTTGCTGCTTATATTTGGCCGGGAACTTTCCCGTCAAAAAGATGGGGTTCTTGACTAAGACTAATTTTTGCTGACTAAAGAGGCTGGCTTCCGCCAAGGCCGCGATCAAGTCGTCCAGCGGGTCGCTCTCGCAGTCAACCGTCACTTTCTCCAGGCCTTGAAAGGCTGCCTGCTGGACATAATTATGGGCCAGATAGTCATTTAAAAAAGCGTCCGGTCCCTGCAGCAGGACATTCGGGTTTCCCGCCTGGCTGTTAGGAAACAGGGATATCAAATTTGGCAAGCCGCTTTCCTCCCTCTAAAAGTAAATTCTTTAATAATGATAACACACCCGCCGCCCTTCCAGAAAACTGCTGAAGTATTCCCTAATGCCGTAATGCCAGCTGATCATCCCCTCCGTTTGGGTATTGAGATAGGGAATCCCCAGCTGGTGCAATTTGGCTAAGGTTTCCGGCTTGGGGTGGCGGTAGCGGTTGTTCCGGCCAGCAGAGATAAAGACTAATTTTGGCTGGATTGCCTGCAAAAAGACAGTTGAAGAGGAAGTATCGCTGCCGTGGTGGCCAAGTTTGAAGTAGTCAATTTTTAAATCGGGAAACTTCTTAATGATTGCCTCCTCACCTGCCTGGTCCAGGTCCCCGGTAAAGGCCCAGCTTTTCCCAGCCAGGCGGCAGGTGAGCGACAAGGAGTCCTTGTTTTCCCCTTTTCCCGCTACTTCCGGGTGCAGAACCTGGAAGTTGATCGCTTCTTTTACCTCCATCCCTGCCTTTAGCTCAACCATCTTGGTCTTCTCTACCCGGCCGGCTATCCTGGCCCGGAAGCTAGGATTTTGAATAAGACCTGCTCCCATATAGAGGCGCTTGACCGGCATTTCCTCGAGCAAGGGGCCCAGATCACCGACATGGTCAGCATCCTGGTGGCTGACGAAGACCCCGTCAATCCGGCTGATTCCCTGGGCTTTAAGCAAAGGAATGGTAATCCGGTCGATCTGGGGCTGGCTCTGTTTCTTTTTACCAAAAGTCAGCTTGCCCCCGGTATCGATCAAGTAGACCCGGCGGCGGATGGGCGTCGTTAAAAGAATGCTGTCGCCCTGACCCACATCGATAAAAGAGACCTGCCCTTCCAAGGGAAAGTGGATGCTGACAAAAATTAAGAGATAGACCGCCGCCAGAATATGGCGGTATTTCTTTTTCCGCGTGATGAGATACAGGAAGGTCAAGGCAAAAAGCAAGGCCAGCTGCCAGGCCTTGACCTGGCCATAGATCAGCTGGCCAAAGCCGGTTTTCGCCACATTAGCCAGCATCCCTTCCGCCGCCTCCAGGATTTTTTCAAAAAAAGCCGCTAGACCCGGCGGAGCCAGCAAGGCCAGGCCGGTCATGGGCATGACGATATAGTTGAAATAGGGCACGACCAAAATATTGAAAAAAATCGTGCAGACATTGACCTGGTAGAAAAAGTAGAGCAAAAAAGGCGTCAGCAGGCCGTTCAGCCAAAAGGCCTGCTTGCAGTCTGGCAATTTCGCCGTCAAGACCAGGCCCAGGGCTAATACATAGGTCAAGATCCCGCCGGTTTCCAGCAAAAGGCGGGGAGTAAAAAGCTGCTGGCAGCAATAAGTCAAGCCCAACAGGTCAGCCCGGCCGAGCCGCCGGCCCTTAAAGGCTAATCCGGCTGAAAAAACATAGCTGAGAGTCGCCCGGATAAAACCCGGCTGGCCCGCGCTCAAGAAGACCTCAAAGGCCAGCAGGCCGCAGGAAGCGGCAAAAACTTCCTCCTTGGTCATGTGCAGGCAGCTACCGAAAACCGCCAGAGCAAAGACGTAGATGCCCACATGCATCCCCGAAATGCTCAAGATATGGATAACCCCCAGGTCCCGGTAGGTATTCAAGTTGGCTTGGTTGTCCCCAGCCGGATTTTCTGCTAGCAGCAGTTCACTGGCAAAAAAGGCCAACAGGCGGGGCAGGCGCTTCAGATAAGCTTGAATTTTCCAGCGGAGGCCATGCAGGCGGATAAGAAGACTAGCCAGAGCCAGCTTGACTTGATAATGAGCCAGCTTGACCTGCCGGTAGACATGCTGGCTGGCCAAATAGCGGCGGTAGTCGAACTGGCCGGGATTGGTCGCTGGCTCTATTTCACTGACCGCTCCGCTAACTTCAGTTAAGTCGATGCTTTGCCCGTTTTCCAGCAAGGCCAGGGCCTCCCGGCTTGCCGGCCCGTAAACTTGCACTTTCTGCGTGTCCGTCTGCCCCCGCCCGCTCAGCCAGCCGTCGGTAATTTTCACCTGGTCGGGGTACAAGCGGATGTCGCCTGCCGGCTCGCCCGGCTTAACCTGATCCTTAGCCAGGACCAAAGTCAATAAGAGCAAGAAGGCCAGGGCGAGTTTAAACAAATTGCCATATTTATCCTTGAGCAAAAAGAGCAAGTAGAGCAAGACGGCCAGGGCAAAAAGCTGCCCCCATTTTTGCAACTGAAAGATCCCGCACAAGCTGACGCTGGCCAAGGCCAAAAGAAAGTAAAAGCCGGCTTGCAGGCTAGATTGTAAGCTGGTCCTTAATTGCTGCGAAGGTCTTGTCGCCAATTCCCGACACCTCTTTCAACTCGTCAATGCTCTTAAAAGCCCCTTTTTCCTGCCGGTAGGCAATGATCTGCTCGGCCTTCTTCTCCCCGATCCCGTTCAACTTCTGCAGATCGCTGGCTGTAGCCGTGTTCAAATTGATCAAGTCACCAGAAGCCGCCCCGGAAGTTGAAGAAGAGACTGATGAGGATGAGGATGAGGCTGATGCAGAAGGAGAAGAAGCCGGAGCGGATGCTGCAGCAGAGTTAGCGGTCTTGGCCGCTTCCGCCTTGTCCCCCTTGCCAGGGATGTAGATCTTGTCTTGGTCTTTTAAAAGCTGGCTGCGGTTGATGGCCTTCAATTGGGCATCCTTGGTCAAGCCACCGGCCTTTTCAATCAAGTCTTCCAGCCGGGCTCCGTTTTTCAATCGGTAGACCCCCTGGTGCTTGACTGCTCCTGAAATATCGCAGACTACTTCAGCGTTTGCCGCAGAAGCCGCTGAGCTGGTGCTGGCCGCCACTGAACTGACACTGGAACTTTGTAGGCTTTGCCCGCTAGCCTCCATGCTCTGGCTGCTGGACAAAAGAGCAGAATTGTCAGCAGCCGGCTGCCGGTTGGCATAGTAAAAGCCCCCGACCGCCAGCAAGACGATTACGATGTACATTTTCTTGTCCATAAGCCAGGCAAGCAGGTCCTGCAGCTTCTGCTTGCCTTCCGTTTTTTCGTTTGACTGATTCACTTTTATCACCTCAATAACTAGTACGCCAAAAATGGCCTTTTTTCCTAAATAAAAGAAAAATTACTGAGGCAAAAAGAGAACCGAAGGCTGCCTTCGGTTCTCTTCTTAACTATACATTTTTTACTTGTAATGCTTTTGCAGGTATTTCAAGGCGTCGTCAAAAGTTGCCACCGGCACGATCTTCATCTTCGTGCCCAGCTTCTTGGCCGTTCTTTTGGCCACCGCGTAGTTGGTCTGGGACTTCTTGACCCCGGTCTGGTCAGTTGGAGCGAAAAATACTTCTGCCCCTTCTTTATCCGCGGCGACAACCTTCTTGTCCACGCCGCCGATAATGCCGACCTTGCCGTTTGCATCGATCGTCCCCGTCCCGGCTACCTTGTGGCCCTTGGTCAAGTCCTTGCCAGTATAGTTCTGGTAGCAGGCCAGGGAGAACATCAGACCAGCTGACGGGCCGCCGATGTCGCCCGTGCTGATCGTCGTCTTCGGGCTGACTTCCACCTTGACTCTTTCCACCATGCTGATCCCGATGCCCGGTTTACCGGTGCCTTTAACCTTGACGATTTTTCCGGTAAAAGTCTGCTTCTTCCCAGACCGCAAAACCGTGATCGACACCTGCTGCCCGATCTTCTGCTTCTGCAGGTAGCTCATAAAGCCCTGGACAGACTTGAACTTGTGCCCATTAGCTGCTACGATCGTGTCCCCGATCAAGAGCTTCTTTTTAAAACTCGAAGTGGACTGCAGGTCCATCACATATACGCCCTGGTATTTCAGCTTGGGTTTAAGCCCGGCCTTCTTGGCCGCGTAATAGATAGCCGTCTGCTGGCTGGTCTGCATGTACCATTCCTGCAGCTGTTCATATTGCTCCGTGCTTGAACCCCCGGTTACCTCATCCATGGTCAGGCGGTCTTCATAAGGCTGGGTAAAGGACCATAAATAGTCGCCCAAAACCGCCCGCCGCTCACTCACGGTCACGAAGTAGAGGTCGTTTTTAGCCTTAACCCCGGTCGTCTTTAAATAATTGCTGACTGGCAGGGCATCCCCCGGGGCCTCAATCACGTATTTGGTTGGCAAGAGCAGGACCAGGGCCAGCAGGATAACCGCAAACAAGCCCACCAGGGCCCGGCGCCACTTCTTGCTTTGTCCGTCTTTCTTAACTTTCACTTTGCAGCTTCTCCTTCAAGGCTCTGGCAGCCTTTTTGGGCAAAAAGCGGTCCAGCTCACCGCCAAACATGGCAATTTCCTTCAGCATGCTCGATGCCAAAGCACTGTTGGCCGCCTCAGCCATAAACAAAACAGTCGGCAGGTCCGGGGCTAGGTCCCGGTTCAGCTGGGCGATCTGCTGCTCATAGAGAAAATCGCTGCTGTTGCGGACCCCGCGGACTAAAACCCCGGCCCCCAGCTCTTTAGCCAGGTCAACCGTCAGCTGGCCGGGCCGGGCCAGGACCTCGACATTGGCCAGGCCGTATTCTTTTACCGCGTCCTTGATCAAGTCCACCCGCTCATCCGGCGTAAAAAGCGCCTTTTTTGAGCTGTTGGTCATCACTACGACCAAGAGGCGGTCAAAGACCTTCGCCGCCTGCTCAATTGTATCCATGTGCCCGTTGGTAATGGGGTCAAAACTCCCCGGAAACAGCGCTGTCGTCATCTATTCTGCCCTCTGGTAAATTCTTACGATCGTCTTGCCCATATGGTGGTCTTTCAAAAGGTCAAAGCCGGCAACCGGCGGCAAGTCCGTCTGCTCATCAGTTTCCACGACAATTTTTGCCCCCGGCTTAAGCAGGCCCAGGGAAGCAAGAGCCGTCATGTCCTTGACCATCTGCTGCTTGGCATATGGCGGGTCCAAAAAGACCAGGTCAAACTTCCTTTCCTGGTCAGCGAAGACCTTCAAGGCCACTTTCGCCGGCATGGTGAAGACTTCAAAGCGGTCCGGCTCCTTGGTCAAGTCCACGTTTTTCCTGATGATCTGGCAGGCAGGCCGGCTGACGTCGTTCAGCACCGCATGCTCGCAGCCTCTGGAAACTGCCTCAATCCCCAAAGCCCCGCTGCCCGCGTACAGGTCCAGGACCTCTCCTCCAGTAAAAAACTGGCCCAGGGAGTTGAACAAGGATTCCTTGACCTTGTCGCTGGTCGGCCGGGTCTTCTGGCTCTTGAGGGTAAACAAGTTCCGTTTGGCGTATTTTCCAGAAATAATTCTCACTTAATCCAATCCTCTTTATCTGTCTGATTTAACTTCTCTTCGGCCTCCTTGGCCATGTCACTGATCTGTTGCTCAATCTTCTGGTTGTCCAGGTCCAGGGCATCATTTTGGGAAAATTCAACCTTCTTGACAAAGCTGAAGGTCCGCAGCTTGTCCGCCGTTTCTTCCGCCTCGCCCTTGTTGACATACAGAATCAAATAGTGCAGCTTTTTGGAAAAATAAACGATGTCCCCGAACCGGCGCAGTTTGAACTGATCGTTGTTGACATTGCGCAGGTAAACGATCAAGCTGGTCCGGCTGGCAATCTCTTGGTCAGCTAATTCTTGGTTAATACTCATCCTCTGCTTGCACCTCCTGTCTGATTTTTTCTTCCGCGGTAACATTTAAGACCAGGCCGATCGCTGCCGACAAGACCCAGAGTGAGGAACCCCCGTAAGAGATAAAGGGCAGGGTCACCCCGGTGATCGGCATGAGGCCTAAGACCGCGCCAACGTTAAATAAAGTCTGGAAAAAGATAATGGCGGTCACCCCGAAGCAGATCAAGGTGGAGTACTGGGACCGGGCCTTGACCCCCCGCTCCATGATCAAAATCATCAGGTAGAAAAGCAGGCCCAAGACTACTAATGCGCCAAGAGAGCCAACTTCTTCGGTAATGATCGACAAAATAAAGTCGGTGTAAGGTTCCGGCAGATAGCCCCGCTTCTGGATACTGTTGCCCAAGCCTAAGCCAAAAAGGCCCCCATTATGGATAGCGTAATATGAATTGACCAGCTGGGCCCCTTCATTGGCAGCCGTCTTAAATGGGTTTAGGAAGGCAATAAAACGCTTGTAGACGTAAACATCCTGCAAGAAGCTCGGATTCCAGGCCACGATCAAGCTGAAGCCCCCGACCACCAGAACGGTGATGCCGATGATACTCAAGAGGGCGTAGCTGGTTGGGATCCCGGAAACTGAATACATGATCAAGACCAGGCAAAACAGGATAGCTGTCCCCCCGAAGTCAGGCTCAATCAAAACCAGGAACATTAATAAACCCGCGATGATCGCCGTAGGCAAAAGCTGGGAAATGATGTGTCCGCGCACTAAGCGCCCATCAGCTTTAGCCAGCATCCGTGCCAGATACAAAAGCAGAACCAGCTTGGCAAGTTCCAGAGGTTGGATGTTGATCGGGCCCAGGTTGATCCAGCCCTTTGCTCCGTTGACCGCCTGGCCAAAGAGGCGGACATAGATCAATAAGCCGGCCACAATTGCCAGCAGCCACAAGAGCAGCTTGCCCCGCCTTAAATAGTCCAGGTTGATGCTGTAACAGGCCAGGCAGATCAATACCCCAAATAAGGCGTAGAGCAGCTGCTTTTGCCCGTAAACCGTAGCCTTGAAGCCGTTGATCAGCAGGATTTCTGAACTGGCCGAATAGACCGCGATCACCCCGATTGTCATCAAAAGCAAGTAGACGATGAAGATCCGGTAGTCGAAATATTTGAATGTCTCTTTTATTTTGGCGGCCGTGGCAGCAACTTTATTTTTCTTCACGTTTTTCCCCTTCTAAAAATAATCGTCGCTTTTCATTATAAAACAAAAAAGCCCCTCCTCCTATAAATAGGGGGAGAGACTTACCAAAAAACTAGCAATTAGTTGGTCTTGGCCTTCTTCTTGTCAAACTTTTGCCGTTCTGAAGTGTTCAAGATCTTCTTCCGCAGGCGCAGGCTTTCTGGAGTTACTTCACAGTATTCGTCATCGTTCAAGAATTCGATTGATTCTTCCAAAGTCAAAGTCTTTGGCGTTCTGATGGCCGCAGCGTGGTCCTTACCGGAAGCACGGGTGTTGGTCAGGTTCTTTCCCTTGGTTACGTTAACAGCGATGTCACGGTCACGGGAAGATACACCAACGATCATCCCTTCGTAAACTTGCACGCCGGCACCGATGAAGAGCTGGCCGCGTTGTTCAACTGACTGCAGGGAGTAAGTAGTTGACTGCCCTTGGTTGATGGAAACCAAAGCACCGTTGCGCCGGCCTGGGTTCCAGTTCTTAACGACTGGCTTGTATTCGCTGAAAGTGTGGTTCATGATCCCGTAACCACCAGTTGCGGACATGAATTCGTTGTTGTAGCCGATCAAGCCACGGGAAGGAACTGAGAATTCCAACCGGGTCTGGCCGTTGCCCTTGGAAACCATGTTCTGCATTTCACCCTTGCGTTGGGACAAGCCGTCGATAACTGAGCCGACGTATTCGTCTGGCACGTCAACTTGGACAGCTTCGTATGGTTCGCACATTTGCCCGTCAACTTCCCGGTAGATAACCTTTGGCCGGGACAGTTGCAGTTCGAAGCCTTCCCGGCGCATTTCTTCAACCAGGATGGACAAGTGCAGTTCCCCACGGCCTGAAACAGTCCAGGCGTTCAGTTGGTCAGTTGGTTCAACCTTCAAGGAAACGTCAGTCCGGGTTTGCCGCAAAAGCCGTTCTTCCAGCTTGGCTGGAGTAACCTGGCTGCCTTCCCGGCCGGCAAATGGTGAGTCATTGGCCACGAAGTCCATTTGCAAAGTCGGCGGGTCGATCCGCAGAATTGGCAGGGCTTCTGGGTTTTCCTTGGAAGCAATGGTTTCACCGACGAAGATGTCGTTGATCCCGCTGATGGCGATAATGTCGCCTGCCTTGGCTTCCTTGATTTCGTTTCTCTTCAAACCGAAGTAACCAAAGAGCTTGGTCACGCGGAAGTTTTGCTTGGAGCCGTCAAGCTTCATGACAGTAACTTCGTCGCCGACCTTGATCTTGCCCCGGTAAACGCGGCCGACGCCGATCCGGCCAACGTAGTCATCCCAGTCAAGCATGGTGATTTGGAACTGCAAAGGTTCGTCCTCGTTGTCAAGCGGAGCCGGAATGGCCTTGATGATCGTGTCGAAGACCGGGTCCATGGTTTCTTCCTGGTCAGCCGGGTCGTCTGAGTAGCTGGAAGTACCGTTCAAGGCAGAAGCGTAAACAACTGGGAATTCAAGTTGTTCGTCGTTGGCGCCAAGTTCGATGAAGAGTTCCAGAACTTCATCCAGAACTTCAGCTGGACGGGCACCAGGACGGTCGATCTTGTTCACGACAACAACTGGCTTAACGCCGGCTTCCAGAGCCTTTTGCAAAACAAAGCGGGTCTGCGGCATTGGGCCTTCGTAAGCGTCGACCAGAAGCAGGGCACCGTCAACCATGTGCATGATCCGTTCAACTTCCCCACCGAAGTCGGCGTGGCCTGGGGTGTCCAGGATGTTGATGGTCGTGCCCTTGTAGCTGACCGCGGTGTTCTTTGACAGAATCGTGATCCCACGTTCACGTTCAATGGCGTTGGAGTCCATTGCCCGGTCTTCCAGGTTCATGTGTTCTGGTAAAGTATCTGACTGCTTAAGCAGCTGGTTAACCAGGGTAGTCTTACCGTGGTCGACGTGCGCGATGATCGCGATGTTTCTGATGTTTTCTCTTCTCTTTTGATCTGCCAAAAATGTTTCCTCCCCGTTCCTCATAAAAAGAACTGTGACAAAAGCACAGTTCCCTTTAGCCTTAGATAGTAGGCTGGCCGAAGTAATCAGTTTATATTTTTTACAATCATCTATTGTACAACCACTCTTGGGCCTGGTCAACAAATTTCCTTTAGTTTACATAGGCTTTTCAGAGAATGTTTAACCATAGCAGGCCTTTTTGTGGTAAAAATATATTAGCGATAATTTTAAAAGGAGAACCCAAATTGATCTTAATGAAAGATATTGTCCGCGACGGCGATCCCGTTTTGCGGCAAGTTGCGCAAAAATTGACTTTTCCCTTGTCAGACCACTACCGCAAGCTGGCCGATGACATGATGGAATACCTGGTAAACTCACAAGATCCAAAGATTGCCGCCAAGCACCAGCTCCGGGCCGGGGTCGGTCTGGCTGCTCCGCAGGTTGGTGAAGGCGTTTCTATGGCTGCCCTGCTTGTGCCAGACGACAAGGGTGAAATTATTTTTAAGGAAGTTTACGTTAACCCAGAAATCATCTCTGAATCTGTCCGCAAGACCTGCCTGGGCGAAGGCGAAGGCTGCCTAAGCGTTGACAAGGTCATCGACGGCTACGTTCCGCGGCCAAACAAGGTTACGATTCACTACTGGACCGTTGACGGCGAGGAAAAGACCATCCGCCTCAAGGGCTACCCAGCCATCGTATCCGGCCACGAAATCGACCACTTGAACGGACACCTCTTCTACGACCGGATCAACAAGGAAAACCCATTTGCCCTGGATGAAGACACCATCGTCATCTACTAGGCTCAAGAGTCCAAGCCAGCCCGCTTCGTCCTGGCTTGGGCTTTTTTGTTCTCTTTTTCCTTGATAGGCAAGTTCTGTTTCTATACTTGCTTTTCTAATTATGTTAAACTTTAATTAGCTATTGAGTATTTTTGTCAAAATTTCTCAAACAGAGATCAAATTACAATTAAACAATAAGGAGATTTTTTATGATCTACAAAGTTTTATATCAAAAGGACAAGATCGTTAACCCACGCAGAGAAACGACCCAGACTCTCTACATGGAAGCCGACAACGTTGTCCAAGCCAGAGCACTCGTTGAACAAAACACCCCCTACAACATCGAGCTCATCCAAGAATTAACCGGCAACTCCTTGAAGTACGAACAAGAACACGCTGACTTCAAGCTGACTGCCTTTGGCCAAACTGACAGTGAAGATTAAACAAAACGAAGTAGCCGTTTTCGCGATCGGGGGATTACACGAAATCGGCCGTAACATGTACTGCGTCCAGTACCAAGACGAAATCGTCATCATGGACTGCGGCATCAAGTTCCCGGAAGATGAGCTGCTGGGGATCAACTATGTTATCTCCGACTACTCCTACCTGGTCAAGAACCGGGAGAAGATCAAGGCCCTGGTTGTCAGCCACGGCCACGAAGACCATATCGGCGGGATTCCCTTCCTGCTGGAAAAGATTCCGGAAATTCCTGTCTACGCCACGCCTTTTGCCCTGGCCTTAATCAAGAGCAAGTGTGAAGAACACGGGATCCTGGACCGGACCGAGCTGCATGAAGAGCACGAAGACACGGTTTTGACTTTTGACAAACTGAAGGTGACCTTCTTCAGAACCACCCACTCAATCCCCGACACTTTGGGGATTGCCGTCCACACTCCGCTGGGCGCGGTTGTCTTTACTGGGGACTTCAAGTTCGACTTGACTCCGGTCATGAACCAGCCGGCCCCTAACTTCCAAAGAATGGCCCAGCTGGGCGAAGAAGGCGTTTTGGCTCTCTTGAGCGACTCAACCAACGCGGAAGTGCCGCAGTTTACCAAGTCTGAACGCTTCGTTGCCGGCTCTTTGCACAACATCATCACCGGCATCCAAGGCCGGATCATCTTCGCCACTTTCGCTTCCAACCTTTACCGGGTGTCAACCGCTATTCAAGCCGCGATCGACACCGGCCGCAAGGTGGCGATTTTTGGCCGGAGCATGGAGAACGGGATCCAAAACGGGATCGATCTGGGCTACCTGGATGTGCCAGAAGGCTTGATTGTCGATGCTGAAACGATTAACTCCCTGCCGCCGGAAAAAGTTATGATCCTCTGTACCGGTTCCCAGGGTGAACCCCTGGCTGCCCTCTCCCGGATCGCCAACGGCACCCACCGGCAGATCAAGTTGAAGCCGCATGACACTGTGATCTTCTCTTCCAACCCGATTCCAGGCAACACCTTGAGCGTTAACCAGCTGATCAACAAGCTGATGGAAGGCGGGGCCAACGTGGTCCACGGCCGGGTCAACAATGTTCACACTTCCGGCCACGGCGGCCAGGAAGAACTGAAGCTGATGGTCGAACTAGCCAAACCAAAGTACATGATCCCGGTGCACGGTGAATACCGGATGCAGGTTGTCCATGCCCACCTGGCCCAGCAAGCAGGCGTACCGGCAGAAAACACCTTCGTCTTGAAGAACGGTGAAGTGGTCTGCTTCAGCCCTGAAGGGGCCAGAATCGCCGGCGACATCCACGTCAAGGACGTCTTCGTCGACACTTCCGGTGCTGCTGACGTTGGCAACATCGTGGTCCGCGACCGGCAGATCCTGTCTGAAGAGGGGCTTGTAGTAGCCGTAGCCACGGTTGACTACAAGCACAAGCGGGTCTTGGCTGGTCCTGACATCCTCAGCCGGGGCTTTGTCTACATGCGTGAATCCCAGGACTTGATCAACGCGGCCCAGAAACACGTCTACCATGTCTTGAAGACGGAAATGGCCAAGAGCGACAAACCTAAGGACAGCGAAATCCGCAAGGCGATCGTCGAGAACCTGCAGGACTTCCTTTACTCCCGCACTGAAAGACGGCCGATGATCCTGCCAATGCTGATCGAAAAGAAATAAAGCTTGATAGCAAAAAAGAACTCCTTCCGGAGTTCTTTTTTTACGCCCTTTTGGCATTTTTTACTACTTGAAGAGGTCGTTGAAGTCCTCGCTCATGGTTGGGCGGGTGTAGATCTGGTCGCGCAGGAAGCTGTAAGGCAGCTTGTCCTTCATAGCTAGGGCGATCTGGATACCCAATCTGCCTTCCTTTGTCAGTACTTTACTTACAAAAGTAACTTTTTTTAATTTTTGGGCAAAAAAGAAAGACCGGTCAAGCCAGTCTTTCTGTCAAAAACTTTATTAAGTTAGGCACCTGGCCCCTTGGTCCGGACGATTTCCGCCAGGTTCTTGCATCCCTGAACCAGGTCCTCCATGCCGACCATGGGGGAGATCTCCGCTCGGCTGATCCGGGCCCCGGTCAAGATGTAGTCTTCGGCTTTTTCTTCTTTATCCAGAGTATTCTCTTTAGAGTCACTACTCTCTTGCTTACTTTGTTCTTCTGGCTTAAAGCGGTCCTTCAAGAGCCAGACCAGGTTGGTCCGCCGCTCATTGCCCTTGACCCGCATGGCCTGGGCAAAAGCCTGCTCTTCTCCGACCATGACCAGCTTCTGGGAAGCCCGGGTGATGGCCGTATACAAAAGATTGCGCTTGAGCATGATATAGTTCTGCATGGTTAAGCAGAGAATGACCAAAGGAAATTCTGACCCTTGGGACTTGTGGATGGTGATGGCATAGGCCCGGGTCAGGTTATTCAAGTCTGCCTGCGTGTAAGCCACTTCCTTGCCGTCAAAATTGACCAAAAGCTTGACTTCGTCATCCTCGTCTTCCAGCATTTCCGGGTCAACGGCCACGACCTTGCCAATCTCGCCGTTGTAGATTCCCCGCTCCGGGTCATTTTGCAGTTGCAGGACCCGGTCATGCAGGCGGAAGTTCTCACCATGGGCCTCAACTGCTTTATCATTGCCCTTTTCCGGGTTGATCACCCGCTGGAGGGTGTCATTCAGACTGTTGATCCCCCCGTCGCCCCGGTACATGGCCCCCAGAACCTGGATGTCGTCAGCCGCAAAGCCGCTCTTTAAGGCTGCCTGGGTGATCTGCTCGACGGCGCTAGGCACGGCATGGGGCCGGCAAGAAATAAAGGAGTAGCTGGCCGTCTTTTGCAAGAGAACAGCCGGGTTGGCTCCTTCGTTGACCGCGTGGGCCAAGGGAATGATCGTTGAATCATCCTTTTGCCGGTGGACCACCTGCAACTGGCAGGTCGGAATGAAGTCCGCCTCGATCAAGTCAGCGAAAACCTTCCCTGCCCCGACGGATGGCAATTGGTCCTTGTCACCGACAAAGACCAGGTGGCGGACATTGCTGATGGCGCTGAGCAGCTTTTCAAAGAGGTAGATGTCGACCATGGACATTTCGTCGACGATCAAAATCTCCCCTTCCAATTCATTCAGCTCCATTTCCTCGCTGTTGTCGATCCCTAGGCCCAATAGGCGGTGGATGGTCTTGGCCGGATAACCGGTGACTTCCCCCATCCGCTTGGCTGCCCGGCCGGTTGGCGCGGCCAGGAGAATCGCTTCTTCAGCTTCTTCTTCGTCCATGTCGGCCAGGTCCTTTAAGGCCAGCAGGATCCCGTCAATGATGGTCGTCTTCCCGCTCCCGGGTCCCCCAGTCAGGATGGAGACCGGGCTGGTTACCGCGTTTTTGATGGCCTGCTTTTGCTCAGGGTCATAGCTGATCCCCAGCTTCTTTTCGGCCCGCTTGATGGCCTGGTCCAAGTCCGTTTCCTGGTAGTCCGTTTCCTTGCCCTTGGCTAAAAGATCTTCCAGGTCGGTCACGATCTCGCTTTCCACTTGAAATGGGGCCAGAAGGCTGGCCCGGCCTTCTTCCACGACGACCTTCTTCTTATCCTGCAGGTCGTTAACTGCTTCTGCCAGGCGGTCAAAATTTATATTTGTCAGTTCCTTGGCGGCTGGCAAAAGTTCTTCTAGTTCCAGGTAGGTTTCCCCCTCCATGGTCAAGGCCTGGAGCAAAACCGCCAGGATACTGCCATCAGCCCGCTCCAGACTGTCAAGGGCAATTCCAAAGCCAATTCCCAAGTGGTCGGCCTGCTTGAAGGAATAGCCGGTTACCTCTCCTAAAGGCAGGTAGGGGTCGGCCTGCAGCTTTTTCAAGGTCTGGTCATGGTACTTCTGGTAAAGGCGGCCGGCCACCTTGCGGGGAATCCCGTAACTGGCCAAAGTCATGGCCAGGTCATCAAAAGAGTCCATCTGGGCCAGGCCGGACAAGAGGCTGTCTTTTTGCTTTTGGGAAAGATCCAGCTTGGCAATCAAGGCTGGATCAGCCTGCAAACTCTTTAAGCCCCCGCTGCCCAGCTGGTCAACGATTTTTTCAGCTGTCTTGGGCCCGATGCCAGGGAACTTGTCAGAAGACAGGTACTTGACCACCCCGCCAGTCTCTTTCGGCAGGGCCGGCTGGCAGCCAGTCGCTTGAAACTGCAAGCCGTACTTGGGGTGGGTGACCAAGTCACCGGTAAAGCTGTATTCCTGGCCAAGCTCCAGGTCCCCGAAGGTCCCCGTCACCTTGATTTCATCATCGTCATAGCCGGCCAGAGGCTGACTTACGGCGACCAGCAAGATCTTGTACATGTTTTGCGCGTTTTCATAAATAACGCTTTTTACTTCACCGCTAAACTCGGTCATTTCCCGCTCCTTATTATTCTTTCCCAGCCCCTGCCTTTCCCTGGCTCAGCAGCTTCAGCAGAGACTCATACTGGTCTTTGGCTTTTTGGTAATATTTGGGATCCTGCTTTTTGGACTTGGCAAAAAATTCTTCTGCCCGCTCCCGGTCCTGGCTGAAATAAGTGAGGCCCAGCAAAAAGTTCAGCTTGCTGCTTCTCTGCCCTTCAGCAATTTCCAGGTAGCTGGCCCGGGCTGCTTCCAGCTCTCCTAAAGCCAGCCAGATGTCCCCGATGAGCTCTTTTACACGGTCGTCACTTTCTTTGATCGACAGGGCATAAGCCAGGGCCTTCTGGCTCTGGCCCAGCTTGAGGTAGACCAGGGCCTTTTGGTACATGGTCAGGTCATCATCCGGAATCTGGGCCAAGCGGGCCAGGGCCTGGTCAAAGTCGCCCAGGGCGTAGTCACAAACCGCCAGGTCATAGGTCAAGGCCTGGGGATCTTCCGCGATCCCCCGGGCCTTGGTCAAGAGCTCCCGGGCTTGCTCAGCGCTGCCCTGGTCCAGGAGGTAAGTGGCCAGCTGCAGGTA
Organism: Lactobacillaceae bacterium AF64-9pH9TA; assembly: GCA_027681045.1. Lineage (GTDB taxonomy): Bacteria > Bacillota > Bacilli > Lactobacillales > Lactobacillaceae > Lactobacillus. The sequence goes on along the minus strand of JAQDCK010000002.1, from coordinate 199,294 downwards.
GTTGGCAGTTTCCCGGGGATGATGGTCGATTTTTTCAATCAAGGCATGAATCGACTGGTCGACTTTTCCTTCTTCATAAAGCTGATTGATCTTCTGATCCATTACAAACCATCCGTTTCTGACATCTTGTGCTCTAAAGGAGTAACGTCTGACCACTTGACCAGCTTAAAGTCAGGGCCCTTGTCCTGGCTTGCCAAGACTGAAACGCTGGTATTGTAGATAACCCCGTTTTGTCTGAGATTGGCCAGGTCATAGCCTAAAAGCGCCCCCATGATGGCTGACAGAACTGCCCCGTGGCTGACCACCAGAACCTTGTCGCTGTCTTTGGGGTATTTTTTTGCCATTTCCCGGCCGAAATCCAGGCCCCTGGCCATGGCATGCTCATAGCTTTCGCCCTCTACGACAGTATTGTCGTATTTGTCCGGGTGGTGCCAAAAATTGTCGATTTCCTGGGGATAGAGCTTTTCCGCCTCAGCATACTTCATTCCTTCCAGCTTGCCCAGGTTCATTTCCCGCAAGCGTTCATCGATGTGCAGGGGCAGGCGGATCCCAGCCGCGTCAATCAGCCCTTGGGCCGTCATTCTCGCCCGGTCCAGGGGGCTGGCGTAAACCGCCTTAAAATGCTTCCCTTGTAAATAACGTCCCAGCTTCTCAATGTCGGCCAAACTTTCCGGCAATAATTTTGAATCACCTTGCCCGCCCTGGAAACGTTGCTCCAGGTTCCACTGAGTCTTGCCATGTCTTACAAAATATATTTCCATAATTTTTATCGCCTCTCGTAACTATCGCTATTTATTATAGCAAAAGACGGCCCCGCTAAACACGAACAAGGCCAAGTCCGCCGGGACTTGGCCTTGTCATTAAACTAATTGCAGCTTTTTGTCATCCTTGAAGGCAGCGTCAATGTTTCCGCCGCCCAGGCATTCCTCGCCATTGTATAAAACCAAAGCCTGGCCCGGAGTAACTGCCCGGGCTGGCTCGTCAAAGTAGACGTCAGCCGTCTTGCTGGCCGCGTGATACTTGACCGTAACGCCGACATCGCACTGCCGGTAGCGGAACTTGGCAGTTGCCTTAAATTCCGTGTCCTGGTCAGGATTGCCGGTAAAGAAAGTCATGCCGGAAGCCTGCAGGCGGTCAGCGTAAAGGCGGGGGCTGTCATAGCCCTGCTCCACGATCAGCTGGTTCTTTTCCAGGTCCTTGCCCACGACAAACCAGGGAGCGGTTGACTCCTTGGTTGAACCCAGGCCCAAGCCCTGCCGCTGGCCGATCGTATAGTACATGAGGCCGGCATGCTGGCCGACAACCTTCCCGTCCGGGGTTACCATGTCCCCGCCTTGGGCTGGCAGGAATTCGCTAAGGAAGTGCTTGAAGTTTCTTTCCCCAATGAAGCAGATGCCAGTTGAGTCCTTCTTCTTGGCGTTGACTAGGCCGGCTTCTTCGGCAATCCGCCGCACTTCCGGCTTGGTCAGGTCCTGCAGGGGGAACATGACCCGCTTGATCTGCTCTTGGGTCAATTGACTTAGGAAGTAAGTCTGGTCCTTGTTGCCATCCTTTGGCCGCATCATGTGGGTTACCCCGTTTTCATCGACCATAGTCTTGGCATAATGGCCCATGGCCAGGTAGTCCGCGTCCAAGTCCAGGGCATATTCCAGGAAGGACTTGAACTTGATTTCAGTGTTGCACATGATGTCGGGGTTAGGCGTGCGCCCAGCCTTGTATTCCTTCAAAAAGTACTGGAAGACCCGCTCCCAGTATTCTTTTTCGAAGTTGATCGAATAGTAAGGGATGCCGATCTTGTCGGCTACCTTTTTGACGTCTTCGTAGTCTTCAGTTGCCGTGCAGACACCATCATCATTGGTGTCGTCCCAGTTCTTCATAAAAACGCCGACGACGTCGTAGCCCTGCTGCTTGAGCAAGAGGGCCGAAACTGAGGAGTCAACCCCGCCGCTCATGCCGACAACGACTCTGATCTTGCTATTGTCAACCATTAAATCAATCCTTCACTTCGCTTAAAATCTTCCGCTCCTCCAGGTCCTTCAAGATGTAGTCCAAAAGTTCAACCGTCGGAGCCAGCTGCTTGTTTTTAAAAATGTTTACCTTCTTCAGGCCGCTTGGATCCGTAACGACCATAGTCAAGCTGGACAAGTCGCTCTTGATGGTCATCTTCAGCTTGGTCGTCGCGTTGTAAGGCGATTCGTTGTAAAGTGGGTGCTCGTAGACAAAGTTACCCCGGGGGGTCTTCTGGAAGCCGGCGTCAATCAACGCATACATCTTCACGTCTGGGTTAAGCATAAACTTCCGCTTGTCGCCATTGATAATCACAGTATTAGCCATAAAGTAAAACCTCGCTTATTAATTGTAAGTACATTCTTTTGAAAAAGCAACTATTTAGTCTTCCCGCTTCCGGTCTTGCAGCTTGCGGGCCACCTTCACCAGGGCAGCCGCAAAAGCTTCCACTTCTTCAGCCGTGTTGTAGCGGCCAAAAGAAATCCTAATCGATTCGCTGACCTTTGGTGAATCCTGGCCAAACATAGCCGTCAAAACGTGGGACGGGGTCAGGCTGCCGGCCGTGCAGGCCGACCCTCCTGAAACAGCAAAGCCAGCCAGGTCCAGGTTGGCCAAAAGGACATAAGTGGACAAACCGTTTAAACGGAGATTTAAGACATGGTGGGAAACCAGACCGGTCAAGGGGCTGTTGACCTCATAGGCCACCCCGCTCTCATCCAGCCGGTTCAAGATGATCTTTTGGAAATCAGTGTACTTGGCCTGCAGGTCAGCCTTGCTTTCTGCCTGAACTTCCGCTACAGCCTGGCCAAAGCCGGCAATCCCCGGCACGTTTTCCGTACCGGCCCGCCGCTTCAGTTCCTGGTCGCCGCCGTAAATCCGGTTTGGCAAACGGATCCCGTCTCTTTCATACAGGAAGCCCAGAAATTTCGGCCCGTTGATCTTGTGGGCTGAAGTCGACATAAAGTCGATTCCCATTTCTTCAACATCCAGATCAATGTTGCCCAGACCCTGGACAGCGTCAACGTGGAAGAAGGCCTGGCTGTCCTTGACGATTTGGCCAATATCCTTGAGGGGGTTGATGCTGCCAACTTCATTGTTGACAGCCATGACTGAGACCAGAATCGTGTCTGGTCTGATGGCCTCGCGGAGCTGGTCAAGGGAAATATGCCCGTCTCTGTCCACGTCCAGGTAGGTCACCTCATAGCCCAGCTCTTCCAGGTGCTGCATGGACTTTAAAACTGATTCATGTTCGATCTTGGTCGTAATCAAGTGCCGGCCAACTGCTTTTTGCATTTCCGCCACGCCAAAAATTACCGTATTGTTGCTTTCAGAACCGCCGGAGGTAAAAATAATCTCCTGGTCTTTGGCATTTATTGCCTGGGCGATGGTGTGCCGGGCCGTTTCCACGCTGTTGCGGGCCTTCCGGCCCAGGCTGTGGGTGCTGGAGGCATTGCCGAAGTCATTGGCCATTTCATCCGTGATCACGTCAATGACGGTCGGTGACATGGGCGTCGTCGCCGCGTTGTCAAGATATACCTGCTTCATTAAAAATCATTCTCCCTTAAGTATTCCACGATCAGTTCTGCCGCCTGGGCACCGACCTTTCTGACAAAGGCTGCAAAGTCGTTGTCGGCGTCTTCATCCCCATTGTCGGAGATAGCCCGCAAGGCGATCAGCGGAACGTTAAAGTGGTAGGCCACTTGGGCAAAGGCTGCCCCTTCCATTTCCACGCACAGGGCAGTTGGGAAATTGCCCAGAATTTCATCTTTTTGCGCCTGGGAGGAGATGAAGGAGTCCCCGGTCACGACCAAGCCTTCCTTGTAGGCCACGCCCTTTTTGGCCAAAAAGTCCTTGAACTTGTCTCTTTCCGCGCTTTCCAGCTTAAAGCGGGCTGGCTCCTGCGGGATCTGTCCTTCGACATAATTACCCGCTAAAGTGTTGTGGGCATCGTGGTAGGCAAATTCGCTTGGCAGAACCAGGTCCATCCGCTGAACCTCTTTTTGCAAGGACCCGGCTGATCCAGTCATGATGACCAGGTCAATCTTTTCCTTGACCAGGAGGCTGGTCAGGTTCATGGCCGCCTGGACCTTGCCGATCCCGGTCAAGCCCAGGTAAAGATCGTTGCCGGCAACGGAAAAATGTTCGAATTCAGTTGAACCGAGCATTTCTTTTTTACCTGAGGAAAAGTATTGATGATAAAATTCAGCTTCTTCAGCCATTGGCACAACGATTGCAATTTTCATCGGTAATCCTCAATTCAGTTTAAAATTTCAATAAAATCACCCAAACCAGGATGATCAAGAGACACACGAACAGGATAGCAAAATTCAGCCTTTTTTTCAGCCTTTCTGCTTTCAAGTTCCTCTGTTCCTGGTCCTGCTTAAAAGCAGGAAAAGCAGCTGAATCAGCTGCTTCCTGTCTATTTGCCTTTTCTGCTTGCTCTGCCTGGCGGCGGCGGTAATCGGAACGTTTCTCTGTCATAGTCTAACCTTCTGAACCGGTCAGCAGCATGTTTTCCCATACGGAAATAGCATAAATGGTCTTTGCGTCGACAATTTTGCCCTCTGTTAACAGGTTCTTTAACTCTTCAAGGCTGTACCATTCTGCCGTCAAAAATTCATCCTCGTCCAGGTCCAGTTTATTGGCCACTGGGCTAAGCGTGTCACAGTAGAAGAGGTACAGCTTTTCATTGCAAAATCCTGGTGAAGTGTAGAATTCGGCAACCTTTTCCCAGTATTCGGCTTTCAGGCCGCCTTCTTCGTTTAACTCCCGCTTCATTGCATCCAGGGGACTCACGTCGCTAGCATCAATCATTCCGGCTGGAATTTCGAGAGTCAGTTGCTTGATCGCTTCCCGCCATTGCGTAACCAGGAGCATCTTCTTTTCATCGTTGATGCAGATGGCCGCAGAGGCAGGCCGGTGGTCGACCAGCTCTCTGGAGGCGGTTTTCCCGTTTGGCAGCATCACGTTTTCAACGCGCAGGTTGATGAAGCCGCCGTGGAAAGCCTCCTTCGTTGAAATTTCAGTTTCCTTTAAATCCATATGTCATTCCTTTGCTTAGTCTTTGGCCAAGTAAACGTTGATGCACTGCAGGCCGTGTTTACCCTGGGCAAGCTGGTATCTCACCCGCTGGCCGACTTCAAGCCTCTTATAGCCCTCCTCCTTGATGGCAGTATAAAAGACAAAATATGATTTTTGATTTTGATCGTCTTCGATAAAGCCGAAACTTGCTTTTTCGGCAAATTGTTTTACAACTCCGGTCCGCATTAGTCTTCCAGGCCTTCTTCAAGTACTTCCGGGTGGTCGCTGGCTACGATAGACGCGCAGCGGCCGCACAATTGCGGCAGGCGGCTGTCAGCGCCCAGGTCAGTCCGGTACATCCGGCAGCGTGGGCAAACTTCGCCTTCGGCCCGGCGGACAAGTACGCTGGCTTGGTCAAATTTCTTGGCGTCAGCCGGTACTTCTCCTTGACCCACGACCAAGTTGGACACGATCAAGATTTCCCGGAAGTCTTCCCCAGCCAGCTTGTCCAAGGCAGCCTTGGCTTCTTCACTTGGGTAAACAGTTACGCTGGCTTCAAAGGACTTCCCGATCAGCTTTTGGTCCCGGGCTTCTTCCAGAGCCTTCAAAACATCGTCGCGGAGCTTCATGAATTCGCCCCAGCTTTCCTTCAAGTCGTCAGCGTCAGCGTAGTCTTCGATTTCAGGGAAGTTGGACAGGTAGACGTCTTCTTCCTTTTCCTTCAAGTAGCCCCAAACTTCGCCCATGGTGTGCGGCAAAATTGGTGCCAGGATCTTGGCCAGCTTGACAGCGGCATCGTAGATCACTGTCTGCATTGACCGGCGAGCGTGGCTGTCCTTGCCTTCGATGTAAAGGACATCCTTGGCAAAGTCCAGGTAGAAGGCGGACAGGTCGTTGGTGATGAACTTGAAGACCAGCTTGTAAACGTCAGCGAAGTCATACTTGTCGTAGTTGACAATGCTTTCGGCAACTAAGTCGTTGAGCTTGACTTCCAGGTACTGGTCGATCTTGCGCAGGTCCTTGTAGGCTACCCGGTCCTTTTCCGGATCAAAGTCAGCGGTGTTGGCCAGCATGTAGCGGAAGGTGTTTCTGATCTTCCGGTAGCCTTCTGAAACCTGGCGCAGGATGTCCATTGACACGCCGACGTCGCCGGAAGCGTCAACGGAAGCAACCCAGAGGCGGATGATTTCGGCCCCCATTTGCTTGATGACATCGTTAGGAGCGATCGTGTTGCCCAATGACTTGGACATCTTCCGTCCTTGCCCGTCCAAAGTAAAGCCTTGAGACAGGACTGACTTGTAAGGAGCTACCCCGTTGGTAGCCACGCTGGTGATCAAACTGGAGTTGAACCAGCCCCGGTATTGGTCACTGCCTTCCAGGTACATGGAAGTCGGGTAGTGAACGTCTCTGCCTAGAGCCTGGACCCCGCTCCAGGATGACCCGGAGTCAAACCAAACGTCCAGGATGTCAGTTTCCTTGGTAAACTTGCCATTTGGTGAGTGTTCTGAAGTAAAGCCTTCTGGCAAAAGTTCTTCAACCGGGTGGGTAAACCAGGCGTTGGAGCCTTCCTTGGCAAAGAGGTCAGCCACGTGTTCGATGGTTTCCGGGGTCACGATGGCGGTGCCGTCTTCAGCATAGAAGATTGGCAAAGGCACGCCCCAGGCACGTTGGCGGGAAATTACCCAGTCGCCCCGGTCCTTGATCATGTTGTAAAGGCGGGTCTTGCCCCAAGCCGGGTAGAAGGTGGTCTTGTCAATCTGGTCCAGGATCTGGTCTCTGAACTTGGAGATTGAGGCAAACCATTGCGTAGTTGCCCGGTAGACTACCGGCTTCTTGGTCCGCCAGTCGTGAGCGGCGGAGTGGACAAAGGTGCTGTAGTGCAAAAGGTTGCCGGCAGCCGCCAGCTTGTCCTTGACGATTTCGTTGGTGTCAGTGTAGAACTTGCCCACCAGGTCTGGGTCAGGGATTTCTTCAGTGAAGCAGCCCTTGTTGTCCATTGGGGACAAAACGTCAAAGCCGTAGCGCATAGCAGTGTTGTAGTCGTCTTCACCAAAGCCGGAAGCGGTGTGGACCAGGCCAGTACCATCATCGTCAGTAACGTAGACTGCTTCCATCAAAAGGCTGTCGCGGCCTTCGATGTAAGGGTGCTTGGCCACCATGTATTCCATGTCCGTCCCCTTAAGGTGCTGAACAGTCTTGTAGCTGTCCCAGCCCAAAATTTCGGCTACAGCACTCAAGCGGTCAGTGCCGACAACGTAGCGGCGGTTACCGACTTCAACAACTGAGTAGTCAAACTTCGGATTAACGGCAATCCCTTGGTTGGAAGGAATAGTCCATGGAGTGGTCGTCCAGATCAAGAAGTAGGTGTTTTCTTCACTCAGCTTGCCCTTGCCGTCCTTGACCGGGAAGGAAATGTAAATTGATGGTGATTCCACGTCGTGGTATTCGACTTCGGCTTCAGCCAAAGTTGATTCACTGGACCAAGACCAGTAAACCGGCTTCTTGCCTTGGTAGATGTAGCCATTTTCGTACATCTTGCCGAAGACCCGGATTTCTGCGGCTTCAAATTCCGGCAAAAGGGTGATATAAGGGTGGTCCCAGTCGCCCATGACGCCCAGGCGCTTAAAGTCGGTCCGTTGCTTTTCAACCTGCTCCATGGCAAACTTCCGGCAAAGTTCCCGGTAAGCAGCCCGGTCCATGGTCTTGCGGTCAACGCCCTGCTTGGTCAATTGCTGCTCAATTGGCAGGCCGTGAGTATCCCAGCCCGGAACGTAAGGAGCGTAGTAGCCTTCCATGTTCTTGCTCCGGACGATGATGTCCTTGGTGATCTTGTTCAAGGCGTGGCCCATGTGAATGTTGCCGTTGGCAAATGGAGGGCCGTCGTGAAGGTCAAATCTTTCATGTCCTTCGTTAAGCTTCAAGCGTCTTTCATAAAACTTCTGGTCTTCCCAGTTCTTTTCCCATTCTGCTTCCCGCTTGGGCAGGTTGCCCCGCATCGGGAACTTGGTTTTACCCAGATTCAGCGTATCCTTAACCCGCATATGTAAAAATCCTTTCGCTAAAATAAAAAGCCTCATCCTGAAATAGGACGAGACTATCGTGGTACCACCTAAATTGAGCCCCGAAGGGCCCCACTTATGCCGGCTTATCGTGCCGGCCCCCGCTCAGACCAATCGGCAGCTGATCGCTCGCCGGCTTGTGTTAATCTTTCACCATCATTAACTCGCTAGGGTCGCCTTAAAGCAGGACTGTCAGTCTGATTTATTAATCGTAATTATGTAAGAGATAAAAAAACAATGAAAAAAGTTTTCTATCTACAGTAAAAGAGTTTAAGGCATCAACCGGCACTTTGTCAAATGTTTATTGCTTTTTTGCCGGCCAAAACTGACATTCCAGGCGCAGGCGGCCCTTTTTGCTGGGCTGGGCAGACAAGAGCTTGACCCGGCCAAAACGACGCAGGCTCAGCATGTCGCCGACTTTCAGCAGGCTTTCACCCTTCATTTCTTCATGCCAGTTTAAACGGACCTCGCCAGCTTCCAGGGACTCTTTGACCTGGCTGCGGGACTTATTGCTTAGAGCGGCCAAAACCGCGTCCAGGCGCATGGAGGAAGCCACAGCGGTAATGATCTCGGAATTGTCCTCTGCTTCCAGGCGGTCTTTTAGCGGCTTCTCTTCCAGGCGAACCTTGACTGGCCCCATCTGGTCAATTTGACTGGCAAAAAAGCCAGCCAGTTCTTTTTCCGCGAAAAACTGCCACCGGCCTTGCCCGTCAGTAATGATGTCGCCAAAGGTATCGGTTTTTACTCCGGAATTGGCCAGGCTGCCCAGAATCTGGCTGTGGCGGAGGCTGGCAAACTTTTGCGGGTATTCGATTTCAAAGAGCTGGACCTGGTAGTCATCCGGCTTCAAGTTCTCCCATTCCAGGCTGATGTAGAGCCGGCACTTTTCTGCTTCTTCATAGCCGCCAAAAGCCTGCACGATGGCTTCTCCGCCGGCGACCGTCTCCATAATCTGCCTTTGCCGGGGGTCCAGGAAATCCGTTAAAAATGCCTGGCCGGTAAACAAGAGACGATTAAAAAGACCAACAAATTGGTCAATTGTTGGTCTTTCTTCAATTGCAAAATGTGGGTAAAAGCTGCTGGCCTGCCGCTTGTCCATCACAGGAAAATCCTCCCTAAAATGTTGAAGAGCCAGCCCAAGGCAACGCTTTGGACAAAGTAGATCACAAACAAAGCAATCATTGGTGAGATGTCAATGCCAGTCGCGTAGATCAAGCGCAAGATCGGCCCTTGCCGGAAAAGGTTGACGAAGGGGTTGACGATCCGGTCGATCCAGCGGCCAACCGCGGATTCGCTGATGGCCGGAATCCAAGACATAAAGGCATCAATAATGATCAAAAGGCTGTAAGCTTCACAGATGAAGTTGAGCAGCCGGTACAAAAAAACCAAAAATGTTTGCATTAACCTAAAGTATCTTTCTTATCAAGCAGTTCAGTGATCTTGCCGTCAGTTTCAAACTTCGGAGGAGTAGCCAGAAAGATCTTGTCGCCGACGCGCTGGATTTCACCATTGAGGGCGTAAACCGTCCCGGTGATGAAGTCGACTACCCGGCGGGCAGAAGCGTCGTCCATCCGGCTGAAGTTGATGATGATCGCCTTTTGGTTGAGCAGGTTCTGGGCTACTTCCTTAGCGTCAGAATATACCCGCGGTTCGTAAAGGACGATCTTGCTTGGGCCGCTGCCAGCTTGGCCGGCCTTAATGGACACGACATTGCTGTCACGGCTGTTAGTTGGCCGGTAGCTGTTTTGCATTTCTTCTTGTTCGTCGTAATTTTCCTCGTAGGCGTCTCTTTCCTCGTAGGAATCGTTATCTCCGAAGCCGAAAAAGTCCTTAAATTTGTTGTTCATTTACTCTGCCTCCTTTACCGGTCCCGGCGGTGCTTGAAGAACGGAATATCGTCGTCATCATCGTCGTCGTAATCGGTGTTGATGTCAATTTGGGAAATGGCGCTGCTTGGATCAGCATCCAAAGCCGCTTCCTTTTCTTCAGACTGCCGCTTTTGTTCTTCCGGGTTCTGCCGTCTTGAGTAGTCATCGTCGTTGAGACCCCAAACGCTGATCGGGTCCATCATGGCTGGCTTCTCTTCCTTGACCGGGCTGGCCGGCTTAGCTTCTTCAGCTTGAACTGGCGCTTCTTGAACAGGCGCAGCTGGAGCTGGCTCTTCCGGAGTCAGGATCTTTGGCGCAGCTGGCTTTTCTCTAGGCGCGCTCACTTGGTGACCGCGGCCTGGCAATTGCTTAGACGCAGCTGCTTCAGCTTCGTCATCAATCCCGGTAGCGATTACCGTAACCACGACTTCATCGCCCAGGTTAGGGTTGATGGCCGTACCGAAGATGATGTTGACGTCTTCGCCGGCAGCCGTTGAGACGATTTCTGAAGCATCTTGGGCTTCAAACAGGGTCAAGTCCGGACCACCAGTGATGTTCAAGAGGACCTGCTTGGCCCCGTCAATTGAAACTTCCAGAAGTGGTGAAGAAATCGCCATCTTGGTTGCTTCTACCGTCCGGTTTTCACCGCTTGCCCGGCCGATCCCCATCAAGGCTGCCCCCTGGTTTTCCATAACCGTCTTGACGTCGGCGAAGTCCAGGTTCACGTAGTCAGTTGAAGTGATCAAGTCGGAAATACCTTGGACACCCTGCTTGAGGACGTTGTCAGCTTCCTTGAAGGCTTCCATCATCGGAGTCTTCTTGTCGACGATTTCCAAAAGCCGGTTGTTGGCTACGATAACCAGGGTGTCAACGTATTCCTTCAGCTTGGCAATCCCGTCAGCGGCGTTCTTGGACCGCTTAGGGCCTTCAAAACTGAATGGGCGGGTAACCACCCCAACCGTCAAAGCACCGGTTTCCCGGGCAATTTTGGCGATTACCGGGGCAGCCCCAGTGCCAGTACCACCGCCCATGCCGGCAGTGATGAAGATCATGTCAGCGCCTTTAAGTGCGTCTTCAATCGTTTCTTCGCTTTCTTCAGCGGCCTTTTGCCCGGTTTCAGGATGTGAACCTGCCCCCAAGCCCCTGGTCAGTTTCGGCCCCAGCTGAATCTTAACCTCAGCGTTGTTGCTGTTCAAAGCCTGTACGTCGGTATTGGCCGCGATAAAGGAGACGCCCTGCACGCCGTCTTCAATCATCCGGTTGACGGCATTGCCGCCCGCCCCACCAACGCCAATTACTTTGATAACTGCGTTGTTGTTTTCATCTGAATCAAAAGTAAAATCCAAAGCCATCTACGTTTACCACCCTTAATCAAAGAACTTTCTGAAAAATGCAGCTAAGCCCTTATTTTTATTTTCGTTATTATTAGTCTTTTCTTCATGCCGGGTTTCACTGTCTATTTCCCCATCATGCTTAGTCTTATTATAAGCTAATTCAGTGTCATTTTCAGCTTTCCGCGTCACTCTTTTAGCATTTTTTTGACTATTTCCGGCACTGGCCAGCTGCTCGTTTGACGCAAGAGCTGAATCCCGATAAATTACGGTGTTGGCCAGGTAGCCAATATCGCTCAAGTTGTTGGCATAGTTGACGATCCCGTAGGCCACTGAATAAACCGGATTGTGCAAGCCAATCTGGGCCGGCTGGTAGATTTTGGCCTTGACATCATAGTCGGCCGCAACCAATTCATCAATCCCGGCCAAAAGAGCGCTGCCGCCAGTGATGATGACCCCGGCTGGAAGAGACAGGGCATCATGGTTGTACAGGCCCCGGCCGACCCGGCGCAGGATCTGCTGCAGGCGGGCGTTGATGATCTCACTGAGATACTTCTCGCTGACCAGGTTGTTTTCGTCCTTGCCCACGGCTTTAACCGCGAATTTTTCATTTTCTGAAGCCAGGTCCGGTTCGGCATAGCCGTAGTCTCGCTTCAAGGCTTCAGCATCACTCATGGTCGTTGACAAAACCACAGAAATGTCATGGGTAATGTCGGCAGCCCCCTTTAGGTCAACCGTGGCGTACTTGATCTGGCCGTCGCGGATAACCGTGGCGGTCGTGCTGCCGCCGCCCATGTCCAAAAGGATGGCCCCAAAAGTTCTTTCAGCTTCATCAAGCGCTACGCTGGAAACAGCCATCGGGGCCGGAACAAAGAAGTTGTTCCGGATGCCGGCGTGATTCAAAACCGTGTTGATGTTGTGAATTTCCGCTGACGGCGCCGTCATTACCAACCCCTGCACGAGCAGGGAGCGGGCAATCATGGTCCGCGGGTCGTCAACGTCCTTTTCCCCATCGATCAAAAAGCGGCTGGGGAAGAAGGCCACGGCCTGCCGGTCCTTTTTCTTGGCAGCCTTGATGGCGGCATACATGACCTGCTGCACGTCTTCATTGGCAACTTCCTTGCCAGAATCAGAAATGTTGACCAAACCGGTTGTATTCTCCAGCTGCAGCATGCTGACTGGCAAGGCAGTCACTACCCGGTTAATCTTGCTATTAGTCTTCTCGCTGACCTGCTGAATCGCGTTTTTGACAGATTCAGCAACTTGATCGATATCGACGATCTTGCCATGCCGCATCCCCCGCGTAGGAGCGGCAACTGCCCCGTAAACCTGCAGCTCTTGATGAGCAGCGTCGGCAACAACGACTTTGATGCTCGTGGTCCCAATGTCCAAACCAACTAACAAAGTTGAATTATCCAAGTTTCCTTCCCCCAATTCTAGTATATAGATAATATCATAATTCTTTAAAAATATAAAATTAAGACAAGCCGTAGGCCTTTTTTTCCGCGCTAGTCAAAGGGCGGGTAAAGGCACCGACTTCCATGTCAATGACACTGTTGGTTGTCAAATCCTGTTTAATCGAGTTATAGTACTTAACCTTGGATTTTATCGTCTCAGTGTTGCCGATTATCACATTGCCATCTTTCATGACCAGAATCATCTGGGTTTTGCGTCTGGTATTGCCGGACAGCATCTTGACCTGCTTTTTGAAATATTCAGGAAAAGAGTTAAAAATTTTAAGATTGGTCTTCAAGGCCACCTGCTTGCTGTAGCCGATAAAAAGCGGCTTGTCATGGTCGACCTCGCTCCAGGCCAGGCTCTTGGTGCCCAGTTCCCCGTTGGCGAGAATCTTCCGGTAGCTGGACCCGTCTTTAATATAGCCGATCACTTTCCGCTCATGCACCTGCATGTTCAAGGTGTTCAGCCCCTTGACCGATAAAGTGACAGAAGCCACTTCAGGGTATTTAACGGCCAGCTTCTTGCTGATCTTCTTTTGCCCCCGCAAGGCATCAACGACCTTGTCAGAAGCATTGATCTGGGCCACTTCAACCATGCTTTTGCCATCCAGGTCATCAGCTCCGAGCACCCTGACCGTTGATACGTCGGCTAAAGGCGAGACGTAGTAGGTTAAAAAAGCGATAGCCAAAAGGCAGACGGCCATAATCGAACCCAGCCGGGTCAAGAGGCCTCGCCGGCGTTCTTTCTTAAGCGAAGTAAGCTGGCTCGACAATTTGCGTGTTTCCTGCCCCTGGCCAGGTTCGTGGCGTAAGAATTTAGAGAGCTCCTCTTCTGGGTCTCTGCGGGTTATCCGTTTGCGAGCCATTGCTTCCTCCTAATCGTTTATTATCAGTTCTTCTTGGCAATTTCCTTCATGACCTTGATGACCTGGTCAGATGCATCGGGCACGCCCAAGGCCGTGGAAGCCTGCCGCATTTTTTCGGCATAGCTCTGGTCCAAAAGCAGGTGATCGATGGAGGACACGAAGGTGTTTTCGTTCAGATCATCTTCCGCAATCACCAAAGCCGCTCCGGCCTTTTCCAGGTCCATGGCATTCTTCATCTGGTGGTTGTGGGTCACGTTAGGACTAGGAATCAAGATGACTGGCACGCCCAAGGCCGTGAACTCAGCCAGGCTGGTTGCCCCGGACCGGGAAACAACGCAGGTCATTTCCGGCAAAAGGCCCGGCATGTTGGCGATATACGGCATGACCTTGATGGAGTCGCCGTAGTCAACATCAGCCAGCTTTTTCTCAATCGCGTCATAGTAGTAAGTCCCCGTTGCCCAGATCACTTGGTAAGGCTTCTTCTTCAGCTCCATCAAAGACTTGAGCATGACCCGGTTGATGGCCAAGGCACCCCGGGAACCCCCGAAGACCAGGACAGTCGGGATCTGGGGGTTAAGGCCCAAATCGCCTGCCAGGTCAACCGGCTTGGCATTTAAGCTCAAAACCTGCTGGGAACGCGGGTTGCCGGTCTTGACCAGCTTCTTTTTTTCTGGAAATTCCTTGGCCGCGTCATCAAAAGTATAGCAGATCTTGTCCACGTAGTGGCCTAAGAACTTGTTGGCCACCCCGACCACGGAGTTGGACTCGTGGATCATGGTCGGAATCTTCATCTTGCTGGCTTCGTAGACAATCGCCCCGCTGACGTAGCCGCCAGTGCCCAGGACAACGTCCGGCTGAAAGTCAGCCAGAATTTCCTTGGCCCGCTTAGTCGCCTTTAAAAAGAGCTGGATAGTCTTAACATTGTTCAACAGGTGCTTTCTGTCAAAGCCTTGGATGTCGATGGTCTTAAAGTTAACCCCGGCGGCAGGCACGATCTTGGATTCCAGCCCCTTCTTGGTGCCAACGAACAAAATCTCATCGTCTTGGCAAATGCCTTCTTCCTTCAAGCGTTCAATCAAGGCCATGATGGGATAAATGTGGCCGCCAGTGCCGCCACCAGAAAAAATAACTCTCATTTTATTTCTCTTCCAATTCTTTTACATACTTGACAAAATATTCGCCGCGTTCTTCAAAGGTCTTGAACTGGTCCCAGGAAGCGCAGGCCGGTGAAAAGAGCAGGACGTCGCCTGCTTCAGTCAGCTTGGATGCTGCCTTAACCCCTTCATGCAGGTTGTCAACGACCACGATGGTCTTCATCCCGGCCTTTCTGGCCGCGTCAGCCAGCAGGTAGCGGGTTTCCCCGTAAGTTACGATGGCCTTGACGTGTTTTTTAAACAGTTCAACCAGGGAGTCAAAGACAAAGCCCCGGTCCAGGCCCCCAGCCAAAAGGACTTCCGGCTCCTTGAAGGACTGGATGGCCACGGTGGCCGCTTCAATGTTGGTTGACTTGGAGTCATTGTAGACCTTGACCCCGTCAAGGGTGGTCACATACTGCAGGCGGTGTTCAGCCCCAGTAAAGGTGGACAAAACGGCCGCGATGTCGTCCTTGCCCGCCCCCATCAGGCTGCTGATGCCGATGGCAACCAGGGAGTTTTGCAAGTTGTGGATCCCCGGCAGCTTGATGTCGGCAATCTTCATCATCTTTTCTTCGCCGTGCATCAAGTAGTCCTGGCCGATGTAGAAATCAGCGGCTGGATCATTTTCACTGAAGGTCAGAATCTTGGCCTTAGTTGCCTTTTCTTCTTTAGCCAGGATGTCCTTTTGGTCAAAGTTGGCCAGGAAGTAGTCGCTCTCCTTTTGGAAGCGGCCAACGTTCAGCTTGGCGTCAACATAGTTGTCAAAAGTCTTGTGGTAGTCCAGGTGGACATTGTTGTAGATGTCAACGATAGCCGCTACCTTTGGTTCAATGTCGGTTACCCCCATCAACTGGAAGCTGGACATTTCCACGACCAAAAGGTCATCTGGGCCGGCTTGGTCTAAAACTACTTCAGAAATCGGCCAGCCAATGTTGCCGACCGCGTAAGCGTGGTGGCCCTGCTTTTGCAGGTAGTGGTCCATGATCTGCTGGGTCAGCATGACCGTGGTGGTCTTGCCGTTTGACCCGGTTACGCAGACGTAAGGCGATTCGCTGGCACTTAAAGCAACTTCAGGCTCAGTAATGATGGGAACCCCTTTTTCGCTGGCCTTGGCCACCATCGGGTTCTCGTAAGGGATGCCGGGATTTTTAACCAGGTAGTCAAACTTTTCCTGGTCAAACAGGTCGACTGGGTGACTGCCGCCAATTACTCTGACGCCCAGGTCAGCCAACTGCTTGGCTTTAGGGTCAGCAGCCAGGTCTGCCTTGTCATTTAAAGTCAGGCGCGCGCCCAGCTTGAGGAGCAGCTTGCTGACCGCGAAGCCGCTCCGGCCCAGACCTAAAACAAGAATGTTTTTACCAGCATATTTATCGATTTCTTTCATCGTTTAATTATCCCCAAATCATCAAATAAATTCCGCTACCAATCAGTCCAACCAGCCAGAAGGCCAGGTCGACCTTCCATTCGGACCAGCCCAGCATTTCAAAGTGGTGGTGGATTGGCGTCATTTTAAAAATCCGCTTGCCAGTCGTCTTAAACGAAGCGACCTGCAAAATAACGCTGGCCGTTTCACAGACAAAGACGATCCCGATCAAAAGCAAGGACCATGGCCGGCCCAAGAAGATGCTGACCACTGCCAGCCCGCCCCCGAGGGCCAGGGAACCAGCATCCCCCATAAAGATCTTAGCCGGCTTGTGGTTGAACATGAAGAAGGCGGCCAAGCCCCCCATTACCGCCATACAGAAGACCAGAACGCCAAAATTCCGGCTCTTAAAAGCCAGCCAGGCATAGGTACCGTAAGCGATAAAGGACAGCCCGGTTGCCAGGCCGTCCAGACCATCTGACAGGTTGACGGCGTTTGAAAAGCCGACCAGCCAGAAGACTTCAAACAAGGTAAAGAGGGCCATGTTCTTGACCACCCCGGCAAAAGGCAGGTAGAGGCCAAAGTCAAAGTTGTCACTGGCTGCCAGCAAAACGATCCCGGCAGCTACGACCAGCTGCAGGGCCATTTTTTGCCAGGCTCTAAGACCCAGGTTCCGCTTGAAAAAGAGCTTTAAGCCGTCATCCAGGAAGCCGATAACCCCGTAGCCCAAAAGAGCAACTAACAAAATCCAGACCGTCTTGGTCAGCTGACCCTTATACGCGCAGATGGCGATCGTTGCGACCGCGGCTGAAAGCACGAAGATCGTGCCCCCCATGGTCGGGGTCCCCGACTTTTTTTCATGCCATTTCGGCCCTTCATCCCGGATCTGCTGGCCTTCGTCGTGGCTTCTCATCCAGATGATCAGCCATGGCAAAAGCAAGGCGCTTAATACCAGTGAAATCATAAAAGCAATCAAACTTGCTTGCATCGATCTATTACTCCTTTAACTCTACTTTCAATTTCGTTCCTGATTTAACTACCGTCCCCTGAGCCAGACTTTGCGACTTAACTTTGCCGCCGCCTGACAGCTGCAGCTTGATTCCAGCCAGGGAGGCATAAGCCTCCAGCTGGCTTTCAGTCCAGCCGGTCAAATCCGGCAGGCTGATCTTGCCGCTAGTCAAGGCAAAGACAGTGCTGCCGACGGATACCGTTTCACCCGCCGCTGCCTTTTGACTGAGAACTTTAGAACCAGTCCCCAGGCGGACCAGGTTGAGACCATTTGAGGTCGCTGTCTTTTTAGCCTTGGCATAAGTCATGCCGGTAAATTTCGGCACCTTGACTACGGCAGAAGCTGACTTGTCCCCCTTGTTCAAAAGCACCAGCCGGCTCATCATCGGCTTAAAGATCTGGGCCAGGATAGTTTCGGCTCCGCTGCCCAGCTTGCTTGGCTGCTTCATGGTCAAGTAGATGCAGTAACGGGGATTGTCAGTTGGGGTAATCCCCATGACTGAGAAGATGTAGTTCCGGTCCCCGGTCATGTAGCCGCCTGTTGACTTGGCAATCTGGGCCGTCCCGGTCTTGATTCCGAAGTCCTTGCCCTTCATGTAGTAGGTGTGGCCGGTCCCGATTTCCTTGTCCAAAACCTTCTTCATGTTCTGAATGACTACTTTTCTGGTTTGGGCCGTAAAAATCTTCTTGCCAACCTTCTGGACCTTGTAGCTCTTGACCGTCTTGCCCGAAGAATTGGTAATTTTTTCCACCAGTTGCGGCTTGACCATCTGCCCGTTGTTGGCCAGGGCACTGTATACCTGCATCATCTGCATGACGTTGACCGTGACCCCTTGACCAAAGGAAGTTACCGCCTGGTCAACCGGACTTGAGAAAGACAGGCTGCCGGAAACTTCACCTGGCAGGGTAATCCCGGTCTTGTGGGTAATGCGGAACATCTCCAGGTACTTGCGCCAGAGCTTGGCTCCCATCTTCTTTTCCAGGTAGACCATCCCGACGTTACTGGAGTGCGGAAAGGCCTGGGAGAACGGAATCGTTCCCCAGCCAGACTTCTGCCAGTCATAGATGGTGGAACCGGAAACAGTGATCGATCCTGACCGGTAGTATGCCTTGGGATTATAGTTGCCACTGTTGACCGCAGCCGCCAGGGACAGGATCTTGAAAACAGAACCTGGCTCGTAGCTAGACTGAACCAGGAGGTTGCTGCCCGCCTTGCTGATTCCGGCCTTGGTCTGGGAGTTGAAGGTTGGCCGCTGGGAAGCAGCCAGGATCTTCCCGGTCTTCAAGTCTTCAATAACCGCCGTCATGGCTTTCGGCGTGTAGTTCTTCTGCACCTTGCTCATGTAGGACTCCAGGGCACTCTGTAGCTGAGAGTCAATCGTCAAGTAGAGATTATCCCCGTCTTTAGCTGCCTTGTAGGAGTGGGACCCGCTTGGCAGCTGGTTTTCTGAAGAATCGACCATGCTGGTCTCATAACCGTTGGTCCCCTTGAGGATCTTGTTAAAGTAGGCTTCAAGCCCAGTTACCCCTTCCAGTTCCGTGGCCTGGGTCTTGGAATTGGTCTCAGAAACCGTGTAGCCGACCACGTTTGAGGCAAAAACCCCGTTTGGATACAAGCGCGACGGCGTTTCCATGAACTTGATCCCAGTCAAGTGCATGGCCTGGATCTTCTTTTTCTCAGTCAAGGTCAAGCCGGATCCGGCCGTCCCGAACTGAACCTGGAAGGTATTTTTATTCTTAGGATTCAGATACTTGAGGATTTTCGCCTTGGAAAGCGGCAAAACCATAGCCAGCTTTTCAGCCGTTTTCTCCTTGTCCTGGACATAGAGCGGTTTCTTATTGGAGTCGACATATGTCTTGTCCAAAATCGCGTAAACCGTGTAGGTGTGGGAATCCTGGGCAATGATCAAGCCGTTCTTGTCATAAATCGTGCCCCGGTTAGCCGTCAAAGCAGTGTTTCGCCGATAAATCGCGGCAGTTCTCTTGTTGATGTCCTGGCCGTCAATGGTCTTGGAAATCGACAGATAGAGCATGCGGCCAGCAAAAAAAAGAAAAACCAAAGCAACGACTAGCTCTAGAATTCTCCCAACTGTAAAGCGATAGCCGTGTGCTCTGGATTTTATTTTTCTTAAATTAGTGGTCTTCTTCATTAGCGAATTGTCCTAATGTTATTTTCACGCAACTTCAGTCCTTGACTTTGGGCGATCTTGTTCAAGCGGGTATTTGACGACAACTCGCCAATTTCCTGCTGTAAGTCAGCCGTTGCGTTTTTTTGCTTGGTAATTGATTCCTTGACGTTAGTTAACTGCCGCTGGGCATAAGTCGCCGAAACGCTGGCAGACACGTTCAAGGTAATCAAAGCAACTGCCCCAAGCAGGCCCACAACTGCCAGCAGCTTTTCAAAAGCTGAGTATGGCACCTTCTGCGGGTCAACCACCAAACGAGGACTTTTCCGGGCTTCCTCTTCTGGTTCATAATTATATTTTCTAACTGTGTTTCCAGCCATTGTGGTCCTCTTTATAATTTCTCTGCTACTCTTAACTTTGCACTGTGTGACCGGTTGTTTTCCGCCAGTTCTTCTTCGCTGGCCGTGATCGGCTTGCGGTTGACCAGGCGTAAAGTTGGTTTGATCCCTTCGGGCACAACTGGCATACCGCGGGGAATTTCAACTTCTGAATACTTCTTGAAGGTCTGCTTGACGATCTTGTCTTCCAAAGACTGGAAGGTAATAACGCTGATCCGGCCGCCAGGATTAAGCAGTCCGATGGCTTCTTCCAAAGATGCCTGCAAAACGTCCAGCTCGTGGTTGACTTCCACCCGGATGGCCTGGAAGCTCTTCTTGGCCGGGTGGCCGCCGCTGCGGCGGGCTGCGGCCGGAATTGCTTCCTTGATGATCTCAACCAACTCAAAAGTAGTTGCAATCGGCTTGACCCGTCTTCTTTCAACGATCTTTCTAGCGATCTGCCGGGAAAACTTCTCGTCGCCATAGCGGTAAAGGACGTCAGCCAGCTGCTTTTGGTCATACTGGTTGACCAGCTGGTAAGCATCAAAGTCCTGACTCTGGTCCATCCGCATGTCCAGCCTTGCGTCAAAACGGTAGGAAAAACCGCGCTCAGCCTGGTCCAATTGCGGAGATGAAACACCCAAGTCGTAGTAGATGCCGTCAATGCCGCTAATCCCCAGCTTGGCCAGTTCTTCTTTTAAATGGCTGAAGTTGTTGTGGACCAGCTGCAGGCGAGGCTGGCTGTCTCCTTTTAAAAAGGCAGCAAAATTGCTCTGGGCGGTGTCAATCGCGTACTGGTCCTGGTCGAAACCGATCAGATTTCCTTTGTCCAGCTTACTAAGCAGGTATCTTGCATGCCCGCCCCCGCCGAAGGTGGCATCTACGTAAGTGCCGCCGCTTTGTGGGGCCAGGTTGTCGATTGTTTCGTGCAATAACACGCTAGTATGCTTAAATTCCATCTTTATAACTCGATATCGTCCAAATCTTCCGCAATTTCATCATAACTTTCGTTGGCTTCGTCAGAATACTCTTCCCAGCGCTCCTTGGCCCAGATTTCAATCCGGTTGGAGACGCCGACAATGACGCATTCCTTGACCAGGCCGGCATGCTTCTTCAAGGTGGGGGACAAGTTGATTCTCCCCTGCTTGTCGAATTCGCCTTCCATGGCGCCGGAATAAAACATCCGGGTAAAACTCCGCGCGTTCTTCTTCGTCAAGGGAAGCTTGGCCAGTTTGGCCTCGATCTTGGCCCATTCGGTCAGAGGATAGCCAAAAATGCAGCCTTCCATGCCCCGGGTCAAAACCATGGCTGGCCCAATCTGTTCACGCAGTTTTGCCGGGATAATCAAACGGCCTTTGGCGTCCAAATTGTGCTGGTATTCGCCCATGAACATGGCAGGCTCCTCCCTTCTGTTAACAATTTACCACAAATCCCCACTTTAAACCACAATATCTGAAAAACACAAGCAGATTTCCGAAAAAATTAAAAAACTGCCAGCCGCGCAAAGCGGCTGACAGTAATTTGTCAGATCATAACGACCAAAAGCAATCCGCAATACCAAAAGAAACTGCAGGCATCCAGGTAGGACCAGAACTGGCGGAACATCTTCCCTAAGGAAATGTTCTTGTTGATCATGGCCCATCTGATGGCGGCCAGCAATATCAATATGAAGTAAAGCAAAAAGCCGGCCGGTAAAAAGGATTGCACGCCCTTTAAATTGGTCATCAGCTGGCAGGCATAGATCAAAAAGAAGGGCATGACGTCATAGCCTCTAAAGGCAGCTCTGGGCCAGATCAGATTGACTAGGTAGGCACAAGCCAGGCCAAAGACCGGCAATAAGAATATCATCAGCATAATTTTCCTCCATCTGCTAGCTAGTTTAGCACATTTTTATTTTTCCCTTAAAGTGCAGCAAGGAAATTGCAAATCGCCGCCAAAAAGGTTATAATCACTCTCATATAGGAGGCTTCTATGGCACGTAAAAAGAAAAAGTCAACATTCCAAAAGATTGAGAATTTCATGGTAGTCTTGATGGCTTTGATCACGCTCTTTGGCGTGGCAGCCTCAGTTCTTTACTACTTAACTGCCCAATAAACCGGCAATACGCTCAAAAGCGGTCAGCTTCACGCTGGCCGCTTTTTTGTGCTCATTAATACCGGTAATTGTCCAGGTCAACCAAGAAAGGATAAGATCTGGCCAGCTTGGCCCAAAGCCAGTAAGTTGCCAGGCTGATCCCAGTCGTCCAGCCGGCCGTGTATAAGAGGCTGAAGCCGATGGCCTTCAAGGTCAAGTCCGTCCAGCCAATCAAACGGAAGACCAGCCAGGTGTAAAGGCAGCTGACGGTAATGGCCAAAATATTGCCCAGCAGGCGGAAAACGAAGAGTTCCGGAAAGACCCGGGCATACCAGCGTCCAAAAGCCGACAGGGCCGGCAGGATAAAGGTATAGATCCCGATGATCCCCCAGAAGTAGAGGTCGGCAACTACTCCGGCCGCCAGGGCCAGCCAGATTTCCTTTTCATTTCTCTCATCTTCATAAGCGATGATCAAAACGGCAATTGGCAGGATCAAAAGACCGGCCCGGCCGTGCTGGTAAGTCAAGGCCGGCTGCAGGTAAACGGACAGGGTCCCCTCCACAACCAGAGCCAGGTAAAGGGCGATGGCCAAAACCCATTGCTTGAAAATCCGCATTAGCCAGCCACGCTCCTTTTGACGACCGTTACCACGGACGCGTCGCTCAAATTGCCGGCCGGCTTGATCTTGATCAAGTCAGACAGGCCAAAGCTGTCCTTTGTGGTTTCTGCCACCGTCCCGATCAAGAGCCCCTTTGGCGAAGTCCCGCCTAAGCCACTAGTGTAGACCTTGGTCCCCTTCTTCAGCTTGCTTGAGCTGGAGGCCTGGGTAAAGGTCAAAGTGCCGTTTGACTGGACGCTGATGATCCCATGCAAAAACTTGCCCGTGTCTGTCGTGGCTTGCACGGCAAAACGGTTGGCTGAGCTGTCAGTCGTGGTGATCAGTTCTACCTTGCTGGTGGCCGCGTCGACTTCCAGGATCCGGCCAATCACCCCGCCGCCGGACATGACCGCCATGTCCTTCTTCAAGCCGGAGCTCTTGCCCTTGTCAATGGTCAAAACTTCTGACCAGCTGTCGCTGGAGCGGGAAATTACTGAAGCAGTCGTGGTTGTGTAGCCGGTCAAGGTCTTTTTAATCCCAGCAGCAGCTTTCAGCTGCTTGTTTTCCTTTTCCAGGGCAGCATTTCTGGCTTCGACCTGGGCCAGCTCAGCCACCTTCTTTTTTAAGTGACTGTTTTCGTCAGCCGCGTTCTGCAAATCCTTGACGCTGTCGATTCCGTCAGTAAACCAGGAAACCGGCACGCTCACGATTCTTGAGCCCACGGAGACGATGTCATTGCCCAGGCGCTGGATCAAAAGCGGCGCGCTCAGGTTGTTTCTCAGCATCACCGTTGAGCCCAGCAGGGCTGCCAAAACCGCCACGGTCCCGAAAGCCGCCAGCATTTTTCTGTTTTGAAAAAAATTCTTCATAAACACCCATCCAATATAAAAACCGGCCCGGAGGCCGGTTTTCTTATTTCTTATCTGCTAGTCTTCCGCATTACGTCCAGGTGCTTCAAAGATTCACCGGTACCGATTGCTACACAGTCAAGCGGGTCTTGAGCGATGAAGACAGGCACCTTGGTCGCGTCAGAGATGACTTCTGGTAAATTCTTGAGCAGGGCACCACCACCGGTCAGGACGATACCATGGTCAATTACGTCTGCGGCAATTTCAGGAGAAGTCAATTCCAAGGTTTCCTTGATCGCAACAATGATGTCTTGAACAACGTCTTGAATAGCAGTTGCAACGTCAACGGCACTGATTTCCAATGACTTTGGCAAGCCTGACACCAGGTCCCGGCCGCGGATGGTCATTGATTCGATTTCCTTGGCTGCTTCAACAGAAGCTGAACCAATTTGGATTTTGATGTCTTCAGCGGTTCTTTCACCGATCAGCAGATTGTACTTGCCGTGCACAAAGTTGGTGATTGCTTGGTTGAACTTGTCACCAGCCTGGCGAATGGAAGTTGAAGAAACGATCCCGCCCAGGGAAATAGTAGCTACGTCAGTCGTACCACCACCGATGTCAACGACCATGGAACCAGTTGGTTCCATAACCGGCAAACCGGCACCAATAGCTGCGGCGAATGGTTCTTCAATCACGTAAGCTTCTCTGGCCCCAGCCACCCGCGCAGCGTCGATAACAGCGCGCTTTTCAACTTCAGTAACACCTGAAGGCACGCAGATCATGACTGAAGGCTTGGAATTGCCGACCGTCTTGCCCATAAAGTACTTAAGCATGGCCGCGGTCGTGTCATAGTCAGCGATAACCCCGTCCTTCATCGGGCGGATAGCCACGATTGAGCCTGGAGTTCTGCCGATCATTTCCTTGGCTTCTGAACCAACTGCAATAACTTCGCCAGTCTTGGTATTCTTGGCAACTACTGAAGGTTCACGCAAAACGATGCCTTTGCCTTCAACGTAGACCAGGGTGTTGGCGGTACCCAGGTCAATACCGATATTCTTTGAACCTAATCCAAACACGGATATCTCTCCTTATTTACTCGCTTAATCTTGCTTAATTATAGCATAATGCCCGTGAAAGTCATGGATTGGCGGAAAATTAAGCTAATTTTAAAACAATTCCCGCTCCCGCAAGCTCAAATATTCCCCCCCGCCGATGATGAAGTGGTCCAAAAAGGTGATCTTCATGATCTTGCTGGCTTTTTTCAAGCCCTTGGTCAATTCCAGGTCATTGTCTGACGGGGTCAGCGCCCCGCTGGGATGGTTGTGGGCCACGATGATGCTGGCGCAGCCGTAGACCACCGCCCAGCGGAAGATTTCTCTGGGGTGGACCCAGGACCGGTCCAGGGTGCCTTGGAAAAGCATTTTTTCCCCCAGGAGATTCTGCTGCTGGTCAAAATAGAGGACCCAAAACTGCTCCTGCTTTTGCCCCAGCAGTTTATTAGCCAGGTAGTTGCCAATCTTAGAGCTGCTGGCCCAGTCAGAGCTGCGCCGCATGTCAGTCCGCCGCAACCGGTCCATGGCCACCTCGATGGTCAAGGCCAGGTCATTGGGGCAGTCCGGTCCTGAGGCATAGTCCAAGATGTCCTTGAAGTTGGCAATGTGCTTTTGATCCAGCAGCTGCAACAGGTCTTCCAGACTCTGGCAGGGCAGCTGGTCAAAGAGCAGCTTGAGCAGGTCACGGTCACTTTCAACATAATAGTAGTTTTGCGTAGTTTCGGTCATTTGCATTTCCTCCTTATTTTTACGCTCTACTACTAATTACGCTAAAAACTAAGAAATTTTTTTCAAAAAGTCAAAAAAGTCCGGGCAAATCAGCTGGGCTCTGGCCCGGTCTTCGGCTGAAGCCGGCTTGATGTCGGGAATCATGACGCAGTCAATCCCGGCATTTTCCGCCGCTTCGACCCCCATGCTGGAGTCTTCAAAGATTAAGAGCTGGTCTTTACCCAGGCCGCTGCGCTCTTGGGCAGCCAGATAGAGGTCCGGGAAAGGCTTGGACCGGAGCTTTTTCTCAGCAACTTCGTCATGGGTGACGATAAAGTCAAAGCTGTTCCGGCAGCCGGTCACCCAGAGATTGTGGTCAACCACGCTCTTATAGTTGTTGCTGGCGATCCCGATGGTTAAGCCCAGGTCATTGAAACGGTCCAGGGCCTCCTTGACCCCGGTCTTCAGCTTCAGCTTGCCCTGGTCGGTCCATTCCCAGACCAGGTCGTCGGTCCGCTTGACAAAAGCCTGGCGGACCTCATCGCTTGGAAAGTATTTTTCATAAAAGGCATCCATGGCCTTGACGCTGGCTCCAACCAGGTCCAAGTAAGCATCATCGCTGATGCCCAGCTTGTATTCCCGGGCAGCCTGGATATTGGCCTGCCAGTAAAGCTCTTCGGAGTTGACCAGGAGGCCGTCCATATCAAAAATGATCCCCTGCTTGTCTGTCTTCAAACCTGCAACACGCATATTTTCCTCCTTCATGCTCAGGCACTCTGCAAAAGCTGCAAGACCGCGCTGACCAGGTAAAATGAACCCGTAACCAAGATCAAGTCCCGGTCGCCAGCTTCCGCCATCACTTGCTTTAATGCCTGGCCCAAATCGCCCTCATAGGCAAATTTTTCCTGAGCCCAGGCCGGGAAGTCAGCTTTTTTAGCTGCCCGCGGGTAAGCCAGGCTGGTCAAGCTGACTTTTTCGTCCTTCAGCAAAGTCAAAAAGTCGCTTAAGTCCTTGTCCTTCATCATGCCAGCTAAGACCAAAAGCCGACCGCCTTTTTCCTTGGCCAGGCGGCGGGCATATGGCAAAAGTTCGCTTCCAGCCTGGACATTGTGGGCTCCGTCCAATAAAAAGCTGCATCCCGCCTTTTCCAGGCGTTGGTAGCGGCCAGGAACAGTGGTCTGGGTCAAGGCTTCTTCTGCCGCCTTTTCACTTAAAGCAAGCGGCAAAAGGGCAAAAGCCGCCAAGGCCATGGCCGCGTCTTTAGCTTCTGGCCGGGGCCAGGCCGGCAACTGGTAATTTTGCCCGGCAACTGCAAGCTCATAGCCCGCTTTTTCTTCCTTGACCTGGAAGTCCCGGCCCAGCCAGTAAGAAGGACTAGCTAATTTAGTTATTTTTTCTTCAACGATTCCCTTTACGCTGGCTGGGATGTCACCGAGGATGACCGGGACAGTCGGCTTGATGATCCCACTCTTTTCCTTGGCAATATCAGTCAAAGTCGGTCCGATGATCTGCTCATGGTCGAGGCCGATAGTGGTAATCAAGCTGACTACTGGCGTCATCACATTGGTCTTGTCATGCTCGGCCCCGATGCCGACTTCAATAACCGCGTAATCACATTTTTGCTTGGCAAAAAAGAGAAAGGCCATGGCGACTTCATATTCAAAGGTAACCAGGGCAAAATCTGGCTCGCTTTCCCGCAAGCGGCCGACTGCTGCTTCAACTTCGTTGGCCACTTCCAGCAAGTCCTCATCCGCGATTGCCTGCCCGTTCAGCTGGATCCGCTCGTTAAAGCGGATGATAAAGGGCGAAACAAAAAGGCCAGTCTGCTGACCGGCCTTTTGGAGCAGATTGCTCAGGTAATATGCAGTTGAGCCCTTGCCGTTGGTTCCAGTAATGTGGCAGCACTTGACCTTGTCCTGGGGATCGCCCAGGGCCTTGAGCACTCTTTTGACATAAGTCAGGTCGCTCTTTTCGTGCAAGCGCGGCAAATGGTAGAGGTAGGCGGTAAGTTCATTAACTGTCTTAAATTTCACGTCTTTAACGACTTTCTTTCAATTCTTTGATGCGGTCGCGCACGCCGGCAAGCTGGCTTTCGTATTCGGCCAGCTTGCCCTTTTCCTTTTCAACCACGGCAGCTGGAGCGTGGTCAACAAAGCCCTTGTTGGCCAGCTTCTTGCTTGCCCGGTCAACTTCAGCTTCCAGGCGGGCTTCTTCCTTGCCCATCTTGGCGATTTCTTCATCCAGGTCAACCAGTTCTGACAGCGGCACGAAGATCTGGGCCCCGGCGATCACAGCCGTCTTGGCCAATTTCGGCGCGTTAATCTTGCCAGAGATTTCCAACTTCTTCGGGTGCAGGAAGTTTTCAACGTATTCCATGTTGTCCCGCAGAATTGCTTCATTCTTTTCGTCATCAAGCTGGATCAAGATGTCGATGGCGCTGGACATTGGAGCGTTCACTTCCATCCGGATATTCCGGACCGCCTTGATGATTTCGATCAAGAAGGCCATGTCTTCATCAGCCTTGGCATTGTCAAATTCAGCGTGGGCTTCCGGGTAAGCGGCAGTCATGATGGACTTGCCTTCATGCGGCATGGACAGCCAGAGCTTTTCAGTCACGAATGGCATGATTGGGTGGATCAGGCGGAGGATCTGGTCCAGAATCCAGGTCAAGTTGGCCTGCTTTCTGGCCTTAAGTTCTTCATCATCGCCGTAGAGGGCAACCTTGGAGATTTCGATATACCAGTCACAGAAGTCGTTCCAAATGAAGTTGTACATTTCCCGGCCGGCTTCCCCGAATTGGAATTCATCAAAGAGGCGGTTAGTTTCCTTGACGGTGTGGTTCAAGCGGTCAAAAATCCAGGCGTCAGCCAGGTCAAACTTGCTCGTATCTGGCTTTTGAGCAGGCTTGGCATCTTCCGGCAGGTTCATGATGACGAAACGGCTGGCATTCCAGAGCTTGTTGATAAAGTTCCAGGCAGCGTCCATCTTGGTGTAGCTGAAGCGGGTGTCCTGGCCAGGCGCGGTCCCGTTCAAAAGGAACCAGCGCAAAGCGTCAGCGCCGTACTTGTCGATGACGTCCATTGGGTCGATCCCGTTGCCCAAGGACTTGGACATCTTCCGCCCCTGCTCGTCTCTGATCAAGCCGTGCAAAACGACATTGTCAAATGGCCGCTCGCCGGTGAAGTGCAAACTTTGGAAGATCATCCGGGAAACCCAGAAGAAAATGATGTCGTAGCCAGTTACCAGGGCGTTGGTTGGGAAGTAGCGCTTGAAGTCAGCTGAGTCTTCATCCGGCCAGCCCAAAGTTGAGAATGGCCAGAGGGCACTGGAGAACCAGGTGTCCAAAACGTCCTGGTCTTGTTCCCAGTTTTCAATATCTTCTGGCGCTTCCTCGCCAACATACATTTCCCCGGTCTGCTTGTTGTACCAGGCAGGAATCCGGTGACCCCACCAGAGCTGGCGGGAGATAACCCAGTCGTGGACGTTTTCCATCCACCGCTCCAAAGTGCCTTCAAAGCGGTCTGGCACAAAGTTGACTCTGCCTTCGCCCTTTTGGTTTTCCAAAACCTTGTCAGCCAGCGGCTTCATCTTGACGAACCATTGAGTGGACAGACGAGGTTCAACTTGCACGCCGGAGCGTTCTGAGTGGCCAACTGAGTGAACGATTGGTTCAACCTTGATCAAGTAGCCTTCATCCTTAAGGTCTTCAACCAGCTGCTTGCGGCAGTCGAAGCGGTCCATGCCAGCGTACTTGCCCGCCTTGTCGTTCATGGTCCCATCCTCGTTCATCACATTGATCCGCGGCAGGTCATGCCGGTTGCCGACTTCAAAGTCGTTCGGGTCGTGGGCTGGGGTGATCTTCACCAGACCGGTCCCAAATTCCGGGTCGACGTGCTGGTCTTCAATGATTGGGATTTCCCGGCCAACCAGCGGCAGAATCAGTTTCTTGCCCACCAGGTCCTTGTAGCGTTCATCCCCTGGGGCAACAGCTACGGCCGTGTCACCAAACATGGTTTCCGGCCGGGTAGTAGCAATTTCCACGCTACCAGAGCCGTCAGCCAGCGGATAGTTGATGTGGTAGAAGGCCCCTTGGTCGTCCTGGTGGATAACTTCGATGTCTGACAAAGCAGTCCGCAGCTTCGGGTCCCAGTTGATGATGTATTCACCCCGGTAAATCAAGCCTTCATTGTAAAGCTGGACGAAAACCCGGCGGACAGCCTTGGACAGGCCCTTGTCCAGGGTAAAGCGTTCCCGGCTGTAGTCCAGGGACAGACCCAGCTTTTGCCACTGACTCTTGATGATGTTGGCGTATTCGTCCTTCCATTCCCAGACCTTTTCCACGAACTTTTCCCGGCCCAGGTCATAACGGCTGACCCCTTGTTCTCTGAGACGGGCTTCAACCTTGGCCTGGGTGGCGATGCCGGCGTGGTCCATGCCCGGCAGGTAAAGGGTGTCGTAGCCCTGCATCCGCTTGTAGCGGATCAAGGTATCTTGAATTGCCGTGTCCCAGGCGTGGCCCAGGTGCAGCTTGCCAGTAACGTTTGGCGGCGGGATAACGATTGAGTATGGCTTGGCCTTCTTGTCGCCAGACGGCTTGAACAGATCCTCGTCCAGCCACTCTTGATAGCGGCCAGCTTCAACCTCTTGCGGGTTGTATTTTGGTGCTAATTCTGTCATAAATTTCCTCCAATAAAAAAGTCCTAGACAAGTAAATGTCTAGGACGATATATAACCGCGGTACCACCTAAATTGAGCATAATGCTCCGCTTAAACGCGGTAACGGCGCGGATACCGGACCGGCTTACTCCTGGTTCAGCCGGCCAGCGAATCAAGCTACCAGGCGCCTTCCGGTCTTTCAGCTTAAATGACCTTTCTCTGTCATGAAGCGCCACCTCTTGATCTTGGCTTTGTCACAAAGTATAGCATAATTTTTCCGGCCATTAAAGAGAAAGTTGCACCAGCTCTTCTGCCGTCAAAGGCCGGTAGGAGCCAGGCGCCAAATCAGCCGGCAAAGTCAAAGGCCCCATACTCAGCCGCTTGAGCTTTAAGACCTTCATCCCCTGGGAGGCAAACATCCGCTTAACCTGGTGATACTTGCCTTCGGTAATGGTGATTTCAATTTCTGACTGCTCTTGCTCTCTGTCTTGGCTCAAGATCTTCAGCTGGCCCGGCTTTAATTTCATTCCGTCCTTTAAAGTGAGGCCTGCCGCGATTGCCTTGGCCGTTTCTTCATCAGCCACTCCGGCCAAAAGCGCGTAGTAGGTCTTGGCCACATGGTATTCCGGAGCCAGGAGCTGGTGAGCCAATTGCCCATCATTGGTCAAAAGCAAGAGGCCGGCCGTGTCCTTATCCAGGCGGCCAACTGGAGCGATCTTTTGATAGCGGTCCTGGTCTTTTAGCAGGTCCAGGACAGTCTTTTGCCGGGAGTCTTCCGTTGCCGACAAGACGCCGGCTGGCTTATTGAGCAAAAAATAGTGGTACTGCTGGTAGACAACCGCCTGGCCATTGACCAAGACTTCAGCGTCCTCTTTCACCTTCTGCTTGGCTGACCGGCAGACCTTCCCGTTGACCGTCACCTGGCCGGCTTTAATAATCTCATGAACCTGGGACCTGGAGCCCACCTTCATGTTGGCCAAAAATTTGTCCAGGCGCAGCATTAAAGCAGGTCCGCGTCTTCTTCAGCCAGGTCGTCAAGGAAGCTTTGGCCCGGGTAGACCGGAGTGACCTTAACCCCGGCCAAGGCCCGCTCAATCAAGCCGTCAACATCCAGGCGGCTTTCATATTCCCGGGCTTTGTCGATCTTTGGCTTGGTCTTTGGACGCGGCGGGGCAAAGATGGTGCAGCAGTCTTCAAATGGCTGGATGGACAGGTCAAAGGTCCCGATTTCTTCAGCCTTGGCAATGATTTCGGTCTTGTCCATGGTGGCAACTGGCCGCAATACTGGCGTGGTCGTCACGTCATTGATGGCTGCCATGGATTCCAAGGTTTGGGAAGCTACCTGGCCAACTGATTCCCCGTTGAAGATAGCCAAAGCGTGCCGCTTTTCCCTGATGATGTCGGCCAGACGCAGCATAAAGCGGCGCTGAACAGTCATCAAATAGCCTTCAGGCAGCTTTTCCTTGATCGTTTCCTGGATTTCAGCAAAAGGCACTTCGATGAAGTTGATCCGGCCGCTGTACTTGGCCAGGATGCTGGTCAGTTCCTTGGCCTTGGCCAGGGCCTTTTCAGAAGTGTATGGCGGTGAGAAGAAGTGGACCATTTCGATGTTCACCCCCCGCTTCATGGCCAGGTAGGAAGCTACCGGAGAGTCGATCCCGCCGGACAGCATCATCACTGCCTTGCCAGCCGTGCCAACCGGCATCCCGCCTGCCCCATGCAGGAGCTGGTTGGAGATGTATGCCCCGTCCTGACGGATTTCCAAAAGCAGAACCATGTCCGGGTGCTTCATTTCCGCCTGCAGGCCTTCCATATGGTTGTAAAGGTAGTCAGCCACCATCTGGTTCAGCTGGTTGGTGTCGTAAATAAACTTGTGGTCGCTTCTTCTGGTGTTGACCTTGAAGGTCATGCCGGCCTTATAAGTTGCCTGCATCAATTCTAGAGCAGTTTTCTCAATAGCTTCCAGACTCTTTTCAGTCTTGATGACTGGAGAGTAGGTCTGGATCCCGAAAACAAGCTTCAAGCGGTCATTGACCGGCTCAAAAGGCGTCCCGTCCAAAAGGATGTGCATCCGGTCGTGGTGGGTCTGGATCTTCAGATCCGGGAAGTCGTGCAAAACCTTCTGGACATTGCTGGCCAGGCGGTTGATGAAGTCTTTCCGATTCTTGCCCTTGGTGGACAGTTCGCCGTAGCGAATCATGATTTCTGTGTATTGCAAATTTATTCTCCTAAGTGGTTGATCTTGGCAAAGTGCTGGTAAATCTTGTCAAAAGCCGCGATGAATTCGTCTGCTTCTTCTAAAGTATTGCTTTCATCAAAGCTGAGGCGGACGGCGCTGGTCGCGATTGCATCCGGCGTCTTCATCGCCACCAAAGTACTGGCTTCGTCTGCCTTCTTTGAGGCGCAGGCGGAAGTGGTGGAAATGTAGATGTCCTGGTCTTCCAAAGTGTGCACCAGGGTTTCACCTCTGATCCCCTCTAAAGCAAAACAGAGGATGTGGGGGGCAAAGTCCGCCTTCAAAGGAGAGAAGATATGGATGCCCGGCTTACCTGCCAGGTACTTGCTGATCTTTTCCTTAATGGCGTATTCTCTGTCCGCCTTTTCCTTTTCATCCGTCAAAAGCAGGCGGGTGGCCTTGGCCATGGCCGCGATAGCTGCCAGGTTTTCCGTCCCGCTTCTTAAGCCCCTTTCCTGGCCGCCGCCTTCACACAAAGGCATCAGCATCCGGCCCCGCCGCTTGTACAAAATACCAATGCCGCGCGGGCCATGGAACTTGTGGGAAGAGAAGCTCATCATGTCGACCCGGGGGGTAAAGACCTGGTCCCAGATCCCCTTGCCCAGGGCCTGAACATTGTCAACATGGAAGTGGACGTTCGGGTAGTCTTCCAGGATTTCAGAAATTTCCTTGATTGGCTGGATGGTCCCGATCTCGTTGTTGACGCCCATGATGGAGACCAAGGTCGTATCCTTGTCCAGGGCCGCCTTCAAGTCTTCCGGATTGACCCGGCCTTCCTTGTCAACTGGCAAGCGGGTAACCCGGAATCCCAGGTTTTCCAGTTCGGTAAAAGTATTGGCCACAGAGGCATGCTCAACGGATGAGGTAATGATGTGCTTGCCGAATTCCCGCTTAGCCCAGGCCGTCCCCTTAATGGCCGTGTTGTTAGATTCCGTCCCGCCGGAAGTAAAGAAGATTTCATCGGTATTTACTCCCAATAAGTCTGCTACCTGCTTGCGGGAAGCTTCCAGCAGGCCATGGGCTCGGTCACCCAGCTTATGCAGGCTGGAAGGGTTGCCCCAGATCTTGGTCACCACCTGGCTGTAGGTCTCTAATGCTTCAGGTGCCATCTTGGTCGTGGCACTGTTGTCAAAATAAATCACGCTTCTTGCTCCTTAAAAAAGCGGCCATTTTAATGACCGCTTAATTACAAATGATATTTAATTTTAGTCCAAAAGCCGCTTGGCTTCAATCAATAAGTTCTTTTTGCTCTTGATAATAGGAATTTTCAATCCGCTGGTAACTGCCTGGCTCAGCCCGCTCCACCGCCGTGGCGATCGTGTCCAGGGCATCCTTGTAGTTGTAGTCCCGGTCATACAGCTTCATGGCATTTCTGCGGGCCCGGACGACAGTTTCATTGTCCAGGAACTTGTTGGAATACTGCATGGTCAGTTCAAAAAGATTGGCTGAGCTGATGATGTCTTCCGCTTCTCTTTGCAGGCGGTCAACGTCATCTGAGATTTGTACCAGTTCTTCAGAGATCTTCTCCATATTGATCCGGACCTGATTGAGTTCCCCGCTGGTCTTGCTGATTTCATTAATGACCAGGGTGTAAATTTGCAAAAATCCTTCCGGAATACCTGGCAGATTCTGCCGGCTGAGGTGGCGGTAAACCAAAGAGACCTGCTGCTTGAATTCCTTGATTGACCGCTGGGCAACTTCTTCCGCTTCATAGAGGCCGTCAACTGCTTCTGACAATTCCTGCTGGCGTTTGCCGATTTCCTGCAGGCGGCCCAGGATCTTGATCCAGTCGTCCTGGACTTCAGAGTAGACGGCCCGGCCGTCAGCGATCCGCTGGCCGGCCCGGATGTAGTCAGAATCCATCTTGTGGACTTCTCTTTCAAGCTCCCGGCTTTCGTCCAGTTCCCCGTGGGTCAGTTCATAGCTTTCGTCGATATGGCGCAGTTTCTTGATCAGCTGCTGGCTGACGGTCTGCTGGTGGGTCAAGAGCCGCTGCAGCTTGTCCTGGTTCTTTTCCACAAAAGGCCGGGCCTTATATTCTTTTTCCAGGATTCCGTAAAGGGTCTTGATTTCCTTTTCGACCTTCTTCATCCCTTTGCTGGTCTCTTCTAAGTCCAGCTGGGCCAAAGCCGCCAGAGACCGGTCGATCTGGTCGTTGCTTTGCTTGATTTCCAGCAGAAGGTCCAGGCTGCCGAAACCGTACTTAGCATCCCGCATTTCCTTATAGCCAGCCGCGATTTCATCCAGCTGGTCGGCAAATACGGTCTGCAGGTCGTGCTGATCCTCTTTAACTTCCGGCAACTTTGTCTTTAAGGCCGTGAGGTCCGCCTGGATCTTTGACAAGACCCGCTTGGCCTCGACATGGTCGCCCTGGGCTGACAGGTTCTTGGCCTGGGCAAAGTCTTCCTCCATGGCTGACAGGCGGTTTTCGATTTCTTCCAGGGCCACACTGTAGTCAAAGGAATCGGCCAGAATTTCCTTGCGGATTTCCCGGTAGCTCTGCATCAATTCGTCATATTGGGCCTTGTTTTCCCGGTTTGATTCCAAAAGCTGGGTGAAGACGTCGGATGAATTCTTGACATCTTCAGAAACAGAGTCAACCAGTTCTCTGGCCTGCTTAATGCTTTGGTGGGACTTGACTAGGCGGTAGCGGGCATTTTCGTCCGCCCCGTCTTCAATCAAGCGCTGGATTTCCGGAAAAAGCTCAGCTGCCTTCTGGTAGCTCTTCTTCCAGGTATTGAGGGTAGCCAGGCTTTCCCCAGCCAATTCCATTTGGTCCAGCTTGCCAATTGCCCGCTCTAGGTGCAGGTCTTCCATATTACCCAGCTCATTGTCGAGCTCTTCAATGTCGCGCAATTGCCGGCGGTTGATCAAAAGCATGGCCATAACCACTACGATGATCGTGATAATTAAAGTGATGAGTAGTAGAGATTGTGTTGATGACATATCTTTCTCCTCCGAACTAAAGTTATTATACCAAACTAGCCCCCGAAATATTTCTACTTTGCCAGACTTTCTGCGTTTTTTTCTTGCTTTCCGGGCCTAAAGCCCTTATAATGGTCAACGTGTAAAATATTTGCAGCCATAAGCGACAAGAACGTCAACATCCCGGGACGTTTAGTGAACGAGTAACCCACGCTGCACGGGCGAAAATGTAAACTCGGGATGCACGAATGTTGAGCTTATATTGTGATTATTTTACTCCAACAATTTTTATTATTTTTATTGGAGGAATTTTAATATGTCAAGATACACTGGTCCAAGTTGGAAGCGGTCAAGAAGATTGGGTATTTCTTTGTCAGGCACTGGCAAGGAACTTGCTCGTCGTTCATACGCTCCAGGTCAACACGGTCCTAACCAACGCGGCCGTCTTTCAGAATACGGCACGCAATTGCACGAAAAGCAAAAGCTGCGCTGGATGTTCGGCTTGAACGAACGTCAATTCCGTACTTTGTTTGCCCGCGCTGGTAAGATCCGTGAAGGCCAACACGGTACCAACTTCATGATCTTGCTTGAACGTCGTTTGGACAACGTTGTTTACCGTCTCGGCTTGGCTACTACCCGTGAACAAGCCCGTCAATTGGTAAACCACGGCCACATCACTGTTGATGGCAAGCGCGTTGACATTCCTTCATACGAAGTTAAGGTTGGTCAAACCATTAGCTTGAAGGAAAAGTCAAAGAACCTGCAACAAGTTAAGGACGCTTTGGAAGCTGTTGCTTCACGTCCATCATTTGTTTCATTTGACGAAGACAAGATGGAAGGTCAATTGGTTCGTTTCCCAGAACGTGACGAAATGGAACCAGAAATTGACGAAGCCCTGGTTGTTGAATACTACAACAAGTTGCTGTAATATCAATTCGGCTTCAAAGTCTTTCCCAGTTTTGGGAAAGACTTTTTTCTTGCCCAAAAAGTTCAGTTATAATATGCTTTAGAGCCAGATAAAGACAGTTTTAATTTTTAGAAAGGACCAAGCCATGACTGAAGATTTAGCCAAAAGAGTCGAAAACGCCGCGAATGGCATTACTCCGCAGACCAGGCCCGACGAACGGCGGCGCTTTTTGGGTTCTTTACGGGAGCGGGTTTTCGTGCGCATGACCATCAAGGACTGTGAAGACGCCAAGTTGACCAAACTCTTCATGGACCACTTTGCCGACTACAAGGGCTACACCATTTTGATCAACGCCAACACCCCCAACCCAGCCTTTGTAGGCCAGATTGAAAGCCGGGCCAGCAAGGAGCAGATTCCCTTCTGCCTGGTCAATGACGAAAGTGCCAGAAAAGGCGATGATGATTCCGCCATCCTGGTCGTCAGCAAGGAGGCCATCAACCGGATGCGGATCGAATTGACCCAGGTCTACGCCCCGCCCCTGCCGGCTGAAGAATTACCTGCTCCAAAGAAAAAGGGCTTTTTGGCCAGATTCTTCGGGGGCAATAAATGAAGCCCTTAGCCTACCGGATGCGGCCTCAGTCAATTGACCAGGTCGTCGGCCAGCAGCACCTGGTCGGCCCTAAAAAGATCATCCGCCGAATGGTTGAAGCCCGGCAGCTCTCGTCCATGATCCTGTACGGCCCGCCCGGCATTGGCAAGACCAGCATTGCCAGCGCGATCGCTGGCAGCAGCAAGTATGCCTTCCGCCAGCTCAACGCGGCGACTGACGGGCAAAAGGAACTCTCCCAGGTCGCCGCTGAAGGCAAGATGAGCGGGACGGTCGTTCTGCTGCTGGATGAAATCCACCGGCTCAACAAGGTCAAGCAGGACTTTCTTTTGCCGCTGCTTGAATCCGGCCAGGTGATCATGATCGGGGCAACCACGGAAAATCCCTACCTGGCCATCTCCCCGGCCATCCGGTCCCGCTGCCAGATTTTTGAACTGAAGCCTCTGACTGAGGAAGAGATCCTGACGGCTGTTGACCGGGCCCTGACCGATGAAGAAAGAGGTCTGGGCAAGTACCATGCCAAGCTGACGAAAGAAGCGGGAGAATTTTTGGCGCAAAAGGGCAACGGAGACCTGCGGGCCACTTTAAACAGCCTGGAGCTGGCAGTCTTGTCGACCAAGCAGGAACTGGAAGCTGAGGGCAAAGATGGCTCCTCCTTCACGGTCACCCTGGACGACATGGCGGATTCCTTGCAAATGAAGATCCAGAACTTTGACGCTGACGGGGACGGCCACTACGACCTCTTATCCGCCTTTCAAAAGTCCATCCGGGGCTCAGATACTGACGCGGGCCTGCACTACCTGGGCCGGCTGCTGGAATCAGGTGACCTGGTCTCAATCTGCCGCCGCCTCAGCGTGATTGCCTACGAAGACATTGGCCTGGCCAATCCCCCGGCCTGTGAGCGGGCTATTTTGGCCGTACAGACGGCCCAGCAGCTGGGCCTGCCGGAAGCCCGGATCCCCCTGGCCAACGCCGTCATCGAGCTCTGCTTGTCTCCTAAGAGCAATTCAGCGATGACGGCCATCGACGCGGCTTTAGCCGACATCCGCCAAAGCAATGTCGGCCAGATTCCCGACCAGTTGAAAGACGCCCACTACAAGGGGGCCAGCAAGCTGGGCCACGGGACTGGCTACCTCTACCCCCACGACTATCCGGGCGACTGGGTGGCCCAGGCTTATCTGCCTGACTGCCTGCAGGGCAAGCAGTATTTTGCCCCTAAGGGCGAGAGCAAGTTTGAAGCGGCTTTTAAGAGCCAGTACCAGCGCCTGCATGACCTGCAGAAAGCGGCCCTTAAGGGAAAGTGAAAGCGCTATGATTTTACTTGACAAAGGCTGCTGTGTTCTATATTATAATAAGTGATCTGAGTTGATCGTCAGAAAGCTTATTTGTAATTAGTTGACCGATCAAACTTAAGGACGTGGTGGCCTGTCAATAACTACTGAATCGGAATGCTGCTCACGCAGAATCCATATTCACTGCGCGACGGGCCGGATTTTGTGAATTTTTTACGGGATCAACAGCGCCATTTATGCTTTGGTCAACTCGGATTTTCTTAGACAATAACAGCGGTCCTTCGGGCCGCTTTTTTGTTTATTCCTGCCACTAGCTTACTCAGTGTGTTTTCAATTCTTGTGAAAA
Organism: Lactobacillaceae bacterium AF64-9pH9TA; assembly: GCA_027681045.1. Taxonomy (GTDB): domain Bacteria; phylum Bacillota; class Bacilli; order Lactobacillales; family Lactobacillaceae; genus Lactobacillus. Next base: position 161,427 of record JAQDCK010000002.1, on the reverse strand, counting down.
CTAGAAAGTTTAACCGATGCTCTACATCCGTATTTTTATGATTATTTTTATCGTCTGCCTGCTGCTGACTGCCTGGTACCTCTGGCACCGGAGAAACGGCGCCTTCCTGGTCTTCGACGTCTCCAGCTCCCCGGAGCTCCACAGCCTGATGACCATCTGCTCTTGGACCCTCCTGGCGATCAGCGTTTTAGGGATCGTTTTGCTCTTCTTTGACAACAAGTACCTCAACTTGATCACCCTCTTTTTGGGCTCAGCGACGATTTTTATCTTCGCCCTCCTGCTTTCGCGAAACAATCAGTAAATTTATTAAAATGCTTTCATTTTTTTGGTAAAATAGAGACAGGAAGAGGTGGCAAAAATGACTAAACAATACCAATACAAACATATCCAAGTAGCTGTTGACGGTTCTAAGGAAGCTGACCTGGCTTTCAAGAAGGCCGTAACGGTTGCCAAGCACATGAACGCCAGCCTGGAAATTCTCCACGTTATCGACACGCGGTCCTTCCAGAACGTTTCCAGCTTTGACTCAGCCATGGTTGAGCAGGTTTCCAACGACGCCAAGAAGAAGATGGAAAAGTACTACCAGTCTGCCTTAGACAGCGGCGTCAAGGAAGTCCACTACTCTATCGAATTCGGCTCACCAAAGGCCATCATCAGCCGGGAATTCCCAAAGAAGCACGACATCGACCTGATCGTTGTCGGCGCGACCGGCTTGAACGCCGTTGAACGCCTGCTTATCGGCAGCGTGACTGAATACGTCACCAGAACTGCTGACTGCGACATCCTGGTCGTTCGGCACAACAAGGCTGGCTTGGATTAAGTCCAGCAGAATAAAGTAAAACCGCCCCGGTCAAATAGACCGAGGCGGTTTTCGTTTGCTCTCAAAAATTCAGTTAAAAGTCGCCAGCCGTGCTGAACATGTAGTCCTTGTTGTGCCACTTCATCGAGAGGATCAGACCGATCCCGATCATGTTCCCGATCAAGGCGGACCCACCCTGTGAAACAAATGGCAGGGGTACCCCGGTAAGGGGCAGTAAATCAATGCTCATGCCGATATTTTCAAAGACGTGGAACAAAATCATCATGATAATCCCTGTGGACACGTATGAATAGAAGGCATTCTTGGTCGAGAAAGTGATCTTGACCATCTGCACGATCAAGACGAAGTAAATTCCGATCAAGGCTACCCCGCCGACAAAGCCGAAGCTTTCGCCGACCACGGAGAAGATCATGTCTGAATTCCGGACTGGCACGTAGACTTTAATATTGTTAAAGCCATTGCCAAAAATCTGCCCGGACCCGATCGCCTTCATGCTCTGCCAGAGCTGGTAGGCGCTGTTGGAGTTGTCCCCTGACGGGTCACTCCAGGACTTGATTCTTTCCAGCTGGTAGGTCTTGAAGTAGTGGCGCAGAATCGTCTGCCCTTCACTGGTAAAGACCAGGAGGATGGCAGCGACGCCAACGACCACCATAAGCAGAAAGACCGGGATGATGATCTTCCAGGAAATCCCTGAAACCAGGAGAATCCCCGCGGTAATCGCGACAAAGACCAGGGTGGTCCCAAAGTCAGGCTGCAGCATAAGCAGCATGGCTACCGGCAGGAACCAGGCCATGACCTTGCCGATCAGGAGCCAGTCATTTCTGAGGTTGTGGGCATAGCGAGCATTGTGCTCTCTGACGACCCGGGCCAGCTGCAAGATAAAGGCCGGCTTCATGACTTCCGAGGGCTGGAAGCTGACAGGTCCGACGACGAACCAGCTCTTGGCCCCGCTGCTGGCAGCCGTTGTCCGGTCATACAGGAAGAGGACCGCGACCAGCATGAGGATCCCCAAGCCATACAGGTAGGGGGCCAGCTTAAAGATCTGCTCGGCGTCAAAGCGGACGATGAAGGCCACCATCAGCCAGGAAACCGTGTACCAGATAATCTGCATGACCACTGTTCTGGTTGGCGTCCCATAGGTCGAGTCGTTGACTGACGCGTTGTAAATTGAATAGAAACTGACGAATGACAGCAAAACCACGGGAATGATAACTCCCCAGGCGATGCGGTCATACCATTTACTTTCTTCTTGAACTTTTGCCATTAACTATCACTTTATTCGTAAAAATTATTTTTCGTGCAAGGTGAAGTAGGCCAGCAGATCGTTGATGCCGGCATCAAGGCTCTTGGCAAACATCACGTTCTTGGACTTGCTGCTGGTTACCCGGAACTTCCCGTCAACCTGCTCGATCAAGCCAATCTGGCGCTTCTTTGGAATGACTACTTCCCAAGTCGGTACCCGGCGGCCAGACAGTTCGTTGACCTCGATTCCGATGTTTTCTTGATTTCTTGACATATTCCCTCCTCGTTAGTGACTATGGAATTTTCTGGCAATAATTTCGTCCTCATATTCTTCTGGGTGGGGATTGCGCAAAAGGGTAAACTTGTCCGGTACTGGATCCACCCCGCCGCGGTTAAAAGGATTGCAGCGCAGGATCCTTGCTAAGCCCATCAGCAGTCCCAAAAGCGGACCATGCTTTTCCAAAGCAGTGATCATATAGCTGGAGCAGGTCGGGTAGAAACGGCAGCTGTCCGGCAAAATTGGTGAGATTGCCCGCTGGTAAAAGCGGACTAGAAGAATCATTATTTGACGCATTATTAGTGACGTTCGTGCTTTTCAATATGCTGCAGCAGGATGCCAGTGCCCAAAGCAACTGATTCAAGCGGTGATTCAGCGATCAAAACCGGAACCTGCAGGCTGTCGGCAATCAGCTTGTCGATGTTCTTAAGCAAGGCGCCACCACCGGTGATCATAATCCCGCGGTCGATGATGTCAGCAGACAATTCCGGCGGCGTTTCCTGCAGAACCTGCTTGGTAGTGTCAATGATGTTTTGCAGGCCTTCTTGCAGGGCCTCAGTTACTTCAGAGCTATTTACCTTGATCTGCTTTGGCAGGCCGTCAATCGTGTCCCGGCCGCGGACATTCATGCTTGCGTCCGGGTCTGGATCAGTAGCGGCACCAATTTCAATCTTGATGGCTTCCGCCGTCCGCATCCCGATCAAGAGCTGGTGGTTAGCCTTGATGTAGTTGACGATGGCCTGGTTCATCCGGTCCCCGGCATAGCGCAGGGACTTGGAAGTCACGATTTCACCCATGGACAGGATGGCGATGTCCGTCGTCCCCCCGCCGATGTCGATGACCATGTTGCCTTGAGGCTTGAAAATGTCCAGGCCGGCACCAACAGCAGCTACCTTTGGCTCATAGTCCAGGTAGACCTTGCCGCCGCCTGACTTTTCCGCGGCTTGGATGATGGCCTTTTGCTCAATTGAAGTTACGCCAGTCGGGGTGCAGACCAGAATGTTTGGCTTGCTCATGAAGCCCTTGACGTTCAGCTTCTCAATAAAGTAGCTCAGCATAGCTTCAGTAATGTCAAAATCAGCAATTACGCCGTCCTTTAAAGGCCGGATAACGCGGATGTTGCCAGGAGTACGGCCAACCATTTCATAAGCTTCAGTGCCGACAGCGACCACCTTGTTGGTGTTCGTATCCACGGCAACTACAGATGGCTCGTCGATCACAATGCCCTTGCCGGAAACGTTGATCAAAACGTTCGCGGTCCCCAAATCAATACCAATATCTTTTGACACGTCTATTTCCTCCATAACATATTAATTTTAATTGTACCATAAAAGCGCTCTGTATAGCGGCTTCCGCTTAGCTTTAACCGATTCTTTAAAACAGGTTAGATAATTGTAATGAAGTATCTATCAAGGCGATCAAAAATTGGCCGACCGTATAGCCCAGGGCAATCGCCGTAAAAATCAGGAAGACCTGGGCTTCAAATACTCGGCTGGTCCGAATGATTTTCTCAATTCTGACGGCTTTGATCGCCTGAAAGGCTAAGGCAATGCAAACAAAGTAGATCACTAAGCTGATGATTGCGTGAATTCCAAGTTGTCTCATAATAAAATCTACCATAAAAAAAGAGCGGAATAAATCCGCTCTTTTCCCTTATTTGTGCAGCGCGTCGTAAACGTAAATCCGGTTTACAGCCCGCCGCAAAGCAATTTGAGCCCGTTCCAATGACTGCTCGTCGTGCTTTTCCTTGGCTTCCTTGATGTGCGCCTCGGCCCGCTGCTTGGCAGCTTCAGCCCGACTGAGGTCAATGTTGCGCGCGCGTTCTGCGTTGTCGGCAATAATCGTTGCCACATTGTTGGCGAATTCGATGATCCCCCCGCTGACGGCGATGTGATCAACCTTGTGGTCGGCATCGGCGCCGCGTTGAACCCGGACTTCACCAATTGTCAGCGGAGTTAAAATCGGCAGGTGGTTGTACAAAATCTGCCGGTCACCGTCAATAGCCCGCATTGAGACGGAGCTGCCACGGTGAGAATAGATTAACCCGTTTGGCGTAACGATATTGATCTTAAACAGTTTCTCTGCTTCTGCCATGATGCATCAACCTACTTTTCTAATAAGGCTTTTGCTTCCGGATCGCTTGGGGTAACCCCCATCTTTTGCGCCTTCTTCAAAACGTCTTCGATCGGGCCAACGCCTCTGAAGGCATCTTCAGGCAAGTCGTCAAGATGGCCGTCGAGGATCATCTTGAAGCCCTTGATCGTTTCCTTGATTGGAACGTATGAGCCTGGAACGCCGGTAAAGACTTCGGCAACGAAGAAGTTTTGTGACAGGAAGAACTGAATCTTACGTGCCCGGGCAACGATCAGCTTCTCTTCATCTGACAATTCATCCATACCCAAAACTGAAATGATGTCTTGCAGTTCGCGGTAGCGTTGCAGAATGTGCTGAACCCGGGTAGCAACGTCGTAGTGTTCCTGGCCGACAATTTCTGGGTCCAGGGCACTGGAAGTTGATTCAAGCGGGTCAACGGCTGGGTAGATACCTTGTTCAACCAAGCTACGTTCCAAGTTGGTCGTCGCGTCCAAGTGGGCGAAAGTAGTCGCTGGCGCTGGGTCAGTGTAGTCGTCGGCTGGAACGTAAACGGCTTGGATGGAGGTGATTGACCCCTTCTTGGTGGAAGTGATTCTTTCTTGCAATTGACCCATTTCCGTTGCCAAAGTTGGCTGGTAACCAACGGCACTCGGAATCCGGCCCAGCAAGGCGGAAACTTCGGAACCGGCCTGGGTAAACCGGAAGATGTTGTCGATGAAGAGCAGCACGTCCTGGCCTTCAACGTCTCTGAAGTATTCAGCGATCGTCAAACCGGTCAAAGCGACCCGCATTCTGGCACCAGGCGGCTCGTTCATCTGCCCGAAGACCATGGCGGTCTTGTCTAAAACGCCAGATGCCTTCATTTCGAAGTAAAGGTCGTTACCTTCACGGGTTCTTTCCCCGACACCGGTAAAGACGGAAATACCGTTGTGTTCCTGGGCAATGTTGTGAATCAATTCCTGGATGATCGTGGTCTTGCCGACCCCGGCACCACCGAACAGACCGACCTTACCACCACGAAGATATGGTTCCAGCAAGTCGATAACCTTGATACCAGTTTCCAGGATTTCACGGCTAGTAGTTAATTCATCATACTTAGGTGCTTCTTTGTGGATCCCTGAGCGAGGGTGGTCAGCTGGAAATTCTGGACCACCATCAATCGGTTGACCTAAAACGTTGAAGACCCGGCCCAAGGTATCCGGACCAACTGGTACGGAAATTGAGCTCCCAGTGTCTTCAACCTTCATCCCACGACGAAGGCCATCGGTAGATTCCATCGCGATGCAACGCAAAACGCCATCGCCTTGTTCAAGAGTAACTTCAAGAATAATCGAGTCGTCGTCAGACTTGATGACCTTCAAGGCATTGTTGATGTCTGGCAGGTCTTTGCCAATTGGAAACTTGACGTCGACAACAGGGCCGATTACTTGAACGATTTCACCTTGACTCAAACTTCTACCTCCTTTTCTCTTATTCAAGTGCATTCGCACCACTGACGATTTCAGTCAATTCAGTAGTGATTTGTGCTTGTCTTGCACGGTTCATTTGCAAACTAAGACTAGAAACAAGATCCTTGGCATTGTCCGTGGCACTCTTCATGGCCGTCATGGAACTTGCATGTTCGGCAGTCTTGGCATCCAAAATGGCGCCATAGATTTCCGCCCGCGCAAATTGCGGCAGCAAGGTTGCCAAAACGCTGTCAATGTCAGGGGCAACTTCAAATTCGATCTTCTTGCTTTCCTTGGCTTCCGCGGTGTCGATGTCAAGGTCGACGATCGGCAGCATCTTTTCGACCCGGAAGGCTGAAGACAAAGAATTCACGTGGTGGGTGTAGCAAACGTACAATTCATCGTAAACGCCGTTCAAATACATCTTGATCGCCGTTGAAACGATTGGCAGAGTTTCCTTGAAAGTCGGCACATCTGAAACGCCGTCTTTTTCATAGACAACGTTTAAGTTGTTCTTCTTGAAGAACTGGGAGCCGACGCTGCCGATTGACAGGATCTTGGACTCTCTGCCCTGCAGCTTGTCGTCGGCCACAAGACTCATCATCTGCTTGATGACTGAGCTGTTGTAGGAGCCGACCAGACCACGGTCACCAGTAACTACCAGGTAGCCCACGGAGTGAACTTCCTCACGGGGCTTGATCATGTCAGAAATGATCCCCACCCCAAAGACATAATCGTAGTCGATGGAGTCAATGTTATCTTGCGTTAGGCGGTAATTAGCCTTGTTCAAGTGGTTGATCACGCTGGCACTCATCAGCCGGGACACGGTTTGGTGCAGCAGCTGGTTGTATTCCTGGTAGCCCTTGTCTCTTTTTTCAGTCTGATTCAGTTTAGCTGCTGAAACCATGTGCATGGCTTCAGTAATCTTACTCGTTTGCTTGACAGAAGCAATTCTCTTCTTCAATTCAAGTAAAGATGCAGGCATAGTCTACCTCCTATTTGTTACTTGATGAAAAACCGGATGCGAATTGTTGAATAGCTTCTTGAAGCTTGCTTTCATCTGGCAATTTGCCAGTTGACTTGATTTCAGCTAACAGATCAGCATGGTTGGCGTCAAAGTCGGTGTAAAGTTCTTGTTCAAAGCGAGCAATATCATCGACTGGTACCGCGTCCATAAAGCCATGGGTCAAAGCGTAAAGCAGGACAACTTGCTTTTCAACGGCAACCGGCTTGTGCAGCGGCTGCTTCAATACTTCGACGGTCCGCCGGCCGCGGGCCAGCTTGGCTTGCGTTGCTTGGTCCAGGTCACTGCCGAACTGGGCAAAGCTTTCCAGTTCCCGGTATGAAGCCAGGTCGGTCCGCAAAGTACCGGCAACCTTCTTCATGGCTGGGATCTGAGCGGCCCCGCCGACACGGGAAACAGAAGCCCCGGCGTCGATGGCCGGACGCGTGCCTGAGAAGAACAGGTCGCTTTGCAGGAAGATCTGTCCGTCAGTGATGGAAATAACGTTGGTTGGAATGTAGGCGGAGATGTCCCCGGCTTCAGTCTGAATGAATGGCAGGGCAGTCAGTGAGCCGCCGCCCAGTTCCTTGCTCAGCTTAGCGCTCCGTTCCAACAAACGTGAGTGCAAGTAGAAGACGTCACCTGGGTAGGCTTCACGGCCAGGTGGCCGGCGAAGCAGCAGGGAAAGTTCACGGTAGGCAACAGCCTGCTTGGACAAGTCGTCGAAGACAACCAGGACGTCCTTGCCAGCGTACATGAATTCTTCACCCATCGCGGTCCCAGAATATGGCGCAATGTAAAGCATTGGCGCTGGTTCTGAAGGACCAGCTTCAACGACGATGGTGTAGTCCATCGCCCCCAGCTTCTTCAAGGTTTCAACTTGTGCTCTGACAGTTGATTCTTTTTGACCAATTGAGACGTAAATACAAATTACGTCCTGCCCTTTTTGGTTCAAAATGGTGTCGATCGCCAAACTGGTCTTACCAGTCTTACGGTCACCGATAACCAGCTCACGCTGACCACGGCCAATTGGCACCAGCGCATCAATGGCCTTGATACCGGTTTGCAAAGGCTGGTTAACTGACTGCCGCTGCATAACGCCTGGCGCCTTTGACTCGATTGGCCGAGTCTTGTCAGTCTTGATTTCGCCTAAGCCGTCAACTGGCTGGCCAAGTGGATTCACAACCCGTCCAATCAAAGCATCCCCAACTGGAACTTCCATAATCCGGCCAGTTCGCTTAACGCGGTCGCCTTCACGAATGTCGTCAAACTTGCCCAGAATGATGATACCAACATCATTGCTTTCCAAGTTTTGGGCGATACCGTAGGCACCATTGTCGAACTGCAAAAGCTCACTTGACAAGACATTGTTCAAGCCGTGAGCGCGGGCGATACCATCGCCGACGTAAGTTACGACACCAACTTCATCGATGTCCAGCTTATCGTCGTAGTGTTCAAGTTGCTGCTTGATTAAAGAGCTGATTTCTTCCGCTTTAATGCTCAATGGTTTCACCTCTTTATAATACTTACTTTGTTAATACGGCGCGGATATTCTCCAATCGATGCTTTACTGAGCCATCGATCACGCGGCCTTCAACCTCAAGGACCACGCCGCCGATAATTTCTGGATCAACTTCATTTTCAAGATGAAGTACCTGCAAGCCATATTTCTTGGCATAGCTGTCCGCAAGGCGCTGCAGCTGATCTTCATCTAGCTTAAATGCAGTCTTAGCGACACCCGTTCCGATGTGGTTGGCAACATTGTACAGGTGAATGTAGTAGTCAATGATGTCAACCAAGTTGTCAAAACGATCATAGCTAAGCAAGAAGTTTAAAACTTCTTGAAGCTCTGCAGAAAAGCCCTGTCCAACCGCTCTCAAAAGACTTTCCTTTTGCTTGGCGTCCAAAACAGGATTGCTCAGAACCTGGACAAAACGGGGCTCTGCTTGAACTGCCTTCTTCAATTCAGTCAGTTCGCTGTACATGAGCTCAGTCTTGCCGCTGTCTTTGGCAAAATCAAAGATCGCTGTTCCGTAGCGTCTTGCCGTTTCTTCTCTACTTAAGGCCATTAATCGTTCAACCCCTTAATGAACTGATCAACTAAATCTTTTTGATCAGCAGCAGATAAGTTCTTAGCAATTACCTTTTCCGCAATCGTCACAGAAAGATCGGCAACTTCGTCGCGGGCTTCGTTCAAGGCGTCAGTCTTAGCTTGCGCTGCATCAGCCTTGGCCCTTTCCCGGATAGCGGAAGCTTCATTATTGGCTTCGCTGACGATTTGCTTGCCGGTCTTTTGCGCATTACTCTTGGCATCGGAGAGAATCTGGGTTGCTTCTTGTCTTGAATTCTTCAAGGCTGCTTCCCGTTCATTGGCCAAAGTTTCAGCCTTCTTGCGGTCGCTAGCAGCTTGATCCAAGTCATCAATGATTTTCTGACGGCGCTTCTCCATCATGTCCTTTACCGGGCCCCAGGCATAATTCTTGACGGCCAGCAAAAGGATACTGAATACTATTAAATACCAAAGGGTATTAATAATTGAGATTTCAGCGCCGGCGAATACTGGTTGAAATTCCATCGACAATCCTTCTCTCTCAATTTAGTAACTAATATAACTTAACGACTGTTATTTAATGAACAAAATCAAGAAAGCGATAACGATAGCCAGGATTGGAACGGCTTCGATCAAACCAACACCGATGAACATAGTTGCTCTCAAGTTACCAGCACTTTCTGGTTGGCGGGCGATGCTTTCGATTGTCTTTGAGATAACCTTACCGTTCCCCAATGAAGCAGCCAAAGCAGCAAGACCAGCAACAAGTGCAGCAGCTAAATCCTTTAAACCTGTAGTCATAATAAAACCTCCGAAAAATTATTCTTGTGTAACCTTCTTGCCAATATAAACCATAGAAAGGGTTACAAAAACATACGCCTGGATAGAGCCAATGAAGACAGAGAAACCTTGCCAGATCATTGCGAGCGGCGCAACTAGGATTCTAGTTACAACCCCCATGCTTGGCCCCAGCTGGTTCCCGATCAGGGTCAGCAGGACTTCACCCGCAAAGATATTACCATAGAGACGCAGCGATAACGTCAAGAAGTTAGTAAACTCTTCAATGATGTTAATCGGCAAAAGAAAACCGACAGGACGTGAATAGTTCTGCAGGTAGCCCTTCGTACCAAATTTCTGAATCCCGAAGGTAAATGACAGAAGCAAGGTCATCATCGCGAACGACATCGTCGTCACTGGATCAGCAGTTGGTGATTTGATGACCATATAGTCACCGACTTTCACTTCCAAGAACAACCCTAGTTGATTCATGCAGAAGATGAAAAGGAACAAAACAAAGGCGTAAAGAGACAGATGTTTTTGCGCAGCCGGGTCTTCGACGTTGTCCTTGACAATCCCGTCGGTAAAATCGATCAGGTATTCCAGGACATTTTGTTTCTTGTTCGGTTTCATTTCAACTTTACGTGAAAGAGCGTAACAAATGGCAAAAACCACAATTGCCATCAAGGTCGAACCGATAATGCCAACCAAGTCGACATTCAGTCCGGTACCGTTAATATTGAAGACAAGTGATTTCTCCAATTCTTCGTGACCTCCCTTCTTGTGTTGAATTCTTCGAACACGTCATTTATTGTACACCAATAAAAATTAATTGGAACTTTTGCAATCGCTTTTATAGCAACTTTTTTTAATTATTTAGTCCCGAAGATCCGGTCACCTGCATCCCCTAAACCTGGGAAGATGTAGCCGTTTGGCAGGAGCTTGTCGTCAAGGGCAGCCGCGTAAATGTCAACGTCCGGGTGTTCATCTTGCACCGCCTTGACGCCTTCCGGCGCAGCAACCAGGACGGCCAGCTTAATGTCGGTCACGCCCCGCTTCTTCAAAGCTTCGATGGCCAGGTTGGCGGAACCGCCAGTAGCCAGCATCGGGTCAACGACCAGGCATTCACGTTCAGTAACATCCTTAGGAACCTTGAAGAAGTATTCTACCGGCTTCAAGGTTTCTTCGTCGCGGTACATGCCAACGACGCCGACCTTGGCTGACGGAATCATTTCCAAAACCCCGTTGACCATGCCCATGCCGGCACGCAGGATCGGCACGATAGTCAATTTCTTGCCGGCCAGTTCCTTTTGCACCGTCTTGCCCATTGGCGTTTCGATTTCAACGTCTTGCAAAGGCAGGTCCCGGGTGATTTCGTAGGTCATCAGACCGGCGATTTCGCCAACGATTCTCCGAAATTCATTTGATCCAGTTTCCTTGCGGCGAATGATCGTCAGCTTGTGCTGAATCAATGGATGGTTTAACACAGTGAACTTTCCCATATAGTTCCTCCATTCAAAAATACCATGTCCTCTCTATTATAAATAAAAAAAGAAATGGTTTAAAGCCATTTCTTTTTTAAAAACATCAAATCGTCCAGATTAGACATGATGACCGCCGGCAGCCTTGTTTAACCGATTCATGTAGGCCAGGCTTTCCTCGCCCTGGTCAAAGCCCTCTACATAAATACTTTTAATTTCTGGCCGGTCGTCAAAATAGCGCAGGCCGGCAAACAGGTTGTGGTCAGCCTCCGTCAAATTTTTGCCTAAATTGAACTTATTTTCCTCAGGTACAGGCAAGTTTTTCAAAAGGTCACTAGTTGCCATGACCCCGCAGGAAGCATCCAGGTCCAGCTTGGCAAAAGTTTCCGCCTGGTCGACCACGTAAACCTGGGCACTTGGCGCGTAGTGGCGGTATTTCATCCCTGGCGCCTTCGGCACGTCCTCGTCACTTACCTGGCCCCGGTTGATCAAAACTTCTTCGCCCAAGACCTGGCTGATCTCTTCTGGCGTAATCTTGCCCGGCCGCAAAACAACCGCTGGGTTAACCGACAGGTCAACGATGGTTGATTCCAGGCCCACTTCAGTCTCACCGCCATCAACGATTCCGGCGATCTTGCCCTTTAAGTCGTGGTAGACGTGCTGGGCCGTGGTTGGGCTCGGCTTAGTCGAAGTGTTGGCGGAAGGCCCGACGATCGGGTAGCCAAGCTTGGCAATCAAGTCATGAGTCAGCTGGTCATCCGGGCAGCGGAAGGCAACCGTTGGCAGGCCCCCGGTTACAGATTCCGGCAGGGCCCCTTCTTTGGCAAAAATTAGGATGGTCAAGGGACCTGGCCAAAAGTGCTTGATCAACTTCTCCGCCCGCTCCGGCACTTCCTTAGCGTAAGGGCGCATCATGGCTTCGTCAGCCACGGTCACGATCAAGGGGTTGTCGCTTGGTCTGCCCTTGGCCGCGTAGACTTTTTTGACTGAATCGTCCCGGGTGGCCAAAGCCCCCAGGCCATAGACCGTTTCAGTCGGAAAGGCAACTAATTCTCCTTCCCCAAGCAGGCGGGCTGCTTCATCTAATTGTTCCCGTTTAAAAATCTTGGTTTCCATTATTTCTGCCACTCCCCAAACAACATCCTCGGCTTGCCGGCCATGTCCCGGTGAAATTCCACCTTAAAGTCCGGCAATTTTTCAGCAAACAGGGCCTTCAGCTCATCTTCCTCGCTGAAGCCAAATTCCATGAAGAAGCGGCCGCCTGGATTCAAGTGGTCTCTGACTTCTTCGACGAACTTCCGGTAAAAGGCCAGGCCATCCTGGCCGCCGAACAGGGCTTCTTCCGGCTCATTGGCCAGAACGCTCTTGTCCATCACATTCTTCTCGCTTGGCTTGATATAAGGCGGGTTAGAAATGATCAGGTCAAACTTGCCCAGGCCCAGCAAAACATTGGCCTTGCGGGTGGTCACGTCCAAGCCGTAGTCCAAAAAGTTCTCTTCACTGATTCTAAGCGGGGTGTCTTTAACGTCACTGGCGTAAAAATCCAGGTCCTTGATCCCCTTGCCTTCAGCTTCCTTGGCCAAAGCTACCGTAATATTGCCTGACCCGGTCCCCAAGTCAAGGACGGTGTCGCCGTTTTTTAAGTGCGCCAGGGCCCATTCAACCAGTTCCTCAGTTTCAAAGCGGGGAATAAGCACGCCTTTGGCCACCCGCAAGCGGTAGCCTAAAAACCAGGCATAGCCCAGGATATACTGGGGTGAGTCCCCTTTAGCCAGGCGCTTCATGTCCTTTCTGGCCTGCTTGACTTCAGCGTCAGACAATTCCATGTCCTGCTTAAGCTGAAACTGGCTTGGCGTCAGGCCCAGCCGTTCAGCCAAAAGAAAGTCGATTTCCTCGTTCCGGGCGCTTTCAGCCAGTTCACTGGCCTCAATCTGCATTTCTCGTAAACTCTTAGGCATTTTCTGCCAGCTCCTCTAATTGCTTGGTTTGGTAGTAAACCGTCAAAGCATCGATGACTTCGTCCAGTTCCCCATTCATGATCCGGTCCAATTTGTTCAAAGTGAGGCCGATCCGGTGGTCAGTCACCCGGTTTTGCGGGTAGTTGTAGGTTCTGATTCTTTCTGACCGGTCACCAGTGCCGACCGCGTTCTTCCGCTTGGCGTCGTACTTGTCCCGGTTCTGGCTTTCGTAGTAGTCGTAAACCCGGGACTTCAAAATTTCCATGGCCTTGGCCCGGTTTTGCTGCTGGGACCGCTGGTCCTGCATGGCAACCACAATACCGGTTGGCAAGTGGGTCATTCTGACGGCACTGGAAGTCTTGTTGATGTGCTGACCACCCGCACCGGATGACCGGTAGACGTCCACCCGGATATCCTTTGGATCAAGGTCAATGTCAACCTGTTCATATTCTGGCATGACAGCAACGGTAGCAGTTGAAGTGTGCACTCGGCCGGCTGATTCAGTTACTGGGATCCGTTGCACCCGGTGGGCCCCGTTTTCATATTTCAGCTTGGAGTAGACCTTGTTACCAGTAATCATGATGGCCACCCGCTTGTAGCCGCCAACTTCAGTTTGTTCGCTATCAACGATAGAGACGTTCCAGCCCTGGTTTTCCGCGTACTTTTCATACATCCGCAGCAGGTCGCCCGCGAACAGGGAAGCTTCATCCCCGCCGGCTGCCCCCCGGATTTCCATGATGATGTCCTTGTCATCATTAGGATCCTTTGGCAGCATCAAGATCTTGATTTCATCTTCCAGTTGGCTGATTTCATCTTCCAGCTCAGAGTTTTCCATTTTGGCCATTTCAACCAGCTCAGGGTCTGAACCGTCAGCGATGATTTCCTTGTTGCCGGCAATTTCTTCCTTGTCGGCCTTGAACTTGCGGAACTTCTGCACGACTTCCCGCATGTCAGCTTCTTCCTTGGTAATTTCCATGTAGCGCTTGGTATCAGCGATGACTTCCGGGTCCGCCATCATTTCCTGAATTTCTTCATAGCGCACTTCCAAGCTTTCCAGCTGTGCCATTACATTATCCATTTAATCAATCCTTCCAATAAAAACTAGTCTCTTGCCTGATCAGGGTGGAAATAGTGGAAGCGGCAGACCGGGTAGTAGGCCTCGTCGCCGCCAATCTGCACCTGCTCGCCCTCATAAACGGGCAAACCGTCCTTGTAGCGCAGGGCCATGGTTGCCTTGTGCCCGCAAAAGTGGCAAATTGTCTTCATCTCTTCTATTTTATCAGCATAAAGCAAAAGATACTCACTGCCCTCAAAAAGATGGTTCTGAAAATCATTCTTCAGGCCAAAGGCCATCACCGGAATGTGCAAGTCGTCAACGACCCGGGCACACTGGATGACCTGCTCCTTTTTTAGGAACTGGGCCTCATCGATCAAGACTGCCGCTAAGGGGTGGCCGTCAGACTCCTGCTCTTGCTGGTTCAAAGCCGCGATGTAGTCAAAGAGGTCCAGGTCCGGCTCAATCGGCTGGGCGCTGCGGCTGAGCCCGATCCTGGAAGCCACCACGCCGCGGCCGGACCGGGTATCAACGCTGCTGGTCAATAAAGCCACCTTGCGTCCTTGAATCTCGTAGTTGTGGGCAACCTTCAAGATTTCAATCGTCTTGCCGCTGCCCATCGCTCCGTATTCGAAAAAAAACTGTGCCATATTCTCCACCTTTGTATTAATCTCGCTCAAATAAGTATAGTGTATTTTGCAAAAGTTTAAAAGCTCCGCATTTTAGCCGCTAAACTTTCCATCTTATGGTAAGATTTATCATAGTTTTAATGCAGAATAGGAAGTTAATCATGAGTTTTAAATCCAACATCGCAACTTTTGCCGGCAAATCCTCTTACTGGTTCTTGCACAATGTCTTAAAGGGCGGGACCAGCTTTCCCGGCAAGCTGGCCATGAAGCTTGACCCAGATGTCCTTGAGCAGCTGGGCAAAGACTACGAGACCATTATCGTTACCGGGACCAACGGCAAGACCATGACCACGGCCCTTATCACCCAGACCTTGAAAGAAAAATACGGCGATATTTTGACCAACCCGTCTGGGTCCAATATGGCCCAGGGGATCGTAACCGCCTTTTTGGCCCATGGCCAGAAAAAAAGCAGCCGGAAACTGGCCGTTTTGGAAGTCGATGAAGCCAACGTCAAGGCCGTAACCCAGCTGGTCCACCCCAAGGCCTTTGTCCTGACCAACATTTTCAGAGACCAGATGGACCGCTACGGGGAAATCTACACGACCTATGAAAAGATCGTCGACGGCATCAAGCTGGTGCCAGAGGCAACCATCATCGCTAACGGGGACGCCAGCATCTTCTCTTCAGTCGACCTGCCGAATCCAAAAGTCTTCTTTGGCTTTGAAACTGACCAGGACAAACCGCAAAACGACCTCAAGGCGGCCGTCAACACTGACGGGGTCCTCTGCCCTAAGTGCGAGCATATCCTGCACTACCACGCAATTTCCTATGCCAACCTGGGTGACTTCTTCTGCCCGAACTGCGGCTACAAGCGGCCGGATTTGACCTACAAGCTGGAAGAAATCAGCGAGCAGACCCCGAGCCGGATCAAGTTTACCATTGAAGGCAAGGAATTCGCCATCAACATCGGCGGCACCTACAATATCTACAATGCCCTGGCTGCCTTTGCCTGCGCTAGAGAATTCGGCGTTTCTGCCAATGAAATCGCGGCGGCTTTTGCCAAAAACAAGCGGATCTTCGGCCGCCAGGAACTGATTCACTACCAGGGCAAGCAGATCAACATCATCTTGGTCAAGAACCCGGTCGGCTTAAACGAAGTCCTCAGCCTCCTGGACACGGAAAAGGGCCACTACAGCCTGGCTGCCCTCTTAAACGCCCACCACGCTGATGGCATCGACACCAGCTGGATCTGGGACGGGAACTTTGAAAGCCTGGACCGGGACAAGATCGACCAGATCATCGTCGGCGGCGAGCGGCACAAGGACATGGCCTTCCGCCTGGAAGTTGCCGGTTTTGACCCGGACAAGATGATCATTGAAAGCGACTTTGACCAGCTACTGGCCGCTTTTGCAAAGGCGCCAACTGACAAGATCTACATTCTCTCAACCTACACGGCCATGCTGCACCTGCGGCAGGTCTTTGCTGACAAGGGCGTCTTGAAAAGAAGAATCAACTAGCATCCGCAAAGCAAGTAAGTAAAAGAGTAAATAAAAATCCCGCGGTCAGCCGCGGGATTTTTTAAATTGCCGTGGTTAAGACAGCAACTACGTTGATCAAGGCAACCAAGCCGGCAAAAAAGGCAACCGCCTTGTAGGTCGCGTTCTTGCTAAAGGCAAAAAGTAGGCCCTCAATTATGGCCACGGCAAAGGCCGCGATAGCGGTGATGGCATAATAAGGCGACATCCGGCTGTTAAAACGGCCCAGGATGATAATGACCAGGCCATAGACAGCTAAAAGCAGCCAGCCCTTTTGCTTATTGCTTAATTTCATGTGATTTTGCTCCTCTTTCTAACTAGCGGTTTTCCTGCAAAAAAGCGTTGATGATCCGGCTGCGCATGGTCAAAAAGATCTGATTGTGCCGGGAAGGGTGAATTCGGTTGGTCAAAAGAATCAAGCCGGACTGCTTGACCTGGTCAAACAAGACCAAAGTGCCGGTAAAACCAGTGTGGTAGATAATAGGATAGCTTTCCTTGGGGTCAAAGACCAGGTTCCAGCCCCAGGACCGGGCTTTTAACCCTGCCGGCGTCTTGACCTGGTAGAGGTCTTGGATTGTTTCTTTCTTTAATGGCAAAAGGTCACTGACCCCCATATAGCCCTGCCCCATTTTGACCAGGTCGCTGACGGTACTAAACAGGCCAGCTGACCCACACCGCTGGCCTAATTGCTGGCCCTTGGGGTCATGAACGAAGCCTTGAATAACCTGGCCGTCAACTAGTTCCGTTGGCACACACTCCTCTTTTGGCGGGGCAAAAGTCGTCTCAGTCAAGCCAGCTGGCTGGAAGATCCGCTCGCTGGCCAGGTCCTGGACTGCTTTGCCCATAATCCGCTCTAAAACCAGACCTAAAAGGACGAAGTTGGTGTCTGCATAGCGGACCACCCGGTTAAATTCGCTGGTCACTGGCAAGCCCACGATTGCCCTCATTAATTCCCGGCCGGACAAGGCATTCCGGTTTTCGATCCAGCCCCGGATGCCAGATGTGTGGGTCAAAAGGTGGCTGAGGCGGACCCGGCCGTCCTTAAATTCCGGCACGTATTTTTGCAAGGGGTCAGCAAAGTCAACCTTTCCCTCTTCCCTCAGCTGCAAGAAAACGGCCGTCGTGGCCAAAACCTTGGTGCAGCTGGCTAAGTCATAGTAGGCAAAAGGGCTCAGCTGGCTTTTAGCCGGATAGATGCTGGCAAAGCCCAAAGTCGAGGCAAAGACCTGGTCTCCTTTTAAAAGGGCGTAGTTGACTCCGGGAACAATTCTTTCAGAAACCAGGCTTTCAATCAGCAGCTGGGTTTTAGGGAAATTAAGCAAGCGGTGACTCCTTTCTAAAAGGCCCGTGCGGGCAATTAGCTCTATTATACGGCAGTTTTCATCCTTTCCAAGCTAGCCTGAAAAAATTTTAGACTTTTTTTGCCGTGAGCCTTGACTTTTTCTTGCAAAGAAAGCATAATAATGAATGTCGGTAATTCGAACACAAACTTCGCCCGTTGGTCAAGTGGTTAAGACGCTACCCTCTCAAGGTGGAGTCATGAGTTCAATTCTCGTACGGGTGATTTACTGCGATGTAGCCAAATTGGTAAGGCAGTGGACTCTGAATCCATAATGTTCCGGTTCGAGCCCGGACATCGCAATAATACCGAAAGGCAAGTTCCTCTGGAGCTTGCCTTTTTTCTTGTCCTTTTCAGATCAAATGAAAAAGTGCTAGCTCCCGCCTAGCACTTTTTCTTCTTTTCAAATTAATTACTTAGTCACATAGGCTTCCTTGAAGTTCCACTCACTCCGCTTGCAGATCCAGCCCTTGGCACTTGACCGGATCAGCCATGCATCGTCCTCGTAATAAAGCGGGATGACGCCGGCATCGTCAAGCAGGATGCTTTCCGCCTCACTCATGTCCTTGAGCCGCTTTTCCTGGTCATTGGTGTTCTTGGAAGCCGCAATCAGCTTGTCATACTGGCTGCTCTTCCAGGAGCCGTAGTTAGAGCTGTTTTTGCTGGTCAAAAGTTCCAGGAAGGAAATCGGGTCACCGAAGTCAGCGATCCAGTCTGACCCGCAGATCTGAAACTGGCCGTTTTCCCGCCGGGCCAAACGGGTCTTGAAGGGAACGCTAGTGACCGTCAACTTCAGCCCTGGCAGCTGGGTTTCCAGCATGCTCTGCAGGGCCTCGCCGGTCTTCTTGCCCCCGTCACTGTCACTGGTCAGCAGGTTCAAGGTCAAGCTGGACTTGCCGAGCTCACTTAGGCCCTTTTGCCAATATTCCTTGGCCTTGCTTGGCTGGTACTTGCAGAGGTCCTTGGCCGAGGAGGAAATCATGCTGGTGTAGTCTTCCCCGTCATATTCAGTCAAGCCCTTGGCCGTGTAAGTATTGGCCACCTGGTTGTTGCCCCCTAAAATCCTGATCAGGTTCTCCCGGTTGATGGCCAGAGAGATAGCCTTGCGGATGTTGCTGTTGGCCAGGTTCGGGTTCTTTTCGTTAAGTTCCAGATAGTAAGTCCCCCCGTTAGAGAGGCTGTAGTAGTTCTTCTTACCCTTAAACTGCTTGGTCAAATTGGAGTCCAGGCCCAGGGCATCGATCTTGTTTGACTGGTAGAGGTTGTAGGCGGTAGTCGCCGTCTTGTTGACCGTGAAATTGATCTGGTCAAGCTTGACGCTCTGCTTGTCCCAGTAGTCCGGGTTCTTGACCAGTTTCCAGGACAGGTTGGATCCCGTCCAGCCCTTTTGGACAAATGGTCCGTTATAAGCCATGTACTTGGAAGCCGTCCCGTACTTGTCTCCGTATTTCTTGACGGCTTTTTCTTCCTGCGGGAAAAAGACTGGAAAGGCCATGAGGTCTTTAAAATAGGCCATCCGCTTCTCTAAAGTGACGACCAGCTTATACTTGCCCTCAGCCTTGATGCCGAGGCTGGAAACCGGCTTTTTGCCATTTTGAATGGCATCAGCATTCTTGATCCCGGAAAAAAGATATGAGTACTCGGCCTCAGTCTTGGGATTGATAGTCCGCCGCCAGGAGTAGACAAAGTCCTGGGCAGTTACAGGCGTGCCGTCATTCCACTTGGACTTACGCAGGTTGAAAGTGTAAGTCAGCCCGTCCTTGGAAACCTGGGCGCTGGTGGCCAGGCCCGGGCTCTGCCCGTCCTTGCTGTTTCTGTAGAGTCCTTCCATGGAGTTGATCATCTGGCTGAAGCTGACCACGTCCGTAGCCTTGGATGGGTCCATCGTGGTGATTTCCCCGCTGACTGACCAATCCAGATCCTGCTCCTTTTGACTGCTTTCCTGCTTACCGCAAGCTGTTAACGTTAAAGCAGCTAAAGCAAGTCCAGTCACGGCAATTTCTCTTGATGACATCTTCCTTTACCCCCCTCTTACTAAAGCGGTAACATAAGCAATACTCTTTTTGCTTCCCTTAAATTGTAACACTTAATCTAATTCTTTTATCATCTTTGGCTAAAAAATGTCAAATTGAACAAAAAAACAAAAAAGAGCAAGATCCGCGGATCTTGCTCTTCTTAATTTCATTTACGAAAGATTACAGGCGGCTTGCCAGTTCGTCGTGCAAGTCTTCGTAGCCTGGCTTGTTCAAAAGGCCAAACATGTTGCGCTTGTAAGCTTCAACCCCTGGCTGGTTGAATGGGTTGATCCCGTTCAAGTAGCCGGAGATAGCAACTGACAGTTCGAACCAGTAGATCAAGTAGCCCAAAGTGTGTGCGCCTTGGTCAGCGATGTTAACAGTCATAACTGGAACCCCGCCGTCAGTGTGGGCCAAAACAACGCCCTCGTAAGCCCGGTCGTTGACATAGTTCATGGTCTTGCCGGCCAGGAAGTTCAGTTGGTCCAGATTGCTTTCATCGTTTGGAATTTCCACGTCAGCCCGTGGGCCAGCAACGCGGACAACAGTTTCCATCAAGTTCCGGCGGCCTTCTTGGATGTATTGGCCAAGTGAGTGCAGGTCAGTGGTGAAGTTAGCACTTGACGGGTAGATGCCCTTTTGGTCCTTGCCTTCTGATTCACCCATCAATTGCTTCCACCATTCGCCAAACATTCTGATGCTTGGTTCGTAGTTTTCCAAAAGTTCAGTAGTGAAGCCCTTGCGGTAAAGGATGTTTCTCAAGGCAGCGTATTGGTATGGAGAGTCCTTGCTTACGTCTGGGTCAGTGTAAGCAGCCCGGGCGTCAGCGGCACCTTGCATCAAAGCGTCGATGTCGCAGCCGGCAGCAGCGATTGGCAAAAGGCCAACAGCTGACAAAACGCTGAAACGGCCGCCGACGTCGTCTGGAACTACGAATTCTTCGTAGCCTTCAGCGTCAGCTTCAGTCTTCAAGGCGCCCTTTTGGCGGTCAGTGGTTGCGTAAATACGCTTGGCTGCTTCTTCCTTGCCGTACTTTTCAATCAACTTGGCCTTCAAAATCCGGAAAGCAACTGAAGGTTCAGTGGTGGTACCGGACTTGGAAATGATGTTCAAGGAGAAATCCTTGTCGCCAAGCCAGTTGATCAAGTCTGACAAGTAAGTGCCTGACAGACTGTTACCGCAGAAGACAACCTTCGGATAATCGCTCTTTTCAGCCATGTAGAATGATGAGTTCAAGAATTCAATAGCTGCTTGGGCACCCAAGTATGAGCCGCCGATCCCGATCCCGATCAAAACGTCGGAGTCGCTTTGGATCTTCTTGGCAGCCTTCTTGATGCGGGCGAATTCGTCCTTATCATAGTCAACTGGCAGATCCAGCCAGCCGCGGAAGTCGTTGCCGGCACCAGTGCCTTCGCGCAATTCCTTGTCAGCGGCGTTAACCATTGCTTGCATTTCCTTCAGTTCGTTTTCGTGAACAAAAGGAGTCAATTTACTACTGTCAAAACTTACTACACTATTCATTGATTTATGCTTCCTCACTAGAAAATGTTAAATAAATCATTAACAAGATAATAATATCATTGTTGCCCTTTCATTGCTAGTCTTTATTGGGATTTTTTACACAAATTTGACCTAGCAAAAAGTAGAGCCCGTAGCCCAGCAGGACCCCGCAAGCATTGAAGAAGACGTCGTCAATGTCGCTGATTCCTGTCATGAGCAAAAACTGCAGGATCTCGATCATTACCGATGACAAGACCCCCAGGAAAAAGACCCGGCCAAAGCAATGCTTGGCTTGCAGCAGATTGGGCAGCAGGGCCCCGAAGGGCACGAAGGCCACGATATTGCCCAAGGAGTTATAGTAAAAGTCGACCTTGCTCTGGGCATAGACCAATTTCCAGGTATTCTTCATGAAGACCAGGTTAATATTGCTGAGCGGCCGCGTCCAGTGAAAATTCAGTTCCCAGGGGAAATATGAGGACCTGAAGGTCGTCAGCATAAGCACCAGGAGAAAGTAAAAGACGAAAAACCAGAGGCCGAATTCTGACCAGAGCCCGCGCCTTTTACGGACAGCCAAAAGCCAGATAACCCGGACCAGGGCAAAGAGCAGGAAGTAAAAAATAGTTTTGTCCAGGCCCTGCAAGGTTAACTTGATCAAGGCAAAGTGATTGATCCTGGTGGCGTACTGGCTGGCTAAATAATTGTATAAAGGTGCTAAAAACAACATGCTCGCTAGGTCCAATCTACTAAGGTCTGCTTACATTATACAAGCTTTTTTGGGGGAAGAATTTTAAGAAAGCAATAACTCTAGGGAAATATTTGTGTATTTTTGCCACAACCTTTAAAATTAAGAAAGTAATAAAAGGAGAAAGACATTGAAACACAGCAAATTTCTCGGCAAATTTCAAAGCCGGACCGGCTTTTTGGCCCTCCTGGTCATCTGCTACTGGCTGAAATACCTCTTTGTCGCCTACTGCGACTTCAATCTAGGCCTGGCCAATCCCCTCCAGCACATCATCATGTGGTTCAGCCCCCTGGGCATGAGCATCATTTTGATCAGCCTGGGCTTTTACTTTTCCAAGCCTCTGGCCTCCTACATCTCCATGCTGGCCCTCGATTTCGCCAACACGGCGCTTTTATTTGCCAACGTCCTTTACTACCGGCAGTTCACTGACTTCATTACCGTCAAGACCATGGCCAACTTCAGCAAGGTTTCCCAGGGTCTGGGCAAGTCCAGCGCGGCCCTTTTGGCGCCTAGCGACATTTTAATCTGGCTGGACCTGATCGTCATCGTCATCCTGCTGGCGGTAAAAGTAATCAAGATCGACCAGCGGTCATACGGCTTTTCCAGGACTTTTGCCATTACGTCCTTCGGCTTCTTCGTTCTGGGCCTCAATATGATGGTGGCTGAATGCAACCGGCCCCGCCTGCTCAAGAACACTTTTGACCGGACTTACGTGGTCAAGTACCTGGGCATTGACACCTTCACCGTTTATGACGCCATTAAGAACGAATCCAGCTCAACCGTAACCAAGAATGCTTCGACTAGTGAATTGAACAAGATCATCAACTTTACCCAGCAGAATTACGCTCCGGCTAATTCCGAATACTTCGGAGCGGAAAAAGGGAAAAACGTGATCATCATCCACCTGGAGAGCTTCCAGCAGTTTTTGATCGGGATGAAGGTCAACGGCAAGGAGGTCACTCCCTTCCTTAATTCCCTCTACAAAAACAAGCACACCCTCTCCTACAACAACTTCTACCACCAGGTTGGCCTGGGCAGAACCAGTGACGCGGAAAATATGCTGGAAACCAGCACCTACGGGATCTCTGACGGGTCACTCTTCACCTCATTAGGCTCCAGCAACACCTTCCAGGCTGCCCCGCAAATCTTACGGGCAAACAGCAACTACATCTCTGCCGTCTTCCACGGCAATGTCGGCAGCTTCTGGAACCGGAATGACGTTTACAAGAATATGGGCTACAACTACTTCTTTGACAAGAACTACTTCAGCCAGGAAAGCGGGGACAGCTCCGGCTACGGCCTTAAGGACAAGCTCTTTTTTGCAGAAAGCGTCAAGTACCTGGAAAGAATGCAACAGCCCTTCTATGCCAAGTTCATCACGGTTACCAACCACACGCCTTTTGAACTTGCCACGGCTGACCAGGATCCAAACTTCAAGACCAGCTCAACTAGTGACGCGACGATCAATAATTACTTTTTGACCGCCCACTACCTGGACCAGGCCTTGAAGGAATTTTTCACTTACTTGAAAAAATCCGGTCTCTATGAGAAGTCGATGATCGTCATCTACGGGGACCACTACGGCCTGAGCAATGAAGAGTACACCACTCTGGCGCCTTTGATCGGCAAGGACCCGAATGACTGGTCCAGCTACAACACCGCCCAGATGCAAAAGGTACCTTTCATGATCCACGCTTCCAATTTAAAAGGCGGGATCAAGTCAACCCTGGCTGGTGAAATCGACGTCCTGCCGACCATCCTCCACCTGCTGGGCATCTCCAGCAAGCAATATGTCCAATTCGGCACAGACATGCTGTCAGCTAAGCACAAGCAAATTGTCGTCTTCAGAAATGGGACGGTAATCAGTCCAAAATATGTCTTGATCGGGGGCAAGACCAGCAAGGGCAATGTCTATGACGCTAGCGGCGAGCTTTTGACCAAGCTGACCAACAAAAAGCAAAAAGCCAAAGTCAAGAAGCTGTCTGCTTATGGCAAAAACTCCCTGGCCTACTCAGACACCCTCAACAACAAGAACCTGCTCCGCTATTACACCCCAAAGGGCTTCAGCCCGGTCATCCCGAGCGATTACAACTACAGCACCAACTACCAGCAGATGATGGACTTGATTGAGCAACTAGGCAAGCAGTCAACCGCCCTCATCAGCCAAAAGGGCGACACCAGCAAGCTTTACAAGACCAATGCCAGCCAGCTGGCCAAGCGGCAAAGCGAAATCACCCAGATCCCGGAAAGCGTCCTGTCCTCATCCAGCTCTATGAATGAGAGTACGACTTCCAGTTCATCCAGCTCTAGTAGAAGTTCCAGCTTAAGTAAAAACAGCAGCAAGAAAACTAAATAGAAGAAGCAAAAAGCTTACCGGCTGCTGCCGGTAAGCTTTTTTAGTCGCTAATCTTTATCTTTGGACTCTTTCTTGTCCTTTTTATCTTTCTTCTCATAGTGCTTCTCATGCCCCCGGTCAAAGAGGGTGATCATGAAGGTCGAGCCTTCATGCGGCTTGGAAATAACCTTGATTTCCCCGCCGTGCTGGCGGACCAAAGAGAGGACGATCGACAGGCCCAGGCCGGATTCACCAGTGCCGCCGTAGCGGGCCCGGGCCGGGTCAGCCTTGTAGAAGCGTTCGAAGATATACTTGGTTTGCTCCTGGGTCATCCCGATCCCGGTATCCTGGACGCTGAAGGTCGCCCCATGCTGGAAGCGCCGGCCCCTAAGCGTAATCGTCCCGTTATTGGTAAACTGGATGGCGTTCTGGGTCAAGTTGACCAACATCTGTTTGAAGCGGTCTTGATCAGCATAAACCGGCAAATCTTCCGGGGCATCAAGGATGATCTTGTCCCCATTCTTGGCCGCGTTCTGGGTCAATTGCTGCTGAACATCATTCATGATGGTCCGGGCATTGAACTGGGACTTCATCATCTGGATCTTCCCACTTCTGATCTTTTCGTAGTCTAAGTTTTCATTGACCAGGCGAATCAAGCGCTTGGTTTCCCGGCTCATGAGGTCAATGGACTCTGGAATTGATTCTTCTGGGATGGCATCATATTTCATCCCTTCCAAAAGGCCATTAATCGTCGTCAGAGGCGTTCGCATTTCGTGGGCCACATCCTGCATGAACTGGTCCCGCCGCTCTTCCTGGGCCTTGACTTCTTCATTTGAGGCCTTCAGAGACTGGACCATTTCATTGAAGTTTTCGGCCAGGTCGTCGATTTCATCGGCATGGCGGTGGTCAACCTGGACGTCCAGGTCACCGTCAGCAACCTTGCGGGCAGCCAGGGAGAGCTTCTTGATCCGGCCAGTTTGGTAGTAGGCCAGAATAAAGCTCAAGATCAAGCTGACTGCGAAGGTGATCACCAGGGCTCTGGCCAGGTTTGCCTTGGCCTGACTCACGGTCTGCAGGACATCCTTGACCCGGGAACCGATCATGATGGCCCCGACGACCTTCTTATTTGACCCGGATCCTTGGACCTGGGGAACCACGACCCAGGTATAGCTTTCAGCGGCAAAAAGGCGGTTGCTCCGCTTTCTTAATCCATCGCGCTTTACCCGGCCCTGGATTTTCGGGGCAAGGTCATGCTGCTCGCTGCTGTGGTCGTCTTTGATCCGGACCACCTGCCCCTTCTTCAGCATCGATTTGGCTGACTTCTTCAAGATGTCGTAGCCGCCAAGGGGATAAGTCGTCTTAAAGTTCTTGTCCATCAAAAACAGTTTAAGATTTTCATCCCGCATGACGAAGGAAAACTTCTGCAGGAAATCCGCGGAAAAAACCGGCGGTGAGTTCTTGGTCTGCATCTTTTTAGAGTACAGCTGCAGGGTCGAAAGATTCTCGGCATAACTTTCCAAGCGCGTATAGTTGCTTTGATAGGCCTGTCCCTTCTGGTAGTTGATCGTTGAAAAGCCAATGATCATGACCGAGGTTAAAATGACTACCAAAAAACTCAGAATATGCTGATAAATCAGTTTCATGCGTTAACCTGTGAGTCGTCAAACTTGTAACCCACGCCCCAGACGGTTTGAATGATCTGCGGGCCGGACTTTTCCAGCTTCTGGCGCAGCTTCTTGATGTGGGCGTCAACAGTTCTTTCTTCACCGAAGTATTCATAGCCCCAAACAAGTTCCAGGAGCTGTTCCCGGGAGAAGACCTGCTTTGGCTTCTGGGCCATGGTATAGAGCAGGTCGAATTCCTTTGGCGTCAAGCCTTCAACCCGGTTTTCGTCGAAGTAGACTTCCCGCCGGCTCTTGGAGATCCGGATGTGGTTGGTTTCCAAGTCAAAGTCGTTGCTTGGGATGTTCTTCGGCAGGTTTCTTGGTTGCCCTTCCAGCATTACCCGCCGGTGCAGGGCCTTGATTCTGGCGATCAAGGCGATTGGGCTGAATGGCTTGGTTACGTAGTCATCAGCCCCGACGCCCAGGCCGAGAACCTGGTCAGATTCGCTGTCCCGGGCCGTCAGCATAATAATCGGGACAGTTTCAGAAATCCGGCGGATTTCCTTGGCCACTTGAATCCCATCCTTCTTTGGCAGATTCAAGTCCAAATTGATGATGTCAAAGTCCCGCGGGTGAGTCTGGAAAATTTCTACCGCTTCTTCACCGTCGTAGGCGGAAACTTGTTCCCAGCCTTCCTTCTTGAAGAACAATTCCATCATTTGTGAAACTGACTTGTCATCTTCTACCATTAAGATCTTCATGTTTTAACCCCTTACCGAAAAATTGTGCAATCCGCACTATATTATAATCGTAGCAAAAAAGTATCAAAAGCCACCAATCATTCTGTGAAAAAAGCTTGAAACTCAACTCACAAGTTTGGGGCTACTTGACACAATTATATAGTTTTTCACTTAATTCCTACAAGAAAAAAGTTTGCTTTTAATCATCGCCGCTGGTCAAGAATTTGTAAACCACCCAGGCAAAAAGTGCTGTTGGCAGCAAGCCTGGGGAAAGGTCGACCTTGAGCTTGGTCCTGCCCTTGTCATTGACTTTTTGACAGCTGTAAGCTCCTAGCAAGAATTCTTTGAGTTTCATTGTTGGCCTCCTGCACTAAAAAGTGTATTTACAGTCAAAACAATAGTTTCTACTCTTTTAATTATACTCTTGATCCCTTTGCTATTTATTGCATTTGTTATTTTATTCCAGTGGCCATCTTTGGAAAATCATTTTCATTTCTCCCCCTTTAGTTACACCTTCTAAACACTTATCTCTTACACTATACCGCTCTTTCCAGCTTATCGTTGCATATATTGGAGAATTTTTTCATTTTGGAAGATAAAAATTCCACAAAAAAAGACACGTAGTTTTAAACTTACGTGTCTTTTTTGATGCTCGGTTCCTGATATGGTGTAAAAATGCTGTAATACCAATGATTATAGCATTGGCTAAATGGAGATGAGGGGAATCGAACCCCTGTCCAAACGCATCCCGTCACTAATCTCTACGATCATAGTCATATTATTTAAACTTCACCGGGGCAAAACGCCATATGACAGGGCCAAACAGCCACGGCTAACCTGTTAGTCTCTTCCAGCTTATTCAGGTGTGATAAGCCAGCGTATCCCGTAAGGTTGATACCGCAAGACCGCCACGGGCAGGCAATCTATTGGCAGCTGGGCTGAACTAAGCAGCTACAGCGTATGAGTTTTCGTTTGCAGTTAATTTAAACTGTTTAACGTTTTAACGTAGACGTAACCTACGAATCGCAACCAGCGCGGGTCTGCGCCTGTCGAATCCCAAAACATCCCCAAAATAGAGAACATGATCATTTTAGCAAAAAATGACCATGCCCTCAAATATTCTGCTTAAAAACTTTTACTTAAGCTTGGCCAAACGGACAACGTCACGTTCGATCATCAATTCTTCGTCAGTTGGAATAATCAAAGCAGCCAACTTGGAATCTTCCTTGGTAATGAAGCCTTCGTCGCCAGCCTTGTTAGCGGCTTCGTCAAAGTCAACGCCCATAAAGGACAATGCCTTCATGACCTCTTCACGGACTTCATCATCATGTTCGCCGATCCCGGCAGTGAAGACAACCGCGTCTGCCCCGCCCATTTCAGCAATGTAAGAGCCAACGTAGCGGACTACCCGGTTAACGAAGACAGCATCAGCCAGCTTGGCACGCTTGTCCTTGCTTTCTCTGATATCCCGCATGTCGCTGGAGACGCCGGAGATGCCCAACAGGCCTGACTTGTGGTTCAAAATGTCGATCATTTCGTTGAAGTCAGTGATGCCTTCCTTCTTCATGATGTACTGCAGAACTGACGGGTCAACGTCGCCTGACCGGGTCCCCATGGTTACCCCAGCCAAAGGTGAGAAGCCCATGGAAGTGTCGTAGCACTTGCCATCCTTAACTGCAGTAACTGAAGCGCCTGAACCCAGGTGGCAGACAACCAGCTTAAGGTCCTTGAGGTCCTTGCCCAGGAGTTCAGCTGCCTTGCTGGAAACGTAGCGGACAGAAGTGCCGTGGGCACCGTACTTACGGGCCTTGTACTTCTCGTAGTATTCATATGGCAAGGAGTAGATGTAGTGTACTTCATCCATTGACTGGTGGAAGGAAGTGTCAAAGACACCGACTTGCGGCACGTCCGGCAGAATGTTCATAAAGGCTTGAACGCCACGGCCTTCTGCAGGGTTGTGCAGAGGAGCGTAGTCAGTCAAGTCGAAAATCTTGTGGATGTTGTCCTTGTCGATGATTGCTGAGTCTGGGAACAATTCCCCGCCGTTCACGATCCGGTGACCAACGCCGACAATTTCCTTAACGTCTGCAATAACGCCATATTCCTTCAGCCAGTCAAGCAGGGTTTGCACGGCTACTTCCTGATTTGGCAGGTCAACTTCGGCTTCATGCTTGCTTCCATCAGCCAACTTCATCGAAAAGGTTGAACCATCGATACCAATACGGTCGCCCAGCCCAGAAGCTAAGACACTCTCATCGGCTAATGAGAACAGCTTATACTTAAATGAAGATGAACCAGAGTTGATTGCTAAAATCTTATCCATTATTAAAAAACTCCTTTTACTCACTTCACAAACTTAATTATCTTTTTTAGTATACCACTCGTTCAGCTTAATATTAAGGGCTACCAAAGATTCTTCCTTCTTCAGATTCTCAAGCTTTGTGAGCAAAACTTCCTTAGGTGGCTTGCTTCGGCCGTGGTTTTGGAAAATAAGGATACTTTTTTGACTTATCTTGCTTTGGAATAAGCTGCTTGGCAATTGCACGATCGCCTGCAGGTGGACCTTGCTGGCCAGCCATGGCATAAAGCCGGCCCCAACCGTCCCGGTCAGCATGTTCTGCGGCACCAGGAGGAAGGCAAAGCCGTCTTCAACCAGGTTCTTGACGATTTGCTCAACGAAGAGGACGTGCGCGTAGGCGTGCCCCTCCTTGGTCCGGAGGTCAAAATTCTTGGCATTGTCATCGTTAGCATAAAAGCCGATCGGCAGGTCGCTGACCACTACGTCTGGCTTGACTGGCCAGTCGGTCAAGGCATCCTGGCAGTAAAAGTCTGCTTTTAACCCCGCCAAGTGGGCGGCCACGTCGGCTAAGTTAAGCACCTCTTCGTCATTGTCCAGGCCAACCAGGTCAAAGCGGTCTGCTGAATGGTTCTGGGCAGCCAATTGCTGGTCAACTGAGAAAAGCAGGTTGCCGCTGCCAACTGCCGGGTCCAGCAGGACTTGCTTTTTCTTAGGTAGGAGCTTGTCCATAAACAGGGTCAAGACCGTGGCTAAAAGCGGCGGAGTCGGCATCTGGTTGGCATCCCGGCCGTCATCGTTGATGGCTTTAAGGACCAGGAGACCATAGACCTGTTTTTTCTGGGCCTTTGACCAGTTCTTGTAGTCCAAAGCCGCGTAGCGTTCCTTAAGCTCAGCCACCGTCTTTTGGTCCGGGGCCCCCATTTCCACGCGGATTTCCCCGCTTTCCAGGTTGTCAAAAGTTTCCACCAAGGCATCAACCAAGGATACGTTCAAGGCTTCTTGCAGGCATTCGACTGCTTCTAAAGTCTGCCCAAACAGTTCTTCAATTCTATTCATGACTTAAGTCCACCCTTCTTTGCAATACATACCAATTCTAATGATTTACAAGGAAGGGTGCAAGAAATTTCACCCGCCCCAGAGGTAATTTGCCAGTAGCTGGTTGATCTTAATAACATGCTGATAAGCGTCCAGATAGCTTTCAATCAACAGAATGGTCGTGGCTAGCAGCAGTACGCTGGTCAGCAGGGCGCTCCCCCTTTGCCGGCTTAACCTGGTCAGTTTTCTGATCTTCAGTCTTTTTCTCAGCCCCCTTCTCTTTTTCCGGCGCCTTATCGACTTTAAAATACAAAATTGACCTTTTCCCCTTTTCATTGATATGGACCTCCATCAAGCCATCCTTGGCCGCGAACGTTGCTCCCCAGATTGGCAGCAGGGTCATGTTGCCGCCGTCTGTCCCGGATCTTCTGACCCGAAGATTATTTCCTCCATTGTCCATCTCCAGAACGTAGCCAGCTTTGTCTATCTTTTCTTCCCCCTTCTTGTCTTTCTTTTTCTCCTCTTTAATAAACTTTATTTTTAGGGGATTGGTATAGTCAAAATCAATATAAGTCCGCTGGCTGTCCTTTTTCAAAAACTTGGCGAACTGGACATAAGAGAAGACCAGTTCATTGGGGTCGTGCCGGTCTTTTTCAAAGAGGGTAAAAAGCTTTAGGCACGATGACAAAAGAGACAAGCACATCACCGTCACTAAGAGGGCGACCATGGTTTCCAGCAAGCTGAAAGCCCTACTTCTGGCAAATCTTCTGCTGGGTTTCATCATACAGGTCTCCTTTGCCGGTCAAGACATACTCGTGGTCTCTGACCTTGACCCGCTTGACCGGGCACTCTTTCAACATCCGGTAGGCCAGGGCCTGGTTGGCCCGCTGGCTTGACTCTTGCTCTAGTTTCTTCAGCCCGCTGAGGCAGGTCACCATGGCTGTTAGCGCGATGCAGACGATAGCCAGAGCCACTACTGCCTCCAGGGCCAAAAAGCCTTCCTGTTTACTTTTCATTGATCTTCCCCCACGACAGCAAAAAGGTATATTTTTTGACATACTCCTCTTTCCCCTTATCGTTTTTTACGATTTTCAAGGTAAACGGCTGGCTGGTGGTCCCGTCACCGGTGATGTTGAAGCCGGTTTTATTGCTGAAAGATGTATAGACCAAAACTCCATCCGGAATCTTGAGGCACTCATGCTGGCCGTCTTGAATGACTTCGAGTTTGCCCTGACTGCTTTGGTTGTAGATCACGACCCTTTTCCCCGTAATAGCGGCGCTTCTGATTTTCTCTTGAAAAAGTCCCGCCGCCTGCCGGCAGAAGCGGTCAAAATTGATCTTATCCTCAAAGCCTTGCAAGCTCATCTCCCCGATGCCCAGCAGCATCACCGCGACGGCCAAGGTTATTACCGTTTCCAGCAGGCTGAAGCCCTTCTGCCTCATTCTCCGCTCTTGGCTAAGTCACCGATCGCCAGCTTCTTTTCCTCAGCCTGCTTCCCCTGCTTTTGCGTCAAGTAGTGGGCATCCACCATTTCCTGAAAAGAGGCCGGCTTCTTGCCCGTATTTTCTTCATATAGCTCCACCTGGCTCTGAATGGTCGTGGTAAAAGCATCGTTAGTCCGCTTATCGGCGCGATCCTTTTGGGCCAGCAAATTTGGCGAAATCAAAAGAACCAAAGTCGCGATAATCGCGACCACAATCACCATTTCAATTAAAGTAAAAGCCCGCTGGCGCTTTGGCCAGAACCGTCTTAAATGTTTCATTTGCTTTTTCCTCCGCAAAACTAAAGCTGCTGCATACTGTCGTAAATCGGCAAAAGCAGCTTCAAATACATCCCGATAATGCACAGGCCGATCAAGATAAAGCAGACCGGCTGCACGTTGACAATTAGCTTGGACAGCTTCTGGCGCAGGCGGTTGAACAAAAGCCGGGACAAAAGCAGGCACTGCCGGCCTAGTTCCTCCCGTTCACTGCCCGCCTGCAGCAGCATCAAGAGCTCCTGGCTCAAAAATGGCTCCTTCTGGATGACCTCTTCCACTTTCTTGCCCCGCAAGATCTCGTCTCTTGCCCGCCGGCCCACTTCTTCTTGCAGTGACCCCGGCGCTTGCCGGCAGGCAAAGTCACACATCTGCTGCAGGGAAAAGCCACTGGCCAAAAGCATGCCCAGGTCATAAGAGATCAAATACTGGCCATACAAGGCCACCACTGGCCCGAAAACTGGCCAGGCCAGGAGCTTTTTGAATGACTGGTAGTCCTGCTTCTTCATGTAAGCTGCCACGATAAGGACTAACATGATGACCAAAACCAGCAAAAAAACTAAAACTAGCAAGAGCAGGTCCCCCTGCTTAGCGGAACTGCCAGCAAATTCTACCGACAAAAAGTTCTGCATGAAGATTAAAATCACGGTCATCATCCCTGCCAAAACGACCGGGTAAGCCAGCTCTCCCTCCAGCTTCTTGACCTGCTCATTCTTCATCCGCCCCAAAAGGGCCAGCTGGGCCAGGGATTCATCCAGCCTCCCTTGGCTAAGTGCCATGTCCAGCTGGGTCACCGTCGTCTTGTTAAAGCCCATGCCCGCCAAAAGCTGACCTAGTTCTTCTCCCTGCCGCATTTTTTCATCCAGCCGGGCCAGCTGCTTTTTCCGCTTGGGCCAAAGCAGGGGCAAGAGCTGCAAGCTCTTGGTCAAGGAAAAGCCGTTTTTTAAACAGTTTGCCAAAAAGGCCAAGAGCTCCACCTGCTCACTCTGCTTCAGCTTAGCCGCCTTTATATTGCCTTGCCACATCCGCGCTTATCTCTCCTTTCTCCACCAGCCTGCTCAAGTTCTCCTCCCAGGCAGCGAAATTTCCCCTAACGGATTGCCCCAAAGCCGCCAGCAAGTCCTCCCGGCTGGCCAAGTCCAGCAGGCAAGCCGGCCCCTTTTTACCTGGCAGCAGGCGCTGGTAGGAAACCGCCGTCAAGCAGTTGACCAGCTCATTATTTTTAACCCCCAGGCTCTCCAGGCGGGAAATGGTTTGGTAGGTACTTTTGGCATGCACTGTGGCTAAAACCAGGTGGCCGCTTAATGCCGCGTCAACCGCTAAGTGGGCCGTCTCTTCATCACGGATTTCACCGATGATCAAGACGTCCGGCCGGTGACGGAGAGCCGCCTTTAAAAGGCTGGCATAGCTGATCCCGGCCCCGGCATTGACCTGGGCTTGAAAAAAGCTCTCCTCATACACTTCCACCGGGTCTTCAATCGTCATCACCATTTTCGTCTGGCTGAGCTTTCTGGCTAGTTCATACATAGTCGTGGTCTTACCCGATCCCGTCGGCCCGCTGGTCACGATCATCCCCCGCCGCCAGCAAAGGTCCACCAGGTCCCTGAACTGGTCCGGGAAAAAGTACCGGCTCTCCCCCAAAGCATAGATGATCCGGATGACCAATGAGTCCTGCCCCCGGTAATCGCCCACGCTGGAGAGGCGGAGCCAGTAGTCCTGCCCCGCCAAATTGACAGCCATGCTGCCAACCTGGGGGCGGCGGTGTTCAGCAATATCCATTTCGGCTTGGTACTTAAACCAGTTGACTAATTCATTGCCCGCTTCCATGGTCAGGGACGGCCTTTCCTCCAAATCCCCTGCCCGCAGACGCAATTTGTAGCCGCCCTTCTTGGGCAGGAAAAAAATGTCGCTGGCCCGGATCTTGACCGCCTCTTCCAGCATTTGCCGGGCTTTGTCTGCAACTTCCACATGGTCCTCCTTTCTCTTTTTTCCTCCTCCACTTACTAGTACGCCAAAAGTCGCGATTTTTTTCTGAGAAGTCAAAATTTTTCAAAAAAATCGCAAAAGAGCATAAAAAAACACGGCTTTCCTCAGAAAGTCGCGTTTTGTATAGCTTATTTACAGCTTAATTATTCTTCTTCGTCAGCTGCAGCGGTGTAAACGTTGGAAACGTCATCGTCGTCTTCCAAAGCGTCAACCAGCTTTTCGAATTGTTCCTTCTTGTCTGCTGGAACTGGAGTGGTGTTTTGCGGCACCATGGTCAGTTCAGAAACTGCCAGCTGGTAGCCGGCCTTTTCCAAAGCATCGCGGACAGCAGTGAAGCTCTTGGAGTCAGTGTAGATTTCGTAAGCGTCGTCGCTGGTTTGCAGGTCGTCGCCGCCGGCTTCCATGACGTCCATCAGCATTTGGTCTTCATCCGCGTCAGTAGTTGACCGGTCGATTACAATGTAGCCCTTGCGGTCGAACATGTAGGCAACTGACCCAGTAGCACCAAGACTGCCGCCGTTGCGGGTGAAGGCCACGCGTACGGATGAGGCAGTCCGGTTCTTGTTGTCAGTCAAGGCTTCAACAAGGATGGCAACACCACCCGGTGCGTAACCTTCGTAAGTTACTTCATCGTAGTGTTCGTCTGAGTTGCCTTCAGCCTTCTTGATAGCCCGTTGGATGTTGTCCTTTGGCATGTTGGCAGCCCGTGCCTTGTCAATGACCAAACGCAAGCTTGGATTACCTGAAGGGTCAGGACCACCACTCTTTGCAGCCATGTAAATTTCACGGGAGAGCTTTTGGAAAACCTTCCCTCTCTTAGCGTCTTGCGCATTCTTGCGGCCTTGAATATTGTGCCATTTTGAATGTCCTGACATTTAGGATCCTTCTTTCTGTAATTAATATAATCAACTTTTTTATAATAACTCAGGAAGGGCAGAAATTCAACGGTTTCAGCCCCTAAATGGACGACTTTTTTCGCTCCCTACCCTGCTTGACTTGATAAAAAATTACCGCCAAAACAATGGCCAAAAAGGCCCCGCTGGCATCCAGCATCACGTCGTGCACGCTAGGGGTCCGGTCCCCGGTCAGGAACTGGTGGAACTCATCCATGGCGGCGAAGGCAAAGGCGCTGGCCCAGACAAAGAAGGGACCGGTCCATTTGATAACGAAAGCCCTTCTTAAGCCCAAATAGGCAAAAAGACCATAGAAGAAGTAGCTGGTAAAGTGGGCCAGCTTCCGGACCACGAACTGGGTGAAGCCGGCTGCCCCGTCGGTCTTGACATTGTGCCAGACCCCGCCGTAATAGATATTGAGCCGGTGGATCAAATCTTCCAGCCAGCCCAGGTAGGTATGGATAAAACCAGCCTTCATCTTCTGCTCATGGTAGGTCATCGAGCTTGAGATGAAGAGCATGACCAAGACGGCCAGGGCCAGGAGGAGGTAAGTCTTTTCTCTTTTGCTAAACTTAAAATCATTCATGTCGTTTATTTTACCATTATTTTCGTCATTCTTATTGACTTTTGGCTATTTTTACCGTATTCTAATATGATTTGCAGGCAAGCTGCAGATCTTGAAAGGAGAAGACATGAAGAAAAAACACAGACAGTTAATTATCTGGCCAATTTTGCTTTTGGCCACTCTCTTTTTAGCCGGCTGCGCCAAGGATGAACAAAGTTCCAGCAGCCAGATCAAGATTGTAACTTCGACCAACATTTACGCCGACATCGCTCAAAATATCGTCGGCAAGTACGGGAAGGCTACCGCCTTGATCGCCAACGGCAACTCTGATCCCCATGACTATGAGCCGACGACCAATGCGGCCAAGACGTTGTCTGACGCCGACATCATCGTTGCCAACGGGATGGGCTATGACAGCTGGATGGGCAACCTGGCCGCCTCTAATGGCAAGAAGGCCGTCAAGGTTGGGGAAGACTTGATGCAGCTGGATTCCAGCGCCAACCCTCACATCTGGTACAACTTAAATATGCCGAAAAAGTACGTCGCCTACCTGGTCAAGAAGCTCAGCAAGCTTGACAAAAAGCACGCCAGCTACTACCAGGCCCAGGGCAAGAAGTATTTGCAGAAGATCGCCAAGATCGAAAAAGTTGCTGACGGAATCAAGGGCAGCAAGGCCAAGCCGGTCTTCGTCAGCGAGCCGGTTTTTGACTACGCTTTAGAGCGGACCGGCTTCAAGATCGGCAACAAGAACTTTGAAGAAGCTACTGAAAAGGAAACCGACCCGAGCGCGGCCGTGATCGCCCAGATGAATGAAGCCATCAAGAAAAAGCAGATCGCCTTCTTCGTCAACAACACCCAGGCCAGCTCCGACACGGTCAAGTCCTTCGTCAAGAAGGCCAAGGAGCAGGGCATCCCGATCGTGGAAGTCCGCGAAACCATGCCAAACAAGGTCAGCTATGCTGACTGGATGCTGGATAACTACCAGAAGCTGGCCAAGTTCGGCGACTAAAAGAAAAAGAGAATAATGAGAGAACACTTAACAAGTGCAAATTAAAATGGTGGTTGAGCCTTAGCTCAGTCACCATTTTTTATGCTTAATCTTGTAAAAATTCCTTCAAGGCCGCCAATTGCCGCTTGGCATCCCTCACGCCGACTTGGTGGACCGCCTTAAGGCGGCCAGGATCCTTTTCCATGGCGCTGACGTCGATCCCCTGGCTGGGCCGGAAGACGAAGAGGCGGCCGGCTGCTTCCTCTTTGGCGATATAAGCCAGGCAGGCATTATATTCCAAATGCCGCTGCCTTAGGCGCGCCACGACAGCCGGGTACTTTTTCAAGACCCGGTCAACGACTGGCTGCAGACGCGATGGCGCTTTTTGATAGCCAGCCGGCTGGGTCAAAATGACCACTGCCTTGTCATAGCCCTTGTCCAACAGAAAGCGGACCGGGATGGAGTCGCTGACGCCCCCGTCCCAGTATGCGTGGCCCCCGATTTTAACCGGCCGGGCGAAAACGGGAATCGAGGCTGAAGCCCGGATCCAGGCCACGTCCCGCCCCTTGCCGGTGGTCAATTTGTGGTAGGCCGGCCGGGCCGTCTCCACATCCGTTGCCACGCACCAAAAGTCCATGGGGTTTCTGGCAAAAGCCGCGGTATCAAAAGGATCCAGTACTTCCGGCAAAGTGTAGTAGCAAAAGTCTGCCCCGTAGAGATCCCCGGTTTTCAGCCAGGACCGCCAGCTCTTAAACTGGGGCCGGCTGCCATAGCGGAGGTTGTAGCGTAAAACTCTTCCGGGCTGCAGGGACTTATAGTTGCAGCCAAAGGCCACTCCGGCTGAAACGCCAACCGCCCCGTCAAACTTGATCCCGTATTTCATGAGGACGTCCGTCACCCCGGCCGTATACAGGCCCCGCATGGCGCCGCCCTCCATCACTAAACCTTTCTTCATGCCATCCCCCATACGCCTACTTGCCCCAGTGCTCCTTGATAAACTGGGCCCGGCCGCCGGCTTCTTCAGCCGCGTAGCGGTCTGGATGCTTTAAATAGAACTGCTGGTGGTATTCTTCAGCCTCGTAAAAAGGCGCTGCCGGTTCGATCTTGGTCACGATCGGATCATCAAAGCGGCCGCTTTCCGCCAGTTCCTGCTTGGACTTTTCTGCTGCCGCCTTCTGCTCTGGTGAATTGTAAAAAATCACCGGCCGGTAGTTGTCCCCCCGGTCCTGGAACTGGCCGCTGGCATCAGTCGGGTCCGTCACCTGCCAGTAGTAGCCCAGCAAGTCCTCATAAGACATGAGCTCCGGGTCAAAGACGATCTTGACCGCCTCCGTGT
Organism: Lactobacillaceae bacterium AF64-9pH9TA; assembly: GCA_027681045.1. GTDB lineage: Bacteria > Bacillota > Bacilli > Lactobacillales > Lactobacillaceae > Lactobacillus. The sequence goes on along the minus strand of JAQDCK010000002.1, from coordinate 123,925 downwards.
GGCCAGTCGTATGGCTGCAAACTTGTTCATAAGTCGGATTAGGCACGTGCCCGCCCGTGTAGCCCGCCGTGACGCTCTCAATACCTGGCAAAGTATCAAAAGGAGCGACCATGCACCAAAAGCAGCCGCCTGCGAAAATCGCGCTGTCTAATTTTTTCTCCATAAAATCACCTCATCAATTTTAACTTGCCTTTAATTGTACTCCAAACAAAAAAAATAGGAAATCTTCTGCTCAAAATATTCGTCCAGCAACCGCTATCATTGCTAAAAGGCTGTTTTTGCCCTTATAAGTACTGTAAAATAGATTTTGCTTTAAAAAAGCTTAATAATTGCTAGATTGGAGATGGAAATGGTATCGCTAAACAAGTCCCCGGGCCTGGCTTCTTGTTAGGACAGTTTGATTAACAGGAAGGATTTTTTTATGGACGAATTAGATAAAAAGGGAAATTATATTTCCTGGCAGACTTTAGCCATGATGGCCTTTGTCACGGTCATCGGGCTGGAAGACATCATGTACAACTTCCAAAACCAAGGGATGGCGGTCATCACCTCCTGGGTTTTGATGATGTTCCTTTACGTGGTTCCTTACGCTTTGATCGTTGGCCACTTAGGTTCAGTTTTCAACCATGAAGGCGGCGGCCTCTCCTCTTGGGTCAGAGCCACTGACGGTGAATTTTTAGGTTACTTCACGGCCTGGACCTACTGGGCCGCTTCGATTCCTTACGTGGTCGACACGGCCAACTGCCTCCTGGTCGATGTTGGCTGGGGGCTGACCGGGACTGACGAGTTTGAAGACCCGAAATTCCTCTCAACGGCCATGTTTACGGCCATCACCTTTGTCATTTTTATCCTTTTGACCCTGCTGGAACACAAATTCTCCAAATCAATGGAAGTCTTGTCCAACATCGGGGGCTGGGCCATGTTCATCATGACCATCCTCTTCGTGCTTCTGGCCTTTGCCGGCCTGGCCAAGTCCGGCGGCAAAACCGCGACGCCATTTACCTGGAAGACCATCATCCCCAAGTTTGACCTTAAATACTTCTCAACCGTGGGGATGCTGATCTATGCCGTCAACGGGTCTGAGCTGGTCGCCCCATACGTGACCCGGATGAAGGACCCCAAGCGGGAATTCCCTAAGGCCATGATCGCTTTGGCCCTCATGACCTGCTTTTTGACCATCTTCGGTTCAATTGCCCTGGGCATCTACATCGATGCCAACCACATGCCAAACGACTTGAAGATGAACGGTGAATACTATGTCTTCGGCGCCATGGGCAAGCAATTCGGCGTGGGCAACTTGTTTGTCTACATCTACGCCTGGGCCTCCTTCTTCTACAATGTGGCCCTCTTGTCCGTTTTGCTGGACGCCATGACCAGAATGCTGATCTCCGACACCGGGGACAAGTACATGCCGAATTTCCTCAAAAAGACCAACAAGGACGGCCTGCCGATCAACGGCTACATTCTGACTGTCTTTTTGAGCGGCTTCATCATGGTTCTGGGGATTTTCCTGCCTGACATGAACGACATCTTCAACTGGCTTTTGAACTTGAACGGGATCATCTCTCCGGCCGTTACCTGCTGGATCTTCTACTCTTTCATGAAGGTCCGGGGCAAAAACTCTTCCAAGTACCCGTCAGTTTACCGCTACATTAAAAACAACACCCTGGCCTGGTGGGTCGGTTTTGCCCTCCTGGCCGTCACGGCTGTCGCCACGGTCTTAGGCTTCATGCCGCAAGACGTCAAGGAAGGCAGCTGGGTTTGGTGGTATGAACTCTCCATCAACATCGTGGCCTGCCTGGTCCTGATCGGCCTGGGCGGGATCTTTCCGGGCATCCGCAGAAGAGAAGAAGAATATGGCCTGGCCTTTGACAAGCAGCAATGGACCTGGATGATTGCCCTGGTTTTGGGCTCAATCGTCTTCAATGTCTGGCTGGGCGGGACCACTATCAAGCTGCGGGCCCTCTACATTGTCATTGAATCAGTCATTGCCCTCCTGGCTGTCTGGCTGATTGGCCGCCGCTTGCCAAAGGGGGCAAAAGCCGACAAGTAAAGACAATAACCGCTAAGAGACAATATAAAACCAAAAAGGCCTGCACGCGCGTGCAGGCCTTTTTCTCTGGCTTATTTTAGTAAACTGGCCGGACGTAACCCGCCGTTTCCGGCTGGGAGATGCCAACGCTGGCCCGGGAGTACTGGCTTGGATCAGCCATGATCTGCAAGACCAGGTCAGCCACGCTGGCTCTTGAAACAGAGGTGCCGACGAATTCATCATAGCGGCCAGTCAAGGAGTACTTGACATCTGGCCAGTCGGTCAAGGCTGGCATTCTGATCAAGGTATAGTCCAGGTCAGCTTCTTCCAGGCGGTGGGCAGCCTCTCTGGCTGGCAAAAAGCGGCCCGAGCCTACCCATTCATCAACCCAGGTGCCAAATTCCCCAGGAATTTCATAGTAAAGGCCGGCCAGGCTTAATTCGATAACCCGGTCAAAGCCGTTTTCCCGGCTTGCCTTGACCAGGTTCTTGCTAATCACCGTGAACTTCTTGTCGTCAACCTTGCCTAAGAAGACCAAGTCAGCATCCTTGGTAACTGCCAGGATCTTGTCCAGGTCAGTTGCCGCCCCTTCAGTCAGCTTGAGCCGGTCAGCCTTTGCCAGGTCGGCCAAAAGTTCCGGCCGCTGGGTCAAAAGCTCCAGCTCCACATCACTGAACTGGGGGTCAGCCAGCAAGTGCTTGATGACCAGGCGGGAGATCCGGCTGGTCGGATGCAAAATGACATACTTTCTCATAAACAAATCCTTACTATTGCTAGAAACAATTAAAAATTTTCTTACAACTTACACCCTTAATTGTACTCGCTTTAAGCGTTTTCGTAAATTCCCCGCCTAAAGTTGGTCTAACAAGCCCCGGCAGCCCCGGCTGATCTCTTGAAAGGCCAGGTCAAAGTCATTTGTATACCAGGGATCATCAATGTCATCGAAGCTGCCGGCAAATTGGAGCAGCTTGTACTGCTTTCTATCTGGATCCCCCCCGCAGATCTGGTTCATGGCCATGAAGTTTTCACTGTCCATGGCGATCAAGTAGTCATACTTGTCATAGTCTTCCCGGGTCAAAAGCCGGGCCTGGTGCTGGCTAAATGGCACTCCGCTTTTGGCCAGTTCCCGCTGAGCCCGGGGGTCCATTGGATTACCAACCCCGCCAACAATTTCATCGCCGGTTACGGCCGCGGAAGCAACTTCGACCTGGTCAGCCTTGCCGGCTTCAGCCAGGAGCTGCTTCATAATAAATTCGGCCATTGGCGACCGGCAAATGTTGCCATGGCATAAAAACAAAATTTTCCGCATTTTTGTCACCTTTCCCTAAAGTGTAAGAAATATTATAGCATGCAGCTTTTTCAAAGAAAAAAGAGACGCCTTGGCGTCTCCTTCTTAATCTTGCTTAGCAGTAGCGTAGAGCTCGGATTTCCGCTCATTTAAAGCTTGGTCCAGCTGCTTGGCCGCGTCCAGGATATGTCTTGGGTAGTCACAGACCTTGCCGGTCCAGATCAGCTTGATCCGGTCTTCTCCGCCCTGCCGGTCCTTGACTTCTTCCAGCTTGGCCTCTAAGTCTGCCCCACTGGCTCCCGGCAAGACAGCCACAAACTCTTCCCCGCTGATCCGGTAGAGCTGGGAAACAGCAAAGCTTTCCCCCAGCCAGTCTGCGGTCTGCTGCAAAAGCAGGTTCCCTTCCTGCGGGCCGTGATCAGCATTGTAGTCGCGCAAATTATAGAGGTCCAGGTAGATCAAAGCTGCCGGCTGCCGGTCACTCTTCAGCTCTTCCAGCTTGCTCTGGTAGGCACTTGCCCCGCCAAGACCAGTCAAGTGGTCGCTGGCAGCCGGATCCGGCAATTGCCACAAACGGTTAACTACGCTCAGCTTGGCTGCCAGATAGCGGGAGTATTCGCCCAGCAGGTCCTTGGCATAAGCCAGCTGGTCAGCATCAAAGTTTTCCACTCCCAGATAGCCTAAGAGGGTCTTGCCCGAAAAGAGCGGGTATAAGAGGATGCGGACATTCTTCCGGTTCAGCTCGTAAAGTTCCCGGTCAAAGCGGAGGCTCTCCATATCGCTGACGTAAAGATATGGCCGCTGGCCCCGCCGCTGTTCACAGTAAGCAATAATTTTTTCCGCTAAAGCATCGGAAACTCTGCCCATGAGACTGGTCTTCCGGGTCCATTCGTATTCAAGTTCCGCCTTTTCCTGGTCGGAAGAAAACATGTAGATTCTTTCTGGCGCAATCAAGCTAGCCACTTCAACCAAGGAGAAGTTGATTTCAGAAGCATGGTCTTCCGGTCCGTTCAAAGTCCGGGCCAAGGCCGCGCTTTGGGCAGCCAGGCTTCCTGACCGTTTAAGGGCGGCCAGGCGCGGAGCATTATCTTCTATCTTGGTAAAGGCCAGGGCCACGCAGGCCGGCTGGGCAGCCGGCAAAATCGTGAATTCACACCAGGCCGCCATATGCTTGCTGTACAGACGGTGGCTGCTGGCCCGGCCAGTCCGGAGAACCTCCAAAGGCAGGCTGGACCACTGGACCTCTTCGCCTGGCAAGGCCGCCGTCATCTTCTTGCCCAATATTTCATTTTTCGGCAGCTGCAAGAGCTGACTGAAGACCTGGTTGACTAATACAAATTCACAGTCCGCCTGCTGGCTGGCTTTATCATAAAATGGCCGGACAACCAGATAAGGCAAAGGCAGGTCTTCATAGCCGCTGGAGCTGGTCATTTTCTCTTCAGCCTGGCTGGATAAAAGCAGGACCTTAAAGAGGGTATGGTCATGGGAGTTGACCACCATCTTGAAGCTCAGCTGGTATTCCCGGCCAGAAACATTCAAGCTGGTCAGCTTCTCATGGGTTGACCGGGCAGCCGATCTGGCAAAGTTGAGCATCTTGGCCTGGCTGGCCTGGTCATACCAGGAAAGCTGCTTATCACCATCCAAAACCGCCCCTATCTGGGCGGCAAAAGAACGGAAGGCACTATTGAGATAAAAGGCTTCAAAGCCTTCCTTTTCCCGGTCATAGTCAATAATGGCCAGGGGCTGGTCGACATTGACGTCAACCAGGCCGGCAATTTCAAAGTAGGAGTTTTCATCCAGCCCTTCCCACTCAACACCTAGTTCTTCCAGGCGGTCAACCACTTCTTGGAAGGTATTCGGCTTACTGTAGTAATAACCCTGGATTACTTCACAGCCCACGTCCTTCAAGAAGGCAATCTGTTCCTTGCTTTCCACCCCTTCACAAAGGGTATGGACGCCCAGGCTCTTGGCCATGGAGATCAGCGGTTTGATAACTTTTTTGCTCCGGTCATCAAAGTTCCGCATGAAGATCATGTCCAGCTTGATTTCATCAAAGCCGTATTCTTTCAAAGTGTTCAAAGATGAGGCCCCGCTGCCAAAGTCATCCATCAAGACCCGGAAACCGTCAGCATGGAAGCGGTCGATAGCCTTCTTGATCTTGACCGGGTCCCCAGTCAGGATGGTTTCGGTGATTTCCACCCGCAGCATTTCCCGGGGAATATCATATTTTTTAACCAAATCCAGGAGAACCTGGTTGGGGTCGCTGGTCACGAAGTCAGTCCGGGAAAGGTTGAAGGATATCGGCACGATCTTGCCGCCGCTGTCCAGCTGCCGGCGGATCAATTTAGCTGCTTCTTCTAAGACGTACAAGTCCAGCTTGTAAGTTAAATTACTGTCTTCCAGAACCGGCACGAAACGGCCAGGTGACATAAAGCCCCTGGTCTGGTCGTTCCAGCGGGCCAGGGCTTCCAGGCCGGACAACTTGCCGTTCATCAAGTGCACTTGCGGCTGGTAGTAGACCTGGATGTCACCATTAGCGATCGCTTCATCAATGTGGTCAACCACAAACTTGGTGTAGGCTGATTGTTCACTAAATTCATCGGTGTAGACCCGGTAGCATTTTTCTGCCCCGTCCTTAACCTCGTCGCAAGCCGTCTTGGCATAGTCACATTCATTTTCGATGCTCTTGCTGCCATCTGAATAGTAGATCCCGGCCTTTAAGTAGAGCTTGAAGGACAAGTCAATCTGCCCTACTTGCCGGTTAGCTTCTTCAATCCGGTCCATGACCCCGTCATCATCCTGGTCAAAAACGACAAAGTGGTCATTCCCGAACCGGGCCAGGTTGTCCGGACCAAAAATATCCCGCAGGATTTCGGCAACCTGCTTCAGGCATTCATCACCTTTTTCGTGGCCATTGATCACGTTGTAAAGCTTGAACTTGGCCAAGTTGATATAGACGATAGCCGGCATGATTGATGGGTCTTCTTCCCGCTCCTTGCTGATCTTCTGAGTCAGATAGTATTGGGTATAAAGGCCGGTCAAACGGTCGTAGTTGACCATCTTCACATATGTGTCGTCCTGGCCCTTTTGCTCCATATTGCTCAATTCGGACAAGAAGTATTGTCTAAACATGAAAATCTGGGTGAAGAAGAAGCCATAGAAGAGGATCGAGAAATCATCAATCCCCTGTTTCAGCACCAGATAGCGGTAACCGTCGATGCCAATACAGATAAGGATGATGACATAAGTCACCAAATAAGACCAATGGATCAGCAGTCTGTTCTTGTAAGCGGCCTGCTCGGATTCACTCACTTCTTCCGCCTTTTCTTCATTTTCTGCCTTGCGGGTCTGGTAGAGATCGGCAAAAATCATGGCGATCCCGCCGACAAAAGCGGCAATAACCACATTGATCAAAAAGCGCCTGTCGCTGACAAGGTCTTTACCCTTCCCCCAATAGCGCCAGAGGACATAGGCCAAATCCAGCATGCTTAAGGCGAAAGCTGCGTTAGTGTAAGCCAGCTTGGGATGTTCCAGCTGCGCGTTAATGGCCATAATCAGTAAAAATGGCAAGAGCATCATGACCGGGTAGGTAAACAGGCGCCAGACATGGTAGTGGCCAAAAAGCACCGTCAGCTGCATCTTTTCCTGCATCTGCAAAATGGCAAAGAAAACCGAGGCCACCGAGTAGTAACCCAGACTATGCTTGAACGCGCTGGTCAAAGGCGCGAAGATGGAAAAAAGCAGCAGGGTCAGGCCCAGGACGACAGAAATGATGCCCAGCCCTACCTGGAGAGCATTCTTTCTGACATAGTTGGCCAGAAAGGCCCCGTCATTGCCCAGGCTGCAGGCGGTAAGCTTGCCAGCCGGCTGGTAAAAGCCCTTCAAGGTTAAGCGGACCGTTTTGCCGGCCGCTTCTGCCGGCAGCTCAATGCTGTTGGTAAAACTCTCATAGTGTTCAGTCAGGCTCAGCCAGTCAGCCGCTATTTCCGGATGGCTGTGGTAGATTTTCTTTTTCCCGATATAAGCGTCAATCTGCTTGATATATCTGGAGAAAAAGATGAGCTTGTCCTGCTTGTCCAATTTTTTAGGCAGGCGGTAGTAGATCGTCAGCGTCCCCTGTTTATCCGGCTTCAGCTCTGTTAAATTAACTGCCTTGCCCTTCTTGTCAGTCCAGTTTGTTTTCGCGCTGGTCAAAGGAGCAGTCGCGTAAATCCCGCCAAAGATGCCCTGGTTCCGGCCCCAGAAGCTGACAATGCCTAAAGCAAGCATAATTAAGGCCATGATCAGCGAATAAACCATAGCGCGGTTATTTTTCTTCATCATTAAACCTCTTCCCCCTTTGCTCCTAAGCAACATCAGCGATAGCGTTTATGGGACTTGTAGAAGTCTTTTTTCTGCCGCCGCATCTTCCAGTCGGCTCTCTCGACCGCATCTTCCAGATAGTGGGAGTCCGGGCACCATTCAGCCCCAATTGAGATCGACGGAGTACCAAGCACGGTCAGGCTCTTTTCAAGAGCCGCGCAGTGAGCCTCAAATTCTATCCGGCTGCTCTGGTCATCCAAAACTACGAATTCATCCCCGCCAACCCGGTAGACATGGTCGTGGCCAAAAGCCTGGCTGATGATCTGGCCTGCCGAAATCAAAAGTTCGTCTCCTGCATCATGGCCCAACTCATCATTAGCCTCTTTAAGGCCGTTCAAGTCCATAAAGGCTACGCCAACTGTTCTTGAAGCCTGAGATTTCTTATAGTAGTTCAGCTTGGCCAGGTAAGGGTGTCGGTCATTCAGCTTGGTCAAGACGTCAGTATCTCTTTGCTGCTTCAATTTCCGGCCCATTACTTTAGCACCAACGAAGTCAGCTGTCAGTTCAATCAAATTGTTAAAGTCCATATTTAAGCCGGTATCAAGGTTTTCAACTACAACTACCCCGCGGACCCGGCCACTTTCATAAAATGGCGCCAAAAGGACATTTTCCAGTTGGTAGTCAGAGTCATAAGTAGCGATAATTTCCGGAAAGCGTTTGACAATTTCAGCCTGGTCAATCAAAAAGAGGCTGTCATGGTTCAGCTGCTCCTGCAGCTTGACTTTTAGCGTGACTACGTCGATCTTTTGCTGCTTCTTTTGCGCCGATGCTAAGCCAGGCCGGGTCCAGCTGTAAGTATTTTTAGCATACTGCCCCTCGCCTTCCATCACGACGACCCGGTCAGCGGCAAGGTCTGTGCCGAGCTTAGCCAGGCCCTTGCTGATCGCTGTTTCCAGTTTGTCATTTTCAACGTTCAGGATTTCTGACAGCTGGACGATTTCATTGGTCGTATTCTGTTTCTGCTTGATCTCATGTTGGCTTCTCTTTTGCTCGTCAATGTTGATCATGACTAAAGACCGGGTCTCCGGCACTGAAGACTTGGCCGTAATGTATTCATACCAGTGGCCTGTCTTTGAATGGAAGGTGCCTTGACGGATTTCGCCGTCACTAGTGCCAAAAATCACCTTAATCCAGAAGTCCAGCTTCTGCTTGACAAAATTCGACATTCTGTTGCCCAGCAGCTTCTCCCGGCTCTGACCTATGATTTCGGCATAAGCCTGGTTGACATAGATGCACTGCATGTCGACCACTCGCTTTTCCTGATAAATCGGAGCCACGATGATAAATGGCAGGGGCATGTCCCGGTATTGGTCGGCATTCAAGCTGAAGTTGGCTGTTACACCCAGGTCATCCCGTGCCTGGTCCTGGTAAACTTGGTTGGCATTGTAGGAAGTCAAAACGTCAATCAAGGCATAGGCATCCGTGTGCGGGTTGTAGGACAGGATCCGCTGGTAGCCCTCAACATAAAGGTTGTTGGGATAGCTGTGAACGGTGTAATGCCACTCAGTCTTATGATTTTTCCAGTATTCTTCAGCAATCCAGCCCTTGAGGTCCTTGAAAAACTGCGAACCGACTGATTTAAGCTCAATGGTGAAGGGATGCTCTTCCATCTCTTCTTTGGTGACCGACCCACAGCTGAGCAGGTAGCGGGTATAGCCTTCATTGCCCCTTAAGTAGTAGAGCTTGCCGTTTCTGTATTCCAAAAAGCCCAGCGGGGTCCCCTTAAAGTAGCGGTCTAAGATGGGGTCTGGATCATCAAAGATCAAATCATTCTTGTAACTTTCCTGGAGAAAGTGGGGCCGCTCCAGGCTCATCATCCCCACGCTGTTGTAGTAGTCTGACTCGCTGAAGCGCTCCAGGTTGGCTTCCGGATCCTCAACCCACTTCTTCCAGGCCTGGTCAAAAGGCAGGGGCTGGCCAAAGTAGTAGCCTTGAGCCGCCGCGCAGCCAATTTCCCTTAGGGCCAGAAGCTGGTCGGCATTTTCTACCCCTTCAACGAGTGTGTCGATTCCCAATTCTTCCGCCAGTTCCACCATCTTCTTCAAGACAATCCTTGACCGCTTTTGGTCAGGGTCCTTGATAAAGCTGGCATCAAACTTAATGCAGGAAACCGGGGCATTGTCCTTGATCAAACCAATTGAGGAGTAGCCTTCGCCAAAATTGTCCACCCAGACAGAGAAGCCGTTTTGCTTGAACAAGGCGATCTGTTCCCGGATCTTGTCGGCATTGAGATTACGGGTGTCGTTGCTGATTTCAATTACGATGAATTCCGGCGACAGTCCGCTCTCTTTTACCTTCCTAGTAATCTCTTCAGCCATATTGCACTGGTCAAATTCTGAGCTGAAAAGGTTGAGGGAGACAGCAAGCTCAAGATGGCCCCTCTCCTGCATTTTCTTAAGATCGGCAATCACCTTGTCAGCCATGTACAAGTCCAGCCGGTAAAGGATCCCGGCCTGGTCCAAAGTCGGGATAAACTGCTCATCCAGCAGCATCCCACTATCTGGTTTGCGCCAGCGGGCCAGGGCCTCCCAGTTCCCGCTCTGTCCGTTTAAAATGCGGACAATTGGCTGGTAAAAAGGCTCAATCCAGCCTTCTCTCAAGGCCTGGTCGAAATTGGACAAAATGTAGCTTTCCAGTTCCAGCTTCTGCCGGTTCTGGCTGGTGAAGTAAGTAATGTGGGCCTTAACGTCCTTGCGGTTGTTATTGCAGGCCACCATGGCGTATTCGCAGACCTTCTTGATGTCTTCATAAACCAGGCTGTTGGCGTCATAAACCCCGATACGGATGGCCAGGTTGCGGCCTTCATTGATCTGCCGGCTCTCTTTGAGGATATCTTTCAGCCGCTCTTCTAAATGGTCATGGGACGTATAAGCATAAAAGTCGTCTTTCGTGAAGTGGCCGCAGGCACCTCCGCTAAAATGCCGCTTGACCAGGTCAGCGAAGGCCACCAGGAGACGGTTGCCTTCAATATAGGAATAGCGGTGGTTGAAGTGACTGAAGCCGATCAAGTTGAAGGCCAGCAAGACTGGCTGCTTGCCCGCTTTGAAAAGCTTCCGGCAGCCAAGCTCGGCCAGTTCGTAAAAGTAGGCTGCTTTAGGCAGGCCGGTCAGATCGTCAAGCAGGTGCTTGGTCCGCCGGTCAGCCGTGGTCAGTTCCTGCAGGCGGCTGGTCGAAATTTCCGTATACCAGACCAGGAGGCAGTTTGTATCTTCTAAGAACTTCCCCTGGGCCTGCAACAAAACATAGTCTTCCTGGCCGGGCAGCTTAATCCGGTAGATGCTCTGGTAGCCGCTGCTGTCCCGGTTCATGAAAGAGATCAGGTCGGCTCGTACGCCTGGCTGGTCGTCAGGATGCAGACCCGCGAACAGGTCCTGATCCAGCAGCTGTTTAAGCTCAGCCTCCGGCAGGCCATAGAGCTCACACAGGCCCTTAGACACGGCTATAGCTGTAATCTGCTTATTTTTTGATTGATAAAGTGCTATTGGCGCTTCGCTCTGCGCGATTTTAGCCAGCTCAGCCTGCTTCGCGCTTTTTTTCATAAAACCACTCCTAATAAACACGGTTTGCCTGCAAACTGGCGAAAAGCTTTAAGTATAAATCAATTTATATTTAAAGCTGCAGAGGCAGGTTGGTGTTAACCCATTCTTTATATTATATAAAAGTTGTTATAACAGAGCAAGCTAGGACTGCTTTCCTATAAGAAAATGCAGCTTTTTTCCCCAGCATGAAAAAAGCCAAGACTAGCCGTCTTGACTCTTAACATAGTTTTTTAATTATTTTTCGCTTCTTTATTCTTATTAGCCTTCCCCTTCGCCCGATAACGGCAAACATCCAGATAAAAAAGGTAGCCGGCCAGGGCCAGGGCCAGTAAAAAGCCGGCCCAGCTGCCCCAAGAATAGGTGAACAGCATCTTGGAGTAAACTTCCTTTTGAACCATTTCCGTCAAGGTATGGGTAATAAAGACCTGGAAGCCAAAGGCGATAGCCGCTCCCAGCACAAAAGGCAGCCAGGACCAGTAACGGTTGAAGAGGAGCAGGGCCACGCCCAGCAGGTAAAGAACACAGATGATCCACAAGGAGAGCTGGTAGATTTGCGTAATCTGCTGCAATTCCCCTTCATGTGCCTTCAGTTCGCTGTTGACCAAATAGAGGATCAAGTCATCCATAAAGAGCTGGACCTTGTTCTTAGCTGGCAGCTTTAAATCGCTGGACTGCAGGCGCTTGTTTTGCCGGTAGCGGGAAACTAGCCGGTAGAGGCTGAGATAGGACTCGCTAATCTCCACCTTGTCTGGCAATTGGTCAACCAGGTCCTGCTTCAGACCCGATTCTACCGCGGCTTTGGCCGCAATTGACATGGCGCTGCCATCGCTTTGGTTGGCAAAAGTGTCGATCAAACTAGACGCATAGTCCTTGACCTCATACATTTTAAAGGTGACAGGGCTGCTCAAAAGAGCGACCAGGGAAATTATGGCTGCCAGGCTGCACAGGCTCTTGCGCAGAATCAGTTGGCTTTTTTTCATAGCAGGCTTCCAAGATAATATCCGTAAGTTAAAAGGACCGCCCCACCCAAATAGCTGGCCAGCAAATAGCGCTTGAGGACGTGCTTTTGCTCGTTTTCAGCCAAAGAGACCATTTCCGTATTCAAAGTGGAAAAAGTCGTGTAGCCACCCAAGACGCCGGTGCCCAAGAAGGCATAGACGCTAGCCGGCAGCCGCAAGGCAAAGGCCAGGCCCAGGAAAAAGGCCCCTGTCAGATTGATCAAAAGAGTTGGCCGAGGAAAGGCCGTCCCTTGCATCCAGTGCTTCTTGCCATAACTGGTCAAGCCGTAGCGGGCCACGGCCCCCAGGCTGGCGCCGAATCCAACCGCGAAAATCATCTTGTTACCCCCTTTCCAAAAGTTTGTCCGCGGCAAAGTTGGCCGCCTGCTTGCCTGCCCAGGCGAAGAGGAAGCCAGCCGCGATCGTGCCGGTAAAGTAAAGCAAAGCTCCAAAATTTTGCCCGCCAAGCAGCAGCTTGAAGGCATCCAGGTTAAAGCTGGAGAAAGTCGTAAAGGCTCCCACGAAGCCCGTCCCCAGGCCCGTGGTCAGCCAGGCCCGGCTAGTAGACTTTCTCAGGAAAAAGTAAGTCAGGAAGGCCAGGAGAAAGCAGCCCAAAAGGTTGGCAATCACCGTCCCGTAAAAGGAAAGTGCTTCCGTTAAGCCATAGCGGGCCAGGCCGCCCCAAAAAGAAAAAAAAGCCACGCTGAGATAATTTTTTACTGTATCCATTATTTGCCTCTTTTTGCCTCTTCCTAGATCGTTAATTAACGCACTAATTATAAGATTACATCAGAAAGCGCTTCAAAAGCAAACAAAAAAATAGAAGCACCAAGCTGGCACTTCTATTTAAAGCCTTATTCCATTATTTCATAATTGCTCTATCAGTTTTTGCCCGCCCCGGCAATCTTAGTCCAGTTCAACATTAATGATGACAGCAGGACTGAGACAGAGCTGAAAGCCATGGCCAAAGCCGCCAGTTCCGGGCTGAGCCTGATCCCGATAAAGGAGAAGAGGCCGGCCGCGACCGGAATCCCGATCAAATTGTAGATCAAGGCCCAGAAAAGGTTCAGCTTGATCCGCGTGAAGGTCTGCTTGGACAAGTCAAGCGCCCGCAAAACTCCGGTCAAACTGCTGGTCATCAAGACGATTCCGCCAGCTTCCTTGGCCACGTCGGTCCCGCTGCCCATGGCAATGCCGACATCAGCTAGTGACAAGGCCGGCGCGTCGTTGATGCCGTCGCCGACAAAGGCCACCGGCCCTGCTTCTTGCAATTTGGCCAAGCGGTCAGCCTTTTCCCCGGGCAAAAGTCCCGCTTCGACCTGGTTAATGCACAGCTGGCGGCCGATTTTTTCCGCCAGCTGCTGGTTGTCACCAGTTAACATGACCGTCTTGATTCCGCAATTTTTAAGTTCGCTGAGAACGACCTTTGCTTCTGGGCGGGGAGCATCCTGCAGGGCCAAGAGGCCAATGACGGTAGAATCTTTTTGGACATAAACCACCGTCTTGCCGGCTTCCGCCAAGCCTTCTGCCTGCTGGCGCCAAGCGTCCGGAGCGCTGACGTAGTCAGCCCGGCCCACCTTGACTAAGTGACCAGCTACCTTGCCTTCTACCCCTTGGCCTTCTTCAGCTGAAAAATCGCTGACTGGCAAGAGAGGCTGGCCGCCTTCTTTAGCGCTGGTCACGATGGCCTGGGCCAAGGGGTGTTCAGAATTGGCTTCCAGACTGGCCGCCAGGCTAAGGCTTGCTTTATCCCCCATCTGGTCCACCAGCTGGGGCTGGCCGACCGTTAACGTTCCGGTCTTGTCAAAAACAATAGTCTTGATTTTCGCGGCTGCTTCCAGGATTTCCCCGTCCTTGATCAAGACGCCCATCCGGGCGCTGCGGCCGCTAGCCACCATCAAGGCCGTCGGGGTCGCTAACCCCAAGGCGCACGGGCAGGCAATCACGATAACGGAAACTGCGTAGAGCATAGCTTGAACCGGGCCCACGGGACTAAAGACATCCCAGAGGGCAAAGGCCAGGATGCTGACGATCAATACCGCCGGCACGAAGTAGTTAGCCACCTTGTCAGTCAGTTTTTGGATCGGGGCCCGGGAGTTCTGGGCCTGCTTGACCACTTGGACGATCTGAGCCAGCATAGTCTCTTCCCCGACCTGCTCAGCCGCCATCAAAAAGCTGCCGCTGCCGTTGATGGTTGCCCCAATCACCTTGTCGCCAGGCTTTTTCGCAACCGGCATACTTTCCCCGGTCACCATGGCTTCATTGACGCTGCTTTGCCCGGAAACAAGTCGGCCGTCAACCGGCACCTTGCCGCCCGGCCGCACCTTGATTATGTCTCCGGTCTTGACCTGGTCCAGGGGAAGCTTAACAAAGTCATCTCCCCGCTTGACTTCAGCTTCACTGGCTTGCAGTTCCAGCAGCTTGTTTAATGAAGAGGCTGCCCGGTCATGCATCTTTTCTTCCAGGGCATCCCCCAGCAAGACAAAAATCAAGATAAAAGCCGCGCTTTCAAAGTAGACCGGCCGGCCCGTGAAGTAGGCAAAAAGGCTGTAGACATAAGTCACGCTGGTGCCAATGGCGATCAAGCTGTTCATGTTAGCCTGGTGGCGTTTTAAAGCTGCCCAGGCGCTTTGAATGTAGGGGCCAGCCGCTACTAGCATAATCAAGCTGGTGGCGATCAGCGAATAAGTCTTGATCCCCGGCAACATGATTCCCCAGATCATGAGCAACATCTGGGCCAGCATAGGCAGGGCTAAAAACAGGGAGAGCCAGAAGCGGCGCCAATTAGTCAATTTCATTACTTAACCACGATCTTTCCATGAAACATGTCCATCCCGCAAGCATAGTCGATTTCCCCGGTCTTGTCAGTCGGGATTTGGACCTTGGCCAGCTTTTCCTTAGTTAGGTCCTTTTCAACGCCCAAAGAAGAAAAGATCACATGGCTGAGGCAGGACGTCTTGTCTTCCATCTTAAAAGTCACTTCCGCCGGCACACCCTGCTTTAAGTAGAGAACTTCCGGCTCATAGCCACCTTTGACGACCACTTGCCCTTCCTGGCGGCCATTTGACAGACCTGCCTGCTGGCTGCTCTTTTGGAAATTGCCGAAAAACCACCAGATGATCAAGCCGGTCAAAGCTGCCGCGGCCAAAATTACTAATCCATTAATTAACATTCCTGTTCACCTTCCATATGCTCACAAGTACTTAAACAATTACAATCAATTTTTTCCGGAGCCGTCTTCGCTTTTTCGGCCGCCTTTTTGGCAATCGCTTCAAGGTCGCTTTTACTTAAAGGCAGGTCATCCAGCAGCCGGAGGAGCATTTCCCCCTTGTGCATGTCGCACATAGCGGCAAATTCAGCCGTCAAGCTCTCATGCATCGCTTCGCTTTCGGCTTTAGCCGCCCGGTACACAAAGCGGTGACCTTGCCGGTCAACCAGCAAAAAGCCCTTCTTTTCCAAGCGCCGCAGCAAGGTTTTGACCGTTGACGAGCTCCAGGCACATTTTGCAGCCAATTGTTCAATAATCTGGCTGCTATTGGCCGGGCCCAGGGTCCAGACGACCCGCATAACCTGCCATTCCGCGTCTGAAATCCGGCAATCCTCGTTCATTTCCTTCCTCCTCGTTTACATCTGTAACCTTTGTAAAAACTATTCTACACTATTGTTTACATTTGTCAACAGATTATCTTTTAATTTCCTTCCCGGTAGCCGCAAGCGAAAAAAGTCTTGGCCGCCTGCCGGCGGGCCAGCAGCCAGGCCTCGTTGCCCCGCTTGGGGTAAACGGAGCTGGCCAAAATGACCAGGGCCCGCCCATTTTCAAAGTCCAGGCCTAATCCCGGGCCAGTAAAACCTGTATGCCAGAGAAAGCGGCGGCCTTTTTGCCAGCGGATCCAGGCCAGGGTCCGCTCAGAGCAGTCATAGTCAAACAAACTGGCAACAAGCGGACTAGCTGTCGTTAAGTAAAAGGAGCTGAAGCGGGCCAGGTCATCTAGCGTGGAAAAGAGACCGGCATGGCCGGCCAGGCCGCCCATTTGCCAGGCAGTTTCGTCATGGACGTTCCCCCAGACCTGTCCTCTCTCCTTAGTTATTTCCGTTTTGACAAAGCGGTCCCTTTTCCCCTTAAGCAAGAAGCCGGTCTCCCGCATGCCCAAAGGGGCAAAAATCTCCTCCCGTAAAAAGCTGCTCAAGTCCTGCCCGCTGACCTGCTCTAAAATTTTGCCCAAGATAATGAAGTTGAGGTCGGAATAGATTGACTCCTGGCCGGGGAAATAAAGGGGCTTAGTGGCTAATACCGCCTCCCAGACTTCCCTTGGGCTTTGGTATTGCCAGACATTGTCCAAGTCAGCCGGCAGGCCGCTGGTGTGCAGGAGCAGGTCCTTTACTGTAACAGCTGAACAAGCCGCCGGGAAAAAGTGCCCCACCTGGTCATCTAAGCTGACTTTCCCCTCATCTATTTCTTTAAAAATCCCGCTGGCCGTCCCCACCACCTTGGTCAAAGAGGCCAGGTCATAGAATTGTCCTGGCTCAGCCTGGCCCAGGTAGTGCTGGCTGATCCTTCCCTGGTCAACTAAGGCGTAAGAGACGCCGGTTACGGTCCTTTGCCTAACTGCCTCGGCAAAAATGCCAGTGATTTTTTCTTCAATTTCTGCCATAGTCATTTTTTCCTCCTGAAAAAGAAAAAGGGCAGATCCGCAGATCTGTCCCCTTCTCTTATAGAACTAATTTCCGCAGGGCCTTGGCGATCCCGTCACGCTCGTTGGTGTCGGTGACGTAGTCAGCCAGGTCCTTGATCTCGTCGATGGCATTGCCCATGGCCACCCGCTTGAAGTCAGGGATTTCAAACATGGACCGGTCATTGCCCTGGTCACCGAAGATCATGACTTCACTGCTTGACAGGCCCAGTCTTGAGGCCAGTTCGCTGACGGCATAGCCCTTTGAAGCGGCCAGCGAACCGACTTCAACGACTTCCGGCCAGCTGCGGACAACCGCGTATGACTGGAAGAACCAGTCCGGCAGCCGGTTCCAGAGGCGGTCAACCTGGTCCGGGTCATCGCACTGGTAAACTGCCTTGGCAAAGGTAAAGTCCTTCTTGAAGTCGCTTCTGTCTTGAATCCAGAGCTGGTTCTTGGTTTCCGCCCCGTCAATCTGCAGGCGGATGGAAATCTTCTTGTCTAAAGTGTAGAAGCGGTCCGGGGTTTCAAAATCCAGGTTGACATCGCTGAGCCGCTGCATGTGCAGAAGGGTGTTGAAGTCACCAAAGTCCAGTTCATGGCTGATCAGGACCCGGCCGTCTAAGTTCTGCACCACGGCCCCGTTGAAGAGGATCGCGTACTCTTCACTGCCGCTTAAGCCTAATTCTTCCGCGTAACCCTTGATGCCCGACAAGGGCCGGCCAGAAGTCAGCACAATCTTGATTCCGGCTGCTTTCGCTTCCTGCAGGGCCTTGTAGGTCCCGGGCAGAATCGTCTTGCTGTCAGTTAGCAGGGTGCCATCTAAGTCGATGGCCAGCATTTTAATCGCCATATTTTCCTCCTATGTAGTCCAAAGCCTGTTCTTACTTAATTATTGCAGAATTTTTTTCGCAAAAAAAGGAAAAAATCAGCCAAAAGAAAAGGAAAGCTCGATTTGAACTTTCCTTATTCTCAGCTTTACAGCTCTTTAACTTGCTTTTTTATTCGCCCATTTCCGTCTTAACGACCTTGACGATCCGGTCAACATATTCCTGGGTGATTTCCTGAGTCGGGCCTTCAGCCATAACCCGGAGCAGCTCCTGGGTACCTGAAGGACGGACCAGGACCCGGCCGTCGCCAGCCATGTCCTTTTCAACGGAGTCAATTGCGTCAACTACTGCCTGGTGGTTCTTCCAGCTGTTCTTGTCCTTAACTGGAACGTTGACCAAAACTTGCGGGTATTCCTTGAAGTCAGCCAAAAGTTCAGTTAAAGACTTGCCAGTCTTCTTCATGACCAGCATCAGGTGGATCCCGGTCAGCATACCGTCACCAGTGTTGTGGTAGTCGCTAATGATCACGTGGCCGGATTGTTCCCCGCCCAGGCTGTAGCCGTTGGCCCGCATTTCTTCAGATACGTAGCGGTCACCGACTTGGGTGCGGACATTCTTGATGCCCCGGCGCTCAAGAGCCTTGGTGAAGCCCAGGTTGCTCATGACAGTCGTCACGATCGTGTCCTTCTTCAAGCGGCCATGGTCAGCCAGGTAGGAGCCGATCACGTACATGATGTGGTCGCCGTCAACTTCATTGCCGTTTTCGTCAACCGCGATGCAGCGGTCAGCATCCCCGTCAAAGGCCAGGCCCAGCTGGGCACCTTGCTTGACGACTTCTTCTTGCAGGCGGGCAGTGTGGGTGGCCCCGCAGTGGTCGTTGATGTTGAGCCCGTTCGGGTGGGTTGAAATAGTGGTAAAGTCAACATCCAGGTCAGCAAACAAACGGGAAATGAAGGCGCTGGCTGCCCCGTTGGCCCCGTCGATTACGACTTTGATCCCGCTCAAGTCTTCCGGAATAGTATTTTCCAAGAATTGGATGTACTTATTGCTGCCATCGCGGAAGTCGGTTACCGTGCCCAGGCCCTCTGCTGATGGCCGCGGCAGCATATCCTGCTTGGTGTCGATCAGTTCTTCGATTTCTTCTTCCTTAGCGTCAGACAGCTTCAAGCCATCGCTGCCAAAGAACTTGATCCCGTTGTCTTCAACCGGGTTGTGGGAAGCAGAAATCTGCACGCCGGCGTCGGCCCCTTGGGCCCGGACCAGGTAGGACAGGCCAGGTGTGGTCATGACCCCGCATTCCAAAACTTCAATGCCGACTGACAAAAGGCCTGAAATCAAAGCGTATTCCAGCATTTCACCAGAAATCCGGGTGTCTCTTGAAACCAGAACCCGGGCCTGGCCGCCGTCTTCCTTTTCCTTGGTCAGCACGTAGCCGCCCATCCGGCCCAGTTTAAAGGCCATTTCCGGGGTCAAAACCTTGTTCGCTTCACCGCGGACACCGTCAGTACCAAAATATTTAAGCATGTTGCAAAGAACCTTTCTTTTTTCTAGTTGTTCGAATCGCTGACTTCGATCTGGACGTCCACTCTGCCTGGTGAAATCCAGGCAACCCCGCTTGGAACTGGCAGGCGGAAGGACTTGGTGACCGAAGACTTGATATCAGTCAGATCAACATCCAAAGTCAGGGAACTGATCTTTTTCAGGGCTTCCTTTTGCCCATAGAGGGTAACTTTTTCCTCTTTGGCAGTCAAGGAGTAAACTTTCTTGCTTGAGCCATGGCTGGCATTCAGCTTCAGCTTAACCGTCTTCTTAGAGACCGACAAGGGCAGGGTTACCCGGGCCGTTGCCGGACTGATCACCACGTTGAGCTGGTGGCCCTTGGCATCGTATGCGGCCAGAAGAACGTTCCGCCGCACTGTCTCGGTGCTGCCGTTTGGCACGACTAGCTGAGCCTGCACGTGGTCGATCGCTTTTACTTCGCTCTGGGCCCCGGTGACTTCAACCGTCTCCGGGCTGACTGTCGGCGTGCCGATGTCATAGCCTTGAGCAACAGCATTCTTATTATAACCTATTTGGACCGGCAAGGTGCGGGACTTTCGTTTTTGGATGTTGACTTTCACGCTTTTCTTTGAAAGTTTGTAGGAAACCTGGCTGGGCAAGCCACTAACATTGATTGGCACCTGGTGGCTGCCAACACCCAACTTGCTCAAATCAATGTAGACCCGGAAGTTCTGGGTGTTAACGGCGGAAGTAACCAGGGCATTCGGTCCTTCTAGAGTCACCTTGACCTTGGACGGGTAGCCGGTGACGTAGTACTTGTCAGTGTCCACTGACACTTGCAGGGCCATCTTCAAGCTCTGCTCAGTGCTTGCCGTTTCTTGCACCTTGGTTTGGTTGTTGGTATTAACCTGGGTGGTGTCAACGAAGGCAACCAAGACGATGGCTAAGAGCAGGGAAAAAAGCTTGTAAAACCATTTTTGCTCAATCAATTTGTGCATTATTTATCCCCCCAGTTCCAGATGCTCCGGGCCAGGCGGATTGGCCATGGCTGCTTCTTCTTTTCTTCAGTGACCAGTTCAGCCCGTAAGTACTTGAGGTATTCCTGCTGGCTGAGGTCAACCATGAACTGGCCGTTTCTGGTGATAGTCACCCCGCCCGTTTCTTCAGAAACAACCACGGTGATGGCGTCGGTTACTTCAGAAATCCCGACGGCTGCCCGGTGTCTGGTCCCCAGGCTCTTGGGAATCATGGCATTGTCAGACAGGGGCAGATAGGCGGAAGCCACCTGGACCCGGTTGTTCTTGATGATGACCGCCCCGTCGTGCAAAGGAGTGTTGGGGATGAAGATATTGATCAGCAATTCCCCAGTAACCAGGGCATCAAGCTTGATCCCGGTCTCCACGTATTCTTCCAGACCGGTCTTTTGTTCCAAAGTAATCAAGGCCCCGATTCGGCGCTTGGACATGTATTGGATCGCCTTGTCCAGCTCCTTGACCAGCTTTTCCTGCTGCTCGCGCTCGCTGTTTTCCGAATCAGAAAACAGGGAGACCCGTCCCAGGCGCTCCAGCCCCCGGCGGATTTCCGGCTGGAAGATGACGATAATCCCGATGACTGACCAGGAAACGATCTGGTCCAAAATAAAAGTAACGGTCGTCAGCTGGGCCCAGCCGGCCAAGACCCGGGCCACCATGATCAAGATGATCCCGTTGGCCAGCTGAACAGCCTTGGTCCCCTTGATCAAAAGGGTCAAGTGGTAGATGAAATACCAGGTGATCAAGACATCCAGGACCACCGACAAGGTATGCCAGGTCCACAGACTTGCAAAATCAAATTGCATGAAACTTTCCCTTTCTAAAATTTTCTGTCAGCTAGTTGCGGGCATACATCTTGAACTCCAGGAAGAGGTCATTATATTCCTGCACCTTGCTGCTTGGCAGATCCCGATAAACTTCCAAATTCTTGACCGTCGACATTGGCGGGTAAAACTGCTCGTCTTCCCGGACGGACTTGGGCAGGAGCTTCTGCGCCGCGGTATTCGGGGTCGAGTAACCGATGTATTCGGCGTTTTGGGCCGCGTTCTTGGGCTCTAGCATGAAGTTGATGAACTTATAAGCGGCTTCCTTGTTCTTGCAAGTCTTCGGGATGACGATATTATCAAACCACAAGTTGGACCCTTGGGCCGGCACCACGTAATGGATGTGGGAGTCCTGGTCCATCATCATCGCGGCTTCCCCGGAATAGGTAACCCCGATCCAGGCCTCATTTTGCACCATGTACATCTTCAGCTCGTCAGCCACGATTGCCTTGACGTTCTTGCCGATCTTGTCCAGCTTGGCCTTGGCGGCCTTCAGGTGGGCAGAGTTGGTGTCATTCATGGAGTAGCCCATCGAAACCAGGGACATGCCCATGATGTCGCGGGCTGAGTCAACCAGCAGGATCTGCCCCCGGTACTTTTTCTTCCAGAGGTCATTCCAGCTCTTGATCTCGCCCTTTTTGACATAGCGGTCGTTGTAGACAATCCCCAGGGTTCCCCAGAAGTAAGGCACTGAGTACTCGTTTTTCTCATCAAAGGACTTATGCAAAAATTCCTTGCCGATGTACTTGAAATTGCTCAAGCGGCTGGTATCGATCTTGTCCAAAAGATTGTCCCGGCGCAGCTTGGTGATCATGTAATCCGACGGCACGGCTAAATCATAGGCTGTCCCGCCCTGCTTGATCTTAGTATACATGGCTTCATTTGAGTCAAAAGTCTCATAGATGACATGGTAGCCCGTCTGCCTTTCAAACTTGGTAATCAAATCCGGGTCGATATAGTCCCCCCAGTTGTAAATGATCAAGTCTTTCTTGCTTGAGGCTGAGCCGCCGCTGGAGCTGTCCAGCTCCTGGGCTCCCAAGTAAAGGCCCAAGCTGACCAAAAGGATGGCCAGGGCCGCGGAGAGGATTTTTTTCATCGCGGAAGCCCTCCCAGTTTATTCGCCCTCTTGCCCTGCCGCTTGGTCAAGACGTAGTAGACCCCGACCAAAAGGAGGACAAAGAAGAAAATGATTGTGCTTAAGGCATTTACTTCCAGGTCGATCCCCTGCCGGGCCCGGGAATAGATTTCAACGGACAAGGTGGTAAAGCCGTTCCCGGTCACGAAGAAGGTAACCGCGAAGTCGTCCAAAGAGTAAGTCAGGGCCATGAAGAAGCCCGACAGGATCCCCGGCGTAAGGGCCGGCAGTAGGACCTGGCTAAAGACCTGGTAGTTGTTAGCCCCCAGGTCCCGGGCCGCGTCAACCAGGGAATTGTCCATTTCCTTCAGCTTAGGCAGGACCATCAAAACCACAATCGGCACTGAAAAGGCGATGTGGCTGAGCAAGACGGAGGCAAAGCCCAGACTGAAGCCCAGGGCGGTAAAAAGGATCAAGAAGCTGGCCCCGATAATAACGTCGGGTGACACGATCAAGATATTGTTCAAAGATAGCAAAAGATTGCGGGAGGCCTCCTTGCTGCGCTGGATGGCAATGGCCCCAAAGGTCCCCAGAGCGGTTGCCGCCAGGCTGGACAGAAGGGCCAGCATGATCGTCTCCAGCAAGATGGCCAAAAGGCGCTTGTCAGCAAACAAAGTCTGGTAGTGCTCCCAGGTAAAATGCCGGAAGTGGTCCATGCTGGAGCCGCTGGAGAAAGAAAAATAGATCAGGTAGAAAATCGGCAGGTAGAGGATCAGTAGCACCAGGCCAAAGTACACCCTGCCCCAAATGGTCTTTTTCATAATTCAATTTCCTTCTTGTGCTGCTTGCGAGAAGTCAGCAGCATTACAATCGACATCAAGGCGATCAGGATAACCCCGATCGTTGCCCCCATATTCCAGTTCATCGTCGTCAAGAAATACTCTTCAACCGCTGTCCCCAGGGTGATCACCCGGTTGCCCCCGATCAAGCGGGTCAGCATGAAGAGGGACAGAGACGGGATGAAGATGGCCTGGATGCCCGATTCAACCCCTGGCCAGGACAAGGGCCAGATCACGTAGCGGAAGGTCTGCCAGAAGCTGGCCCCCAGGTCTGAGCTGGCGCTTAAAAGAGCCGGATCAATTTCCTTCAGCGAGTTGTAGATAGGCATGACCATGAAGGGAATTTCGATATAGGTCGCCACGAAAATAAAGGCGAAGTCGGTAAACATGATCCCGACCGGACCAATGCCAAAGAGGCCCAAGAACTGGTTGACCATCCCGCTCCGGGAAAAAATCCCGATAAAGGCGTAAGCCTTGAGCAAGAGGTTGATCCAGGTCGGCAAAATGATCAGCATTAGCCAGAACTGCTGGTTTTTCAGCCTGGTCAAGACCAGGGCTGCCGGATAAGAGACCAGCAGGCAGAAAAAGGTAATCAAGAGGGCATACCAAAAGGAATTGGCCATCATCCGCAAAAAGGTGCCGCCAGAGAAAAAGACGGCAAAGTTTTGCAGGGTCAAATGACTATGAGCATCAGTCAGTGAATAGCCCAGGATCAAGACCAGGGGTGCGATGACGAAGAGGCCGATCCAGAGCAGGTAAGGTAAAAGAAACAAAAGCCGGTTCTTTTTCATGGCTAGTCCTCACCTTCATAAGTTTCCAGGCGGGCATCGAATTCTTCTTCGGTTTCGCCCAGCCGCATGACATGGATGTCTTCCGGGTCAAAGAAGATGCCGACTTCCTGGCCGATCTGGACCCCATTGGTGGAATGGATCAGCCATTCAAAGCCGTCCTGGCCGATAGCCTTGATTTCAAAGTGGTCGCCCAGGAAAAGCTGGCTCTGCACCGTCACCAGGAGCTTACCAGCGGCTGGAGACGTAATATCCAAGTCTTCTGGCCGCAGAACGACTTCGACTTTTTCCCCTGGAGTAATCCCGGCGTCGGCACATTCAAAGTCCTTGCCAGCAAATTCCACGGCAAAGTCCCGGATCATCCGGCCAGACAGAATGTTGGAGTCCCCGATAAAACGGGCAACAAAGTCGTTGACCGGCTCGTCGTAAATGTCTACCGGTGATCCGCTCTGCTGGATCTCCCCATCGTTTAAGACGAAAATCTCGTCACTCATAGCCAGGGCTTCTTCCTGGTCGTGGGTGACAAAAATAAAAGTGATGCCCAGCTTCTTCTGAATGGCCCGGAGTTCAAACTGCATCTCTTTTCTGAGGCGCTTGTCCAAAGCCGACAGGCATTCGTCCAAAAGCAGCACCTTAGGTTCATTGATAATCGCCCGGGCGATCGCCACCCGCTGCTGCTGGCCCCCGGAGAGTTCGGAAATCTCCCGGTTGGCATAGCCGTCCAGGCGAACGGTGTGGAGGGCATCCTTGACCTTTTCCCGGATTTCGCTTTCCGGCCGCCGGCGCAGTTTCAAGGCAAAAGCGACATTTTCATAGACATTCAAGTGCGGAAAAAGAGCATAATTCTGAAAAACCGTATTGATATGCCGTTTTGAGGCGTCAAGATTGGTGATATCCTGGCCGTCAAAATAGACCTTGCCCGCTGACGCTTCCGTAAAGCCGGCAATGATCCGCAAAATCGTTGTTTTACCCGAGCCTGATGGCCCCAGCAAAGAGTAGAACTTGCCGGACTCAAGCTCAAGGTTGATGTCCTTCAAGGCTACAAAGCCATCATCATACTGCTTGGTGATGTGATCTAACTTAATAATTTCCATTTGCTGTTCCCATTTTTCTTTTTCTCTTATCCTAAGCCATTATTCCTCGCCAATGATGCGGACTTCCGTTTGCAAAGCAATCCCATCCTTTTCCTTGATCGTCTTTTGGATATAGTGAATCAAATTGAGGTAGTCGGTTGCCGTGGCCCCGCCCTTGTTGACGATAAAGCCGGCATGCTTGGTTGACACCTGGGCCCCGCCGATCTGCTTGCCCTGCAGGCCGGCCTTGATGATCATCGGGCCGACAAAGTGGCCGGTCGGCCGCTTGAAGACAGAACCGCAGGACGGGTATTCCAGGGGTTGCTTGTAGCTTCTAAGAGCGTTCAAGTAGTTCATCTGGTCCAAGATAGTTGCCTTGTCGCCGGCCTTTAAGGCAAAAGTTGCCGCGATGACGATCTCGCCATTTTCCTGCAAAAGGGAATGCCGGTAGGAAAAATGCAGCTCAGCGTTCGTGTAGGTCTTGACCTCACCGTCTCTGGTGACGACCGTGGCGCTTTCCAGGCAGTCTTTGGTTTCACCGCCGTAAGCCCCGGCATTCATGAAGACCGCCCCGCCGACTGAGCCGGGGATGCCCGCGGCAAATTCCAGGCCGGTCAGGCCGGCTTCCCCAGCCGCGAAAGAGGTATCGATGATTCTGGCCCCGGCTTGGGCGTGGACCTTGTCAGCTTCAACCTTGATCTCTTTCATTTCCGTTAAAATGATCACCAGGCCCTTGATCCCCTTGTCACGGATAATCAAGTTGGACGCGTTGCCGATCACAGTAACCGGCAATTGCTCTTCCTTGGCCGCGGCCAAGAGTTCTTTTAATTCTGCCAAATTTTTGGGGAAAGCCAGGTATTCAGCCGGTCCCCCGGTTTTGGTAAAAGTATAGCGGCTCAAAGGAATGTTTTCTTGCAAATCAAGTCCTTGCGCTTTTAAGTCATACAGCTTCAATTAAAATTGCCTCCTCTAAATCTTCCTTTTGATATTTTACCGCATTCACGCTATGTTATACTAGCTTGGACCAAGTTTGCTTGGCTTAATTTAACTTACGCGCAAACGGAGGCTTTTACAAATGATGAATTTCGTCGCCATGGACTTTGAAACTGCCAACCAGCACCCGGCCAGCGCCTGCTCTTTGGCCCTGGTTTTAGTGCGGGAGAGCAAGATTATCGACCGCTTCTACACGGTCATCAATCCCCAGATGACTTTTGACGCCCAGCAGGTCAAGGTCCACGACATTACGGCTGAAGACGTGGCGGGAGCTCCGACTATGGCCGAGGTCTGGCCCAAGATCCAGCCCCTTTTTCAGCCGGGGATGCTGGTGGCGGCCCACAATGCCCGCTTTGACTGCAATGTGATGAAGCAGTCCCTGGCCCGCTACGGGATTGCCGAACCCCACTACCTGGTTTTAGACAGCCTCAAGGTCAGCCGGGAACTGGAGCCGGGCCTGGATAACTACCAGCTCAACACTGTCTCTGACCTTTTGGGCGTGGAGCTTTGGCACCACCATAACGCCTTAAGCGACAGCGAAGCCTGTGCCGGCATTCTCTTAAAAGAAGAGGAAAAGCGGGGCAGTGAGCTTTTGAAGAAATTTGTCTACCAAGTCTAGACAAAAAATGGATCAGCAGGCAGCTGGTCCATTTTTTCTTTCGTTCTTACTTTTATTTCTGCTTTTGTTTTTATCTTCTTTACTGCTTTTCCTGGTAAAGGCGGCAAGCTTTTTCTTCCCAGTCGGCCGCTCTTTGCCCGTGCGGGACAAGCTCAACTAAACGCTTGGTTGAATCCCAGGAATCGTCCACCCGGGTCAAAACCAGCTCTAAGAAGTCACTGGGCAGGTCAGCCTGGATCACCTGGGGCCATTCGATGATGACCACCCCTTCTTCAGCCAGGTAGTCATTTAAGTCGATTGAAGCCAGGTCATCGCCTTCCAGCCGGTAAAAGTCCATGTGAAAAAGGGGCAGCTTCCCTTCCCGGTATTCCCGGACCAGGGTAAAGGTCGGGCTCTTGACAGGCCGCTTAATTCCCAGAGCCCGGCCGAAGCCCTGGGTCAGCGTGGTCTTGCCGGCCCCCAGGTCCCCTTTTAAGAGCAAAAGGTCGTGGGGCTGGGCGCTTTGGGCCAGGGCGGCGCCAAAGGTCTGCATGTCAGAAGCCGAATTGATTGCTAATTCTGTCATCTCTTTCTTTTTACCCTTCCATAACGGCTTGCGCTGCCGTCAAAATCCCGATCTTGTAGACGTCATCAGCACTGCAGCCCCGGGAGAGGTCGTTGACCGGCTTGGCAATCCCCTGCAAAACTGGCCCGATGGCCGTAAAGTTGCCCAGGCGCTGGGTAATCTTGTAGGCAATGTTGCCTGACTGTAGTTCCGGGAAGATGAAGACATTAGCCTGGCCGCCAACGGCTGAATTAGGTGCCTTAAGTTCAGCAACTGCCGGCACGAAGGCCGCGTCAAACTGCAAATCGCCGTCCGCCGGGATGTCCGGGTACTTTTCCTTGAACAGCTTGGCCGCTTGCGCCACCTTGTCTACCTGCGGGCCCTTGGCTGAGCCGTGGGTTGAGAAGCTGAGGAAGGCCACCTTGGGGTCAATCCCGATCATCTTGGCCGTAGCAGCTGACTGGGCCGCGAATTCAACCAGCTGGTCGCTGGTCGGGTCGATGGAAATCGCGCAGTCAGCAAAGACGTACTTTTCTTCTCCTCTTTCCATGATGAAGGAACCGGAAATCCGGTGCATCCCCGGCTTGGTCTTCAAAATGAAGAGGGCTGGCCGGACCGTGTCGGCCGTTGAGTGAGCCGCCCCGGACACCATCCCGTCGGCCTGGCCGGTGTAAACCAGCATGGTCCCGTAGAAGTTGGCGTCGCGCAAGGCAGCTTCCGCTTCTTCCATTGTCTGGAAGTGCTTGCCCCCGGCCATCCGGTCGTGAAACTTTTCCACCATCTCGCCAAAGTCCGGGCTGTTTTGGTAGTCCACGATTTCGATCCCGGTCATGTCCAAGCCGGCTTTTTCAGCCAAAGCCATGACCTGGTCCTTTTGCCCCAAGACGATCGGTTCAACCAGGTCATCTTGCTTTAAGCGGCTGACCGCCGTCAGGATCCGCGGGTCCTCCCCTTCCGGGAAAACGATCCGCTGCTTGTCTTTTTGCTTAATCAATTGCTTTAATTGTTCAAAAACTTCCATCAATAATCTCCTCAAAAAATCATGCTTCCGGATCAGGCGGCAATTGCCAGTCAACCGGAGCCAAGCCAAATTCCTTTAGGGCCGCGTTGCATCTTGAAAATGGCCGGGAGCCGAAGAAACCGCGGTTGGCCGAAAAAGGACTGGGGTGGGCTGACTTGATAATGACATTCTTGTCCTGGTCGATTAAGGGAATCTTGTTTTGGGCAAAGCGGCCCCACAGGATAAAGACTACCTGCCCCCGCTCGCTCAAGGCCTTAATCGCGGCATCTGTCACCATTTCCCAGCCCTTGCCCTGGTGGCCGTTAGCCTGGCCGTATGGCACGGTTAAAACGGCATTGAGCAAGAGGACGCCCTGGTCGGCCCAGCGCTTAAGATAGCCGTGGTTGACCGGCTGGGCCCCGACATCGTCATAGAGCTCCTTATAGATATTACGCAAGGACGGCGGCAGGGGCGTGCCCGGCATGACAGAAAAGCTCATGCCGTTGGCCTGGCCGGGATTGTGGTAGGGATCCTGGCCCAAAATGACAACCTTGGTGTCTTTAAAAGGGGTCAGCTTGAAGGCCGTAAAGATATGGTACATGTCCGGGTAGATCTGCCTGGTCTGGTATTCTTTTTTCAAAAAGTCATGCAGCGTGTGATATTCATCACTTTCAAAAACCGGGGCAAGCACCTGGTCCCAATCATTTCCAATAAAATGTTTCATCTGTAATTCACCTTAGTCAATCTTACCATGATTGCCCCTTGATTTAAAGAAACTAGTGAAATAATTCACGACAACTTTTTTCAAATAAAGAAACGCTTTGCAGTAATCAAACTTCCTCCTTTATGTTATTATGAAATCGATAACAACAAGGAGGAAATAACATGATTAAACTGATCGCCTGTGACTTGGACGGGACCCTGCTAAACTCTTCTATGGAAATTTCTGACGCCAATGTTCAAGCCATTAAACGCGCCCAAGAAAACGGCATCGAATTCATGGTGGCCAGCGGCCGGGCACCCCATGAATCCCAGCCAATGCTTAAAGAATACGGGATCGACTGCGGCTTTATCAACTTAAACGGGGGCCTGGTCTTTGACACGGCCGGCAACTTGATCGTCAAGAATCCCTTGAAGCTGGAAACGGCCAAGAAGATCTGCCGCCTGCTCAAGAAGGAAGGCTTTTACTTCGAACTGGTTACCAGCAACCACGTCTACTCAGAAGACTTGAGCCAGCGGATTACCAACGTGGCCCACTTAATGGTGGAACTGAACCCAATGCTGACCTTCAAGGAGGCTGTTTTGGTTTCAGCCAGCAAGCCGGCCATCGTCAGCATCCAGCAGGTGCCAAGCTATGAGGACTTGATGGACGAACCTGGCACGGAAGTTATGAAGATTTTGGTCTTTGATTCCCGGGGCCAATACGCCTTCACCGACATCATCAAGAAAATCGAAGAGATCGACAAGCTCTCCATCACTTCCAGCGCGGCCGACAACATCGAAATCAACGCCTCCGGCGCCCAAAAGGGCCAGTCCCTGCTGGATTATGCGGCAGCCAAAGGCATCCAGCGCGAAGAAATCGCGGCCATCGGCGACAACTTGAACGATGAAAGCATGATCCAAGCTGCTGGCACCGGCGTGGCCATGGGCAATGCCATTCCGCAGATCAAGACGATTGCCAGCTTCGTCACCAAGAGCAACAATGAAGACGGGGTAGCATGGGCTATCGACAAGATCATTGCCGACAATCAAAAAGAGCAGGACCAATGATTTACACCCTTTACCTGACCCAGGAAGGCCGCACGGGCCAGATTCCAATCACCGATGAGGAGGGCAAGCCCTTTGGCTCCATCCGCGGCCGGCTGGACAATCCCAACCACACCCTTTACCTGCTGGACACCAGCGGCAATGAGATCGGCCGCCTGTTCAGCGATGGCACCGGCCTGATCGCTTCTTACACCCTGGATGTAGTTCACCACTCCCTGGTCCACGTCAAGAAGGTCAACAGCCCCCAGACCAACTTGTTCTACATTACCCGGCTCAACTACTGGGTCAATGGCAGCATCAAGCAGGGCAGCTATTCCTTCCGGGACGGTTTTAAGAAGGTGGCTTCCGTTGACACCGTGTTAGCCGACAAGGGGGTGACCTTGACCTGCCAGATCAGCCGGGAGGAAGATACCCCCTTTATTCTGCTGATCGCGGTCCTTTTCACCCAGTGGCACGTCACCCCGCTCAACCTGCCGGACCTTTTTCCAAATCTCAACCGGCGGCCGACCAGTACGGCCAGCTTCTTTAAACTTCTTTTACCATATGGTCGTAAACGCGGTCGCCAATAGTCATTGAATTAGTCGTTTTGAAACCCTTGCGCAAGTATAATTGCTGTGCGCGAGGGTTTTCTAGATCCACGTTTAAACTGACCTTCTTGTAGCCGTGCTTCTTGGCCAGTTTCGGGGCCAGTTCCATTAAGCGGCTGGCAATCCCCTTCCCCCAGTCCCGCGGAGAGACAGCTAAGGCATCGATATACCATTCCCCCTTCTGGGCTTCCTTGTCGGTAAAGATATCGGTGGTCATTGGCAGGCCGACCTTGGCCATTTCTTTTCTGAGCACCACGTCAATAATGCCCTGGGCCTTGTCCGGGTACATGCAGATCATTCCCCGGACCCGGTCGCTTTCGTCAGTCTCGACCCAGATCCGGTTGTAGGAATAACGGTAGTTTTCCGAGATGAAACCCAGCCGCATCAAGTCGTAGAACTGGCTCTCCGGCAGGCGGTTGATGGTATCCATATCCATTTCGTCAAAAATCTGGTTCAAAATTGGGTAAACCGCTTCAAAGTCGCTTTTTCTTGCCTTTCGGATCATTTCGTCTTTTTTTCTCCTTTTCCTTGTTATTTTTCTATATAAATTGTTTTCCTACAACTCATGTTACTATAGTCAGGAGAAAAAAGACAATTAAGCGCCCTTTCCGGGCAAACAAAAAGTTCCTAACAGTTAATCTACTCACGTACTTAACCGTTAGGAACTTCTTCTATCTTCAATTGTCGACTGCATTTTATGGTGGTCTCAGTCCTTTCCCGAGCCTAATTTAGTTATGCTCTGCGAATTTAAGCTAAACTTTCTGGTGGAGTATCCTCCTTGAATATTAACTCTTTTCTTTTGTTTACACTTATATAATACCACCTTTGTAAGCGTTGTCAACTGATAGACTGAGATTTTTTAGAAAAAAGTTTTAAAAAGCGAAAATAGCAGACAAAGAAAAAACGCTCCCGAAGGAGCGTTTTTTTGATATGACAGTCAAAAATTAGTCTTGGTAGTTTACCAAAGCCAGGTATGAGTCTGGTACCAATGATGCACCACCAACCAAGCCACCGTCGATGTTTGGCTTAGCCATCAATTCCTTGACGTTGGCTGGCTTTACTGAACCGCCGTATTGGATGCGGACGTTTTCAGCAGTTTCTTCGTTGTACAAGTCCTTAACAGTTTCCCGGATAGTCTTGCACATTTCTTCAGCTTGGTCGCTTGAAGCAGTCTTGCCAGTGCCGATCGCCCAGATTGGTTCGTAAGCGATCACCATCTTGGAAACTTGTTCACTAGTCAAACCTTCCAGGCCTGCCTTGATTTGGCCGACAACCCATTCGTTTTCCTTGCCGGCTTCCCGGGTTTCCAGTGATTCACCGCAGCAAAGGATTGGAGTCAAGCCGTTGGCGAAGATAGCCTTGGCCTTCTTGTTGATTTCTTCATCAGTTTCGTGGAAGTAGTCACGGCGTTCTGAGTGGCCGATAATGACGTATTGCACGCCCATTTCCTTCAAAACTGCTGGAGAAGTTTCACCAGTGAAGGCACCGGAGTTTTCCCAGTAGCAGTTTTCTGCACCAACGTGCAGGTTTGAGCCTTCGGCAGCCTTCAGCAAGGCGTCCAAGTCAACTGCTGGTGCACAAATCACTGATTCAACCTTTGATGGGTCTGGCAATTGGTCCTTAACAGCGTTTACGAACTCAACAGTTTCCTTTGGGTTCATGTTCAGCTTCCAGTTACCAGCAATAATTGGGGTACGTGACATTTGAAAAATCCTCCTACTAAACTACTTGTCTGAAACGCAAGCGATACCTGGCAATTCCTTACCTTCAAGGTATTCAAGAGATGCGCCACCACCAGTTGAGATGTGAGTCAACTTAGGAGCGATCCCCAATTGCTTAGCAGCAGCAGTTGAGTCACCACCGCCGACAATAGTAGTAGCGTCTGGCAAGTCAGCCAAAGCACGGCCAACTTCCAAAGTACCCTTGGCGAAGTTTGGCATTTCGAAGACGCCCATTGGCCCGTTCCAAACAACAGTCTTGGCACCTGCAAGAGTCTTCTTAAAGAGTTCAACAGTCTTAGGACCGATGTCTAAGCCCATTTCGTTGTCTGGGATGTCTTGGCCAACAACTTCTGAAGCAGCATCGTTGTTGAATTCAGTTGCGGCTACGTTGTCGACTGGCAGAACCAGCTTGTCGCCAGCCTTTTCCAGCAATTCCTTGGCAAATTCAACCTTGTCGTCTTCAACCAGGGACTTGCCGATGTTGTGGCCTTGAGCCTTAAGGAAGGTGTAAGCCATACCACCACCGATGATGATGTGGTCAGCCTTTGGAATCAAGTTGGTGATAACGCCAATCTTGTCAGAAACCTTAGCCCCGCCAAGAATAGTTACGAATGGGTGAACTGGGTTAGCAACAGCGTTGCCCAGGAACTTGATTTCCTTTTCAAGCAGGAAACCAGCAGCTGCTGGCTTGCCGGCAGCCTTCATAGCCGTAGCGATACCAACGTTTGAAGCGTGGCTTCTGTGAGCAGTACCGAAGGCGTCGTTTACGAAAACGTCACCCAATGATGCCCAGTATTCGCCCAGCTTAGGGTCGTTCTTTGATTCACGCTTGCCGAAGTCGTTGTCGATGTCTTGGAAACGGGTGTTTTCCAAAACAACTACGTCGCCGTCCTTCATGTTGTTGATGGCGTCTTCAACTTCCTTGCCTTCGTTTGAAGGTACGAAAGTTACAGGCTTTTCAAGCAATTCGCCCAAACGCTTAGCAACTGGAGCCAGGCTCAAGCTCTTCTTGTCTTCATCGCTCTTGATCCGGCCAAGGTGGGAAAGCAAGATAGCCTTGCCGCCGTTTTCGATGATGTACTTAATAGTTGGCAAAGCAGCCACGATACGGTTGTCGTCGCCGATAACGCCGTCCTTAATCGGCACGTTGAAGTCAACGCGAACCAAAACCTTCTTGTCCTTAACGTCTACGTCAGAAACAATCAATTTAGCCATTGAAAAAATCTCCTATATTTATCGAAAAAAGGCGGAAGGAAGAAATTTCCCTCCGCCTTCTTTCACACTACTAATTCAATTTAGAGAACTTTAAATTAAAGAGTAGCAAAGTGCAACAAAGTACGAACCATTTGGCAAGTGAATGAGTATTCGTTGTCGTACCAAGCAACAGTCTTAACAAGTTGCTTGTCGCCTGCAGTGATAACTTGGGTTTGAGTTGGGTCGAAGATTGAACCAGCAGTCATGCCCAATACGTCAGTAGAAACGATTTGGTCTGCGTTGTAAGCAAATGATGGGCTTTCGTACTTCTTCATAGCTGCGTTAACTTCTTCAGCAGTTACCTTCTTGTCCAAGATAGTAACAAGTTCAGTTTCTGAACCGTCCTTAACTGGGACACGTTGTGCGTGACCATCAAGCTTGCCGTTCAATTCTGGCAATACCAGGCCGATGGCCTTAGCAGCACCAGTTGAGTGAGGAATGATGTTTTCAGCAGCGGCACGGGCGTTGCGGAAGTTGTTGCCTCTGTCAGGACCATCCAAAACCTTTTGAGTTGCAGTGTAAGCGTGGATAGTAGTCATAGTACCAACTTCGATACCGAATTCCTTGTTCAAAGCGTTAGCCATTGGAGCAAGTGAGTTGGTAGTGCATGAACCAGCTGAAACGATAGTGTCGTCAGCAGTCAAAGTGTCTTGGTTTACTGAGTAAACGATAGTCTTCAAGTCGTTGCCGGCTGGAGCTGAGATCAAGACACGCTTTGCACCAGCGTCAAGGTGGGCTTGTGACTTAGCCTTGCTAGTGTAGAAACCAGTACATTCAAGAACGAAGTCAACGCCGTCGTTCTTAACCCAAGGAATGTTTTGAGCTTGTGGTTCAGCGTATACGCGGTACTTCTTGCCGTCTACAACCAGTGAGTCTTCAGTAGCTGAAACTTCGTGGTCGAAAGTGCCGTGAGTTGAGTCATACTTCAACAGGTGAGCCAACATAGCTGGAGTAGTCAAGTCGTTGATAGCAACAACTTCGATGTCCTTGGTTTCTTCACCCAAGTCCATGATACGACGGAATGCCAAACGACCAATACGGCCAAAACCGTTAATACCAATCTTAACTGTCATATTCGAAAAGTCCTCCTTAAGAACTATAAACAACATTTTATTTTAAGCGGGATGACCCGTTTAAAATCTGATTTGCGGCTGCCTCATCAGTAATCAGCCAGGTTTGATGAGGAGCGTTGCGCATATAGGCCTTGATGGCCTTGGCCTTTCTCGTGCCAAGGGCAATTGCCAAAATATGCGGGACATTCGTTAGGTTCTCGAACTGCAATCCAACCTGTCTGATGCGTTCGACAACGTGGCCTTCTTCATCGAAGAAACATCCAAAACATTCGGTGACGGCCTTATTCTCCCGCAGACGTGCTAGGGCAACTGAATCGTAGCCCCGCCTCCTGGCCATTTCACTAGCCAGGCCAATGCCGTGAATCACGACATCGCTTTGGGAGATATCCTGCAACACCCCGCTGATTTCCGGATCCCGGACCAAAGACCGGTAAGCGTCCTTGGAAACATGTTCCGGTAAAAAGAGGGATTCATAGCTGCCGCCGGTCGCCCGAGCCATTTCTTGAACGACCGCGTTGCTTTCCGTGTTGACCCGGCCGCCCAATGCCCCTCTGCCAGGGACGAAGATCAAGCTCCGGTTCTCACTCAAGCTGCGGTTCAGCCTCTTGGCCACTTTAGCGATCGTCTTGCCGCCCATAACGGTGACAATGCAGTCTGCCAAGGGCAAGAGCAGATTCAAGGCTGAATTCAGCTCTTCGCCAGCCAGGTCATAAACCCGGCTCTGCAGGTCCGCGTCGCCAGCTACGATAATTGTCCGATCTATTCCTAAAGCCTGGGCCAACCATACTTCTGCTTGGCTGGCATTAAAAAGTCGATCAACAATTGGTGCTGCATCTTTTACAACACTCTCTCCTTTTTCAGTCAAAAACATCCCGAAATTCTTGATTTCGATCAGACCCTGGTCACGCAGGTAATCAGTTTCGGTCCGGATGTTCCGCTCGCTCAACCCCAGCTGCTTGGCCACCGTCCGGCGGCCGATCGGAGCATGCAGGCTGATCTGTTCAAGGATGAGATATCTTTGTCGAAAGATCTTTAAAGCATCGGGAACAAGCAGTTCGAGCAGGGATAAATCCGTGTTCAAAGTAACCATCCTTCTAGTGGGACGCTTCTTGACCACACTGTTGTCGTTTCC
This sequence comes from Lactobacillaceae bacterium AF64-9pH9TA, assembly GCA_027681045.1. GTDB lineage: Bacteria > Bacillota > Bacilli > Lactobacillales > Lactobacillaceae > Lactobacillus. The sequence continues at coordinate 88,386 of JAQDCK010000002.1, read as the reverse complement.
TGTCCCACATTGCTTAAAAATATAAGAGAAACAAGACTTCGCTTCAATCTCCATTTCTCTCTCGACACTTTTAGTATAACAGAATTCGCTCCGTATGCAAGTTTTTTTCTGACCCAGCCTGGGCAAAAAGCCTGTTTTATAACTTTCTTGACCTTTTTAGCAGATACTTTAGAAGTTTTTACAATTTTTTGCTTTAACCCCTTCCCATTCTCTGAATCTCTGCTATAATTAATAACTGTGATTGGGACCCTTAGTGTAATGGATCGCACGCAAGATTCCGGTTCTTGAAATCTGGGTTCGACTCCCAGGGGGTCCATCATATGAAAACCGCTGCTTTTCAGCAGCGGTTTTCTTTTTGTCTTTTTTCGTTTTGTTTTTCTGTCTGTTTTACCTTCCCCGTATCAGTCAAAGAGAGCGGCTAAGTCCTGCAGGGTCAAGTCCTGCTTGGCCTGGCCTTGATAATCGTGGCTGATTTGGCCATGGTCTAAAACCAAAAGGCGGTTGCCATACTTCAAGGCGTCTTCCATATGGTGGGTGATCATCACCGCGGTGATCTTCTTGGCCCGGATCTGTTCATCGGTTGCCTCCATCAGCTTGCGGCTGGATCTGGGGTCAAGCGCCGCGGTATGCTCGTCTAAAAGCAGAAGCTCCGGCTTATTATAGGTAGCCATGACGAAGCTCAGGGCCTGCCGCTGGCCGCCTGAGAGCTGGTCGACCGACAGGTCCAGCTTGCCGGCTAGGTCGGGGTTGACCTTCTCTAGGGCTTCTTTGAAGGCCGGAATGTTTTCCTTCAGCCGGCGCAGCTTCAGCCCCCGCTTCTGACCTCTTTTTGCGGCCAAAAGTAAATTCTCAGCCACCGTCATCCGGGGCGCCGTCCCCAGCTTAGGATCCTGGAAGACCCGGGCGATGTAGCTGCTGCGCTTGACCTCGCTTTCCTTGCTGATGTCTTTGCCGGCGTGGAGGATTTTCCCGCTGGTCGGCTGGATGGCCCCGGCCAAAACATTGAGCAGGGTGCTCTTGCCAGCCCCGTTGCCGCCCAGGAGGCAGATGAAGTCCCCTGGCTTGATCTTTAAGCTGAGCTTGCCCAGGATCTTGTTTTCCTCGCTAGTGCCGCGGCCTACGACCACTTCCAAATCGGTCAGTTCCAGTAAATTTTGACTAGTCATGCTTAAATCCTTTCATAAATGTCTGCTTGAGGCGGAGTTTTTCTTCAACTTGCGGCAGCATCATGCAGGCAGCCAGAACCAGTGAAGAAATCAAATTCAAGTTGTTTGAAGACAGGCCCACCTGGAGAACTGCCAATAAGAGCAGGCGGTAGATAATGCTGCCCAGGCTGACCGCGAATAACCGGCTGGCCAGGCCAAGGTTTCTGAAGACGACCTCACTAATGATGATGGAGGCCAGGGCAATAACGATCGTCCCCATCCCCATGTTCACATCTGCGTAGCCGTTGCTTTGGGCGACCACCGCCCCGCAGAGGCCAACCAGGCCGTTGGAAATCATGAGGCCGGCCACCGTCATCTGCTGGGGGCTGATCCCCTGGGACTTGGCCATCTGCGGGTTGTCACCCGTGGCAATAAAGGCCTGGCCAAAGTCGGTTGACAAAAACCAGATCAAGACACAGGTGACCAGAACCATCAAGATGGTGCCGGCAACGACGCTGTCAAAGTACTGGGGCAGTTTTTGCAAAAAGGCCAGGGAGTAGATGGTCTTTTTGCCTAAAAGGGAGACATTAGACTTGCCCATAACCATCAAGTCGATGGAGTAGATCCCGGTCATGGTCAAAATCCCGGCTAAAAGGCTGGGAATCTTGCCCTTGGTGATCAAAAGGGCCGTGACCAGGCCAGCTAAAGCCCCCGCCCCAAAGGCGGCCAAAGTGGCTAAAAAGGGGTTGGTCCCTTGCACGATCAAGCTGACGGAAACGGCCGCGCCTAAAGGGAAGGTCCCTTCCACGGTCATATCCGTCGTGTTCATGATTCTGAAGCTGAGAAAGAGGCCCAGGCCCAGGAGTCCCCATAAGAAGCCCTGGCCAATTGCCGATACGATCAAATTCATAAAAATCCTCCTTGTAAGCTACTTGTAGATGGTTCCCTTAGACTTGGCTTCTTTCAAGAATCCGGCCGGAAGCTTGATGCCCAGCTTCTTAGCCTCCTTGAGGTTAAGATACGGGGTGCCGTGTTCAACATAGCGGATGGCCATGTTGCCTGGCTTTTTGTCCTGCAAGATCTGGACAGTCATCTTGGCACCGATCAGGCCCAGCTGGTACTGGTCCACGCTGTAGGTGGCCAGGCCCCCGTCTTTAACCATGGTCCCAGCGGCCGGGAAGACCGGCTTTTTAGCCGCGTTGGCGTTTTTGACCAGGGTCTGCATGGCCCCGGCAATCGTGTTATCAGTTGGCACGATCACCGCGTCGACCTGGGTCAGCATTTGCTGAGATACCTGGTTCAAGTCATTGCTGTTGGAAATGGAGTAGGCCTTGTAGTTGATTCCCATCTGCTTGCAGTAGCTGACGATCTGCTTGTAGCCAGATACGGCTGAGCTGTCGCTTGAGGTGTAGATGATCCCCAGGGTCTGCAGCTTGGGCAAAAAACGCTGGATCAACTTGAGCTGCTGCTTGATTGGCGCCCGGTCGCTGACCCCGGTGATATTGCCGCCGGGACGCTTGTTGTTTTTCACCAGGCCCGCCCCCTTGGGGTCAGTCACGGCCCCTAAGACAATCGGCTTCTTTTTGGTCGCGTTGGCCAGGGCCTGGGAAGACGGGGTGGTGATCCCGAAGAGAACCTGGTCCTGGCTGTTGACCAGCTTTTCCGCCATGGTCTTCAGATTGCTCTGGTCATTGTTGGCATTTTGGTAGTCGATCTTGACCTTGTAGCCCGACTTGGCCAGGCCGACCTTGTAGCCCCGGTAGATTTCATCCAGGGCCGGGTGGCGCATCAGGGTCAAGACCCCTACTCTGACTTCCTTGCTCTTTTGGGCCGCCGGCTTGATATTGATAAACAGGGCGGCTGCCAAAAAGAGATAGATTGCGGCAAAGGCCGCGAGCACCTTTTTCATTCTGTTACCTCGCAAATTAAAGCAAAAACTAAAGTACTGTAAATACAGAAAAAAATAACAAACGAACCGAAAGCAAAATAAAAAGGAGGATCCGCCTGGATCCTCCTTTTCTGTCTCAAAAAGAAAAATCCGGATAGATTTATTTACTATCCGGACCCTGATCAACTTTCAGCAATTCAGACAGCAATTCAAGCCAAAACAGATTGAATCGCCCCGCGAAACAATCTCTACTTGAATTGCCAGCTTTCTTTTACCATTGCTTGAAAGTTCATCTTTTTTACCTCTCGGTTAACATTTAATTTATTTTTAACTAATCTTACTGGAAAGCCTTTCCCTTGTCAAGGCTATTTTTCAGCTTTTTACCAGCGGCCGGAAAGAATTTCCCCTCTTTGGGCCAGTTGGGCGTAAAGCTGACCGCCATCACTGGCCAGGCCCTCGATTTCCCGGTTGGAGACATGCTTCCAGGTCTTCTGGTAAGTCCCGTCAGTCTTCAGCTTAAAGATCAGGTTGTTGAAGGCCAGGTACATGTTGCCTCCGCTTACGCTGAAGCCTTGAACTGGAGAATTGCCGGCCTGCTGCTTGACAAAGTGGCTCTGGGTGGCCTTAACCTGGCTGACTTGCCAGCGGTTGTTGACCAGGTTAAGGCGCCAAAATTCATAACGGCCAAAGGCAGCGTTGTGGAAGACCCCGTACATGGTATTGTCGCCGACAAAGGCAGCGTTGTGGAAGTAGCGGCCGGAAGTGCCGACGTCAACCCGGATGGTCCAGACCTTGTTAAGGGTCAAGTCGCTCTTCTTCAGCTGGAGAATTTCTTCAGAGTAAAAGCCGTTGCTTGCCCTGCCCGGCAGCTTGTTTTCGTTGGCCAGGACATAGATGTACTTTGCGCTTGCCCCCAGTGACTGGCCATGGCCTAACCGCAGGTACGGGCTCACCTTGACATTTTGGGAGTAGGTCTTGAACTTGCTAAAACTCAGCTTCTTGTAAAGGTAGCTGCGCGGTGACAGGTACTGGGCCTGGTACTTGTTCAGCTTCTTCATGTTGAAGGCCACGATGTTGCCCTTAAGCTGGTTGCTGGCGGCAGCTGACCGGTACCAGCTGCTATAAGCCCAGCCGCCACTTACGGCCAAGCCTTCCATAACCGGGCCGACCTGCTGCCAGTCATTGGTCTCCAGGCTCAAGTTGCGCGGCTCCCAAAGCTGGGTAGCTAGAGTTAAGCCGCCGCTGGTCCAGCGGTTGCTGCTGGTCTCTGTGCCATAGCGATGGGCGGCGTTCCAGTTCTTGGAGCTGCCGGAGTGCTTTCTCGTGCTGGCCACTTCCTTAGTACCTTTCTTCGCGGTAACAGCCTGCTTAAGTCCCCGGTTCGGGTTAGCCATCTTCACCAATTTAACGGTCGTCTTGGCCTTGCCATAAGTAAAAGTCAGCTTGTCCCCGGACAGACTGGCCTTAACCGAGCCATTTGCCGGGTCTACCATGGTCCCGTGAGCGTCGGTCACATAGCTGATGGCGTCCTTATAGTTAAAACGATTGTCATCTTTGACCAGGTAGATTTGCTTGGCCGCGGAAATCTTGTTTCTGACGAACCACTTTTCACTAACCCAGCCTAAAGGGCGGCCGTTGGCATAGATATAGGCATAAGTCCCCTTCTTGGTCTTCTCGCTGGCCGTTGACTGGATCTTACTGTACTTAAAGTACTTAGTGGTCGTCACTTTCTTGCTGGCGCCCTTCTTAGTTACTTTGGCATAGATCCCCATGTTTCTGGTCCCCGGCATCTTGCTGACCGTGGCCGCCTGGGCCGTTTGGGCCTGGCCAATAAAGGCGGCCGCCAACAACAGAGAGCAGAGCAGTTTCTTATCCATTTCTTTTTCCACTTTCTACATAAATTAGATTCTTTCCGGCTAAAAAAGCCTTTTTACACAAGGACATTATAGCACCAGTTTATTTTTCGGAAAAGAGTGCGCCAAGTTTGACAGACCCGGCCAGGAGTGTTTTAATTAGCACTGTATCCAAATGAGTGCTAATCCAATCACTAGGAGGAAAATTATGTTAGTACCTACAGTTATTGAACAAACGGCCCGAGGCGAACGCGCTTATGACATTTACTCCCGCTTGCTGAAGGACCGGATCATCATGCTGAGCGGTGAAGTTAACGACCAAATGGCCAACTCCATCATTGCCCAGCTGCTTTTCCTTGACGCGCAAGACAATACTAAAGACATTTACATGTACATCAACTCACCAGGCGGCGTGATCACTTCCGGCATGGCTATCGTGGACACCATGAACTTCATCAAGTCACCAGTTTCCACCATTGCCACCGGTATGGCAGCTTCCATGGCCTCAATCATTTTGGCTGAAGGCGAAAAGGGCAAGCGTTTTGCCCTGCCGCACGCTACTGTCCTCATCCACCAGCCTTTGGGCGGGGCGCAAGGACAAGCCACGGAAATCCAAATTGCCGCTGAAGAAATCCTGAAGACCAGAAAGATGATCAATGAAATCTTGGCCAAGGACTCCGGCCAGGACATCGAAACCATCAAGCGCGACACTGAACGCGACCACTACATGAACGCCCAGGAAGCCAAGGACTACGGCTTGATTGATGACATCATGGTCAACCAAAACAAGTAATCCGCTTATCGGGAAAAGAAAATCCAGACGACTGAAATAGCCGTCTGGATTTTTTGTTGTCTTATTATTAGCGGAGGTTTTCCGCAATCTCATGCAATTTCTTCAATCGGTGGTTAACCCCGGACTTGGAAATCGGCCCGTCGGGAACCTGCTCAGCCAGTTCCTTGAGGGAGAGCTCCGGGTGCTGCAGGCGGAAGCGGGCCAGGCTGGCCAGCTTTTCCGGTAAAGACTCCAGGCCCTGCTTTTGGTCAATCAATTCAATGTCTTCCACCTGCTTGGCGGCCGCGCTGGCCGTCTTGCGGAGGTTGGCCGTGTCGCAGTTGACTAGGCGGTTGACGGAATTGCGCATGTCCCGCATGATCCGCAGGTCCTCAAAGGCCAGCATGGCATTGACCGCCCCGACCACATGGAGGAAGTCGCCGATTTTTTCCGCTTCTTTCAAGTAGACGATGCTGCCGCTTCTACGGGCCGTCACCTTGGCATTGAGGTCAAAGTACTTGTTCATGATCTCCTGCAGATCCTGGCAGTGGTTGGCATAGGTGCAATAAATTTCCAGGTGGTAGCGGCTGGTTTCCGGATTGTTGACGCTGCCGCTGGCCAAAAAGGCCCCCCGCAGGTAGGACATTGACCGCTGCTCTGAATGCTTGATCTTATCCGGCACACCGGTGATGAAGCCTTTTTCCGGGGAATAGATCTCTAAATCCGCCATAATCTCGCTAACCATCTGGGCCACCCTGACCAGGTACTGGTGGTTCTTCTTCAGCTTCATCTTCCGGGTCACGATCAGCTGGGGCTCAAAGCCGTAGGCTATCTTGATCAGGGAAAAAATCCGCCGGGCAATGGCCGGGTTTTCCGTCACAATGTCCAGGCTCATCTGCCCGTCATGCCGGCTCAAAACCGCGTTCATCCGCAAAAAAGCCGCCAGTTCCGCCTTGGCATGCTCGGGATGGACCTCGATTGAAGTCAGTTCTTTTTTTACCTCACTGGCATAACTCGCCATTAACTTCCTACTTTCTCTTAAACATTTCCTGCAGGGCCAGGTCAATGATTTCCCTGGCCACCTTGTCGCCATCATGGAAGACCAGGCCGCTTCTCTGGTCGATAAAGTCGTTCGTAATCACCCGGCAGTTCTGTTCCTGCAGGCCGGCAAAGTCGTTGGCTACTGGCTTTAAATACTCATCATAGTCTTCCGGATGGAACTTGGTCATGTCGATCTGGGCCCCGTTGACCAGGGCGGTGTCGATATAATTGCCGCCCAGGTGCTGGTTGATGACCCGGACGTGGTCGGCATCGCTTAAGCCCACCGTTTCCCCGGCCTGGGTCATGATGTTGCAGACGTAAACCACTTCAGCCTTAGTCTCCCGGACTGCCTGGCCAACATTCGGGATCATCAAGTTCGGCAGAATCGAGGTAAACAAGGACCCCGGCCCCAGGACAATAGCATCGGCCTGCATAATGGCCGCGATCACCGGACTGGGAGCTGCCGGCTCACCGTCATCAGCTGTTACCCAGACCCGCTTGATCTGCTTGTGCTGGCTGGTAATTTCCACTTCCCCGCTGCTCTGGCTGCCGTCCATGAATTCTGCGTTCAAGGTCAAGGGTTCGTTAGCCGAAGGATAAATGTGACCATCGACCTCCATCATGGCTGATAAGGTCTGGACAGCGTCAAAAATATTCCCCTGCATCTCGCTTAAGGCCGCGATGATCAAGTTGCCAATGGCGTGGCCGGAGAAAAAGGAGTCCTTTGATTCAAAGCGGTACTGGAAGATCTGCTTTTTTTCTTGCGAGAGGTCGCTCAAGGAAACCAGTACATTGCGGATGTCGCCCGGGGGAACGACGTTGATGTAGTTGCGGATGATCCCGGATGAACCGCCGTCGTCAGAGACGGTCACGATCGCCGTGATCTCCGCGTCCTGCTTTTTCAAGGCCTGCAAAATGACCGGCAGGCCGGTCCCCCCGCCGATGACGACCACCCGGGGCCGGCGGCGCTTGATGATGCGGATGATCTTGTTTTCGCCAATTGACATGCTGAATTCCTACTTTCTGAGATAACGGCTGATTTCTCGGTGGGTAATGTCAACCGGATATTTTTCAGACAAGTCGCGCGCCAGCTGCTGGGCAATCGAAACGCTGCGGTGCTGACCGCCCGTGCAGCCGATGGCAATCGTCAGTTTTTCCTTGCCTTCGTCAATGTAGCCGGGAATTGCTGTTAACAAGAGGTCCAGTAGCTTGTCATAGAAGACCTTGGTTTCATCCTTGTCCATGACATAGTTGAAGACCCGCTTGTCCAGCCCCGTAAAGGGACGCAGTTCCGGAATGTAGAAGGGATTAGGCAAAAAGCGGACATCCATGACGATGTCGGCATCGATTGGCATCCCGTACTTAAAGCCGAAGGACATGACCTCAATACCGAATTTTGGCTTGTGGAGTTCCCCAAATTTGCTCTGCAGCTTCTGCTTCAATTCCTTCGTCGTCATCTTGGAGGTGTCCAAAATGTAGTTAGACCGGTTTCTCACCGGAGTCAAAAGGCGGCGTTCATCCCGGATCCCATCCAAAAGGCGGCCGTTTTCCGCCAAAGGCGGCAGGCGGCGGGTTTCCTTGTAACGGGCCACCAGGGTATCGTCAGACGCTTCCAAAAAGACAATCGTGGCCTGGGTCTGGCCGCTGTCTTCCAGGGAGTTGATTTCGTCGATCAGGTCCTTGTAGAAGGACTTAACCCTAAGGTCGATCACCACAGCAACCTTTTCAAAGTCTTCCGAAGTGTTCATCAAGTCCCAGAAATTGCCCAGCAATTCTGGGGGCAGGTTGTCGACCACGAAGTAGCCAATGTCTTCTAATGAGTGGGCGGCGACCGTCTTGCCGGCCCCGCTCATCCCCGTCAAAATCAACAGCTGTTTCTTGTATTTTTCATGCATGATTCCGTATTGCTCCCATAAAACGTTAAACTCTATCATACCGGGCGTTCCGCGTCTTGGCAATCATTTCGCCCTAGCCGCATTCCTATTCTCCACTATTTTTATAAAAAATCCCCTAAGCCGTAGACCCTTCTTCCTTGAAAACCGGTCAAGGTCTCAGCGTGGACCAGGGCGCTCAAGACCGCTTCTTCGATTGTCTCCGCCCCGGCTTCAAAGACCGGGTCCAGCTGGCTGTCCGGCAAAAAGCTAAAGCTTTCCGCTTCTTTGGCGAAATGGCTGACCCTTTGCGCCGTGGAAAAAGCCAGGGCAATGTCGCCAGAACCATCGCCGATATACGACCCGGTTCTGGCTAAGCCAACCGCGCTCCGGCGGGCCAGGCGGCCTAGTTGCCGGCTGGAAAGGGGCAGGTCGGTAGCGATCACCATCACGATTGACCCCTGGTCTTTTTGATAGCGAGCATAAAGCTGGTTATTTTCTGCTTTCGCCCGGGCCAAAACGGCGGCTTTTAATTCCTGACCCAAAAGGTGGCCGCCGGCCCGCAATTTGCCAAAAGCCCCGAAGTTGGCGCAGACCAGGCTGGCCACGTGATATTTTTTCCCGCCCAGTTCCAAAAGCCGTGAAGCTGACCCGATGCCGCCCTTAAAGCCTAAACAGCGCATCCCGGTTCCGGCACCGACATTACCTTCCAGCAGGGGTGGATTACCCTCAGCTAAAGCTAAAGCCGTCAGAGCATCGCTCTCTTTAACCGGCAGGGACCTGATATCATTCAAATCCCCGTCATTACACTCCATCACGACCGGGTTAACCGTCCCGGTTGTGAGGCCAATCTCCGGGTTCCGGTCCAGCATGTAGCGGGTCAAGGCCGTCCAGCAGGTCCCCACGGCCAGGGTGTTGGTCATGAGAATCGGAGTTTCCAAAGTACCCAGCTCACTCACTTGAACCAGGCCAGTAGTTTTGCCAAAGCCGTTGATGACCTGGCCGCTGGCCAGCATTTTTTGCTTAAAAATATCACTCCCGGGCAAGATTGCCGTGACGCCGGTATTCACCCCGCCCTTTCGCAGGGTCACCTGGCCCACCTTAACCCCCGGAACATCGGTTATGTCGTTTTTCTCTCCGGTTTGATAAGCCCGGGGCAAAAACAGTTCTCTTTTTAAGCCCATCTTCCACCTCAGATTTCCGTCATGAACATTTTCGCCGTCAAGAGTTCCATAATGCTCTTGGCCCGGTAGGAAACGATCCGCTCGCCGGCTCGCTCAGCTCCCGGGTAAAAAGAAGCGGCTCTGGCCCGGCCTGCTGAAGAAAAGCAGAATTCCAGCAGGTATTCGTCAGCTAAAAGCGGCAGACCACCTGGCCCCGCCAAGGCTGCCTTGATCCCGGCCGTGATGCCCGCTGCAACTTCCTGGGGGCTCTTATTGACAGTCGCGTTGCCCACCCCTTTTTTAGTGGCGCAGGTCACGATGCCCGGGCAAAAGTCCTCAGCCCGTCGGCAAATTCCGGCATCCCCGGCCAGGAAAAGTGAGGGTACCCCGTACTGGGCCGCGCAGAGGCTGTTGAAGGTAAATTCCGAGGCCAATTCCCCGTTCAGCTTGACCCAGGAATACCAGCCATGTTCCACCGTATGGTCCAAAGGCGTTTCGCTGGAGCCGGCCGGAGAGTGGCTGCCGATATGGATTGCCCCGGCATAGCCGGCGGAAATTCCCGCCATCATTTCTTCTGGGGAAGAGTCCCAGCCCTGGATCAGTTCCGTGCCCGCCGGCAACAGGGCCGGATCCAGGTTGATCCCGTCCTCATGCCCGTCTTTGACGGTCACCTGGTAGCCGGCCTGCTGACAGGCCTTGACCGCGGCCACGGTTTCCCGGGTCATCTCTTTTAAAGCCAGGTCATAGCCCTTGTGGCCATAATGGGTCTGCTCCCAGCTGGTGACGCCGGCGCAGCCCTCCATGTCGCAGGAAATATAAATCTTTTTCTCCATTTTCTCTTGCCTCCCTACTTTTGCTTTTTCCTTACACTTTTTTACTGCTTACTTTCATTTTACCATCAAAAAAACTACCAACACTTAAACAATCTGTTAAGTATCGGCAGTTTAAAATGCTTAACGGTGCATAAAGGCCAAAGAAATCTCATTGATCCCGAAGACCATCAGGTAGATCGCGATCAAGTAGACCGTGCTCATCCCCGCGATAACCGGTCTGAACAGAAGCATAACCCCAACAACCAGACCCAGGATGTTCAAGAGCAGGTTGAAGAAGAAATACCAGCCGGTCTCAAAGAAACGCAGGTGCCAGGCAAAGACGATGCCGATCACCGAGTCAACGATGAACCAGGTGGCCACCACGATCGCGATCGTGTATACCCCGACCTTGTTATTCCACAGGAAGAAGATCCCGATCAAAATGTCAAAGATCCCCGATAAAAGGGTCGTCCAAGACGGACCAAAGATACCGTGAAAGCCGGCATACATTGAAATCCAAGCGATCCCCTGCATGATCGACAAGACGGCCAGAATGATAACCAGACCCCGCAAGCCCTTGCCAGGGTTGGCAAAGAGAAAAATGCTCAAAACGACGGAAATGACCCCAGCGATGAAGACGCCCCAGTCAAAGCCGCGTTTTTTGTTATAGCCGGAATCAAACATAAAAATCATCCTTTCACACTGAAGTAAAAATTCTGACAATTATTTGGCTTCCGCTTTCATTTTACAATATTTTCTAGAAAAGATTTAGGGCGTGATTAAGATTCTTTTTCTTTATTTGCAAGACTGCTTTCAGTCAAAGCCTTGTCCCGATCCAAAACCGGCTTGAGATACTTGCCAGTCCAGGACTCTGGGCAGTCTGCCACTTCTTCCGGCGTCCCCGTGCAGACCACCTGGCCGCCCCGCTCGCCCCCGTTAGGGCCCAGGTCGATCAGCCAGTCAGCCGTCTTGATCACGTCCAGGTTGTGTTCGATCACCAAAACCGTGTTGCCCTGGTCCACCAGGCGCTGGAGGACCTCCAAAAGGCGCTTGATGTCGTCGGTGTGCAGGCCAGTAGTTGGTTCATCCAGGATGTAGAAGTTCTTCCCAGTCGACAACTTCTGCAGTTCGCTGGCCAGTTTCATCCGCTGGGCTTCCCCGCCGGACAAAGTGGTGGCCGGCTGGCCCAGCTTGACATAGCCTAGACCAACGTCGACGATGGTCTGCAGCTTGCGGTGGATCTTGGGAATATTAACGAAGAAGTCGCAGGCTTCACTGATCGTCATGTCCAGGACCTGGGCAATATTCTTTTCCCGGTAAGTCACTTCCAAAGTTTCAGAATTATAGCGCTGGCCATGGCAGACTTCACAAGGAACGTAGACGTCCGGCAGGAAGTTCATTTCAATTTTGAGGATCCCGTCCCCGTGGCAGGTTTCGCAACGCCCGCCCTTGACGTTGAAGGAGAAGCGGGCCTTGGTGTAGCCGCGCATCTTGGCTTCATTGGTCTGGGCAAAAAGGGTCCGGATATCGTCAAAGACGCTGGTGTAGGTCGCCGGGTTGCTCCGCGGGGTCCGGCCGATCGGGCTTTGGTCGATGTCGATCACTTTTTCAATATTCTTCCAGCCGGTCAGCTTGTCATACTTGCCCGGCTTGGCGGAATTGTGGTTGAGCTTCTGGGCCAGGACCCGCTTTAAAATCTGGTTGACCAGGGTGGACTTGCCGGACCCGGAAACCCCGGTAACGACCACGAATTCACTCAAAGGGAATTCGACGCTGATATTCTTCAGGTTGTTTTCCGCTGCCCCGGTCAGCTTCAGCTTCTTGCCGCTGCCCTTGCGCCGCTTCAATGGTACCGGGATGAACTTTTCTCCCCGCAGGTACTGGCCAGTCAAAGACTTCGGATTGGCCATGACTTCTTCCGGCGTTCCAGCCGCCATAACCTCCCCGCCCTGGCTGCCGGCCCCTGGCCCCATGTCGATCAAGTAGTCAGCTGCCCGCATAGTTTCATCGTCGTGTTCAACGACGATCAAGGAATTGCCCAGGTCCCGCATCCGCTTCAAAGAAGCGATCAAGCGGTCGTTGTCCCGCTGGTGCAGGCCGATAGACGGTTCATCCAAGACATACATAACCCCGGACAGGTTGGATCCGATCTGGGTGGCCAGGCGGATCCGCTGGGCTTCCCCGCCGGATAAAGTCCCGGCTGATCTGGACAGGGTCAAGTAGTCCAAGCCGACGCTGACCAGGAAATTCAAGCGGTCGCAGACTTCTTTTAGGATCGGCTTGGCGATAGCAGCTTCCTGCTCACTTAGGTCAACTGCCTTGAAAAAGGCCAGGCAGTCCTTGATTGACAAGTCGCTGGCTTCAGCCAGGTTCTTGCCATTGACCTTAACGGCCAGGGCCTTCTCATTAAGCCGCTTGCCGCCGCAGACCTCACAAGGCAATTCAGTCATGTACTTGCCCATGACTTCCTGCATGAACTTGGACATTGGCTTGGCATAGCGGCGGTCGACATTGTTGATCACCCCTTCAAAGGGCTGCTTGGTGTCGTTGACCCCGAAGTCCCCTTCCAGGTGGAAGTGGATTTCCTTATCAGACCCATTTAAGATGATGTCTCTTTGCCGCTTGGTCAGCTTTTTAAAAGGCTTGTCCATCGGGATCTTCAAAGCTGCGCAGGCCTGCTCCAACATCCCCATGTAGTACTTTGACCCTGCCCAAGGAGCCAGGGCCCCTTCAGCCAAGCTCTTGTCCTTGACCGGGACCACTAAGTCCGGGTCAACCGCCAGCTTCATCCCCAGGCCGTCGCAGGCCGGGCAGGCCCCGAAAGGCGCGTTGAAGGAGAAGAGGCGGGGCTCCATTTCCCCGACTGTAAAGCCGCAAAGAGGACAGGCGTAGTATTCTGAAAAGCTAAGCTTCTCGCCCCCGATCACGTCAACATCCATGTAGCCTTCAGACAGGCGCAGGGCTGCTTCAGCCGAGTCAAAGAGGCGGGACCGGATCCCGTCTTTGATGACCAGACGGTCGACCACGATTTCGATGTCATGACGCTTGTTTTTCTCTAAAGCAAATTCCTCACTGGCGTCGTGCAGCTCACCGTCAACGATCACCCGGACATAGCCGGCCCGGCGGATTCGGGCGAAAACCTCCTTGTGCTCGCCCCGCTTGCCCCGAATGACCGGAGACAAAAGCTGGATCTTGCTTCTTTCCGGCAAATCCAGGATCCGGGTCACCATCTGGTCAACCGACTGCCGCTGGATCAAGGTGCCGTCGTTTGGGCAGTAAGGGTGACCGACCCTGGCCCAAAGCAGGCGGAGGTAGTCGTTGATTTCAGTAACCGTACCGACCGTTGAGCGGGGATTGTGGGAGGTCGTCTTCTGGTCGATGGAAATGGCCGGGTTAAGGCCGTCGATTGAGTCGACGTCGGCCTTGTCCATTTGCCCTAAAAACTGGCGGGCATAGCTGGACAGGGATTCCACATAGCGGCGCCGGCCTTCAGTGTACAGGGTGTCAAAAGCCAGTGAGCTCTTGCCAGAACCCGATAAGCCAGTAATAACGACCAGCTGGTCTTTAGGAATGGTTACGTCGATGTCTTTTAAATTGTGCTCACGGGCACCGCGGATGACAATCTTTCTATCTGCCATTGAAGTCCTTGCCTTTCTTCTTAATCGGTTTTCTTACAGAGCCTTCCAATTCGATAATCGCGTCGCGGAGGTTAGCCGCACTTTCAAAGTCCAAGCGCTTGGCCGCGTCTTGCATCTGCTCTTTCAAGTTGGTAATCATCTGCTTCTTCTGCTTGGCTGTCAGTTCGTCGAAGTTGAGGTCGGCGAAGGAGTCTGACTTTTCAGCTTCCTTGTCAGCCTTGACCACGGAGATCATGTCCCGGACCGGCTTGATAATGGTCTTTGGCACGATCCTATGCTCTTCATTGTACTTCATCTGGATGGCCCGGCGGCGATTCGTTTCATCAATCGCCAGCTTCATGGAATCGGTGATCCGGTCAGCATACATGATAACTTCACCATTGGCGTTTCGGGCCGCCCGGCCCATGGTCTGGATCAGCGGCCGGTAGGCCCGCAGGAAGCCTTCCTTGTCCGCGTCCAAGATCGCCACCAGGGAAACTTCCGGTACGTCGATCCCTTCCCTAAGCAGGTTGATCCCGATCAAAACGTCAAACTTGCCCAAGCGGAGGTCCCGGATGATCTGCATTCTTTCCAGGGTTTTAATGTCCGAGTGCAGGTAGCGGACCTTGATGCCCAGGTCTTTCAAGTAGTCGGTCAAGTCTTCAGCCATCTTCTTGGTCAAAGTAGTGACAAAAACCCGTTCCTTTCTTTCAATCCGCAGATTGATTTCAGCAACCAGGTCGTCGATCTGCCCTTCAATTGGCCGAACCTCGATCTTCGGGTCCAAAAGGCCGGTCGGCCGGATGACCTGTTCCACGATCCGGCTGGTCCGGTTTAATTCATAGTCACCCGGGGTGGCTGACACATACATAATCTGGTTGACATGCTGCTCAAATTCTTCCAGCTTCAGGGGCCGGTTGTCCAAGGCTGATGGCAGGCGGAAGCCATAGTCAATCAAGGTCTGCTTTCTGTTTCTGTCCCCGTTGTACATGGCCCGGATTTCCGGCATGGTGGCGTGAGATTCGTCGATTAAAATTAAGGAATCCTTGGGGAAGAAGTCCAAAAGGGTGTATGGCGGCTCACCGGCTTTGCGGTTTTCCATCTGCCGGGAGTAGTTTTCAATCCCATTGGTGTAGCCGACTTCTCTCAGCATTTCCAAGTCGTAAGTGGTCCGCTGCTTGATTCTTTCTGCCTCCAGCAGCTTGCCTTCTTTTTCAAACTTCTTGACCTGGTCGTCCATCTCAGCCTTGATCCGGTCGATAGCCCCGGCCAGCTGGTCTTCATTGGTCATGAAGTGGGTGGCCGGGAAAAGGGAGATGCTGTCCCTGACACCGTGCACTTCCCCGGTCAAGGGGTCAACTTCGACAATCCGGTCGATTTCGTCGCCAAAAAATTCAATCCGGTAGGCCCGGTCAGAATAGCCGGCCGGGAAAACCTCAACGACGTCGCCCCGGACCCGGAAGCGGCCCCGCTGGAAGTCGATGTCATTTCTGTCGTACTGAATGTTGACCAGGTCTCTGAGCAGGGTGTTTCTTTCGTATTCCTGACCAGTATAGACGTTTAACACGCTGGCCGCGTATTCTCTTGGGTCACCCAAGCCGTAGATACAGGAAACGGAAGCCACCACGATGACGTCATTTCTGGACATCAAGGCGCTGGTGGCCGCGTGTCGCAGCTGGTCGATTTCATCGTTGATCGAGGCGTCTTTTTCAATGTAAGTGTCTGACTGGGGCACGTAGGCTTCCGGCTGGTAGTAGTCATAGTAGGAAACGAAGTATTCCACGGCGTTGTTCGGAAAAAATTCCTTAAATTCATTGTAGAGCTGGCCAACCAGGGTCTTGTTGTGGGTAATGACCAGGGTCGGCTTGTTCATTTTGGCAATTACATTGGCCATGGTATAGGTCTTCCCCGTCCCCGTTGCCCCCTTGAGGATCTGCTCTTTATCGCCGGCCTGAAAACCGGCCGTCAGCTGGTCGATGGCCTGCTGCTGGTCGCCGGCCGGCTTATATGGTGAGACGAGTTCAAATTTGTTATTGTCTTGCCGCTTAATCACTTTTTTCCCCCTTAAACTTGCAATAATCAGTCGTAATCTATTTTACTACCCGAACATAGATTCTAACAATATTTTGCTCAAAGAAAAAACAGCAGACCACTTGTCTGCTGCTTTTAATATCTATTTCAAAAATCCCTTGGCTTGCAGGTAGTTGTAAGCTTCCTGCCCGGCCACGCTGCCTTCGCCCACGGCGGTCGTTACCTGGCGCAGGTCCTTTGGCCGCACGTCGCCGGCCGCGAAGATCCCTTCCTGCCGGGTCTGCATCAATTCGTCAGTAGGAATCCAGCCGTTTTCATCCAGGATGTCCAGGCCATCCAGGGCCTTAGTCACTGGCAAAACGCCAACGTAAATAAAGACGCCCTTGGTAGCAAATTCCTTTTCTTCCCCGCTAACCTTGTCCTTGTAACGGATCCCGCTGACCTTGCCGTCTTCGCCGACGATTTCTTCAGTCAAGGCGTTCCAAACAAACTTGATCTTCGGGTGCTTGAAGGCCTTCTCCTGCAGTTCAGGCTTGGCCCGCAGCTGGTCTCTTCTGTGAACGACCGTGACTGACTTGGCTGACTGAGCCAGGTAGAGCCCTTCCTGGATGGCCGAGTCTCCCCCGCCGATCACCGTCACGTCTTCATCTCTGAAGAAAGCTGCATCGCAGACGGCGCAGTAAGAAACACCATGGCCGGAATAAGTTTCCTCTCCCGGCACGTTCAAGTGCTTGTGCTCTGATCCAGTCGCGATGATCACGGCTGGAGCCAGATATTCCTCGCTGTCAGTAATCACCCGCTTGTAGTCGCCTTCCAGCTTGACGGCCTGTACGTCGCCATATTCATAGCTGGCCCCGGCATTTTGCACGGTCTGGTACATCTTTTCGCCCAGTTCCGGCCCCTGAACTTCCACAAAGCCCGGGTAATTGTCGATGTCGGCAGTGTTGTTCATCTGCCCCCCGTAAATCCCCCGGTCTAAGAGGACCGTCTTCAGGTTGGCCCGGGCCGCGTAAACTGCTGCCGTCATGCCGGCTGGACCGGCACCAATGATTACTACGTCAACTTCTTTGGTCATAAACATCCTCCTTATCACTTACTTTTTATAAGTAATATCATACATGATTTTCAAAAGATTGCAAGCTTCTTTTAAATTCTGATTTCCGGTCCCATCTGCCGGCTCATCATCAGCTTGATCTCATCGTCGATCTTGGCCCCCTCATAGAGGACCTTGTAGATGGAAGCTGAAATCGGCATGTCCAAAGAATACCTGTCGCAGATTTCGTGCACGGCCTTGACGGTCGTGGCCCCTTCAACAACCTGGCCCATGTTGGCCAGGACTTCGTCCAGGGGCTTGCCCTGGCCCAGCTGGTAGCCACAGCGCCAGTTCCGGGAGTTAACTGAGGTACAAGTAACGATCAAGTCGCCGATCCCGGACAGGCCGCTGAAGGTCCAAGGCTGGCCGCCAAAGGCCACACCCAAGCGGGTGATTTCCGCCAGGCCCCGGGTCATCAAGGCTGCCTTGGCATTGTCCCCGTAGCCCAGGCCCGCCAGGATCCCAGCCGCGATGGCGATGACGTTTTTAACAGCCCCGCCGACCTGGACCCCGATTGGGTCGTTGCTGGTGTAGAAGCGGACATAGTCATTGGAAAAAATCTTCTGCATCTTGGCCGCGTTGTCCAGACTGGTTGAAGCCAGGGTAATGGCCGTCAGATCCTTTTGGGCGGTATTTTCCGCGTGGCTGGGACCGGACAGGACGATCATCTTGTCAAAGCCGTCCGGGTAGATTTCGTCTTTAAAAATCTGCAAAACCAGCTTTTTAGTTCCCGGTTCAATCCCCTTGGTGGCCGAAACCAGGTAAGGCTGGCGGCCATTTTCGTCCAAGACCTGCCGGACTGCTTTAGCTACTGACCGGATCGCGCTGGTCGGCACGGCGAACAGGATAACGTCACAGTCTTTCAGAACCTGCCCCATGTCGGTACTGGCCCAAACGCTGGGGTTCAAGGTCCAGTCCTTCATGTAGTGCAGGTTAGTGTGGTCTTGGTTGATCTCATCAGCAATAACTTGCCGGTGGGCGTAAAGGGCCACCTCATGGCCGTTGTCAGCCAGCATGGAGGCCAGGACTGACCCCCAGGAGCCGGCGCCTAAAACGGAAATTTTTGTCATTTTTTCTACCTCTCGTATGGATATTTTAAACCGCTACCATCAAGATACCACTTTGGCTTGATTTTGACACGCCGGTAGACGAATAAAATAGCCACAGCGATTAAAAGCAGGAGGCTGAGAGCCTGGGAAACCCGGATGACGCCAAAGATATAGAGGCTGTCCGTCCGCATCCCTTCCACGAAAAAGCGGACCACGGAGTACCAGGCCAGGTAAAGCATGAAGACTTCCCCCTGCTTGAAAAGATGCTTCTTGTGGCGCAGAGAAAGGATGATGATTAGGCCGATCAAGTTGAAGAAAGATTCATACAAAAAAGTCGGCTTGTAATAGCTGCCATTAATGTACATCTGGTCGATGATGAACTGGGGCAAGTGGAGGTTCTGCAGATACTGCAGGCTGCACCTGGCCCCGTGGGCCTCCTGGTTCATAAAATTGCCCCACCGGCCTAGAACCTGGGCGGCCATCACGCCCGGCGCCACAATGTCCAGGACTAGAAATGGCGGCAGTAAGCGCCGGTAGCAGAAGATCAAAAGGACGATCGCCCCGGCGATCAAGCCCCCGTAAATGGCAATCCCCCCGTTCCAGATGGCGATAATTTCATCCGGGTGCTGGGAAAAGTAGCCCCATTCAAAAATGACATAGTAGATCCGGGCCCCGATAAAGCCGATCGGCACGCCCCACAAGAGCAGGTCGATAAAGTCATCGCTCATGATCTGCCGTCTTTGCCCTTCTCTGATCGACATGAAGGTGGCTAGCAGGATCCCGCAGGCGATGATGATTCCGTACCAGCGGACGTGAATGTCCCCGATACTGAAGGCGATTGGATTCAGTGCTAAAGTCACTAGTCTGCTTTACCCCCTTTTTCTTCCTCGCTGTTTTCCGCGATCAGGCTGGTCAGGTTTTCATCAAAAGTCTTAGCCGCGTCAAAGCCCATGGCCTTGGCTCTGAAGTTCATGACAGCCACTTCCACGATGTTTTCCATGTTCCGACCGACCTTGACCGGGATGGTAACCTGGGGAACCGCGATCCCGCAGATGATCCGGGTGTTTTCCTGGAAGCCCAGGCGGTCATAGTTGGCCTTGGAGTCCCAGTTGGTCAGGTTGATGACCAGGGAGATCTCGGTTTCATCCTTGATGGCCCCAATCCCGAAGAGTTTGAGGACGTCAATGATCCCGATCCCCCGGATTTCCATCAAGTGCTTCAAAATACGGGGAGATTCCCCGACCACGGTCTCGTGGTCTCTTTGGTAGACATCCACCCGGTCGTCAGCGATCAAGCGGTGGCCGTGCTGCACCAGGGCCAGGGCGGTTTCGGACTTGCCGACCCCGGACTCCCCAGTCAAGAGGACCCCCATCCCGAAAACTTCGACCAGGACCCCGTGGACACTGCTTCTTTCAGCCAACTTGACGGCCAGGTACTGGGTGATCATGCTCATCAAGTAGGTCGTGGTGTCATTGGAAATCAAGATCGGAGTCCCGGCTGCTTCTGCCGCCTCCTTCAATTCAGCTGGCACCGGCAGGTTGCGGGAAACCAGCAGGCAGGGTGTTTCTTTCTGGCAGATTTTTTCAAAAACTTTCCGGCGCAGGTCGTGGTCCAGCCGGGCAGCGTAGGAAATTTCCGTTCTGCCCAGAAGCTGGACCCGGTCAGCCGGGTAAAAGTCAAAGTAGCCGCTCAATTCCAGTCCCGGCCGGTAAACGTCGGAAACCGTAATCTTCTTGCCAGCCACGCATTCCTGTCCCTGCAGAACCCGCAGGTTGGAATTGTCATTAATGAGCTCAGTTAGTTTTACCGTGTTCGTCATCATGTGCCTCACTATCATCAACATCTCGCACTGTCACATCTTGCGCCTTTTTCCGCGGCCGCTCCGGATCCGCCTGGCCTGGCTTGAACCAGTCGGGCTCCGGCCGGCTGGGCAGCTTGTATTTTTTCCGCCAGTAAAAGCGGTAGTAGAGCCATAAAAGCAAAATTACGACCAGGCCCACCGGCAGCAAGGCAATCAAGGCCTTGAAGAAAACCGAGAGCAGGGCCAGGGCGACTACCGCCGCCAAAACCAGCAGCACTATCGTAGTAAATGACATATTTTTCCTCTTATTCTGGATTCTCCTGGCTCAAACGCCACTGCAGGTAGGCGTAGATGAAGGGATCCAACTTCCCGTCCATCACCCCGCCCACATCGGCGGTTTCATAGCCGGTCCGGTGGTCTTTGACCATGCTGTATGGGTGGAAGACGTAAGACCGGATCTGCGAGCCCCAGGCAATGTCCAATTGCTCACCCTTCAAGGCCGCCTTTTCCTTGCGCTTCTTTTCTTCTTCCAGGTGGAAAAGCTTGGCACGCATTTCATTCATGGCCGTGTCCCGGTTCTGGAACTGGGACCGCTGGGCCTGGGAAGTCGTCACGATCCCGGTTGGGATGTGGGTAATCCGGACGGCGCTGGAAGTCTTGTTAATGTGCTGGCCTCCCGCCCCGGATGACCGGTAGACGTCAATTCTAAGGTCCTTAGGGTCAATGTCGATTTCAATGGAGTCATCGACTTCGGGGATAACTTCAACCGAGGCAAAAGAAGTGTGCCGTCTTTTGGCTGAGTCAAAAGGCGAAATCCGGACCAGGCGGTGGACTCCATGTTCAGACTTCAGCAGCCCGTAGGCATTCTTGCCGGAAATCCGGACGCTGACGCTCTTTAAGCCGGCTTCATCGCCCGGTTCAAAGTTGTTGACTTCAAACTTAAGGCCGCGGGAGTCACAATAGCGCTGGTACATCCGCAGCAGCATGTTCCCCCAGTCCATGGCTTCGGTGCCGCCGGCCCCCGGGTGGATTTCCATCAGGGCGTTATGGTCATCGTACTCGCCCGACAAGAGCAGATTCAGTTCATACTGGTGGAATTCTTCCTGCAGCTTGGCCAGCTGGTCCTCGGTGTCCTTTTGCAGGTCTGCGTCTGCTTCCAGGCGCAGCAATTCCAGGGCCGTTTCTTCATCGGTCAGGTCTTTTTCCAAGGCCAGGAAGGAGTCCCGCTTTTCCTTGAGCAAGTTGGTCTCACTGATCAATTTCTGGGCCTTTTCCTGATTGTCCCAAAAGCCCGGTTCCGCCATCTTAGCTTCGTTGATTTCAATGCTTTCGCTAATATTATCGAAGTCAAAGAGACCCCCTAAAGTGATTAAGCCGGGTCCGCAACTCGTCTAAAGCATTTTGAATTTCACTGATTTCCATTGTCTTTTTCCTTTGCTAAAAATAATTGTTTTGTTTACTACATTATAACCAAAAAGAGGGGGCTCCCGCCCCCTCTTTGCTGATTTATTACCGACTCAAGTTGTTTCTGATCTGAGCCTTCATGAAGAGGCGAGTCACGTCAAACTCGATGTCACTGATCATTTCTTCAAACATGTTGTAGCCGGAGTCCTGGTATTCAACCAGCGGGTTCAGCTGGCCGTAGCCCCGCAGGCCGATTGACTGCCGCAATTGGTCCATGGCGTCAATGTGGTTGGTCCAGTGTTCGTCAACCACGCGCAGGATAACCACCTTTTCGAATTCCAACATTTGTTCCGGATCTGCCAGGGCAGCTTCCTTTTCCTGGTAGTTGTCTTCAACCAGTTGGTAAAGCTGCTTCTTAAGGGCATCTGGCGTGAAGGTCTTGAAGTCGATTTCTGAATCAACGTATTCTTCACTGGCCAGGCTGGACACGATGAAGTCGCGCAGAGAGTCCAGGCGCCAAGTTGACCGGTCACCTTGGGTGAACATGTCGACCTGGTGGTCAATAGTCCGGTGGATCATTGGCAGCAAGACGCTCTTCAAAGACTGCTGCTCATCGATGACCTGCATCCGTTCCTTGTAGATGATTTCGCGCTGGATCCGCATAACATCGTCGTATTGCAGGGTCTGCTTACGGGTGTCGTAGTTGTTCCCTTCAACCCGCTTCTGGGCTGATTCAACCTGGCGGGTGATCAAGCGGCTTTCGATAACCTTGTCATCGTCATTGTCAGACAAGCGGTCAAGGAAGTCCTTGACCCGGTCGCCCCCAAAGCGCTTCATCAAGTCGTCTTCCAAAGACAGGTAAAAGCGGGTGTAACCCGGGTCACCCTGCCGGCCGGACCGGCCCCGCAGCTGGTTGTCGATACGGCGAGATTCGTGTCTTTCAGTCCCGATTACGGCCAAACCACCCAGTTCCTTGACGCCAGGCCCCAGCTTGATGTCAGTCCCACGCCCAGCCATGTTGGTGGCAATCGTAACTGCCCCTCTTTGGCCGGCATTCATGATGATTGCTGCTTCTTTAGCGTGGTTCTTGGCGTTCAAGACGGCATGCGGGATGTGTTCCTTGTCCAGCATGTGGCTCAAGCGTTCAGAAGATTCAATGGCCACCGTGCCGACCAGAATTGGCTGGCCCTTGGCGTGCCGCTCCTTAATTTCATCAACCACGGCCTTGAACTTGGAGTCCAGGGTCGGGTAGAGCAGGTCAGGCATGTCCTGTCTGATGACTGGCCGGTTGGTCGGGATGGTGATGACTTCCATGTTGTAGATTTCACGGAATTCTTCTTCTTCAGTCTTAGCCGTACCAGTCATCCCGGCCAGCTTCTTATACATTCTGAAGTAGTTCTGGTAAGTAATCGTGGCCTGGGTCTGGGATTCTTCCTGGATCTTGACCCCTTCCTTGGCTTCGATTGCCTGGTGCAGGCCGTCTGAGTAGCGGCGGCCTTCCATAACACGGCCGGTAAAGGAGTCAACGATCAAGACTTCACCATCTTGAACCACGTAGTCGATGTCCTTGAGCATGATGTAGTTAGCCCGCAGAGCTTGGTCGATGTGGTGAACCAGCTTCTGGTTTTCAACGTCGTAAAGGTTCTTGAGGCCGAAGTGGTCGCAGGCCTTCTGGATCCCGGTTCTAGTCAGGGAAATGGTCTTGGTTGGCCAGTCGATCTTGTAGTCGCCGTGGTCTTCATCGTCATCGGCGTCGTTGTCGCTCTTGTCTTCAACCAGCTTCTTGACGAAGCGGTCAGCCCGGACGTAGTCGGCGTTGGCTTGTTCAGCTTCACCGGAAATGATCAAAGGCGTCCGCGCTTCGTCGATCAAGATGGAGTCAACTTCGTCGATAATGGCGTAGTTAAGCGGCCGCTGCACCATTTGTTCCTTGTAGACAACCATGTTGTCCCGGAGGTAGTCAAAGCCCAGTTCAGAGTTGGTTGAGTAAGTTACGTCGCAGGCGTAAGCTTCCCGCTTTTCTTCCGGGGACATGGTGCTGATGTTCAAGCCAACCGTCAGACCCAGCCAGCGGTAGAGCTGGCCCATTTCAGTTTCGTCACGGCTGGACAGGTATTCGTTGACAGTAACAACGTGCACGCCCTTGCCAGACAAAGCGTTGAGGTAAACCGGCATGGTGGCCGTCAAGGTCTTACCTTCACCGGTCATCATTTCGGCAATGTTGCCCCGGTGCAGGGCAATCCCACCGAGGATCTGCAC
This sequence comes from Lactobacillaceae bacterium AF64-9pH9TA, assembly GCA_027681045.1. Classification (GTDB taxonomy): domain Bacteria; phylum Bacillota; class Bacilli; order Lactobacillales; family Lactobacillaceae; genus Lactobacillus. Next base: position 64,587 of record JAQDCK010000002.1, on the reverse strand, counting down.
GCGGAATGGGTACAGGCCCAGAACCCGCTTGGAAGCTTCCCGGGATACGGCAAAGGCTTCCGGCAGCAGGTCATCCAAGCTTTCGCCCTTTTCAATCCGGCTCCGGAATTCCGGCGTCTTAGCCTGCAATTCTTCGTCAGAGAGCGCGGCCATTTGGTCAGCGTATGACTCTACTTGGTCAGCAATTTTTTCAAAACGCTTAAGTTCTCTTTTATCAGCGTTGTATAACTTCTTTAAAATGTTTGCCATCTAATCGTCCTTAATTCTGATATTTAGTCTAAAATCACAGAATAATTTTAACATGTAAATGCCAAAAATTAAAATAATCTACAAAAATAAGCAGGGCACAATAATTATCGTGCCCTGCCTGGCTTGTAAACTTAGTATTCAGTTAGATAAGCGGCGAAACTATTCGTTAGTTTCAATCAAGCCGTAGCTGCCGTCGTTGCGGCGGTAAACCACGCTGGTGCCGTTGGTTTCAGCGTCTTGGAAGACGAAGAAGTCGTGTTCCAGCATGTCCATTTGCAAGATGGCTTCTTCTGGGTCCATTGGCTTCAAGTTAACCCGCTTGTTGCGGACAATCTTGAACATTGGAGCCTTTTCTTCCTTCTCCTCTTCAACCGGAGCTTCTTCAGGGATGAAGAATTCTTCCACGCCCTTTTCACGGCTCTTGCGGTTGACGCGGGTCTTGTACTTTCTGATTTGGCGTTCAAGCTTTTCGGAAACAAAGTCAATGCTGCGGTACATGTCATCCGTAGTTTCTTCAGCTCTCAATACCAGGTATGGAAGCGGGATAGTAACTTCAACCTTAGCTGAGTGGTCACGGTATACCTTCAGATTTACATGAGCGATTACGTCCTGGCTCAAATCAAAGTACTTTTCCAACTTGGTCAAGCGCTTTTCAACATAGTCTCTCAAAGCTTCAGTGACTTCAATATTTTCGCCACGAACATTGTACTTTAACATAATAATTATCTCCTTTCCCGCTTGCGCGGTTTCTTTACACCCATATTATACCAAATTTGAAAGCGCTTTGTGAAAATATTTAGCGACTAATTGAAAAACTTTCGACCTGGCATTCAGGAAAAGCCGTTTCAATCACATCGCGTGCATGGTAAAGTGTTCGGCCTGTAGTGTAAATGTCATCCAAAAGGATGATTTTGCCTGTTATTGTACCCCTAAATTCCGGATTTAAAAAGAAATTTTGCTTGGCCTGCATCCGGGCTTTTTTATCCTTTTCCCCCTGGGCCCCGGCCCCAGCCTTTTTGGCTAAAAGGGTCGTCAAGGGCAAAAGTGGGTTAAAAATTTCCCAGACCGTGTCATAGCCCCGCTTTTTCTGGTGCTCAGGTGAAGTCGGGACAGGGACGAAGTAGTCAGCTGCTAATTTTTGGGCAGCAGGGGCCGCCAATTCCTGCAAGACTTGGCAGAGAAGGTAGTCCCCATAGCGCTTGTAGCGGACCATCAAGTCGTGAAAGGCTTGATTATAGCAGTAGACGGCCTGGTTGTGCAAAAAATTCCCCTGGTAGATCCGCCGCCACTTCTGGCAGTCCTGGCAGATTTCTCCATTGACCTGCCGGCGGCCGCACTGGGGGCAAAAGATGGGGCCAATTGCTTCAAACTGCTTTCGGCAAGATGGACACAGGCAGGAAGGCTTGCTTTTGCCCGGCAAAAGCAGGCGCCTGATATCCAGGTCTTCGGTAAAAGGCTGGTCGCAAAAAAAACAAAGGCTCATCCCCGGTTCATCTCCTTAATCTGCTTGACCGCGCTTCTAATCTGCCGGCTGTAGCGCCGGTAGCAAAAAAGTACCAGCCCGTCCGGGTCCTGCTTGTCTCTGCCTACCCGGCCAGCGATCTGGACCAGGCTGGCGGCGGAATAAATCTCATCATCAGCCGCCACGATAATCACCCAGACATGCTTGAAGGTCACCCCCCGCTCCAAGATCGTGGTTGTCAAAAGCAGGTCCAGGTCCCCTTTCCGGAATTTTTCCACCTTCTCCAGCCGGTCCGGGTCCTGGGCATAAACAGTCGCCAGTCGTAAATTGGGCAGGAGCCTTTTGACAGCGGCAAAATACTGGGGCATCTGGGCGATTCTGGGCAAAAAGACCAGGAGGGGGTGGCCACTTTTGGCCGCCATTTTGATCCGCCGGGCTAATTTGGGATGCAGGCGGCCCTTGGTCAAGAAGGGCTTAACGTACAAGTCAAGCTGGGGCACGGGCAAGGGATAGCCGTGAAAGCGGCGGTTGAGCCTGACGATGGCTAGTTTCCCCTGCCTGGCGGCTTTCACCAGGTCTTCCGGCGGCGTGGCCGTCAAAAAGACCCGGCTGCCCGTCTTTTTAACAGCATTGCCCGCGGCGAAATGCAGCTGGGGATTGCCGGCATATGGGAAAGAATCGATCTCGTCAATGATCAAAAGGTCAAAAGCCTGGTAGTACTTAAGCAGCTGGTGGGTCGTGCAGATGACCAGCTGCTCATTTGCAGGCTGCTTTTCCTCCCGGCCGTGGTATTTACCGATCTCGACTTCCCCAAAAGCGGCTACTAAGCGGGGATAAAGCTCATTGACCACGTCGATTCTGGGCGTGGCGATAGCCACCCGGCAGCCGCGGCTAAAAGCCTCAGCCAATAAGGGAAAAATCATCTCCGTCTTCCCGGCCCCGGTCACGGCCTCAACCAGGCAATCCTCTTTAGCAGCAAATTTTTTCAGCAAAAAATGGCTCACGCCCTCCTGGCGCTCTTGCAGCTGCCCTGTCCAGGTCATCCCCGCCCTGGCCGGGTAATGACTGCCAGCGGCCTGGCGAACCAAAAGCTTGCCCTCATCCAGCCGGCCCAGGCCCACGCATGCACGGCAATACAAAAATCCCGACGGTAGCCGCGCCCAGCAGGAGCTGCCGCAGCGCTGGCAGATGCCATTTTCGATGGCGGGAATTGCCGTCTGCCCCTCTTTTATGCTATTATCCACTTTGTCAACCAGCCATTGGCGGCCGGCCAGAGATTCTTTTTCTTCTGTCACTTTTTTCGCCTCCATTAACTAATACACCAAAAAGGGATGATTTTTTGTCAAAAGAAGCAGATTTTTTAACAATCAAAGAAAACGGCCAGCATGAGCTGGTCATCAAGAAGAGCCGCTTTATCGCGACTTTTGCCCGGGTTCAGACTGAAGATGAAGCCCGGGACTTCATCGCCGCGACCAGCAAAAAGTACCACGACGCCACCCACAACACCTATGCCTACACCTTGGGCATTAACGATGACCGGGTCAAAAGCAGCGACAACGGCGAACCAGCCGGAACAGCCGGGGTACCGGAATTAAAGACCCTGCAATTGATGGGCTTAAAGAATGTCGCCGTCGTCGTGACCCGGTACTTCGGCGGAATCAAATTAGGAGCTGGCGGCCTCATCCGGGCATACTCTTCCAGCGTCAGCGAGGCAGCTGAAGCAATCGGCATCGTCAAGCGAATTAAGCAGCAGGAATTGATTTTTACCATCCCCTACAACCGCTATGACAAGGTCGACCACTTCCTCAAAGAAAAAGAGGTCTTCGTTGCCGGCACTGAATATAGCGTAAACATCACCATTTCCATCTACCTGGACCTGGACCAGATTGCCCCCTTTATCAGCGATCTAACTGAGCTCTTAAACGGGGAACCGGACCTGATCAAGGGCGACCAGCGCTACAATGAAATTCCCGTTAAAAGCGGAGAAAAAAGATTCTAACCAAAAATGACCAAGCCTTTCTGCTTGGTCATTTTCTTTTGTCTGTTCAGCTTTATTGTTTTTTACCGCTATTTTTCTCAGCAGGCTTGTGCCCCCCCTTGGACCGCTCCTGCCACTTCTGGGGCTTGGCCTCGCCCTGATGCCAGACTTCAACGTCCAGCTCCTTAGTGTGGGTGCTATGTAAAACCAGACGGTTAATCAAGTGGCTGAGAGGCTTGTATTTTTCCCCTAAAAGTCCGATCGATTCCACGAAGAGCTCAACGGCGATCAAGAGGCCGACCAGCAAGAGGGCCATGGCCCAGATCGGCGACAAGAGAAAGAGCATGGAAACGAAGGAGAAGATCAAGGACAGGGCGTAAATCACCAGCACCGTCTGCCTTTGGGTCAGTCCCAAGTTCATCAGCTGGTGGTGGAGGTGGTGCTTGTCCGCCTGGGAAATCGGCTTCTTGTTCAGCTTGCGGCGGATCATGGCATAGACCGTATCAGAGATCGGAACGCCCAAGATGATCACCGGTACCAGCAAAGAAATAAAGGTCACGTTCTTCAAGCCCTTTAAGGCTAAAACCGAGATCATGAAGCCCAGGTAGAGGGCCCCGGTGTCCCCTAAAAAAATCTTGGCCGGGTTGAAGTTGTAAGGCAAAAAGCCCAGGAGACAGGCCGCCAGCATAAAGCAGGCGATCGGCACGTACAGGCCCTGGTTACGTAAGAAGAAGTAGCCGACAATCCCCATGGTTAAAAGGGAGATGCAGGACACACCGGCCGCCAGGCCGTCTAAGCCGTCAATCAAGTTGACCGCGTTGGTCAAGGCCAGGATCCAGAAGATGGTAATCGGCAGGCTCAGATACCAGGGCAAATTGATGGTCTGGCCAGTAAAAGGAATATTCAGCTCGGTCATCCGGATTTCAGCCAAAAAGTAGGTAATCATGGCCGCGATAAAGATCCCGCCCATTTTTTGCCCGGGCTTGAGTTCTAAAATATCATCGATCATCCCGGTCAAGACGATCACGCTGGACGCCAGCAAAAGGGCAAAGAGCTCGTGGGTCGGGAACTGCTCTCTAAGCAAGATGAAGGTCCCGATATTGTAAGTCACGAAAATCCCCAGCCCCCCGATAGTCGGCATGGGTTTCTTGTTGACCCGGCGGGCGTTAGGATTGTCCACTGCCCCCAAGACAAAGGCCAGCCGCCGGATGAAAGGCGTGATCGCCACTTGGATGATCACCAGTAAAAAAATATCAACGATAATCTTAAACATGGAATTCTGCTTTCTGAGTCTAGTTGAATTAATTATACCGGGCTTTAAGGCGATTTGCCAAATACTAACAAAAAAGTCCAGAATTTAATCTGGACTTTCCCTATTATTTGGCAACTGCCACGGCACGTTTCTCCCGTATTACGGTGATCTTGATATTGCCCGGATAATCGAGTTCTTTCTCGACCCTGTCCCGGATTTCGTGGGCCAAAACCGTGGTCTCATCATCTGAGATCTTGCCTGGCTCAACCATTACGCGGACTTCCCGGCCGGCCTGGATGGCATATGCTTGCTTGACGCCGTCATAGCTGCCAGCAATGTCTTCCAGTTCCGTCAAGCGGCGGATGTAGTTCTCCAAGCTTTCGCTTCTTGCCCCAGGCCGGGCAGAGGAAATCGTATCCGCCGCCACGACCAGGTCAGCGATGAAGGAGAGCTTCGGCACGTCGCCGTGGTGGGCAGCGATCGCGTTGACCACCAAGTCCGGTTCATGGTATTTCCGGGTCAATTCAACACCGATTTCTACGTGGGAGCCTTCGATATCGTGGTCGATTGCCTTGCCAATATCGTGTAATAATCCCGCGCGAACCGCTAACTTTTCATCCAAACCAAGTTCAGCTGCCATGGTCCCGGCCAGCTTCCCGACTTCAATCGAGTGCGCCAGCACATTCTGGCCATAGGAAGTCCGGTACTTCAGCCGGCCCAGGATCTTGACCAGTTCCGGGTTCATCCGGTGGATGCCCAGTTCCATCAAGGCACTTTCACCAGCCTCGTAAATATCGTCGTTGACTTCCTTGCGCGCCTTGTCAACCATCTCTTCGATCCGGGCCGGATGAATCCGCCCGTCCTTGATCAGTTTCTGCAGAGCCCGCTTGGCAACTTCCCGTCTGATGGAGTCAAAACCGCTCAAAGTGACCGTCTTTGGCGTATCGTCAATGATCAGGTCCACCCCAGTCATGGCTTCAAAAGAGCGGATGTTCCGACCTTCACGGCCAATAATCCGCCCCTTCATGTCATCGTTTGGCAGGTCCACGACTGACACGGTCGTTTCCGCGACTGTATCCGCCGCGCTGCTCTGGATGGCATCCACGATGATTTGGTGGGCAAAGCGGTCGGCTCTGGTACTGATTTCTTCCTCGTTAGCCCGAATCATCTCCGCCTTCTCCTTAGTCAGGTGGTCGGAGACCTGGGCCAGGACAATCTTCCTGGCCTCTTCTTCGTCTAAGCGGGAGATTTCCAGCAGCTTGTCATTCTGCTTCTCGACCAGCCCGTGCGCTTCTTCCAGCAAACCAGCGGCTTTTTCTTCCTGCTGTTTGATTTGGTCTTTCCTTTGTGTGAGTTGTTTCTCCCGGTCATCGAGCAGGCTGCTGCGGTGATCCAGGGTATCTTCTTTCTGCTGAAGGCGGTTTTCCTTGCGGGCCGCTTCATCGCGGCGCCCGTTCAGCTCGTCTTCAACCTTCTGCCGGTAATCCCTGATTTCTTCCTGAGCTTCCAGGATCTTGGCCTTCTTCTCCGTTTCAACATCCCGCTTAACGGCTTCAGCGGCCTGCTTCTGCGCCTGGACCTCGGCCTTGGCGACTTCGACTTCGGCTTTCGCCTTGGCCAAAATTGCCTCCCCGCTCTGCCGGGCGTTTTCTGCCTTGGTTTCCCAGACATTCTTCCGGATGGCATAACCAATCAGGCATCCCACGACAAGTGAAATAAGAAAAATTACAGCGACTGTTGCGAGAAGAAATATAGTATTATTCATCATGAGTTACGTCGCCTTTGTATTTAGAATTATTCACACATTACTAATCATATGTTACATTTTTGGTCAAGTCAATTCCTTAGCTGCATTTGCGGAAACAAAAAAGATTGCCAGACTTCTGCTGGCAATCTTTTTATTGGCCAAAAATGGCTTATTTATCAGCCTTTTCCGGGCTTGCAGCTTCATCTTCGGCAGGAGCAGCTGCTTTCTTAGCCCGCTGCTCCTTAACCTTCTCCGGGTTTTCCTTTTCTTCCAGAGATTCAGCATCGATCCCGTAAGCCTTTCGGACCTGGGTCTGGATATCCTCGTAGACGTCCGGGTGCTCTTCCAGGTACTTCTTGGCGTTTTCCCGGCCCTGGCCGATCTTTTCGCCGTGGTAGGAGTACCAGGCCCCGGCCTTGTCAACGATGTCCTGGTCAGCGGCCATGTCCAGCAGTTCGCCGGACTGGGAGATCCCCTGCCCGTACATGATATCGACTTCAGCTACCTTGAATGGCGGGGCAACCTTGTTCTTGACCACCTTGATCTTGACCCGGTTACCGATAACGTTGGTGGACTGCTTGATCTGTTCAGCCCGGCGGACTTCCAGCCGGATGGTTGAGTAGAACTTCAAAGCCCGGCCACCTGGAGTGGTTTCAGGATTGCCGAACATGACGCCGACCTTTTCCCGGATCTGGTTAATGAAGATGGCAATGGTCTTGGTCTTGGCAATCGTCCCGGAGAGCTTGCGCAAGGCCTGGCTCATCAGGCGGGCCTGCAGGCCAACGTGGGAGTCACCCATTTCGCCTTCGATTTCAGCCCGCGGCACCAAGGCGGCAACGGAGTCGACCACGACAATATCGATGGCCCCGCTGGAAATCAAGGTATCCGCGATTTGCAGCCCTTCTTCCCCAGTGTTTGGCTGAGACAGGATCAATTGGTCAATGTCCACGCCCAAGGCTTCAGCGTAAGCCGGGTCCATGGCGTTTTCCGCGTCGATGTAGGCCGCCGTGCCGCCCCGCTTCTGCACTTCAGCTACGGCGTGCAGGGCAACGGTCGTCTTACCGGAAGATTCCGGCCCGTAGATTTCCACGATCCGGCCCCGCGGGTAGCCGCCCACGCCCAAGGCCGCGTCCAGGGCCAGTGAGCCTGACGGAACAGTCGAGATCTGGGTGTCGACCTTCTCGCCCATCCGCATGACCGCGCCTTTACCGAAGTTCTTTTCAATTTTCTTTAAAGCCGCTTCAAGAGCCGCTTGTTTTTCATCTTTAGCCAAATTTTTTCCCTCCTGGAAACTTACTAATAAACATTATACTTTGAAGGCCAGGTAAAAAGCAAGAAAAATCCGAACTAACGTTCAAATTATTTCCCCTCCACTTACTAGTACAAGAAAAAAGCCCTTTTTTCCTTAATCTGACCTAAAAAACAAAAAATGAGTACCTCGCTGATACTCATTTTTAAAAGAATAGTGATTTTCTAAATGCTTACATTGAGCCCTTGAAGACGTCCCATGAAGAATGGAAGTAGTCGTAGCCGGAGTAGATCGTGAAGAACAGAGCCAGGTAGAGCAGGATGGTGCCCAGGTGAAAGATGTCGCCAAAGAGCAGGAAGATGATTGACAGCATCTGGCAGGTGGTCTTGATCTTGCCAGGCATGGCGGCCGCCATGACCTTGCCGTTGTTTTCAACCACGATCAGGCGCAGGCCAGTCACAGCCAGTTCCCGGCAGACGATGATGGCCACAACCCAGGCTGGAGCCAAGTTCAATTCCACCATGAAGATGAAGGCCGTCATGGTCAGCATCTTGTCCGCCAGCGGGTCAGCAAACTTACCAAAGTTGGTTACCAGTCCCCGGGAGCGGGCAATGTGGCCATCAAACCAGTCGGTTGCTGAAGCAACGGCAAAGACGATCATGGCCACCACCCGGCTCCACAGAATTTCAGTCCCTGCCAGGGTGAATGAGCCGGCTGGCCATTGGGCGATCAGCAGGATCATGAAGACAGGAATCAAGAAGATTCGGAAAACAGTCAGTTTATTTGGTAAATTCATTGCTTTAAATTCCTCACTTTTAAGAATTAATGGTCATTCTTCTCTTATTTCTTGCTGCTGGAAGCGGCAGATGATGATGGAGCAGCTGATGACTGGCTGCTTGGGGCAGCGCTGGATGAAGCTCGTGAGCTTGATTGAACGCTGGAGCTGGAAGCAGCTGGCCGGCTGGAAGCTGAGCTTTGCACGCTGGAACTTGCCCGGCTGCTGTAGCTCGTGCTGGTATTAGTATTGGTGTTGGTAGTCGTGTGGCTTGCCGCAGAGCTGCTTGCTGAAGCAGAGCTGTCACCCAGGTAGATAGTCAAACGGGTCGTGCCGTTAATTGGAGTGAACGGAACCTTCTTGCCGCCAACAGTTACAGTCACACCAGTATCAGTCCCCAGGTAAACGATCAAAGTTTGCCCCTTCTTGACAGTTTCCGTGTGCTTTTCACCGCTTTGCAGGGTCCCCTGGTTGGTGATCACGTTGTCAACGGAAACGTAGTAGTAGATACTTTGCTGGCTGGAACGGACTACCAATGGCGTGCTGGACTTGATGCCAGTTACCCGGTAGCTTGAACCGCCAAGTGAAGCAACCTTGATTGAACTAGTCTTCTTTTTCTTGGATGATGAAGAAGCTGATGAGCTCTTCTTGCTAGAAGACTTATTGGAAGTAATCGTGACGCTGGAGCCAGCATTTTCCTTCTGGCTGCTTGACCCGGTCTTCTTCATGTTGGCAAAGACCATACCCCCGATCAAAAGCAAAAGGGCGATCCCGCAGCCCAGGGCCAGGCGTGGCACAAGCTTGCGCCACTTGGCGTCCTTAGGAGCTTCCTCGGCAACTTCCCGCTTGGCTGGCCGGCTGGCACTGATTCTGGCCGGCTTATTTTCTGCCGGCTCTACTGGAGCTGCTGCTTCTTCATGAGCTCCCTCATGAACTTCTTGAGCCGGACTTTCTTCCGGCTGGCTGACTTCATTTGCAACTTCGCCTTGGTACTGGTTCAGCAATTCCTTGCCGTCCAAGCCGACGATTTGCGCGTACTGGCGGATGAAAGCCCGGACGTAAAAGTCGCCTGGCAGCTTGTCGAAATCGTTGTTTTCGATTGCTTCCAGGTAGCGGCTCTGGATCTTCGTAGCCTTCTCAATATCGGAAATTGAAAGGCCCTTGGCCTCTCTTGCCTTACGTAGTTGTTCTCCAATGCCTGACATTATTAACCTCTTCAATCACTTTAAAATTCGTTTATAAATTATAGCACAATGGCCGCGCCTGTGTCGCCCTATTCCAGCCAGCCGCCACTGACGTAAATCGTTTGCCCGGTCAGGTAGTCGCTCTCAGGGTTAAGCAGACAGTCAACCCAGTAGGCAATTTCCTTGGGCTTGGCCAGGTGGCCGGCCGGAATTTCTTCTGCCAGCTCTTTTAAGGTTTCCGGGGAAAACATGGCATTCATGGCCGTGTTGACCGCCCCTGGGGCCACGACATTAACCGTGAAGCGGCTGGCGGCAACTTCCCGAGCATAGGCCTGGGCAAAACGGCTGATCCCGCCTTTAGTCGCGCTGTAGACTGCTTCCATGGCGCTGCCCTGGCCCCCGTAAACTGAGCCCAGGTAGACGATCCGACTGTGCTCTTGCTTTAAAAGCTGGCTTTCCAAAAGCTTGGTCAGCTTGATCGGGTTCTCCAAATTGACCTTGATGATCTGGTCAATGACCTGGGAACTCTGGCTGCCCAGGAAGTCATAATTGGTGATCCCTTGGGCAAAAACAACCGCGTTAATGGGCAAAAGGCTGCTGGCAAAATTCTTGAGCTGGTCGTCGCCTGCTAAAAAGTTCAGCTTGATCGGCATGAAATCCTGCAAGGGATGTTTTTCCGCCAGAGTCCTGGCCAAATCGCTGGCCTCTTCCCAGTTGCTGTTGCAGTGCAGGTACATGGACCAGCCAGACTCAGCCAGGCGGGCAACAATAGCCTGGCCAATGCCGCCGGTTGCCCCGAAAATTAGTGCTCGCTTCATTCTTCATCCCCCTCAAGCAGGCGGGCCGTGTTAATGCTGGCGCCCTTGAAAAGTTCCTGGCAATAAGCCCGGTAATCAGCAAAATTCATGGCCTGCATCTGCTCAACATTGGCAAATAGGTCTTCCTCATCCAGGCTTTCTTCAGCCATCTCCACGGCAAAGCCGGATAAATTGTCCAGGCTGCGCACGGTTTGGGCCAGCCAGCTTCTTTTGTGAATCTCAAAGAGCTGGCGCATTTCCATTTCCCGCTTTTTGGAAAAAAGCTTGTCTGGGGCCAGTTCTGCCTTGATCTGATTAAGCAGCTTTTCTGCTTCCGGGCTCATCCCCAGTAAGACCGCGTAGGCCCCCTGCCGGGTATAAGTCACGCTGATCTGAAGGGGCTGGCTGACCAGGCCGGCTTTTCTGGCACTGGCAAACCACTGGCTGGCGGCACCTAGCTTTGATTCTAGCATGATTTCCAGCAAAATTTGACTCATATCCCGACTTGCTAAAACTTTCTTAAAGTTTGGCAAAGGGATGGCTGCAGCAAATAATGGCACTTCCCCTCCGTCCAGGACCCAGTCCTGGCCACTGGCCAAAAGGGGCACTAAGTCCGCTTCTTTTTGCCGCTTGCCCGGGCGCAGGTATTGGTCTGACAATTTCCTGGCCTGCCTCAGAATGGTCTTGACCTGGTTATCGGTAAAGTCCCCGCAGGCAACAAAGGACATGCGGGTGGCCACGTAGTTTTCATCATAAGCCGCCTGGAGCTTTTCCTTAGTCACGCTGGCAATCGATTCCTTGGTCCCGGCCACATCGATGGCCAAGTTGCATTCCCCATAAATCCCCCTTAGGAGCTGGTCGCCCAGGATCCAGTCAGGCTCATCCTGGTACATGGCCAGTTCCTGCTGGATGATGGGGATTTCCTTAGCTACGTTCTCATCTGTAAAGTAAGGTTGGCCAACCAGCTTGAAGAGCAGGTCGATCATGGGACCGACATTTTTTACCCCGCTGGCGTAGTACATGGTTTCATCGAAAGAGGTAAAAGCATTGACGCTGGCCCCCATTTTTTCAAATTCCAGGGACAAGTCGCCTTCTTCCGCGGCAAAAAGCTTGTGCTCCAAAAAGTGGGCCAGGCCGGGCACGGGCTGGGGATCAGCGCTGCCGAAATCAACAATAATACCGAAAAAGCGCTGGTTGAAGCCCTTGCGCCGGATCACCTGGGCCTTGAAGCCGGAAGGAAAATCTTTTCTGATAATTTCTGGTTTGATCATTTTAATACATAGCTTTCATTCAGATACAGCTTTTTGGCAAAATCAGCCAGCCGGACGCTGGTCACCCGGCTGACGGCGGCCATCATGTCAAAATCCTCATAGTCGGCATGGAGCTTGTAGCGGAGGTCTTTAGCCAAAAGCCAGCTGGCGTGATCCTGGTTGAGCAAGTGGCGGTTGGCCAGAGCCTGCCGGCTCTGCTTGAGCAGGCCCGGGTCGATCCGGCCGGCAGCCACCATCTGCATCTCCTTGCCGATGATCTGCCGGGCTAAGTCCAATTTGTCCGGATCCAGGCCGGCGTTGACCAGGAAGAGGGCATTGTCAGCATACCAGTTGCTTTCCACCGCGTAAGCCGCCCCGTTTTCCTCCCTGACCTTGCTGAAGAGCCGGGAAGACTGGTCTCCGGTTAAGTATTGACGCAAGACCGTCCCCGTGGCCAAATCCTGCAGGCTGGGCTGGCCCTTGTAGGCATAGCCCAGGAAAAGCTGGGCCTGCTGCTTGCCCTGTTCATCTATTTTCTCAAGCCGCAAGTCCGGGGCGGAAATCAGCAAGTCCCGGCTGCCAAAGTCCAAGGCCAGGCCCGGCCAGCCTTCCTCTTGCAGCTTCTTTTGCAAAAGGCGCTTAACCTGGCGGGCATCATAGACATGGCCAAAAACGCAGCTGGCCTGGGTCTTGATGGCTTCAGCAAAGCGGCGGACTTCTTGGCTGGTCGCTTTCGTAATATCTTCAATCGAGCCGATGAAGCTGGCCGCGTAATCGGGCTGGTCCGCGTACCAGTTGTTGAAAAAGGCGCTTAAAGCCGCGTTGCTCGGCTCAGCCATGAGCTCCTGGTATTCTTCTTCCAGCTGTCTTTGGGCCAGCTGGACAGAGCTGGGAGTAATCAAGGGCCGGGTGGCCAGGCCGGCAAAAGTTTCCGCTATCTGCCGGTAGTTGTAGTCCGGGTCCAGGATCTCCTGGGGCTCAACGAAATTAGCCAGGTAGGAAATGATCATTTCCTTGCCAAAAAGCTGCACCACTGCTTCAAACTGGAAGGAGTAGCGCTGCTGCAATTCGACCTGCTGGACGCCCGGATCTGGAAAGAGCTCGCTTTCGTTCATCTGCATACGGCAGAGCAGGCTGGCCATAGCCATGTTGTGCTTGGTCAGCGGCAGGCGGACGAACAGACCCAGGTTGCCGCTGGTAAATTTTTGATTGCTTTGAATGCTGATGTTTTCTTCGTTCATTATTTTTATTCTTCTTGTCCTTCAGGTGGCAAAAGCACCTTGCGTGGCTTGGAGCCTTCCGGCGGGCCGACTACCCCGTGCTCTTCCAGCTCGTCAATCAAGCGAGCAGCCCGGTTGTAGCCGATTCTGAACCGCCGCTGCAGCATGGAGGTGCTGGCTGACTGCTGGCGGCGGACCAGGTCCACGGCCTGCTGGTAGTATTCGTCGTCAACGTCGTCATTGCTATTTTCGTCATCATCCCCGGCCTGGGGAATCATTCCCTCGTCGTATTCAGCGCTTTGCTGGCCCTTGACCCAGTCAACAACGGCTTCCACCTCGTCGACGTCGATATAGGCCCCCTGAATCCGTTCCGGCTTGGAAGCCCCGATCGGCAAATAGAGCATGTCCCCCCTGCCCAGCAATTTTTCAGCGCCGACCTGGTCCAAAATGGTCCGGGAGTCGACCCCGCTGGAGACGGCAAAGGAGATTCTTGACGGCACGTTGGCCTTGATCAAACCAGTGATGACGTCCACGCTCGGTCTTTGGGTAGCCAGGATCATGTGAATGCCGGCTGCCCGGGCCATCTGGCCCAGACGAACGATAGAGTTTTCCACGTCATGACCCCCGACCATCATCAAGTCGCTCAATTCGTCAACAACGACCAGAATATACGGCAAAGGCTCCATTACTGGCCGGCTGCTGTCTTTGTTGTTCTCAGCCACCTTGCGGTTGTATTCGCTCATATTGCGGACGCTGCCGGCAGCAAAAAGCTTGTAGCGTCGCTCCATTTCATCGACGACTTTTTTAAGGGCCTTGGAAGCCAGGCGGGAGTCAGTGACAACCGGGATCATCAAGTGGGGTACTCCGCTGTAGACTGACAATTCAACCATCTTCGGGTCGATCAAAACCAGCTTGACTTCATCCGGCCGGGCCTTCATCAAGATGCTGGTCAAAATCGTGTTAATGGCCACAGACTTACCAGACCCGGTTGACCCGGCTACCAGCAAGTGAGGCATCTTGGTCAAGTCAGCACTGATAATCTGACCGGTCACGTCCTTGCCTAAAGGCACCATCAAAGGATGGTCCTTGGCCTTTTGGGCCTGGTGCTCCATGGCGTCCTTAAAGGCTACGGACTGGGCCTTCTGGTTGGGCACTTCGATCCCGATATAAGGCTTGCCCGGAATCGGGGCTTCAATTCTGATGTCCTTGGCGGCCAGGGCCAGGGCTAAGTCATCGGCCAGGTTGACGATCCGGGAGACCTTGACTCCGACGGCTGGCTGGACTTCGTAGCGGGTAATGGTCGGGCCCAAAATTGCCTTTTTAACATTGACTTCCACCCCGAAACTCTTGAAGGTTTCCTCCAAAATAGCCGTGTTTTGCCCGATTTTATCCTTGTCGCTGGACTGGTCGCTGGCTTGGACAGCCTTTAACAGGGATAGGGGCGGGAACTGGTAGTTGTCATCATAGTTGACTGTACTCTTGTCCAATCCATGGTCAACCTGCTGGTCGGCCAAAATCATCTTCTGGTCGTCTTCAGCCTGGCTGCGGGGTCTGGGCAGGTCATCCAGTTCCAGTGAATGGGTAACCGGCGGGTCGGGATGCTGCTCAGCCACCTGGATTTCCGGCAGGGATGGCTTGTCTTCTTGCTTCTCTGCCTTCTCTTGTCTTGCTTTTTTCTCTGCCTTGGCAGGCTGAGCTTCTTCGCTATCCCGCCAAGGGTCGGTCAGCTTCTCCCGGTTGTTGGGTTCTTTGCTTTTCTGCTGCCTGTATTCAGAATACTTTTCCTTCAGCTGGCCGGCTCCGTCCTTGCTTTGCTGGATGAAGGCCCGGCCGATTTTTTGAAAAGCGGCGACCAGAGAGCGGAATTTGACGTCAAAGAACATCAAGATCCCGCTGATTATGTTCAAAACGGCCAGGCACAGGCCGCCAATCTGGCCTAAAAGCTGGTAGAAGATCCCATACAGGAAGCTTCCGATCCAGCCCCCGCCGACGCTGACGGTGACATTGGCCCGGGCTAATTCTTCAAAGATCACGTTCTTGAATGCGGGCAAAAATTCGCTGTGGACGCTTCTGACATTGAAAAAACGGCTGGCCAGAATGTACAAAAGGCCCAGGTAAGCCAGAGTCAAGCCGCTTGTCCGTTTAAAGCCAAAGCGGGGCGGCTGGCCGTAGATTAGCATGACCAGGCCTAAAATAGCTAGAAAGGCGCCACCTAAAAGGTAGCTGTCCCCGATCAAGAGCCGCAAAAGGTTGGCCAATTCCTTGCCCAGCCAGCCAAAGCGCAATAACGCCAAAATGGCTACCAGGATCAAGACAATCCCGGTAACCACCCAGCTCAAAGATTCTTCTGTTTTCTTTTTACTTTTGTTTTTACGATTAGCCTGCCTTTTCTTTCGAGGCATTTCTTCACCTGCTCAATTCTTAGAAATTAGGTTCAAAGTCCAAGTTGATCGGTTCGTCCAAGGCAACCTGGCTAACTTCGTAAGTCAAGGTTTCGATGTATTCAACCAGCGGCCGGCTGAGCAAACGGTAGGTTTCCTGGTCCAGGTCCTGGCCGTCGCCGTGGTAGCCTAAAAGTTGAACGACTTGGGTGTTGACCCCGCTGATTTCGATGGTGTTGTCTTCGTCTGGGGTAACGTCGTAGACAACGGCTACTTCGTAGTAGCCACCTGCTTCGCCGGCATCTTCAACGCCGTCTTCGCCGGTAGCGACAACCTGGCGGATAGCCACGTTGACTTCGTTCTTTTCTTCTGGTTCATCGAGCAGGTCATAGTGAAAGGCGCGAACGATGATTGGGGTCTGCTTGTTAAATTCCATGATTTTACCTCATAAATTTCTTTTTAGTCACTAATGCTTAGGCAGGTTCCGCTGGTAGCGGCCAGGACGGTTGTAGTCGTCCTTGAGCTTGTCGTTTTCATAGTGGTGGGACTTTTCCATGTGGGGAAAGCCTTGCTGGCGCAGGGCTTCAAAAATTACGATTGCTGCCGAATTAGACAGATTGAAGGCCCGGATCTTGTCGGACATGGGAATGCGGAGATTTCGGTCTTCGTATTGCCGCATGAAGGTTTCCGGCAGACCGGTCGTTTCCCGGCCAAAAACAAAGTAGTAGTCCTTGCTTTCATCCGTATAGTCAACGTCAGTGTAGGACTTGCTGGAGAACTTGGAGATCAAGTACATCTCGGCATTGTCCGGCAAAGAGGCCAGAAAGGCACGCAAGTCATCGTGGCGGTGGATTTCGACTTCGCCGCCGTAATCCAGAACGGCCCTCTTGAGGTGCTTGTCATCCAAGCGGAAGCCCAAGGGCTCGATCAAGTCCAAGACCGTATTGGTTCCCGCGCAGGTTCTGGCGATATTGCCAGTATTGTCGGGAATTTCCGGCTCAAACAAAACAATATGGTTGGTCATTTATTTCCTTTCTTTTCTTCTCGTTCAGCTTGGTCTTCATCCTGGAAACTGTCGTCATAGAGGTGGGAAACCTTCCGGTAGTACTGGTAGATGTGGGTCAAAAGGATCTTCATCACCGCGTAGGCGGGAATTCCGCCGACTACGCCCCACAGGCCCCAGACTGAGCCGGCCCCCAGCATGACAATGATCGTCGTCGCCGGGTGCATCTTCAAACGGTTGCCGACAACCAGCGGACTGATGACCCGGGTTTCGATGATCTGCTCAATGAAGAAGACAGCAAGAACCTTCGCCACCATCGGCAAATTAGTCACCAAGGCAATGATCAAGGCCGGAATCAAACCGATAAAGGTCCCAAAGTAAGGGATCAGGTTCAAAAAGCCAGCGCAGATCGCCAGGGCTGCCCCGTAAGGCTCGCCGATAATCGTGTAGCCGATGAAGAACATAATCCCCACGCAGATGGCCACAGAGACCTGGCCGATCACGTAAGAGGACACGGCCTGGTTGACTTCGTGAAGCAGGTTACTGGTCGCCTGTTCCCAGCGTTGGGGAGCGAATTTGACCAGAAACGGCCGCAATTTGTGCCCGTCTTTCAGCATAAAGAAGAGCAAAAATGGGGCCGTGGCCAGGGTCGTGAAAACAGCCGTCGCTACGGTAACCGCGCTGGTCAAATTGCCCAGGGCGCTGGAGACGGTTGACCCCATGCTCTTGCTGAAATTCTTCTGCAAGGAAGTCATCTGCTTTTGCAAAGAATCGCGCAAACCACTGAATTTCGGGCTGTGCAGGAGTTCATCAACCGCGTTGGTCGAATTCTTCCAGATCGTGGGCCAGTTCTTAACTAAAGAGTCAATCTGGCTCTGCACGACCGGGATCAAGGAATTGATCGCCCAGATCAAGAAGACCGTCACTATGGCAAAAATCACCAGGATGGTGACCGTCCGCGGCACCTTGAACTTCTCCTCCAACTTGTCCACCACCGGCTCCATCAGATAGTACTGGACCATGGCCACCAAAACTGGCGGCATGATAGCACTGATGAAGGTGTTGACCGGGTTCAAGATAAAGGAAATCTTGTTGAAGACCAAAATGATCACTAAGGCCAAGAGCACATTGATTAAGCCGACGCTGAAGCGGTTATTGAGCACCCAGTCCGTAAAGAGGCTCGTGTCTCTTTTCTTCATTAATCCAGCCTACAGGTGCTCGTAAACGATTTCGTCGTTGACTCTGAACTTAGGCATTTCCTGGTCTTCTGGCAAGTCCAGGTAGAGGGCGTTGGACATTGGCTTCTTTGGCACTTTGTCAGTGAAAAATAGGCTGGCATGCTGCAAGGCCCGCAAGTTGCTGACTGCCATAGGGCCAACATAGTTGATCAAGAAGGTCGTTCCGTCGATGGTTACCGTGTCGCCCTTCTTGAGCACGACTGCCTGGGCAGCCTGTTCATCATCAAAGGCCTGGATGACGGAAACGTCCTGCAGTTCATCATTGGCCGTCTGGCCAAATAAAATTACAACGCGGTCTTTCTCGCTGATCGCGTTTGGTCCGATTGCTTTAATTGTAGATATCCATTTCATTTTTATCACCTGGTTAAATTCTAACATACTCACTGCTAACTTAAAGCAAAGAAGAAAAGAATTGTTAATTATTCTTTACGGACGCCTATCTCTTATCGACATTTGCTAAAGATAAGCTTAATATTTAAACTAGAGTTATTGTGGAGTAAATAAGGAGGTTTAAATTGCATATTTTAATCGGCGGCTACACTAAGCACGAGTCAGCCGGCGTCTACCAGTTTGACTTTATCGGCTCCGGTGACCAGGCCCATCTGGAACAAAGAAGAAACGTCATTGAAGTCGGCGGGCCAACCTATTTCCAAAAGGACGGCCAGTTCATTTTTACCATTAAGAATGAAAACGGCCAGGGAGGCATCGCGGCCTTTGCAAACGGCAAGCTGGTCAGCCAGCTGCTGCACGAAGGGTCTTCTCCGGCCTATATCGGCATCAACAAGGAAAAGAAGCTGCTCTACACGGCTAACTACCACACTGGCGTCTTGGCCGTCATCAGCTATGATGACCAGGGCCAGCTGACCCTGCTTGACCAGGTCAAGCACGAAAACAAGGCTTTGGGGCCGCGACCTGAACAAGCCGGCGCTCACCCGCACTACTTTGACGAAACTCCGGGCGGGCACCTGGTTTCCTGTGACCTGGGCCAAGACAGAGTCGACTTCTACGCTTTTGACGGGCAAAAGCTGACCCACCTGGCCAGCTACCAAAATGAAGACGGCTTTGGCAGCCGCCACCTGGCCTTCTCACCGGACGGCAAGTACTTCTACGTGGTCGGCGAACTTTCCAGCCAGGTCAACGTGGTCAAGTTCGACGAAGAAAACTGGATGTTCCGGTCCCTGGCCACCTACTCAACCATTCCGGAAAGCTGGGACCAGCACAACGGGACAGCGGCCATCCGCCTGTCAAGTAACGGCAAATTCCTTTACGTGTCCAACCGCGGACACGACTCAATCGCCGTCTTTGCCGTTTTGCCGGACCAGGCCCTGAAGCTGGTCCAGCGGGTGTCAACTTTTGGCGAATTCCCGCGGGACTTCAACTGGGACGCGGAGGAAAAGTACGTCGTTGCCGCCAACCAAAACAGCAACAACGCCACCCTCTACCAGCGGCAAAGCGACGGAACCTTGACCCCACTGGAAAAGGACATCGCGGTTCCGGAAGGCACTAGAGTTTTATTCACTGATTAAGTTAGGAGTATTTTTTTAGTAACATGCTAGACATTTTCAAAGCCATCATTCTCGGCATCATCGAAGGGGTTACGGAATTTCTGCCGATTTCCTCAACTGGCCACCTCTACCTGGCCGACTACATCATCAAGTTAGACCAGCCAACCAGCTTCATCAACATGTTCATGGTTGTCATCCAGCTGGGGGCCATCTTGAGCGTCATCGTAATCTACTTTAACAAGCTGAATCCTTTTGCCCCGTCAAAGAGCAAGCGTGAAAAAGGCCAGACCTGGCAGATCTGGTTCAAGGTCATCGCGGCCGTCCTGCCGTCAATCATCATTGGCTTGCCGCTGAATGACTGGCTGGAAGAAAACATGACCTCCTGGCAGGTAATTTCCGCCACCTTGATCATCTACGGTGTCCTCTTCATCATCCTGGAAAACTACTACGCCAAGCGGCAGCCAAGCTTGACTGACTTAAACAAGATGAGCTATAAGACTGCTCTCTTGATCGGCTGCTTCCAGGTTTTGTCCATGATCCCGGGGACTTCCCGGTCCGGGGCAACTATTCTGGGGGCCATGCTGATCGGGTCAAGCCGCTACGTGGCAACTGAGTTCTCCTTCTTCCTGGCTATCCCGACCATGTTCGGGGCATCTCTTTTGAAGCTGGTCAAGTTCTTCAAGGCCGGTCACGTCTTTGTCGGCAACCAGCTGGCCATCCTCTTGGTCGGCATGATCATTTCCTTCATCGTGGCCTACCTGTCAATCAAGTTCCTGCTCAAGTACGTGCAGACCCACGACTTCAAGCCATTTGGCTGGTACCGGATTGTTTTGGGGATCATCGTCATCATCTGCGGTCTGGTATTTGCGTAATACTTGTATTCACGCGAAAATATGCTATGATTATTGCTCAAGGATAGCAAGCTAGAGGACGGTGAATAAACATGTTAAGTTTGCTTTGCTTACTTTTTATTTTATGGCTCTGCTGGAAGATGGGCGTGGCCCTCTGGCGGGTTCTGATCTTTTTGATCGGGGTTGGCCTGGCCTTTGCCTTGCTCAGCTCAGTGGTTTTGCCGCTGCTGGCCATCTGTGCCCTCGGAGGCCTGGCTTGGGCAGTAATCTCAAACGCGTAAAAATAGATAATAGATGAATAAGAAAAGGAGACAGGCCTGCCTGTCTCCTTTTTGCTTTTCTTGTTTTGGTATTTTGCTGCTAATTTATTTCCCTGCTTCTTGCTTCAGCTGCCGCCACAAGCCCTGCATGTCGCCCGGGTCGGGAATCTCAATCTCCCGCTCTTCCCCGCTGAAGGGGTTGGGGAAAGCCAGGTAGAAGCAGTTCAAGGCCTGGCGGGCAAAAGCATCCCTGGCCCCGTAAAGGTCGTCTCCGTAAAGGGTATGGCCGATGGAAGCCATGTGGATCCGGATCTGGTGGGTCCGGCCGGTCAACAGGCGGAGTTCAACTAAACTGGCCCCCGGGACCTGGTCAAGGACCCGGTATTCAGTCAAAGCCCTTTGCCCCTTTGGGTTGACCTCCCGCTTGACCGTGTCCCCCACCCGGGCCAGGGGCTTGTCGATCAAGCCGCTTAAATCTCCTTCGGCAAAGTTGCCATGGACGATAGCGTGGTACTTTTTGATAAAAGCATCCTTGCCTAGCTTGCTGAAGCGGTCATGGGCGATGGCGTTCTTGCCCAAGAGAACCAGGCCGGAAGTGTCCTGGTCTAGCCGGGTCACGATGTGGGGCTTGACGTAGGCGGGGTTGACCCCCTGCTTTTCAAAGTAAGCCAGCACCCGGTTGATTACCGCGTCTTCAGCGTGAAAGCCGGAAGGAATCGACAAAAGGCCGGCCGGCTTGTTGATCACCAAATAGTCAGCCGTTTCTTCAACAATGTCCAGGGGCCGGCGAGAGACCTTGAGCCAGGGGTTGATCGGCTCTTGGCCCATCAAAAAGTGGACCACGTCCCCTTCTTTTAGCCGGTAGCTGCCATTCCGGCGGTGGTGGTTGACCAGCATCATCCCTCCGTGGTTCTTGCAGTTGTTGACTGCCCGCCGGGAAAAACCTTTTTTCAG
This sequence comes from Lactobacillaceae bacterium AF64-9pH9TA, assembly GCA_027681045.1. Classification (GTDB taxonomy): domain Bacteria; phylum Bacillota; class Bacilli; order Lactobacillales; family Lactobacillaceae; genus Lactobacillus. The sequence continues at coordinate 43,232 of JAQDCK010000002.1, read as the reverse complement.
CAAAAAATGACTCAGCTGGCCTGGGTCATTTTTCGCAACAATCATTTTGTATACTTGCACTATCTGTCACCAATGAAGGCGTCGTTGACCCGCTCCCAAAAATGGTGGTGGCCATACTGGTAAAAGCGAATCTCTTCCGCCGCAATTTTATAATCTACTTTCTGCACGTCGGTCAAGCTGATCCTTTCCCCGTCGACGATCACGACCGCCCGGTCGGAAATCTTCGGCACGATGGTGATCCACTCATCCGGGGCAATAACGATGGGCGAGCCCACCGTCCGGAAGACCAGGTTGTTGATCGAGGCAATTTCGGTCAGCTGCAGAGCCTTGAGGCGGGGGTGGATTACCGCTCCGCCCAAAGACTTGCTGTAGGCCGTTGACCCGGTCGGGGTTGACACGCAGAGCCCGTCGCCCCGGAAATTCTCAAAACGCTCGCCCCCAAGCCAGACCTCAGCTTCCATGGTCTTGGAGATCCGCTTGATTGAGGCTTCATTTAAGGCCAAAAAACGCTTCTCCCCGCAGCTGGTGGTTACCTTCATGTCCAAAAGCGGGTAGCCTACCTCGTTTTCCTCAACGGGGTGGCTGGCCAGGGCGTCAACCAACTTCTCCATGTCGTAGTTCCGCCAGTCGGTGTAAAAGCCCAGGTGGCCGGTGTGGATGCCGGCAAAGCAGACCTTGTCCAGCTGCTGCTTATACTTGTGAAAGGCAGAGATCAAGGTCCCGTCACCGCCGACAGAAATTACCAGGTCGGGATGCTGCTGGTCCTGCAAAATGCCTTTTTCCGCGAGCAGCACCTGCAGGTGCCGGACCGCCACCTGGGTGGTCACGCGGTCATTGTGAACGATAGCTACTTTCATGACTTTTCCTTGCCCTTGTTCTTGGTGAAGATCTTCTGCGCTTCCTTGACTTCATTTCTGATCGAGGACATCTCTTCATCCAGCTGGTAGGCCGCTTCCGCCGTCCGCTTGAGCCGCTCAGAAATATCTTCCGGGTAGGCCCCCTGGTACTTGTAGTTCAAGGTGTGCTCAACCGTGGCCCAGAAGTTCATAGCCAAAGTCCGGATCTGGATTTCCGCCAAAAGGCGCTTGGACCCTTCTGGCAGATAAACCGTGTAGGCCACCACCATGTGGTAGGACCGGTAGCCGGACGGCTTGGCATTTTGGATATAGTCGCGCTCTTCAACGACTTCCAGGTCATCGCGGGCGTGGAGCAGGTCAACGACCCGGTAGATGTCATCGACAAACTGGCACATGATCCGGATACCGGCAATGTCCTGCATGTCGGTTTCGATCACGTCCGGGCTGATGATCCGCCGCTGCATTTTCTCTTTAATGGAGTCGACCGTTTTCACCCGGCCAACCACGAATTCTATTGGCGAATGCTCTCCCTTGGTCAAGAAACTCTGCCGGAGAGCTCTGAATTTAACTTTTAGTTCATTTACGGCTTCATTGTATGGCCATAAAAAAGTATCCCAATCAGTAATCACAGATATTTTCCTTCCATCTCAAACAAATTCATTTTAACATAGATGTTAACGAAAGCACCAACGCAAGCTTTTTAATTTTTATCTAACAAAGGAGCCTTAAAAAATGAGCAAAAACCGCGAAATTGAAGCCAAAGTCGCCCTGGACCAGGCCAGCTATGAGGCTATCGTCGCTGCCTACCCGGTCAAGAGCGACTTCAAACAGAGCAACCACTATTTTGACACCCCGGACAAGCAGCTAAAAGAAGACCACAGTGCCCTCAGAATCCGCTGCTTTACAGACCGGGCCGAAGAAACCATCAAGGTTCCGGTCAAGAAGCTGCAGGAGACCTACCATGAAAGCCTGGAAATCAATGATGATTTAACCCTGCCTGAAGCCGAGGACTTTTTAAAAAAGGGCCGGCCAAGCCTAACCGGCAATGTCGGCCAGTACCTTTTAGAGCATTACCCAGACAAAGCCAGCCAGCTGACCCTTTTTTCCTGGAGCAAGACCCGGCGGATCCTTTTAGACGGACCAAAGGGATGCGAGCTGACTTTAGACCAGACCAGCTACCCGGACGGCTACCAGGACTGGGAAATGGAAATTGAAAATGACTCCCCGGCCGCTATCAAGGAAGCCCTGGCAGAAATCAAGACCCGCTTTGCCCTACCGATCAAGTCAGCCAACAACCAGAGCAAGATTGCCCGGGCTAGCCAGCATGCCAAGTAAAAACAGGCGAAAGCTTTTCTTTTGTTTTCAAGTAAAAGTTTTGTTAAAGTAGCAGATGAAGCAAAAATTGGAGGTCGACCATGTTCGAACTTTTTCTGTTTATCAATCCGTTAGGTTTGTCCTGCTACCAGCTTGAAAAACGCATCCGGCTATTGGCGACAGAACTGCAGCTTGAAATTTCCGTCAATTACATTCCCCTGGTAACCATGGAAGCCATGAAGGCCGACATGGTCAAGCGGAACTGGAACTTCAACACTTCCATCAATTTGACCAATTACCACAATGCCTCAGTCAGCGCCCAGAGCTTTTACTATGCCGTGCAAATCGCTTATGGCAAGAAGAAGGCCAGGAGCTTTTTGTTCAAGTTGCAGGAAAGTTTGAGTGACGGCCAGCGGTCTTATTCCCCGGCCTTGGCTGAAGAATTGCTGGAAAGCCTCAATATCAAGCCAGAGAAAATTTCATCTACCTTGAATGATGCCTGCCTTAAAGACGTCATTGCCCAGGACCAGCAGCTGGCCAGGAAATTCCAAATCACGGTCCTGCCTTCAACCGTGGTTTTTGACGACCAGATCGATGACAGCGGTCTCTTGCTTGACGGTGAATTAAGTGACGACGACCTTCTGCAAATTTTCCAAAACAGCGCAGGCAGCTGCCTTGAACCCTTGATGCAGCTAACGGAGAATGCTCCGCTTTGTTATCCGGTCAGCCACCTTCATCTCTTATAGCCAGCCTCTCCTTTAGGGGCTGGTTTTTTGCTGCAAAAATTTCAAGAGCCAGCTTTTCTCCCCCGGCCTGCGCCAAGTGGAAAAAGCTTCCTTGGGCAAAGTAAAGACAGTGTAGCCGGCCAGGTACATCAATTCCCCCAGCTTCTGGCCCAGCTTGCTCTTTTCCTTCAGCTGCTGGTCCAGATAGTCTCGCTCCTTGACCCAATCATCGGCCAAAGGCGGGGGCAAAAGGGGCCTGAAGTGCCATAGAGCGGCAATCCCTTCCGCGTCCAAGGCGAAGTCCACCTGCCGGTACAGCAGGGTCTGGCTGACAGGGGCCTGCCTTATTTGGTACTTCAATCTAATCAAGCCTGCCTCTTGATGGATTTCCAGATAATAACTCCCCCAGCACCGGTTTTCCCGGAAAAAAATCAGCTGGGTCTGCTTTAGCTTTTCCCCTAAAAAATGCCGGCGGCCGACCAGCCAGACATCCTTAATTCCAATCGCCTGGTAAAGGGCATGCCGGTGGGCAAACTCCCCCTTGCTTAAGGGCGCGCACTGGACCTCAAAGGCCAAGAGCGGTGTGGCCAAAACATCAGCCCGCAAGGCTCCGTCAGCCAGCGGCACTTCAGTTTTCGCATTTAGCCCCGCCGCGGTCAAAGCGGCTTTGAGGAGCATTTTCCCCTGCCGGTGCTCCTCTTGTTCTCCTAGCCCCCGGTAAGCCTGGTAGTGCTTGAAAAAAGGCTCTGCCTTCTGCGACAAAACCAGGATGACCGGTTTCTGGCAGCGCGGGCAGCGGTAGACTTCCTGGTTGAGATAGGCCGGGTTCTCCCGGACCTTGCCGGCCTCGCTGACAGCTAGGACCAGTTCTTTATTTAATAAAGCTGCGTACAAAATAATCCCCCATTAACTAGTACGCCAAAAAGGAGAGATTTTTTTAAAAAAGGAAAAAGAAAAGGACTCCCGAAGGAGTCCTTAAATTATCATCTGGATTCTTAAGCCCGCTTGCTGGCAAACTGCCGGCGCAAAGCCCCCAGCGCGTCCTGCTGGAAGAGACACTGGCCGTGGGCTTGGGCCTGCTGGAATTCGTCAGCGGAAACCTGGCGGCCAAATTCATTGGCGATCGCCCAGGCATCAGCTGGCTTGATTTCCGCGTAATTCTCGTCCATAAAAGCCAGCTTGAGGTAAAACTGCTGCTTGTAGTAGTAGACGCTGGAAGCCAGGTCACTGACCTTGAGGCTGTCAGCCAAAGCCAAGAGGTCATCGATATCGTCAAAGACTAAAACATGGGTCTCCTGGTAACTCCAGTAGTCCTCGTAGTCTTCATCATCGGTGTTGCCTAGGTCCTGCATGACCACCGGGTCCATCTCAGTGTTGGCGTCATCAGCCGGGTTCAAGTCGGAAAAGGCCCAGTCATCTTCCTCAACCGCTTCCGCCATATCGTCTCCGACCCCATTGGCTTCAGGATCAAAGAAGCGCCGCATTTCTTCCGGCAGGTCACTGCCTGCATTCATCTTGGTAATCAGGAGATCGATCCCGCCATCATTGGGCATGACCTGGAAAGTCACCGGCGCATCGCTGGCAAAGTCATTGTCTTCGTCTACTTCGCGCAGAACTGACAGGAAAAATTCCTGGACTCTTTCCCGGTTGCCGAGCAAATCCAGGATCTTCAAGCCCCGCTGGTTCAGATCCTCCCGGGTCATGCTTACGCGGAGCGTGTTCTCATTCACCTTTTCAACGCGCATCTTCATCCCTCCTTATATGTGTACTGTTATTGTAACCTAAAAAACCAACAAAGCAAAAGCGTTAGCTTCTAGAAGCCAACGCCTGCAACTTTTTATTCTGAAATTATAAATCCTGGTCTGCCAGGCGCTTAGCCCGGGCCATTTCCAGCCGGCGCACGCTGCGCGGCAGGAAGCGGCGGATTTCATCTTCATTGTAGCCGACCTGCATCCGGCGGTCATCCAAAATAATCGGCCGTCTCAGCAGGCTCGGGTTCTTTTCAATCAAATCGATCAGTTCATTCATTGAGATGTCGTCCAGGTCGATGTTCAGCTCTTGGAAAGCCTTCGACCGTGTTGACACGATTTCTTCCGTGCCTTCTTCAGTCATTCTCAGAACATGAATGATTTCTTCCCGGTTCAAAGGATCTGAAATAATGTTTCTTTCCTTGTAGGGAATATTGTGTTGTTCAAGCCATTGCTTTGCCTTGCGGCATGAGGTGCAGCTTGGAGAAACATATAAATCTACCATTGTTACCACGCTCCTTTAAAATGAGATTGCATGAACACACATTCGTTACTTGCTATATAGTTTAGCATGGATACTTACAAAAAGGAAGGGGGTAATGGGCTTTCTTTTAAATTTCTTAATTAATCAAGCAAAAAAGCGGTCAGCTCACGCTAATCGCTTTAAATTTGCTCTTTACTTGTCAGCCATCAATTTCTTAACCAATTCGATGTTGTCTTCGTTGGTCAATGATTCCTTGGTCGCCTTGTCAGCCAGGCTGGCGAGTTCTTCAGTTGAGAGCTTCTTCATTTCGTTTCTGATCCGCAAAATTGAAGTTGCGCTCATTGAGTATTCGTCCAAGCCCATGGAAAGCAGGATTGGGAACATAGTTGAGTCACCAGCTGCTTCACCACACATCCCGCACCAGATGCCAGCTTCGTGAGCTGAGTCGATCGTGTGCTTGATGAGGCGGAGAACTGACGGGTTGTATGGCTGGTAGAGGTAAGAAACGTTTTCGTTGCCCCGGTCAGCAGCCATAGTGTATTGGATCAAGTCGTTGGTCCCGATTGAGAAGAAGTCGACTTCCTTGGCAAATTGGTCTGCCAGAACAGCAGCTGCCGGAACTTCGATCATCATGCCGACTTGCAGGTCGTCGCCAACCTTGACGCCTTCCTTGACCAGCTTGTCCTTTTCTTCAGCCAAAACAGCCTTGGCTTGGTGAAGTTCGCCCAAAGTACCGATCATTGGGAACATGATCCCCAGCTTGCCGTAAGCTGATGCTCTCAGCAAGGCCCGCAGCTGGGTCCGGAAGATTTCCTTGTTCTTCAAGGACAAACGAACGGCCCGGATACCCAGGAATGGGTTCATTTCTTCTGGCAGGTCCCAGTATGACAGGTGCTTGTCGCCACCGATGTCCATGGTTCTGATGATAACCTGCTTGCCGTTCATGCCTTCCAGAACCTTCTTGTAGGCTTCAAACTGGTCTTCTTCAGTTGGGAAGTCGCTTGAGTTCATGTACAAGAATTCAGTTCTGAACAGGCCGACTGCTTCAGCACCGTTTTCCAAAACGCCAGCCAGGTCGTCTGGAGTACCGATGTTGGCAGCAATAGTGAAGTGCTTGCCGTCAGCAGTTACTGATGGTTCGTCCTTCAGCTTCCGCCATTCAGCCTTTTGCTTGGCGAAGTCGTCGCCCTTCTTGCGGTAGTCAGCCACTTGTTCTTCACTTGGTTCAACGATGGCAACCCCATCCAAACCGTCAGCGATCAGCATTTGGCCGTTTTCTACAGAAGTGGTGATCTTTTCAGTCCCGACAACAGCTGGGATTTCCAAAGACCGGGCCATGATGGCTGAGTGGGCAGTCCGGCCGCCCAGGTCAGTTACGAAGCCCTTAACGTACTTCTTGTTCAATTGTGCCGTGTCACTTGGCGTCAAGTCTTCAGCAACCAGAACTACTTCGTGGTCGATGCTTGCCAAGTTAGGCAGCTCCTTGCCCAGCAAGTGCGCCATGATCCGCTTTGAAACGTCGCGAACGTCAGCGGCACGTTCTTGCATGTAGGCATTGTCAGTCATGCTTTGGAAGATAGTAATGAAGTTTTGGGCAACTTCGTCCAAAGCTGCTTCACTGTTGACAGCATCGCTCTTGATCTTGGCGCTGATCTGACCAGTGAATTCAGGGTCTGACAGGAACATCAAGTGGGCGTCAAAGACTTGTGCTTCTTCTTCACCCAAGCTTTCTGCGGCAACCTTCCGGATGCTTTCCAATTCAGCTTGTGATTCGGCAACTGCCTTGTCAAAGCGGGCTACTTCAGCTTCCGCGTCGGAAACGGACTTCTTTTCAAAAGAAAGATCCGGTTCGACCAAGAGGTAGGCTGGAGCAACAGCAACGCCGTCACTGGCCGCGATACCCTTCAAAGTTTCAGTCATTATTCAGCCAAACCTTCTTTTGACATAGTTTCAGCAACAGCTGCGATAGCTTCCTTTTCGTCATCGCCTTCAGCGCTGATAGTTACGTCTGCACCTTGGCCAACACCCAATGACATTACGCCCATGATTGACTTAAGGTTAACTGACTTGCCGTTGTATTCAAGGTTGATGTCTGAACCAAACTTTGAAGCAGCTTGTACCAACAAGGTAGCTGGACGAGCGTGAATACCAGTTTCAGCGATAATGTGAAATTCTTTCTTTTCCATCGTAAATTATCTCCTTTAAAAATCAAGAATTGGGTACCAAAGTACCGTTTCCCTTAAAGAATAACATGTTTTCGAGGTCAATACAACTTAATCTGTAAATGTTTTCATTAATACTTGGGCTTATTCTCTATTGAAGTATAGGTAATAACCCCGCCGCGGCCGGCCCGGCCGGTGATTTTTTTGTTTTTTCCATAATTGCGCAGGCTTTGCTGGAAGGCAAAAGTATCTTCCGGGTCCTTCTGCGGGTCGATCTGGTACTCCAGCAAGTCGCCTGAGACCAATTGCTCCAAAATATCAGTATAGTCCATATTAATGTTATAACCCCCTGTCCATTATTTTAGCGCAATTTTTGGTCAAGATTAAAGGAAGAAGACTCAAAGACCGGCTATTTTCTCCCCCGAGCCTTAGCACTTGACTAACCAGAGTGCTAAGCCCTATAATTTAGGCAGAACTTTGATGAAAGGCGGTATTTTAACATGTTGTGTCAAAACTGCCACCAACGGCAGGCCTCGATACATCTTTACACGAAGATCAACGGCCAAAACAAAGAAATCGACTTATGTCAGCAATGCTACCAAGAGTTAAGGAATCAACAAGGCAATCAAATGAATAATGACAACTTTTTCGGCGACTTTGACGACCTCTTCAACGCTTTGAACGGGCGGTCAAATGGCGCAAACCGTGACAACGACCAAAATCCATCCGGCCCGACCCCAGGCCGGGGCGGCAATGGCGGCGGCCAGTCCCTGCTTGACCAGTTCGGGACGGACTTGACCACTTTGGCCAAAAAGGGCAAGATCGACCCAGTTATCGGCCGGGACCGGGAAATCGCCAGGGTGATTGAAATCCTCAACCGGCGGACCAAGAACAACCCGGTCCTAATCGGGGAAGCCGGGGTCGGCAAGACCGCGGTCGTTGAAGGCCTGGCCCAGGACATCGTTGATGGGTCCGTTCCAGCCAAGTTACAAAACAAGCGGATCATCTCCCTCAACATGGTTTCCATGGTCCAAGGGACCGGGATCCGGGGCCAGTTTGAACAAAGAATGCAGCAGCTGATCAAGGAACTGCAAAGCCAGCCGGATATCATCCTCTTTATCGATGAAATCCATGAAATCGTCGGCGCCGGCAATTCTGAAGGCGGCATGGACGCCGGCAATATCATCAAGCCGGCTCTGGCCAGAGGTGAGCTGCAGTTAGTCGGGGCTACGACTATCAAGGAATTCCGGGAAATCGAAAAGGACTCCGCCCTGGCCCGGCGCTTCCAGCCAGTTGAAGTCAAGGAACCAAGCATCGACGAGACAATCAAGATCCTCAAGGGGATCCAGAAGCGCTACGAGGACTACCACCACGTCAAATACACTGACGACGCCATCGAAGCCGCCGTCAAGCTGTCTGCCCGCTACATCCAGGACCGCTTCCTGCCAGACAAGGCCATCGACCTTCTGGACGAAGCCGGGTCAAGAATGAACCTGACCATCCCTTACATCGATAAGGAAAAGATCCAGGAAAGAATCGACGCGGCTGAGAAGCTCAAGCAGGATGCCTTGAAGAACGAAGACTACGAAAAGGCTGCCTACTACCGCGACCAGATCGAAAAATACGAGAAGCTGAAGGACCAAAACGTCGACCCGGACAAGACCCCGACCATTACGGACAAGGTCATGGACAAGATCGTGGAAGAAAAGACCAACATCCCGGTCGGCGACATCCAGGCACAAGAAGAAAACCAGCTGGCCAACCTGGCCAGCGACCTCAAGGCTAAGGTTATCGGCCAGGACGAGGCCGTTGACAAGGTGGCCCGGGCCATCAGAAGAAACCGGATCGGCTTCAACAAGTCCGGCCGGCCAATCGGCTCCTTCCTCTTTGTTGGCCCGACCGGGGTCGGCAAGACCGAGCTGGCCAAGCAGCTGGCCTTGAAGATGTTCGGCAGCGAAGACGCCATGATCCGCTTCGACATGTCCGAATTTATGGAGCAATACTCCGTCTCCAAATTGATCGGGTCTGCCCCGGGCTATGTCGGCTATGAAGAAGCCGGCCAATTGACTGAACGGGTCCGCCACAACCCATACAGCTTGATCCTTTTGGACGAAGTTGAAAAGGCCCACCCAGATGTTTTGAACCTCTTCTTGCAGATTCTTGACGACGGCCGCTTGACCGACTCACAAGGGCGGACTGTTTCCTTCAAGGACACGATCATCATCATGACCTCAAACGCCGGCCAGGGAATCAAGACGGCCAGCGTAGGCTTCGCGGCAGAAAACAACAAGAATGAAGCTGAAGAAACCCGTAAGGTGATGAGCCAGTACTTCAAGCCGGAATTCCTGAACCGCTTTGACGACATCATCCAGTTCCACCCATTGAGCAAGGGCAACCTCCTGCAGATCGTCAACCTCCTTTTGGACAAGACCAACGCCATGGTCAGCGACCAGGGCCTGCACATCAAGGTTACCGACGCGGCCAAGGACAAGCTGGTTGAGGAAGGATACGATCCGGAAATGGGCGCTCGTCCGCTTCGCCGGGTCATCCAGGAAGAAATTGAAGACAAGGTGGCCGACTACAAGCTGGACCACACTGAAGCCAAGCAATTAGTAGCGGACTTAAAGGACGGGGAAATCACGATTTCCGAAGAAGTTCCTGCCCTGCCAGCCACTGAAAGCAGCGAAGAAAAATAACTATCTCTGAGCAGAAAAAACAAGGATTATCCAAAAAGGATCCTTGTTTTTTTCTTGAATGCGTTATAATGAAAGTGAGGGGAATATCAGAGACAAATAGAAACGGGTGAAGTTTTATGCACTTAATTGATGTTACTAATAGCTATGCCGAATTAGTTCACAGTCAGCTAAATACTACGAGCGTGAACTACGTGAAAGTTTACTCCTTAGGCAACACTACCGTAGTTTATACCGAAAGCCCAATCGCCATCGGGATCGTTCTGGAAAACCACCACCGCAAGATCCGCGAGGAAGAACTCGAATTTGTAATCAAGCGGCTGATTCCCGACCAGACCAGCTATCAGCTTACGGTTGACAAGCACCGCCGGGTCGTCGAAATTCACGTTGACAAGTAATCCCTGCAAAAAGAGCCAACTGGGCTCTTTTTTCATTCCTCTTTCTTCTTCCCTTATTCTTTTCTTTCCTTGCTTTTTCAGCAAAATTCAAAAAACACCTGTTTTTTTGCAAAATTACAGATTAACTTGCGAAAAACAGCCTTTTTTTCAAAAAAATTGTAAAAATTGACCTATGTCAATTTTTTATTGAAAAATAGTTCTATAATCTGCTTTGAGCACTGGAAAGCGCTTTTAGGAAAGAAAGTAAATGTGTAATGTGTAAAAAGCAGCAATTTTAAACTGTTGATTTAGTAAAAATAAGGAGGCACTGAACATGACAGTTTATCCGGATTACTTTTATGCTGAAAAAGACTTTGACAAGAGCCACATGGGCTACAAGCCGCTGACTATTCCAGCTGGCGTTGAGGCCCAGCCTTTGGCCGTTCCCCCGCTTTTAGCGCCGGACAAGGTTGACGGCAATGACATCTACTACACCATCGAGGCCCAGGAAGGCGAAAGCCAGATCCTGCCAGGCAAGAAGACCAAGACCTGGGGCTACAACGCTCCCCTTTTGGGCCAGACCATGGTAGTCAAGACCGGGCAAAGAGTTCACGTGCGTTTGAAAAACAGCCTGCCGGTTTTGACTACCTTCCACTGGCACGGCATGGAAGTGCCAGGCCCGATCGCTGACGGCGCCTGCCACTCCCCTGTTTACCCAGGCGAAGAAAAGGATATCGAGTTTACGGTCGAGCAGCCAGCTGCCTTAACCTGGCTTCACGCCCACCCATGCCCATCAACGGCCATGCAGGTCTGGATGGGCCTAGCTATGGGGGTTGTGGTTACTGACGACAACGAAGCCCGCCTGCCGATTCCAAAGAACTACGGTGTTGACGAATTCCCGATCATCCTGCAAGACCGGACCTTCCACGACAACCAGCTCGACTACCGGGCTGACTACGACCCGATGGGCGTCTTTGGTGAAGTGCCTTTGATCAACGGTGTAGTCCGTCCTTACGTTGACGTGACGACCCAAAAGGTCCGCCTGCTCTTCTTGGGCGGGTCTAACCGCCGGGAATGGCGCCTGCACTTTGAAAACGACCTGACCATGACCCAGATCGCCGGGGACGACTCCTTCCTCAGACACCCGATTGACGTTAAGAAGCTTTTGATCGGGCCAGGGGAAAGACAACAAGTCATCGTTGACTTTGCCGGCTACAAGGAAGGCGACGTTGTCAGCCTCTACACTGACGACTTCAAGTTGGTTGAATTCCGAATCCACGCCTTTGAAAAAGACGACCGTGAACTGCCATTCAACATCTTCACTCCGGACGACCCGGCTGTAAACAGCGAAGCACCAGTCCGCCACGTAACCATGGACGACCACGACAAGATCAACGGTCTCCGCTTCTCCATGGAAAGAATCGACATGAAGCAGACCTTGAACTCAGTTGAATACTGGGACGTAACCAACACCAATAACTCTGCTTCAGGGATGTTGCACCCCTTCCACATCCACGGGGCCCACTTCCTGGTTGTTTCCCGCAACGGGCAAAAGCCTAACCCGAACGAAATCAATGTCTACAAGGACACCATTGAAGTCGGCCCAGGCGAAACTGTCCGCCTGAAGGTCTACTTCCAAAACACCGGGGTCTTCATGTACCACTGCCACATCATCGAACACGAAGATGCCGGCATGATGGCCCAGATCCAAATCGTTGACCCGAAGGAACCGGACAAGACCTACAAGCTGATGGACATGGAAACCATCACCAACGCCTTTGCTGAAGAAATGGGTGTTGAACCAGGTGAAGTCTTCATGCCAGGGATGGACGTTGAAGACATGGACATGGGTGCCTGCTTCCACGCAGCTGAAGCCGAAACCAGCCGCCGCTTGGTCGAAGCCGTTACTGCCGCTTCAAGAGCCGGTCATGAAGGCCACCACGACTCCACTTCTGGCGCCAGCCACCACGACGCGACCAGCGGAGCCAGCCACCACTAAAAAATACGGAAGATCAGAATTATGATGAACAACAACCTTTACTTGAAGATTTTATGGGTCTTGCTGTACGGCATTGTCGCCTTCTACACCTTTACCAACAAGATGATGATGGCCATGTACTGGATGGCCGGGGTAATGTTTGCCCAAGCGGTCATTGACCTTATTTACTACTTTTTACCAAAGAGCAAAACAGAAAAGACTGAATGTTAGTCAGTCAAACCAATCATGCACAAAAAAACGATGCCTCGCGGCATCGTTTTTCTTGTTTGCTATCTTCTTTTGCTGATTTGTTTTTACTTGCTTCTTTGCATTACAGCTTTTCCGTCAGTTCCACATCCGGGTACTTGTCGTGGAACCAGCGTTCAGCAAAGGCATTCTCAAAGAGGAAGAGAGGATTGCCGAAGCGGTCCTTGACCAAAAGGTTCCGGCTAGAAGACATCTTCGGGTCCAATTGATCCGGGTTGATCCAGCGGGCTACCCGGTGGCCGATGGAAGTCATTTCAACTTCGGAGTTGTATTCGTTCTTCATCCGGTACTGGAAGACTTCAAACTGCAGCTGGCCGACCGCCCCCAAAATGTAGTCGTCGGTCTGGTAGTTGCGGTAGAGCTGGACAGCTCCTTCTTGAACCAGCTGGTTCATCCCCTTGTGGAAGGACTTCTGCTTCATGACGTTCTTTGGTGAAACCCGCATAAAGAGTTCCGGGGTAAATTCCGGCAGCGGCGGGAATTCCAGCTTGCGCTTGCCAGCGTAGATGGAGTCCCCGATCTGGAAATTGCCAGTGTCGTAGAGGCCGACAATGTCCCCGGCCACGGCTTCAGAAACCTGGACCCGGGCACTGGATTCAAATTCAACGGCATTGTTCAAGCGGACCGGCTTGCCGGTTCTAGCCAGGGTCACGTCCAGGCCCTTGCTGAATTCCCCGCTGCAGACCCGGACAAAGGCGATCCGGTCTCTGTGCTGGGGGTTCATGTTGGCCTGGATCTTGAAGATGAAGCCGGAGAATTCGTCATCATCTGGCTTCAGTTCTTCATCCCCGTTGACTTCGTGCTCGCCTGGCGCTGGTGCCAGGTCAACGAATTGTTCCAGGAAAGTTTCCACCCCGAAGTTGGTCAAGGCTGACCCAAAGAAGACTGGAGTCTGCTGGCCGGCCAAAACCTTTGCCCGGTCAAAGCTGGCCCCGGCCCCTTCTAAAAGCTCGATTTCACCCAAGGTTTCTTCAAACTGCGGGTCATCGGCCAAAGGACTGCCGGCTGGCGCCTTTCCGTCTGCTAAAGCAATAAAGCGGTCCTGCCCTTCTTCCGGGTGGTAGAGTTCAACCCGCTGGTTGGCCAGGTCGTAAAGGCCCAGCAGGCTCTGCCCCATCCCGATCGGCCAGTTCATGGCCACGCCTTCAATGCCCAGGACTTCTTCCAGTTCGGCGACCAGGTCCAGGGGTTCCCGGCCGTCTCGGTCCAGCTTGTTCATGAAGGTAAAGACCGGGATCCCTCTTTGCCGCACAACCTTGAAGAGCTTCTTGGTCTGCGGCTCGATCCCGCGGGCGGAGTCGATAACCATGACCGCGGCATCAACCGCCATCAAAGTCCGGTAGGTGTCTTCTGAGAAGTCCTGGTGGCCTGGTGTGTCCAGGATGTTGATCCGCTTGCCCTGGTATTCAAACTGCATGACGGATGAGGTAACGGAAATCCCACGCTTCTTTTCGATTTCCATCCAGTCACTGGTGGCGTAGTTCCCGGTCTTGCGGGCCTTAACGGTCCCGGCGCTGCGGATCACCCCGCCCAAGAGCAGCATTTGTTCCGTAATCGTCGTCTTACCGGCGTCGGGGTGGGAAATGATCGCGAAAGTCCGCCGCTTGTTTACTTTGTCTAAAAGTTCTTTGTTCATTATTCTTCAGTTTCTTCCTCGTAATTTTCTTCTGGCAGGGTCAATAAGACCGTTAAGAGCCGCGACCCCCGCATTCTTCTGGTCGTCAAAACCATGCCGTTGTCCAGGGGTACTTCCAGCTGCTCGCCTCTGCCCGGGATCATGCCAAGTTTGGTGATCATGTAGCCGGCCAGGGTGTCAACGTCTTCCATTTCCAGATCGGTGCCAAAGCGGTCGTTGAAGTCAGCCAAAGGCATCTTGCCGTAAATGACAAATTGCCGGTCATTCAGCTGCCGGACCAAAACTTCTGCCTTGTCGACTTCGTCGTCAATGTCGCCAACGATTTCTTCCAGCAAGTCTTCGATGCTGGCCAGGCCGGTCACCCCGCCGTATTCATCGGTCAAGATGGCCAATTGCTGCTGGCTGGTCTGCATCTGCACCAGCAAGTCGTCCAGCTCGATCGTTTCTGGGGCAAAAAGGGGCGGGGAAATCAAGCTGTCATAAGTCAGCTGGTCAAAGCCGTGCCGGCGGGCCTCTCTAAGAATGGTACGGATGTGGATGACACCCACGATCTGGTCCTTGTCCTGGCGGTAGACGGGAATTCTTGAATAAGGCTGGCGAAGGATGTCATCCAGGTTTTCCTCCAGGTCATCCTCGATGTCGACCATGAAGGCGTCAGTCCGCGGCACCATGACTTCCCGGGCTACCTTGTCGTGGAAAGCCATGCTGCCCTCAATCATCGAATATTCGGTATCAGTCAAAACATTGCCGGCATGTAGCTGGTCAATTTCTGCTTGTAGCTGGTCCTTGCCGCCTTCTTCATTGCTGGAAAAACGGCTTCTCAGTTTGTCAAACAGGCTGCCGGTCGCAGGGTCGCTTGTCATTTTCTTAACTCTCTTTCGTAAAATCCTTAAATATTTACATTATAGCATATGACCTTACTGTAATATGTTAAAATACCCCAGTAGAAAGAGGTGTTTTAACAATGAAAATGCGCCGTATTATGTTAGTTTTCGTCTTCCTGCTCTTGATCCCCTATATCTGCAGCCTGGCCATCATCGGGATCGGCTTTAACGCCCTGGTCCTGCACTCGACTGACCCCTTCCGCACGGCTGTAGGGGCCTTTGTCGGGGCCACCATCATGTTGGCCGTCAAGGCCACCATCCAGCGGCCCTTGAATTTGCTGGCCGGAGACATCTATGACAGCTTCTTGCAGCAGATTCTCCGCTTCTTCAGCATCCGCCGCCGGCCGCTCCTCCAAGTATCCAACTTTATCCTGGACTTTGTCCTCTGCACCCTGGCCACGATCGTGATCCGCCTGCTTTTGCCCCTGGAATGGATCGTCGGCACCTCCATGGGCTTCGTCATCCTGGTCATGTTCATTTCAACTTGCCTGGGGGCCTATATCGAATACGACAACTTGTCCATTGACGCTGAAATCAAGCAATCCTAATTCTGACTGACCGGGAGGTAAAGGCTCTTGGTCAGTTTTTTACTGCCTAAATCCAGCTGGCGGAGGATGTAAGGGTTAGGATTCTCCTCCAGCTGAGCCTGGAAGTCGCTGCCTAAGTCGCCGGCTTCATCCAAAAAGCGGGGCAGTTCAAAGTTCAAGGGCAGGTCGAAATAGGCCGCGTTGGCCGTCTCTTCCTTTTGGAAAACCCGGGCGCTTGGCAGGGAAAACTTGAGCAGGCCGTTAACTTCGCTGCCCTTAGGCGCGATCACCCCGTACCAGTACATGAAGTTTTCCGGGCCAAAAACGATCAAGGACGCCCGCTGCCCGGCAAGGCCGGCCTCTTTGACAAAGGCTTGAAAGGCCGGGTCAGCTTCCAGTTCCTGGTTGGCGGCCGCGAAGGTCCCGTTTGCGTCCATCATCCGGTCAGGAAAGGCCTTGCCGATAAAAGTAAGTTCTTTGATTTCTGTCTGCATCTCTTTGCTTCTTTCTATTTTCTAGTATTCTTCCAGTTCTTCTAAAGGAATGATTTCCCCGGCTAAAAAGGCGCTGATTTCATCCCCGGAAAAGCCGTGGCTGTACAGGTACTGCCGCATCTTCTGCTCCCGTACGCCTGGCTTATAGCGATTGAAGCGCTTGTAGGCCTTAAGGCCCTGCTTGGCCAGAGCCGCTCTTTCCTGGTCCTCATCTGCTTCCGGGACTAAATCCTGGGTCACTGCCTGAGCCAGGGAGCCGGAGAAACCGTGGCTGAGCAGTTTAGTCTGCATCTTGCGGTCAACTTCCCGCTTGGCAATCTTCCCCTGCTGGCCCAAAAGTGACTTGACCAGACGCTTGCCAACCCCAGCCCATTCCTCATCAGTCACGTCTGCCAGGGCAGCTTCGATTAAGTCATCGTCAACGCCCTTTTTCTTTAAGTCCCGGCGGACAGCCCCTGGTCCGTTCTTGCCGACCTGGAGGTTATTTTTGACAAAAAGGCGGGCATAAGCCGCGTCGTCCAGGTAGCCCAGCTGGGTCAGCTCGTTAACGGCCCGTTTAGCCGCTGACCGGGAAATTTCATGCTGGCTGAGATAGTCAGTCACTTCCTTGACCGTCCGGGGCTGGTAGGACAGGTATCTGGCCGCCAGGTCGCTGGCCTTGGCGCTGGCTTCATAGTCCAGGACTTCATTGATCTTCTGGGGGCTAAGCTCCTGGCCCTTGAGCAGGACAAATTCCGCCAGGGTCTTCTCGCTGACGGAAAAGGCGTATTCCTGGTCCAAAAAAATATTGTAGCGCCCCTGCCGCTTTTGTGCACTAACTTTCGTGATAATAGCCATTTTTTCCTCCTTTTTGGCAATCTGGCAACTCTATCTTAGCAAATTGCCGCAAAAGCTGCGAAAAACTTGCGTCTCTTTTAAAAAGCTCTGTATAATAGTATGTTACGAAGTTTCCAGTTATTTTTATTGTAGAAAGAATAGACAAAGAAGAAGGCTCAAATGCAGAAAAAACATTTTTCCAAAAACGCTCCGAAAGAGCGGCACGTCATCATTACCATCAAGCGGCTGGGGATCAACGGTGAAGGGATCGGCTACTACAAGCGCAAGATCATCTTCATCCCTGGCGCCCTGCCAGACGAAGTCGTGGTGGCCAAGATCATCAAGGACCACCCCCAATACCTGGAAGGTGAGTTAGTCCGGATCAAGGAAGCCAGCCCTGACCGGGTTCCCTTCCCATCCGGCGTTGACCCGAGAATCGGGGGCCTGGAACTGGCCCACCTGTCTTACGAGGGACAGCTCAAGTTCAAGAAGGACAACCTGGTCTCCGCCCTTGAAAAGTACCACCCGCGCGGCTACAAGAACTACAAGATCAAGAACACCATCCCGGCCCCAGACCAGTGGCACTACCGGGCCAAGGCCCAGTACCAGATCGAACGGGAAAACCACCATGTTTCCCTGGGTCTGTACGCGCCTAACTCCCACCAATTGATCGACCTGCCCGAAATGCCGACCCAGAGCGAGGACACCCAGGCAACTGAACGGGCCATCCGGGATCTGATCATTAAGCTCCGCGTCCCGATCGCCAACCGCCGGCGGAACTTGCCAGGCGTTAAGACCACCGTCGTCCGGCAGGCAGAAGCCAGCCAGGAGATGCAGGTTACCTTGATCACTGTTGGCCACAAGCTGGACAATCTGCTCCAGCTGGCTGACGAAATCATGCGCCTGCCGAAGGTCGTTTCCGTCTACCAAAACGAAACTGACTGGCAGAACCCGCAAGTCTGGGGGAACAAGACCAGCAAGCTCCGCGGCAAGAACCAGATCACGGAAGAAATCATGGGCAAGAAGTTTGCCTTGAGCCCCCGGGCCTTCTTCCAGCTGAACCCGGTCCAGACGGCTACCCTGTATTCTGAAGCCCTGAAACTGCTCAGCTTAACGCCGGACATGACCTTGATCGATGCTTACTCCGGGGTCGGCACCCTGGGTATTTTGGCCGCTGACCAGGTCAAGCAGGTGGTCGGGATCGAAAGCATCCCCGAAGCCGTTTTGGACGCCCAGCACAATGTTGAGCTCAACCATGTCAGAAACGCAGAATACCTGCAGGGCAGCGTGGAAAAGCTCCTTCCCCGTTTGAAAGAAGACGGCCTGCCAATCGATGCCTTGATCGTCGACCCACCGCGGACCGGCCTGGCCAAGTCCTTGATCAAGACCCTGCTCAGAGTCAAGCCGGCCAGCTTCGTATACATTTCCTGCAACCCCTCCACCCTGGCCCAGGACCTGGTCCTTTTGGGCGAGGCTTACGACGTCCGGGTCATCGAAAACGTCGACATGCTGCCGCAGACCCCGCGCTGCGAATGCATCGCCAAGCTGACCCTGCGCAAGTAGGAAACACAGACAAAAACAAAAAGAAAATAAGCATTAGAAAAGGCGAGAAGATCAAATCTTCTCGCCTTTAAACTGCTCTCGGCAGTCTTTCCAAGTGGATGAGGTAGCTCATCAAATTAATAGTCACGATATTCAATTTTAAGAATTCACCAATGGCTAATACCGGCTAAGATAAAACAGTCACTTGTTTGAGTTTTACGTGCTAGCGTATGAAATGAATTAGACTATTGTGTATCGCCACTTGGTTAAAAGCTTCAAGCCTTTATTACGGTCTCAATAAGAGAGACAGCCGAATAATAATTACAATCTGGAGATAAAAACTTCTGTTCAGTTGTTTTCTACCTCTTCCACGCCTTCAGTATAGCATGATGTGCAAACGCTTGCAAGAGGCTATTTAACATATTTTGCTAAAAATTGCTTAACCGTGCGTGCATATAAAGCCGGATTGTGCTCATAGGACTTAGCGTGCTGGGCCCCCTTGACGATCAAGAGCCGCTTTGGCCCCCGGCTGGCCCGGTAATTTTTATAAACCATTTTAGTTGGGACAAAGGTATCCTTGCTGCCATGGATAAAGAGCATGGGCCGGGTATTCTTCTTCAGCTGGGCAAGGCTTGAGGCCTGGGCCAAGAAGTAGCCAGCTTTTAACTTGGTAATCCCGCTCAAGATTTCCACCAGGGGAAAACGGGGAAAGGCCGGCATATTGTAAAGGGCTTGGGCTTCGTGCTCGATTTCGGTTTTAGCACTGGTATAGCCACAGTCTTCAATAAAGCATTTGACCTGCTTAGGCAAGTTTAAGCCGGAAGTCATCATGGTCGTGGCCCCGCCCATGGAGACCCCGAAAATCACGATCTTGCTCTTTTGGCCATTTTTCTTGATCACCTTCTCGGCCCACTTCTTGACGTCATTTTTCTCCAGCCAGCCGTAACCGACATACTTGCCCTGGCTCTGCCCATGAGCTTCCGCGTCCGGCAAAAGGGTGTTGTAGCCCAGGGAGTGGAAAAGCTGGGCATAGGCCCCCATATTTTCCTTGTTGGACATGTAGCCGTGCAGGATAATCACGGTTTTAGCCGAGTTTTTGACTGGAATATAATTGGCCCGCAGGAGATAATTGTTCTTAGCCGACCGCAGCTGCCAGTGCTGCTTTGTCACCTGCTTGTACCAGAGCTTCTGCTTGTACTGGGGGGTGGACTTGGTCAACTGCACCGTCCCGTTGGTCACGAAGCTTTTCTTGCCCGGCACTACGGCTATGTTGAAAAAGTAGTAGCCGGCCCCAGCTAAGGCCAGGACTAAGACGGCCAAGAGGCCCCCTACAATTTTGACTAGGCGGTAATTCCTTCTCTTTTTATTCTTCTTTTTCACCAGTTTCCTCTCCTCTTTATCTATAGTTTCTGTCTTTTTTACTGCTTTGTTACTCTATTTTAAGCAATATGAATAGTATACCACAATGAAAAAAGAAAGGATTGTCCATGCTGCTCGAAGATTTTTTACAGCTCCTGGCTGACCTGGGCGGGCAAAATGTCCTCTACCTGCAGGTAAAAGACCATACCATCCCCCTCAGCAAGTTTGTCTTGGCCCGGGAAGACTGCCAGCTCTTGTGTGGGGCCATGCCCATGACTTTAGCCAAATTCCGCCAGCTGACCGGCAAGGGGAGCAAGTCCATCCCCCTCAGCTTCCGCTGGCAGGATGAAGAAATTCCCGTCTACGGGGTCCAGATCCTGCCAGCTGAGGGCAAGATCATCTGCAAGTAACAAAAAAGCGTAGAAAAAAGAAGCTGCCTGGTCTTCAGACAGCTTCTTTCTTTACGTATTTTACTTGCCGGCTGGCTTCTTCTTGCCTTCGCTTTCCAGCTTCTTGCCCAAGTCAATGATGTACTTGCGCAAAGCTTCCTTGGTTTCCGGGTGACGGAGACCGTATTGGATGGAAGTTTCCATGTAGCCTTCCTTGTTGCCGACGTCAAAACGCTGGCCCTTGAATTCGTGGGCGAAGACCCGTTGGGTCTTGTTCAAGGCATCGATAGCGTCAGTCAATTGGATTTCACCACCGGCACCAGCCTTTTGCTTGTCCAGCATGTCAAAAATTTCCGGAGTCAGCAGGTAGCGGCCGATGATGGCCAGGTCACTTGGGGCCTTGTCAACGTCTGGCTTCTCCACAAAGGCCTTAACGTTGTACAGGTTCGGAGCAGTTTCGCCGATTGGGTCGATGACACCGTACTTGTTGACTTCTTCATGCGGCACCTTCATAACCGCGATGGTTGAAGCGTGAGTTTCATCGTAGCAGTCGATCAATTGCTTGGTCAATGGCGTCTTGTCTCTCATCAAGTCGTCGCCCAGCATAACCACGAAAGGTTCACCGGCGATGAAGCTGCGGGCCCGGTTAACGGCATCCCCCAAGCCGTTTGGATGCGGCTGGCGGGTGAAGTAAAGGTTAACCTTCATGTTGGACATGGTGGTTTCCCGGACCAGCTTGAGCAGCTCGTCCTTGTGCTTTTCAGTCAAGTTGTCTTCCAGTTCCGTGTTTGAGTCGAAGTGGTCTTCGATTGACCGCTTGCTTCTGCCAGTAACGATCAGAATGTCTTCAATCCCTGAAGCCATGGCTTCTTCAACGATAAATTGAATAGTTGGCTTGTCAACGATTGGCAGCATTTCCTTAGGCATTGCCTTGGTTGCTGGCAAAAATCTGGTTCCCAAACCGGCAGCTGGGATGATCGCTTTTCTGACTTTCATGTATTTACATCCTCTTTTCTTAACTTCGCACATTAATGAAAGCATTTTAAATGCAAGCGTATAATAACATATTTCTAGAGAAGAATCTAGTAAACTTAGACCAATCTTCCAGAAATATGGAAATTACTTTTTCCTCCGCTTGGCGATAAATTCGGCCAAAGGGCCGTTAGAATAGGTCGCCGTCCCATAGCGCAGCTGGTCCAAACTGACATTGACCGCCGTGCCAAAAAGTAGCAGGATGGCAAGGAGGTTGAGCCAAAGCATAAAAATGATAAAAGTTCCAACTATACCATAATTTTCCCACTTAACCGGAAAATTTTTCAAATAGAAGGAAAAAAGATAAGACAGGGCTTCCCAGCCGGCCACCGTCACGATGGTCCCGGGCAAAAGAGCCTTCTTGAAGTGGACATTGGGCGCTACAGCGTTTAAATAATAAACACCGATCAGCATCAAGACCAGCAAAACCAGCCAGCGGTAGCTGAAGAGCTTGTCAATCCAAGCCAGGGGCAGGTTAAGGTAAGGAGCCAGGAAATGCAGGACCTCCTGGCCAAAGACCACAACCAGGGCTAAAAGAATGAACATAGTAACCATCAAAGCGCTGAAGATCACGGTCAAGGTCCGGTTCCAGATAAAGTGCCAGAAGCCCAGCTTCAGTTCCTTATTGTGGACGCCATAGAGGCGGTTCATCCCGATTCTAACCGCGTTCACCATACAGGACATGGACCACAGGGCCATGATCGCACCGAAGGAGATGTAGCTGGTCGAATTCGACTTGAGCAGGGTGTCGACGATCGGGATGATATAGCTGGCCACGTCACTTGGAAAGATCATTTCCAAATAATCAGCAATCGGTCCCGTGTCCAAGTGAAACCAGGGTAGGGCGTTACCGACAATGATGACGATGGGAAAAATTGAAAACAGGATGTAGTAGGCAATCACGATGGAACTTTGAAAAATCTCCCCCTGGGAAACGACCGAGGAAAGAGTTGTGAGAAAGCGCCGGACCCCCTTTTGTCCTGGCTCAACTTTTTCCGCCATGCCTAGTCTTCCATTTCGTCAAAGTGCGGGATGTACTTTTCCAGGCCGTCGTATGGCTTTTGCAAAGTCAAGATCTTCGGACCGTCCTTGGTGATGGCAAAAGTGTGCTCAAATTGGGCTGACTTGGACCCATCCGGAGTAGCGTAGAAGACCCAGTCGTCATTCGGGTCGTCAACTGTCTTTTGCAAAATCCGCCAGTCCCCGCCGGCTTCCACCATTGGTTCAACGGTGATCGTCATCCCTTCCCGCAGGCGCAGGCCGTGGCCGGCCTTGCCCCAGTGCGGAACTTCCGGGTCTTCATGGATAGATGGCTGAATGCCGTGGCCGATCAGTTCCCGGACATCGCCGTATCCTTCTTCATCTTCAACATAGTGCTGGATGACAGCGCCAATGTCCCCGATCCGGTTGCCAACTACGGCTTGGTCGATCCCCATGTACATGGCCTTCTTGGTCACGTCCATCAAGTGCTGGTCTTCTTCTGAGATCTGGCCGACCCCGTAAGTGGTGCAGGAGTCTGATTCATACCCATTCAAGTTGCAGGTTACGTCAACCTTGACCAGGTCGCCTTCCTTTAAAAAAACATTCTTACGGGGAATGTTGTGGGCAATTTCATCGTTGATGGAGATGCAGGTGCCGTACTTGTAGCCTTCAAAACCTTGTTCTGACAAGCGACCGCCCCGGCTGGAAACGAATTCCTGGCAGAATTCTTCAATGTCCCAGGTGGAAATGCCTGGCTTGATCACATCACGCAGGGCCTCGAACATGGTTGCCAGCAAGTGGCCTGAAGCCTGCATGCCCTTCAATTCACGAACAGATTTAATAGTAATCAATTTGTTTTTCCTTTCATAATGAAGTAGTTTGTCTCCACCATTATAACCTTTTTTAAAAGTTTGCTAAAGTAGCAATGCGCCCGATTCGCCAAGCCGGGGCAAATCGTGTATAATACTCTAGAAATTGTTTTTTGGGAGCTTAACTTATGAG
Organism: Lactobacillaceae bacterium AF64-9pH9TA; assembly: GCA_027681045.1. Classification (GTDB taxonomy): domain Bacteria; phylum Bacillota; class Bacilli; order Lactobacillales; family Lactobacillaceae; genus Lactobacillus. The sequence continues at coordinate 19,965 of JAQDCK010000002.1, read as the reverse complement.
AGCAAAGATTGTTTTTGCCAGCATGACCGGCAACGACGAAGACATGGCCGAAATCCTGGAGGAAGACCTGCTGGACCAAGGCCTGGAAGTAGATTCTTCTGACGTCAGTTTTACTGACGCCAGTGATTATTTGGACAGCGACCTGTGCGTCTTTATCACCTACACTTACGGTGAAGGCGCCATGACTGATGAAATTGCCGACTTTTACGACCAGCTCAAGGATCTGGATTTAACTGGCAAGTCTTTTGCCGTCATGGGTTCTGGCGACAAGACCTACAAGGAACACTACTGCGAGAACGTTTTTGACTTTGAGAAGGCCTTCCTGGCCTGCGGGGCCAAGGAACTGATTCCCCCGCTCACGGTTGAAAACGCCCCTGGCGATGACGATATCGCGCGCATCGATCAAGCTGCTGAGGAGTTGGCGGACAAATTAAATGGATAAAGATTTTAACCGGCGGCGGGCTTTAGGCGAGCAGATCTTCAAGCGCTATCGCAATTTATGGGTCTACATGTTCTTTGGCTTTATCGCGGCCTTGATCAACACGGTTGTCTTCATGTTCATGCATGACGTTTTGCACACCGTCTTGGTCATCGACAACACGATTGCCTTTATCGTGTCCAACCTGGCCTCCTTCTGGTTCAACCACAAGGCGGTTTTCACCAAGAACGTGGACCATGAACACAAATTGTGGCAGAAGCTGCTGTCCTTTTTTGCCTACCGGATCATCAGCCTGCTACCGGACACCTTGATCATGTGGCTGGGGATGACTGTCCTGAGCTGGCCGGCCTTGATCGTCAAGGTCATCGACCAGATCCTGGTCGGCATCTTCAACTACCTGACCACCAAATCAGTCTTCGAGAAGCAGGAAAAGAGCCTGAAGAAGCGGCTGGAGAAGAAATTAAAAAAGCGGTGAAGCTGAGCTTCACTGCTTTTTTCTTCGTGCAAGTTGGCCAATTAAGAAAAGTCGGCTGGCTTGGGGCCTTTTTTGCCGGCAAAATACCAGGCAATATCATCTAAAATCCGGTCGCTGGCCTGCCCGTCCCCGTATGGATTCTTGGCTTCAGCCATCTGCTGGTAGACAGCTGGGTCAGTCAGCAGCTCCAGCATGGCTGCCTTAACCGCGTCTTCTTCAGTTCCGACCAGTTTCAAGGTACCGGCCTTGACCCCTTCCGGCCGCTCGGTCGTGTCCCGCAAGACCAAAACCGGCTTGCCCAAAGACGGGGCTTCTTCCTGGACGCCGCCAGAGTCGGTCATGATGAAGTAGCTGCGCTTGGCCAGGTTGTGGAAATCGACCACGTCCAAAGGCTTGATCAAGTGAATCCGGGGGTCGCCGCCTAAAACTTCCTTGGCCGCTTCCTGGACTCTTGGCGAGAGGTGAACCGGGTAGACAATTTCAACGTCGTCAGTTTGGTCAACCACGTCCTTCATTACCTTGAAGACCCGCCGCATCGGCTCGCCCTGGTTTTCCCGCCGGTGCATGGTGACCAGGATAATCCGCTTGCCCTGGCCGATCTTGTCTAAGACTTCATGCTGGTAGTCGGCCTGGACGGTCTGGGCCAGGGCATCGATGGCCGTGTTGCCCGTGACAAAAATATTTTCTTCCGGATGCCCTTCTTTTAAAAGGTTGGCCCGGCTGACAGAGGTCGGGGCAAAGTAAAGGTCAGACAAGACATCGGTCAGTTGCCGGTTCATCTCTTCCGGGAAAGGAGAATACTTATTCCAGGTTCTGAGGCCCGCTTCAACGTGAGCTAATGGAGTCTGCTGGTAAAAGGCAGCCAGGCTGGCGGCAAAGGAAGTCGTCGTGTCCCCGTGGACCAGGACGATGTCCGGCTTTTCTTCCTGGATGATCTGGCTTAAAGCAGTCAAAACCCGGGTGGTGATATCAGCCAGGGTCTGCTGGGGCTGCATGATGTTTAAGTCGTAGTCCGGCTTGATTTTGAAAATTTCCAGGACCTGGTCCAGCATTTCCCGGTGCTGGGCCGTGACTACCGTAACTGCCTGGAAGCGGTCGTCACTGATCAGCTTGAGCACCAGGGGGGCCATCTTGATGGCTTCTGGCCTGGTACCGAAAACGGTCATTACTTTAATTTTCTGCATGCTTAATCTCCTTAGCAAATTGCTAACTTAATCATAGCAAAAAGGCGCGAAAGCGGCGCATTTTTCATAAAATAATCGATAAATCAATTTTGAGGTGCACTATGACAGTCAATATTTTTCCCCTCCTGGGTGACAGCCTCTTGATCATCCTGGCCGGCTTCAGCCTGGTCTACTCCTTTGACGGATACCTGGGGCAAAAGCCGCGGCGGATTTTGCGAATTACCAGCCTGCTTTTGCTCCTGGCCATCATCCCCTTGACCATTTGGCTCCTGCAGCATCCCCTGCTTATCAATTGATGAGGCGGGAAAAAGCTGAATAGCACAAAAAATAAGGAATCAGTCCAGCTGATTCCTTATTTCTTTACTCTTTTTACTGCATTATTAGCTGTTCGCCTTGGCTTGGTGCTTTAATTCCAGCTTTCTGAGCCATGGCAAGAGGAAGCCAGTCCCGAAGAGGACGATAACAGTGATGATGTTCATCCAGAGCTGCTTAGTCCATTGCGGACTTTCAAAAGTAACGTCTTGCGGCAGGAAGCCCATCGTCGCACAGATGAAGGTGAAGATGAAGCACCACCAGCCGACCGCCAGGGCCCCCTTGTTGTTTCTGATGAAGACGAAGTCGTCCTTGGCAAAAGTCTTGTGCCGGTAGCGGAAGGCTAAGAAGGCCAGGAAGACTACGGAAGTCTTGTACGGGGATACGATCCCGTTCAGGTTCAAGAGCCAGTTAAAGATATCGTTGATTTCCGGCAAGGTCCCTGACAAAAGCAAAAGGAAGAGAGTGATGCTGCAAGTCAGCACGTAACTGTTGACGGGCAGGCCATCCTTGTTCTTCTTTCTGAGCCAGCTTGGCATGTACTTTTCAGAAGTGTCAGAGGCAAAGACCCGGCTGGCGGCGTCGATCAAGGCGGCCAGGTCAGCCATGAAGTTCAAGAGACAGACGATAGCGTACATGTACATGAGGCTCTTGCCCATACCGGCTTCTTCACCCAGAAGCTGGAAGGCATAGAAGGCCCCGTTCATCTTAAAGTCGTGCGGGATGTGCTTGGCGTCAAAGAGGACGGCCAGACCGAGAGTTTCGGTCAAGGTCATGAAGACCGTCATGGCAAAAAGCATCCACATTGACTTCGGGAATTCCTTGCGGGGGTTCTTCAGCCGGGTAACGTAAGGCGCGGCCAGTTCCGCCCCGGACATGGCAAAGATCAAAAGGCCAGTCGTGGAGAAATAGTGGACGCTGAAGTTCGGCTTAAAGCTGGACCATTCCATCTTGGTGGCGATGTGGCCGCCGTGCATGAGGGCCCAGATGATCAGGATCACGAAGATCACGGACATGGCGAACATGGCAATCCCCCCGATCAAGGACAGAAGGTCCAGGGAGTTTTTATATGCACTTTCGCACAAGATAAAGATCAAGATGATGACAAAGGTCAAAAGGCCGAACATGAAAGGTGACATGTGCTTGCCTAAAGTGTTGTTGCCCAGGATCATCCAGGAAATGGAAACGATGATGGAGTTGGACACGTCCACCAGGTAGGGCACGGTTTGGGCCCAGTACATCCAGCTGGTAGCGTAGCCTAATACGTCGCTCCCCGTCCCCCGCCGGATCCAGGAGGCCAGGCCCCCTTCTTCAGTATCCTTGTAGGCTAGGCCCAATTGGGTGGCGATCAAAGTATATGGCAATTGGTAGCAAATCAAAAGGAAAATCCATGAGAATATTACGGACAGACCTTGGTTTTGGTATGGGTAGAAAACATCTTCAAAGCGGATGATGGTGACGAAGTCGAGCATTGCCAGGGTCATCCAGGCCATGTAGTGTTTCTTTGGGGTTTCTTCAATCATTCTGTAAATCAAGCTCCTTATTGGTCAAATTGTCTTAAGCGGCAATTTGCCTGGACGGGGGCTTGTTCTGGCGCTTTAAAAAGTTGGTCACTGCACCGTCTCCAATCAAAAAAGTGTCGTTTTCATTTTATTCCTATTGTTTTGAAAATTCTATATCTTTTTCAATTGGCTTGAAATTCTTGTAATTATTAAGTGAAATCCATTTTCATAGTCTCTACAGCAACTCACAAATATGTATTCTTAAGCCTATTCATGTATATTAAAAAGTTTTTTAATTTTTATTTGACAGATTAACCAAGTCGGACTATAATTCATACATATAGTTGCTAAAACTATATTTTTATTACTTTTAAATAATTGCTGTAAAATAGCTATTCTTAGACATATCAGTCATGAAATAGCTGTGAATAGAGGGAGTAAAATGAAAAACACAAAATTAAAAGAGAAAATCAAGAAAGTAAGCATCGTTTCTTTAGTTGCATTGACATTCTCTCCGACTGTTTTGCATCCAACAATTGCTTGGGCAGCAGAAGCAGATAGCCAAAAAGATAGCGGCTACGTTGAGGTTTCGATCGGTGATTTATTGTCAGGAAATACCAATTTTGGGACTGACTCAGTTCTTCCGAAAAATAAAGAAGCTGAGCTAGCAAAATTAAAAAAGCGTGATCACCTTTCCAATAAGGATACAGAGTTTTTAAAACAGCAGTACTTGGAAAATCACGCTAGCAATCCATTAGCATCTTCAAAGTGGAAAACATCAGCTGCAAAAGCAGCGTACAAGGTTGCCGCACCTATTTTAAAAAAATTCGCCAAAAAAGCTGGCGTAAAATTAACTGAACATGGTATTGCATCTGTTATCGATATTTTAACTGGAGTTGAAGATAATATCCAAGGGCGATTATATACTGCTCTTCGTCATATGGGATTTTCTAAAAAATGGGCCGGAATTACCTCAAGAGCAATCATGTTTGTCTTATTCTAGACCACGATACGCAAAATCGAGGTAACAAACCATGAAACAGTCCTTAAGAATAATCGCGACCAGTTTATCCGCCATTCTCTTGCTCGATTATTTGTACAGACGAATAGTTGGCCATTCTTATCTACGGATGTTTTTCAATGGGTTAACTAGCAAATATGGAATTCCGGTCTGGGTTCAAGTTGCAATCGCCATTCTCATCATTTTTTTGATCGTCGGATACGATTGGTTCTTTGATCACTCCGCGGCCCGCGATAAACGTGATCGCAAGTACAAGTAAAAAAGGATATCGGTTGAAATGAGAAAAAGAATTTTAAAGGTAGTAGCAACTAGTCTGGCAATTTTTGTGGCTATTGATGGCTGGGCCCGGCAGTTGTTTGATTTTTCTTTAGTTGACGCTTTGCTCAAAGCCTTTGGCTATTCTGCTGGAATTAGTGGGATCCCAAAATGGATTACTGACCTAGCAGCCATTGCCGTCTTAATTCTGATCATCAAATATGATGCGATTTTTGACTATTCCTTTAGAAAAGAAGGCAAACGCAAATATCAGTAACAAGTAAAATCTATCGAGTCACCCTCCAGCAGGATGGCTCTTTTTATGCGGCGACTTTTTTCATGAATCTGAAAATTGTATAATATTGAGGAATCAACCTTACAAATAGAAAGGATTTTTATGCATTATCTAGCAATTGCCGCCAAAAAGGAGCTTTTACCCTATCTGCCAATCGACTGGCCCAAAACTGAACTGACCGAACTGGTCAACCCCGCAAGCCTGGCTGCTGTGGTCATCGATGAACAAGACAGCCGATCCCGGGGCATCTACCAGACCATGAAGGAAAAGCTGGGCCTGGACTTACCCTTAATCGAATTTACTCCTGAGACCTCTACAGCTGAAATCAGCCGCTTGGCTCAGACCTACGAAGAAGCCAACGTTCCTCGCTTCATCCGGGAGCTGACTGCTTTTTCTGACCAAGACGACCTGGTCTTCGATACTCCTGGCCACCACAACGGCCGCTTCTATGACCGCCACCCAGCCGGAGCAGTCTTGCGCAACTTCTTCGGCGACAACTACTTCAGAGCCGATGTTTCTGACTGCATCTCAGAACTCGGCGATATGATGAACCACACTGGCGGACCCTTAGAAGCCCAGCAAGAAGCAGCTAAAGCCTTCAACGCCGACAAGGTCTACTTCTGCACCAACGGCACAACCAGCGCCAACACTATCTGCACCACTGCCCTTTTAGATGAAGGCGACCTGGTCCTTTTTGACCGCAACAACCACAAGTCCATCTACAACAGCGCCCTGGTCATGACGGGGGCCAAGCCGGTCTACCTGCAAACTGACCGGAACGCTGACGGCTTGATCGGGCCTTTGACCGCCGCCAGTCTTGATGAAGACTTGATCCGCCGGGAAATTGCCAAGGTCGACCCTGGCCGCGCCAAGGCTGACCGGCCTTTCCGCCTGGCGGTTCTGCAGCTGGAAACCTACGACGGCATCTTCTATGACGCCAAGCTTATCTTGAAAAAGCTCGGCCGCCTCTGTGACTACATCCTCTTTGACTGCGCCTGGGGCGGCTATGAACAATTTATCGACGTCCTCAGAGACTTCTCTCCTTTCCAGCAGACCTACGGCCCCGATGACCCAGGCATCCTGGTCACCCAGTCCGTCCACAAGCAGCAAGCCGGCGTGGGCCAGGCCTCCCAGATTTTGAAAAAGGACAGCCACATCAAGGGACAAAAGCGCTACGTCGACCATAAGCACTTCAACCATGCCTACATGAAGTATGTTACGACCAGCTACTCCTACCCGGTCTACGCTTCTCTTGTCGCTAACAGCGCCATGGTTGCTTCACCGGCCGTTAACAACTGGTGGACCGACACCGTTAAATTAGGCATCGACTTCCGCAAACGCCTTTTAAAGGAAAGCAAGCTCTTTAACCCCCTCGTTCCCCCAACTGTCCGCGGACAAAAGTGGGAGGACCTGCCAACTGATGTCTTGGCCCAGGACCCGGAAGCCTGGAAACTGTCCCCAGATGATGACTGGCACGGCTTCAAATTGCTTGCTCCGGGTGAAGTTGCCCTAAGCCCGGTAAAAGTCACCTTGATGACACCTGGCATTGACCTGGCAAAAGCTGCCTTCACCGAAGAAGGCATCCCTGGCGCCATCGTTTACCTCTACCTGCATGAAAAGCACATCATCCCGGAAAAGTCCGATAGCTACTCCACCCTCTACCTGCTCACGCCAGGCGAAGGGCAAGTCGACATGAACGGCCTCTTCTCGGCCTTAATGGCCTTTGAAGAAGCCTACTTGACTAAGGCCCCCCTGTCTGCCATCATGCCGGAATTAGTGGCCCAGTACCCTGACCGCTACGAGGGTTATACCCTCTACCAGCTCTGCCAGGAGCTCCACCACTACTACCAAGAGCATGACATCTTTAAGCTCCAGCAGGCTCTTTTCTTAAAAGACAGCTTCCAAAATTACGAGCTGACGCCAAAAGAAGCTGAACGCGAATTCGTCCACGGCAACAGCGAACTGGTCAAACTGGCCGATGCCAAGGGCCGGGTGGCCTTGGAAGGCGCCCTCCCTTACCCGCCTGGTGTCTTCATCGTGGCACCTGGTGAACGCTGGCAGGACCTGGACGTTGCCTACTTCCAAGTCTTGATCGGCGCTGCCCGAAAGTTCCCGGGCCTTGATCCGGAAATCCAAGGGATCTACCAAGAGGGCGGCGAAGTCTGGGCTGAAGTCCTCAAAGAATCTTAGAATGACAAAAAACGTTGACACAATCGTGTCAACGTTTTTTCTATCTTTTGAACTATTTTCTTTATTTTTTCTTTTTCACTTAGTCACCAAAGAGAACTGACTTGACCGCGTTGGTCACGGCGATCTTGTCGTGGGCGTAGGTCAAACCGCCCTGCATGTAGACAGCATAAGGCGGACGGATCGGGCCGTCAGCTGAGAATTCAACCGTTGACCCGGAGACAAAGGTCCCCCCGGCCATAATGACTTCATCTTCATAGCCCCGCATGTGGCTTGGAATTGGGGTAACGAAGGAGTCAACCGGTGAGTTCTTCTGCACTTCCTGGCAGAACCTGATCATCTTTTCCTTGTCGTTGAAGGTGATCAGTTCGATCAGGTCAGTCCGCGGGGCATCCCACTTAGGAGACACGTCAAAGCCCAGCTTTTCCATCAAGGCCGCTGAGTAGATCATCCCCTTGATGGCTTCCCCGGTCACGTTTGGCGCCAGGAAGAAGCCTTCGTAGAACTCATGCAGACTGTTTAAGGTTGGCCCTTCTGAGTCGCTGATCCCTGGGGCAAAAAGCCGGCTGGCTGCCCGGTGGATCAGATCTTTTCTGCCGACGATGTAGCCACCAGTTTGGGCAATCCCGCCCCCGGCATTCTTGATCAGAGAACCGGCCATGAAGTCTGCCCCGTATTCAGTCGGCTCATGCTTTTCCGAAAATTCCCCGTAGCAGTTGTCAACAAAGATCAAGGACTTGGGACTGACTTCCTTGATGAAGTCGATCATTTCCTTGACCTTGGCAACCGGGAAGCTTTCCCGGGTGTCGTAGCCCCGGGACCGCTGGATAGCCACAATCTTAGGCTGGTCCCGCTTTAAGATCTTTTCCCCCTCTTCAAAGTCGACGCTACCGTCTTCTTTTAGCGGCACGTAGGAGAACTTAACCCCTTTTTCAATCAAGGTGCCGGCCTTGTCTGGAGTAAGGCCGATAGCATGCTGCAGGGTGTCATAAGGCATTCCCGTCAGGTAAGTCAAAGTGTCGCCCGGCACCAGGTTGCCGTCAAGGGCGGTTGCCAGAGTGTGGGTCCCGGAAACGAATTGCGGCCGAACCAGTGCGTCTTCAGTGTGGAAGACCTGGGCGTAGACCCGCTCCAGCTTGTCCCGGCCCTCATCGTCGTCCCCGTAGCCATTGGTCCCCTTCAAGTCAGATTCAGCGACCGCGTTGTCCACGAAGGCTTCCAGGACCTTGGCCTGGTTGTAAATAACCTGTTCGTCGATTTCATGCAGGCGGCCGGCGATCTGCTCATCAACTTCCTTGACAATTTTTGCTAATTCTTCTGGTAAATTGTTCATCAAAAAATCCCTCTGTTTGTTCTTTATTACTTACCTATCTTAAACCAAAAAGGCAGCTTTTTGAATAAAAATAGCCTTCCATACAATTATGGAAAGCTATTCGCAAAAATTCTACTGTTCGCTGGCTGCCTTTTCCGGCAAGATTAGGTTCAAGAGAATCCCGAAGACCGTAGCCAAGGCGATGCTAGTCAGCTGAAATGAGCCGATCTTGAGGTAGGTGCCCCCGATCCCGATAACCAGGATGACGGAAGCAATGACCAGGTTCCGCTTCTTTTCAAAGCCGACCTTGTTGTCAACCAGGATCCGCAGGCCGTTGGCCGCGATCATCCCAAAGAGCAGGAAGGAAATCCCCCCGATGACCGGAGTTGGAATAGATTCGATCACCGCTGACACCTTGCCGACGAAGGAAAAGACGATGGCGAAGAAGGCTGCCCCGCCCAAGACGAAGACGCTGTGGACCTTGGTCATGGCCAAAACGCCGATGTTTTCCCCGTAGGAGGTGGTTGGCGGGCCACCCAAGAAGCCGGCGATGATGCTGGAAAGACCGTCGCCCAGCAGGGTCCGGTGCAGGCCCGGGTCTTCAAAGAAGTTCCGCTTGGTCAATTTATTTAAGACCATGATGTGGCCCATGTGCTCAGTCATAGTAACAAAAGCAATTGGCGCCATAGTGATGATGGCAGCCGGGTACCACTTGAACTTGTAACTGACGCCTAAAAGATCAAAGGCGGGCAAAGAGAACCACTTGGCGCTTTCAACGCCGGAGAGGTCAACGATCCCGCAGAAGAGGGCCATGAGATAGCCGCAGATAATCCCTAGCAAAACCGGAATTATGCTCGAGAATCCCTTCAAAAACATGTTAAAGATGATGGTAATAACCAGGGTAAAAATCGCTACCCCGAAGTAAGTCAAGCTGTACTTGCCGCTAGCGTTGAACATGGCGTCGTTGGCCGCGGTCGTCGCCAGGGACAGGCCGATAACGATGATGATCGGACCAACCACGATTGGCGGCAAGATCTTGTCCAGCCAGCGGGAGCCGAAGCGGGCAATCAAAAGGGCCACGATAACGTAGACCAGACCAGCCGCGATGGCCCCCTGCCCTACGGCCGGGTAGCCATAATTTTTCATCAAGGCCTGCATAGTGGCGATAAAGGCAAAAGATGAGCCCAGGTAGGCCGGGATCTTCGCCTGGGTGCAGAGGATGTAGACCAGGGTCCCCACCCCTGAACAGAAAAGGGCAATGCTTGGCTTTAAGCCGATTAAGAGCGGAACCAGGACGGTCGAGCCGAACATGGTAAAGAGGTGCTGGATTGAGAGCAGCAGCCAGGGACCGAACTTCGGCTTGTCCTGAACGTCCAAAACCGCTTCAGGGTTCCGGAATGTCTTGTCTTTCTTCAAAAGAAATCTTCCTTTCCAAATACTGGAACCCGGAACAAAATTTCCTTGTCAGCCTCACGGGACTGCATTTAAAGGTTCCTTAACAATTTACTTACTTTAGCCTACTAATAATATTATTTTTTGTCAAGGAAGACAAAAAAGCCGCGGCTGACAAAGCTTCAGCCGCGGACTTATTTGTATAAGGAAAAATATGGTTTATTGGAATAGATTAAGGAGTATTTTAATGACAATTAACGGGCCGGAGTGATAAAGTATTCCGGCTTGCAGACCTTGGTCCAGTCAACGAAGATCTTCTTCATCAGGTAGCCAACCGCGAACGGTACGACTACCCAGACGATGACCAGCACCAGCACATTGTGGAAGCCGGCATTGTAGGCTGCTAAAGGAGAAACCGCCCCGATCAGGCCGAAACCACCGGAAGCCGGGGTCCCCTTAAGGCCAAGCATTGGCACGGATAGAGTTGAGATAGCCGCCGTTAAAGCGATCGGGATCCCGATTACCGGGTATCTCAGGAAGTTTGGCATCATCATCTTGATGGCGCCTAAGAAGATAGCAACTTGCACACCTGGCTTGTTAACCTTGAGGGTTGCCCAGATAAGGAAGGCAGCGGTACTTGCCAGACCAAAACCAGCAGCGGCAGAACCCATCCCGGCCAGGCCAATGGCCACGGAGATGGCTACAGTTGACAGCGGGGTAACGATGACGATCGCGAAGGACATGGCGATCAAGATACACATTGGGTAAGGAGCCAGCTTGGTGAAGGTGTTGATGACGTCACCGATAGCCGTGGTTACCAGGGATACGTAAGGCTTGGTCAGGCTGCCCAGGAAACCGACCCCGGTCCCGGCCAGGATTGGGAAGAAGACGATCCCCAGTGAGCCGAAGCGGTTGCCGACCCACTTGATGAAGAGTACGGCAACAGCTGCCGTCAACATGGTGTTGATAACGTCACCCATCCCGGCTAATTGGAAACTGGTAGTAGTCACGCCTTTAACAGTGGTGGTTACAGCAGTAACACAGCCGGAGCCTAGGAAGGCTGCCCCGCCCACGCAGGCAGCTTCAGTATAGCCCAGGTCAAACTGCTTGGCGGTTGAGAACCCGCACATTACAGCGAAGAAGTATTGGAAGACGGTCACAATGTGCAAAAGATTGGCCACAATCGCGTTGCTTCCGGCAAAAGGAGTCAAGAAGGTTGACAAAATGGCACTTGGAAGAAGTGACACGATAATGGCAGTCGCTGAACCATTGAGGACTTTCATCGTAAATGATCCAACTGTTTCTTTTGTTTGAGTTGTTTCAGACATATAGTCTCCGCCTCCTAACGGTAGAAAATTATAATTACATTGACACAGATTATGAGATGCCTAATAGTGTTTCATTTGTCTCTCATAAACTGGTGTCTTGAATTATAGAGGAAGCTCCTGGCCTTTGCAATGCTTTTCGCCAACACTTTCATAATTTTATTATCGAAAAGAAAAAATCCGCTTTCTTTTTCAGTGCGCTTTATTTTCTTTAAGCTTTTATTAAAAAGATGCTTGCTTTGGCCAAAGTTAAAAGCAAAGAGCAATGAAGCAGCAGAAAAAAGGCAAAAAGAAACCCCTCACTTCCGTGAGGGGCAGATATGACCCGGGCGAGATTTGAACTCGCGACAACCTGGTTTAGGAAACCAGTGCTCTATCCAACTGAGCTACCGGGCCATGCAACACATTAATTCTACAAAAAATGTGTTGAAAAAGCTAGTGCTTTCGCTTAAGTCATTAGTATTGCGGCATGAAAAAGCGGCGGGGTTCATCCGTATGACCAATCCGGTCAGCCGCCTTGACAAAAGGCAGCCAGATCAAGACCGCGATGACCAGGTTGACCAAGGACAAAACCAGGGCCCGCCAGTCATAGTTAGTGGCCAGATATGGGCCGATGACCGGGGGCATGATATTGGGCACCGAGGCCTGGACCCGGTTGATCCAGCCCAGCTTGGTCGCCAGATAAGCCAAGGAAATATTGGCTAAAGGGGCCAGGGTAAAGGGCAAAAAGCAGACCGGGTTCAAGATGATCGGCAGCCCGTACAGCATGGGCTCATTGATGTTAAAGACAGCCGGAGCCAGGGCCACCTTGGCCAAAGTCCGGTGGTCGCCGCGCTTGGAGGTCAGCAAAATCGCGATGATTAAAGGCAGGCAGGCCCCGCTGACCCCAAAGACCACAAAAGAAGTGTTGGTCCACAAATACGGGATCTTGTGGCCGTCAGCCGCCGCCAAAAGGTTGGCGTTTTGGGTCGTGGCCCAGATTGAACCGACAACCGGAGCCAAGGCACTGGCCCCGTTAATGCCGAAGAACCAGAAGAGCTGGGTTAAAGCCGTAATAGCAATCACCATGATAAAACCTTGGCCCAGCTTCAAGAGGGGTAGTTGGATGATCTCTAAGAGCCAGTCACCGAAATACTGGCCGGTGATGGTCTGGAAGAGATAGTTCAGTCCGCCCACGATAAAGAGGGCCAGCATGACCGGGATTGCCGCTTCAAAGGCCAAGGTCTGGGCCGGGGGCATGGCCGTCTGGACATGCAGGCCCAGCCGGGCCTTGACCCCCAGGATGTACAGGGCCACGCCCAGGCCGCCAAAGAGAATGGCCGTGAACATCCCCGTCGTTGACAGCTGCTTGATGTTAAAAGCCTGGTCCAGCTTGAGCCGCTTATTCCCCTGCATGAGGTAGGAATAGTTGGCGATGCTCATCATGAAAGAGCAAAGGGCAGTCATCGCCCCGGCCAAAGGGTCCACTTCACAGGCCTTGGCCAATTGGTAGCCCCAGCTGAGGACGAAGAAGAGGGCAAACATGGCCACGCTCCCCCGCCAGACGAAGTTGCAGATGGAGATCGATGGCTGCATGAGCTGGTAAAACACATGCCAGCCCCAGTTGCGGTCGGCGGCAATGATGAGGCTCTTGATTAAAACCGCCACCGACCCAGTCAAACTGATCGGCAGGGTGGAAATAAAAGCATCCCTGAGGGCCACCAGCCAGCGGACCGAGGCCAGATTATTGGCCAAGGGCAGCAGGTGCCGCTCCAGCCAGTCAATCACGCTATTCACTTTGCTTTTTCCCCTTCAAGTAATGCGGGTGATAACCCTTGTTCTTGTTTTTCTTTTTGGACTTCTTTTTCTTCTTAACTGGCTGGTCAATTACAGCAGTCTTTTTATCCGTCTTGTCTTTGCCCTCAGCCTTTTCCTTCTTGACCGGCTTTTCTTTACTCAAGTGGTAGCCGGCAAAGTAGACCCGGTCGACGGTCACTTCCCCTTCCAAGAGCTTCTTCAGCTTGCGCAGGTCGTGGTCGTTGCCCAGAGACACCACCTTACCCTCCTGCTGCATCCGGCCGGTCCGGCCAGCCCGGTGCATGTAGGTGTTGGCATCAGTCGGGATTTCATAGTTGACCACGTAGGTTAGTTTTGGAATATCCAAACCGCGCGCGGCCAGGTCAGTGGCCAAGAGCAGCTTGACCTTGCCCTTGGCCAGGTCCCGGATGGCCTGCTGGCGCTTGTCTTTTGAGAAATTGTTGGCCAGGACTTCAAAACGGGTCTTGCTGTGGGCAAAAATTCTGGCAAAGCGCAGCATCCCCTCATTTGAGTCAAAGAAGAGCAGGCCCCGGAAGCCGTCCAGCTTGCACAAGCGCTGCAGGTATTCCAGCTTGTGCTCATTGTCCACCTGCAAAAAGACGTGTTCAGTCCGGCTGCCCTGGTCGGGGCGGACGTCGACTAAAAAGAAGTGGCGGGCAAAAATTTCTTCCGCCTCCTGGGTAATCTGGGATTCAGTGGCCCCAAAGAGGAGAATCTGGCTGGAAGAAGGCAGGTTCTGCCCTAAAGAACTCAAAAGCTCCAGCTTGGCAAATTCCAAAATGTCGTCAGCTTCATCGATCACCAGGGTCTTGATCTGGATCAGTTTGATCCGGCCCGAGGAGAAGAAGTCAAAGAAGCGGCCCGGAGTGCAGACCAGGACCTCACAATTGTTCTTCTTCAGCCGCTCGTCCTGTCTTTGCCGGTTGCCGGCCCCGACCAGGGCTAAAGTCTTCAGACCCAGAGCCTTGGCAAAAGGCAGGATGGCATTTCTGATCTGGACGGCCAGTTCAGTCGTTGGAGCCAAAATCACCAGGGAATTTTTCTCCCCTGGGATGACCCGCTCTAAAGCCGGCAGGGCATAGGCCAGGGTCTTGCCTGTCCCCGTCTTGGCCAAAGCGACCAGGCTGGCCCCGTTCTTAATGGCCTCATAAGTCTCTTTCTGGATCAAGGTCGGCCGGCTCTTGCCTTCCTTTTGCAAAACTGCTTGAATTTGTTCTGTGTAAATCATTGTGCTAATTGTCCATACTTTTCTTTATATTGCTGGCTGGTCCCGATATAGGCATACATGACATTCTTGTAGCCGCTCCCGCTGACTCCGGCCACGTGGCCCTTTTTCGTATAGCGCCAGAAGCAGTAGTCCAGCTTGCTTGGCGCTGACGCCGAGGTAGCCAGGAACTTGCATCCCGCTGGAAAAAGCTGCTTGTACTTGACCGGGGCGTTGACCATGACCTCATGACTCTTGACCAGGGAATAGGCCAGCTTGCTCATAGCGGTTAAATTGGCGGCGCTGGGGTCATCCTGCCCGCTGTCCAGCAGGATGGGCAAGTCCCCCCAATGCCCGGCCGACAGTTTTTTGGCCCGGGATAATTGTTTTTTAGCGCTTTTCTCTCCGGCCACCTCAATGATGCTGCCATAGGCCAATTTGGTCTTAGCCACCTGCTTGCGCCTGGCGGCGAAATTCTGGTCAACCGGCAGATAAACGAAAGACAAGCCGCCCTTTTCAAGGCGGCTGAGGTCAAAATCTGCCTGGCTGTCCTTCAGGCCGACCGCACTTTGGCTGGCTCCTTTTGGCAGGGTCGTCTGGCTGGCATAATTGTACAGGCCATATGCCAAAAGGCCGATAATCGCGGCCAGCAGAATCAAAAGGGCCGGCAGTGTCGCCGGATGCTGGAAATGCTTCTTTTGCCCCATCGCCCAAAACCTCCTTCTACCATTTTAGCCGAGAAATCCGCCTAGACCAAGCACAAAGATTTTTTGTATAATTTAAGGGTTAGACTTGTTTTACTGGAGGGATTTCGTGAAAAAACAGATTTCTTTTGGCCAGGCACTGGCAACCGTTATTGGCTCAGTTATCGGGGCCGGGGTCTTTTTTAAGATCGGCAGCATTTCCCAAAGCACCGGGTCAGCCTCAGCCACCATCTTGGTCTGGCTTTTAGCTGGCGCCATCTCGATCTGCTCGGGCTTGACCGTGTCAGAAATCGCGGCCGCCTTGAATGTCAACGGGGCCATTGAATACCTGGACTACAGCTATGGCAATATCTGGGGCTTTCTCTTCGGCTGGGCGGAAATGACCGTCTACTTCCCCGCCCAGATCGCGGCTTTAGCTTCAATTTTCGGCCAGCAGTTCGTGGTTTTAGCGGGCCTGCCAGCCGCCAGCAGCAAGTGGATCGCGGCCGGCGTGGTTCTTTTGCTCTTTTTGATCAATATGCTGGGGACCAAGGCTTCAGCCTGGATGCAGTCGGTGATCACGGTCATCAAGCTCATCCCTCTCTTTTTGATCATCGTCTTTGCAATCATCCGCCCGCAAGTTTCCGTCAGCCTCTGGCCAGTTACGGTGGATAACAGCGGCGACTGGCTGGCCGGGATCAGCCAAGGGCTCTTGTCTGCCCTCTTTGCCTTTGAAGGCTGGATCGTGGTAACCAACCTGGCTAAAGAGATGAAGAATCCGAAAAAGGACCTGGCCCGGGCCATCATCCTTGGCCTCTCCTTGGTCACGGTCGTTTACGTCCTGGTCAATTACGCCTTTATGGCGGTTTTGCCTTTTGACAAGATCATCGGCAACGACAATACCGCCTACTACGCTTCCCTTAAGCTCTTTGGCCAGGCCGGGGGCAAAATCGTCACGGTCGGCATTCTCCTGTCGGTTTACGGAGCCTGCAACGGCTTTATGCTGACGGGGATGCGGACGCCATATATCCTGGCCCAGGCCAACCGCCTGCCCGGCTCTGAGAAATTGGCCAAGACTTCTGTCAGAAGCGGGGTCCCGGTCTTCTCCGCCCTTTTGGTCAATGCCATCGCTTTGATCATGATCTCCCTGGGCAACTTTGAAATCTTGACCGACATGCTGGTTTTCGTTATGTGGACCTTCACCACCCTCCTGTCAGTGGCCGTCATTTTACTGAGAAAAAGAGAGCCCGACCTGGCCCGGCCTTTCATGACGCCGGCTTACCCGTTCATTCCCTTGATTTCCATCATCGGTGGTCTCTTCATCATCGTGATGACCGTCATCAACCAGTTCGCCCTCTCCGTAATCGGCCTGGGCATCACCCTCCTGGGCCTGCCGGTCTACTACTGGAAAAAGCTTCATTAGAGCAAAAGAAAATAACAGACAAAATAAAAGAAGATCAAACAAAAATGGACCATCCGTTTGGATGATCCATTTTCTTTTAGGAAAAATTAGTCGTGTTCATGCTTGCTGCTGAATTCTTCAACGACTTCTGGCTTGATCACGCCGATGTAAGGCAGGTTCCGGTAAAGACCCGCAAAGTCCATCCCGTAGCCGATGACGAATTCGTTACCCACGTGGGTGCCGTAGTATTCAACATCTACTTCAGTCGTCCGGCGAGCCGTCTTGTTCAGCAAGACGCAGCACTTGACTGAGTTGGCGCCGCGGCTGAGCAGTTCGTCCTTCATGAACTTCAAAGTCAAACCAGTGTCCACGATGTCTTCAACGATCAAAACGTCCCGGCCGGTCACGTCAGCTTCCAGGTCATGGGTTACCGTGATCTTACCGCTGGATTCAGTCCCGTTGCCATAGCTGGAAACGTCGATGAAGTCAATGTCGCAAGCCAGGTCCATTTCCCGCAGGAGGTCAGTCAAGAAGAAGATAGCTCCCTTTAAAGCACCGACAACCAAGACCCGCTTGCCAGCGTAGTCCTTGGTCAATTGCTGGCCAAGCCGCTTGGTCATTTCCGCGATGTCTTCTTCGCTGTACAACTTGTGATCAACTGCGTCATGAATACTTTTCATTAGGTTTCCTCGATTACTAATTGCTTTTAAAATGATATATCAAGATTATACCATTATTTTAACAAAAAAGAACGGCTTTTGCCTAAAAGCCGTTCCTTTTTCTGAATCTTATTCTTCTTTTTTGGCTTGATCGTTTGTCTTTGGGACTTCAACAATAAACCAGCGCATGAAACCTTGCTGGATATCGTCCAGGGTGAAGCGGAAGCCTTCCAGTTCTATAGACTCTTCCTTCTTCAAGTCGGGATACCGTTCCATCATATAGCCGCCGATAGTGATGATGTCACTGTTCTGGAAGCTCTTGAGGTTCTGGTGGAAGTAGCGCTCAAAGTCATAAAGGGTGGTCTTGCCGGAAACCCGGATATTACCTTCGGCGTCCTTGATAATGTAGTCATCAGAAACGTCGTCAATTTCGTCCTTAACTGACCCGAAGAGCTCTTCGTAAATATCCTTGTCAGTCACGATCCCGCTGGTACCGCCGTATTCGTCGACAACCAGCACGATTGGAGTGTGCTTGCTGATCATCAAGCGGAGGATGTCCTGGATGGGCATAGATTCCGGCACGGTAATGATGGTTCGGTTGACCCGGGTCACTGGTACCCGGTCATCCACCCGGCTCTGTTGAACAATGTCATAAGCGTAGACATAGCCGACCACATCATCTTTGTCATTTTCCCGCACGACCGGGAAGCGGCTGTAGCCGTCTTCCAGATACTTGTCCAGGGCAGTCTTGATGTTTTCGCTGGCATCTAAAACTGTCAGCCGGGTCCGGTCAGTCATAATGTCCTTAGCCGTCTTGTCGTTCAGCTGGAAGGCTCTTTCCATATAGGTCAAGTCTTCCTTGTCCAGGGCCCCGCCATGCACCGCGTTCTTGCTCAAGCGGATGATTTCTGACTGGGAGTAGACCTGGTTTTCTTCATCGGCCGGGTTAAAACCCAGCATCTTTAAGATGCCGGAGGAGCTGACATTCAAAAGCCAGACAAAGGGATAAACCAGGGTGTGGAAGAGCTGGAGGGGATTGACGATCAACATCAGCATCTTAACCGGAGCATCGATGGCGATATTTTTCGGCACGACTTCCGTCAAAACCACTTCCAAGTAGGTCAAGGAAATAACCCCGATCAAGGCTCCGACTGAGTTGACCAGATTTTTGGACATGGGGGTCAGGGCCAGCAGCCTTTCAAAAATGCTGGCGATGGTGTCCGCCCCGAACCAGCCCAGGATAACCCCGACCAAGGTGGTCCCGACCTGGGTGGTTGACAGGTACTCATTTAAATTATGCGACATGTGCAGGGCCCGCTTAAGTTTCTTCACGTTCCCCTGCCCGTTGGCTATCATGTCCTCCAGCTGGCTGGGGCGGACTTGCACCAGGGCAAACTCCGCCGCAACAAAGAAGGAGGCAAAAACAAAGATCACAAGTATTGCTAGTAAATTAATCCAGATTTGTGTTGTCGTCACTGTAATTCACCTAAATTACTCCAATTGAACTATTTACCTTTATTCTATCATTATTTGCAGAGTTTTTTTCACAAACCACATTAATCCCGGAAAATATTAAACGGGCTGTCCGGAAAAATCCGGACGGCCCGTTTTGCCGGTTTATTCTTGCTCTTTTTCCTTGTCTGCCTTAGCCTTCTTCTTCTTCCGCTTCTTGTGCCAGATGAAAATGATGATCGCCAAGGCCGGTAAAAGGATGGCGATGATGATCCAGAAGAGGCGGTTCCTGCTTCTCTCCTTAGCCTTGGCTTCGGCCTTTGGATTGTAAGGAATCCGGTGACCGGTGACCAACAGGCGGTGGGTGTTGATCATGTAAGGGGTGCAGGTCATCAAGGTGCAGAGATCCTTGCCCTTGACGATCTTGAGCTGGTCAACCTGGGTCGGCTTGATAACCTTGATTTGATCCACCTTATAGGCCAGGGTCTGGCCCAAATTGTGTACGTAGAAGACGTCACCCTTTTTCAGCCGGGGCAGGTCGGTAAAAAGACGGGAGTTTGGCAGGCCCCGGTGGCCGGTTAGGACCACCCGGGTGCTCTTGCCCCCAACTGGCAGGGATGAACCGGGCAGGTGGCCGATCCCCTTTTGCAGGACCGATTCGCTGGTCCCGGCATAGATCGGCAGTTCCTGGTGGATTTTCGGCAGGTCGATGTAGCCGATGTTTTCCTCTAATTCCAGCATCTTGGCATAAGCCGCTACGCCGGCTTGTTTCTCTTTTTTGCTAAAAGGGTCGCTAAAGCCGGCCTGCTGACCTGGGGACAGGAGAGAGGCGTTGTAGGCTTTGGCCAGGCGGAGGCGCTTTTGGACTTCAGCGTCTGACAATTTGCTAGCCGCTTTTTGGAAGGACTGGATCTTCTGGTGAGACAGCCAGAAGTTATAGACCTGGGTCGACAGCGGATAGGCTAAAAGGCCCAAGCCGACCAGTAAAAGCAAAATAAAGGGCCAGATCGGTCCCTTTTTCTTATTTTGCTGCTTTTGTGCTTCTTTTTTCATTTCCATAAATCCTATT
>JAQDCK010000019.1:24201-27318 GCA_027681045.1 Lactobacillaceae bacterium AF64-9pH9TA | reverse complement strand
TCTACCAGATGTTATGGTAAGTGTTCAATTTATTCTTGCAATTGGCGAAGCAAACAAATTGCTTGGTGTGACAACAATTAATATTACACCCGCCGTAAAACGGCTGGGTCAAAAGAGCTGGTGCCGGACACGCCCGTGTACATCATCATTTCGCGGAGCTGGGCGGTCAGCTGGGCGAATTTGTTCTCAACGCCCTTGCTGCCATCTTGCAAAAGTTCTGGCAAAATTGCGCGGCCTATCAAAACCGCATCAGCGCCCAAAGCTAGAGCCTTGTAAGCATCGTAGCCAGACATGAGTGATCCGTCAGCAAATATGGTCATCCCGCTACCCTTCAAGGCATCCCGGATTTCCGGCAAAACTGCTAGCGGCGGAACGCCAAACGGCAAACGGCCATGGTGGTGGGAAACGACGATCCCGGCACATCCCGCCTCTTGGGCCTTCAAGGCATCCCGGATGGACAAAACGCCTTTTGCGATAAAAGGCAGATCGGTTTGGGCAGCGTACTCAGCCAGGTCGGCGGCCGTGATTGGGCCAAGCGAGATGCCGTCAACCACGTCATAGTGGCCATCGGTCCCCGGCACATGGTCAATGTCGATTCCGACAGCAACCGCGCCAAGGCGCTCTGCCGTCTTAATCTCTTGGTAGATCCGCTCATGCTCGGCAAAAGGCTTGATGATGCGGACAGTTGGGCCAGAGTCTTCAACGATTTCAGCATACTCGTCGTCAGGCTCCATCCCAATCCAGTTAAGGACGCCAAGCTTTTTGGCAGCTTGAACCTTTTCCTGCATGGGCTTGCGGGTCTTGTCGGGCAGGACCTTATTCAGGTGGGAGACCGCAGCGAAGGTCATGGGTGAGGCATACTTTTTGCCAAAAATTTCTGTGGTCAATTCGGGTTCGACGGCATCGATGACCCGCATTTCGACCAGCAGACTGTCCAGGTAGGCGCGGGCGTGGACGTTGGCGTCGTCGGCCTGGCCGCTAGTGACGGGAATCATCCCCGGCGGGCCCGGCCAGGGGCTATTAGTGTTTTTCTGTGGTTCAGGCTTGGCCATCAGGGATGCGGCGCTCGCAGCATCGGTGGCGCCAGTGGCTACATCAGTCATTGTTGTTCTCTCCTTCTGTTTCGTTACTAGTAGTATACGGCATTTTGAGGAAATGACGTAAGAAAAAGGATCAAGGAGACTTATAACCTGTGTTGAGATATGGAAAATGGTAAGATAGACATACAACCTAACTAACACCCGAGGTAACACCATGACTAAACAAATCCTGCAAGTCGGCTTTTTAGGCGCGGGCAAAAGCACCCACCGCTACCAAGGCCCCTTCATTGCTAAATTAACTGACAAATTCCACATCAAGACTATCTGGGCCCGGAACCTTTCCCACGTCAAGTGGGAGCAGATCCCTGGCGCCGTCTACACCGAAAACATCGATGACGTCCTCCAAGATCCGGACATCGACTTAGTCGTAATTTCCCTGCCCGTCCTCCACTATGAATATACGAAAAAGACGCTCCTGGCTGGCAAAAATGTTGTCTGCGAAAAGCCTTTTACCGAAAGCCGGGCACAAGCTGAGGAGCTTTTTTACATAGCTAAGGAAAAAGGTCTTCTTTGCATGTGCATCCAAAACCGCCGCTTTGACTCCGACTTCTTAACTGCTCAAGCTGTGATTGAATCTGGCCGCCTAGGTGACATTTACGAAGTCGAGATGCACTACGACTATTACCGCAAAGACGTGGTTGATGCTGGCAAATTTGACCCCTTCGGCTCCTTCTTGTACCAGCACGCCTGCCACACCCTGGACCAGGCCATCAGCTACTTCGGCATCCCGCATGATTACCACGCGGAAGTCAAGCAACTGCTGGGATCCGGCCGGATGAACGACTATTTTGACATCGACCTCTACTACGATGCGCCTCTCAAGGTCAACGTTTCCTCGTCTTACATGCGAATCAAGCCTCGGCCAAAAATTACCGTCTACGGCACTAAGGGCATGTTCGTGAAAAACACTGAAGACCGGCAAGAATACGACCTGAAGCGCTTCTACCTGCCAACGCCAGACCACCCCGACTTTGGCCTTGACCGCGAGCACGACTATGGTACGGCCTACTACTATAATGAGCATGACGAGTACGTGGAAGACCTGATCAAGACGGTCAACGGCGACTACTCCCGCTACTACGAGGCCGTTTATGACTCAATCGTGAGCGGCGCTGCTCCCCTAGTCAAGCCAGAGGAGACGTTGAAACAACTGGAAATTTTGGAAACTGGCATCAAGCAGTGCCATTAGGAGGCATTAATGAAACTTCTTCCATGGTCTTACAATAATAAAAAAGTAGAAGGCTACACCGTTCCGGCCTATGAGGACGGGAAACTTTTTAACATGGGCTTCATCCCTGGGCAAGAAGCCGCAGTCATTGCCAACCGGGTAAAATTAGCTGAGTACCTGGGCACCGATCTGGACCACATGGTAGCACCCAACCAAAAGCACACCGACGTTTTGAAACAGGTCACCCTGGCTGATGGCGGCGAAGGGATGCGGGCCGTGTCCAAGAAGCTGGACGCCGTTGACGCCACCTATACCCGGGACAAGAACCTAACTCTCCTCACCTTCCATGCTGACTGCTGCCCGGTTCTCCTTTACCATGAGCGTGAAGAGCTAATCAGCGCCATCCACTCTGGCTGGCGGGGCACCGTACAAGAAATCGTGGGCAAGACCACTAAATACCTGATTGACCAGGAAAATTGTGATCCCCGCTACTTCCACGCCTACATCGGGCCTAGTTTAGAGCAGCGGAATTTCGAAGCCATGGACGACATCATCGACCTGGTCAAGCAGATGTCCTTTGACACCTCCAGTTTTTATTTCAAAAAAGACACTATCCACTATCTCCTTGACTCCAAGGGCCTGATCAAGCAGCAACTCCTGAACTTGGGAGTACCTGATGAAAATATTGAAGTGTCACCTTATTGCACGACTGAACACGATGACCTGTTCTTCTCCTACCGGAAGAACAGGTCACCCTATCGGAACATTTCTATTATCCGCATGAAATAAAAATCGTTAGTATCACTTGACTTAGAGTAGAAAAAAGACCCGCAGCTGATGTGACCCCCA
>JAQDCK010000019.1:0-24191 GCA_027681045.1 Lactobacillaceae bacterium AF64-9pH9TA | reverse complement strand
ATTGGGGTCATGTTTTTTCGTCCTGTCTTGATTCTTACGTTGTTGTAGTAATCGATGTATTATGTTTTTGAATCAAGTCCACCAAATACTGGATTCCTCCACGCCCCATCCCATATTTCCGGCTAAGGTAGGTGCCCCTTCTGTGATCGTCTACCCATTCGTGGTAGATGGCAAGTTTGATTTCTTTAGTGTATTTTGTCATGAAAATGACCCCCGAAATTAGGACACTAATTTCGGGGGTCATATCATCTTTCCCAGCTACTGGCCGCTTTATCTATTTATCTTACAGCATGGTCCGGATCTGCTGGCCGTTTAGCCAGGCAGTCACATTTTCAAAAGCCATCTCAGCTCTTCTATCAATTGATTCTTTCGTATCAAAACCGACATGCGGGCTGCAGACCAAATTCGGAACTCCGATGAGTGGATAATCCGCTGGCAGTGGCGGATCCTGGTCAAAGACGTCAAGTCCTGCCTTAATCCGTCCTTCTTTTAATGCTGCAGCCAATGCTTCAGTATCTACGACCGGACCTCTGGCAGTGTTGATCAGAATGGCCCCTTCCTTCATCTCTCCGATCTCTTTTTTACCGATCAAGCCCTTAGTTTCTTGAGTCAGCGGCGTATGAATGGAAACAATATCTGCCTCCCCCATCACTTCATCCAGTGACTTGTATTCCAGGCCCAGGTCCAGGGCGGCCGCCTTTTGACTACGGCTATAGCCGATCAGCTTGCAGCCAAAGGCTTTAAAAATCTCTGCTGTCCGGCAGCCAATCACTCCAGTACCGACAATCCCAACAGTTTTTCCTGCCAGTTCATGTCCCTGCAGTCCGTCCTTGCCCTCACCAGCTTGTACAGCCTCATTACCGGCACTGATATTTCTGAGGCAGTCCAAAGTCAAACCGATGGCCAATTCCGCCACCGCGTCGTTGCAATAGCCACCAGTATTGGAGATCTTGATCTTTCTCTCCTTGCAGGCTTCCAGGTCAACATGGTCAATCCCGACAAAGGCAACTGAGATGAACTTCAAATTCTTATCTGCCCGGATTACTTCACCAGGCAAGGGGTGGTTGGCGATAATCAAAGCATCCGCGCCCTCGCTCCGCTTCTTCAGCTCTTCAGTATCCGTTGAAAAGCTGTCGTAAGCCGTAAATTCATGCCCCTGTTTAGTCAATTTTTTCGCCAGCTTGTCTAAACTCTCCTGGCAAATGCCCAGTGGCTCAAGCAATACAATCTTCATTATTTTCTCCTTACTTTCTACCTTACAAGCGCATAGACAGCGTAAGCGCCTACATCAAGAATATTATCACATTTTTATCGTTTCTTTGCCAAGAATAGAAATTGCTTTACTATTTTTGAAGTAATTCTCTTGACATTAGTCTACATAGAGACTAAAATTTTAGTTATTGTCTACGAGGAGACTTTTTATGATTAGTAAGAACCACGAAAGCATTTCAGAATTAGTAACCCTGGCCAGCGTCAGGGCCAATTATGCATATGACCAGTACGACAAGCTCATGGGGATCACCCAGTATGAGAGCATCATTCTTTATGAACTCTTGACCCACCCTTGTTTATGAACTCTTGACCCACCCTTGTTTGTCGCAAAAAGAGCTCATCTACCGCAGCGGCATCCCCAAGCAATCCATCAGCAAGGGGATTCACAAACTTAGTGAGCAGGGCTACCTGGAAATCAGCTCTGCTGACCAGGACAAGCGGGTCAAGTACTGCTCCCTGACTGAGTCTGGGCTTGCCTATGCCCGGGAAAAAGAAGGTGAAATCCTGGCTATCGAGAAAAAGGTGATCGACAAGCTGGGCTTTGACCGGGCCACCTTAGCCTGCCAAATTCTGAATGAGTGGACCGATCTCCTCAGTGAGGAAATAGCTAACTTAAAGGAGGAAAAACAGAACTAATGAAAATTCTCTTGCCTTACTTCAAGCGTTATAAAAAAGACGTTTTCCTAACTTTGATCACCATCGTCTTTTCAGCTTTTGCCACCCTCTACCAGCCCCGCCTGCTCCAGCAGGTGCAAAATGAACTGCTGGCTGACCAGCAGCAGGCAGTCATCCGGGACACCGCGATTTTGATCGGTCTGGGCCTTTTAGCTATTATTACCGGGGTCCTCAACGTTTACTACGCCTCCCGTATCACCCAGGGCGTAGTCAGCGACCTCAGAGAAGACACCTATGCCAAGATCCAGACTTTCTCTCTGGCCAACGTGCAGCAATTCTCCTCTGAATCGCTCAGCGTCCGCTTGATCAACGACATGCAGCAAATCATGAACATGATCATGACTATCTTCATGCAGCTGATCCGGATGCCTTTGATCCTCATCGGGTCAATTGTCATGGCCATCGTCACCATCCCCCGCTACTGGTGGGCGGTTGTCGTCCTCCTGGCCTTGATCATGGGTCTAGGCGTTGTGGCAGTTAAGCAAATGACCGCCATGTTTGACAAGTTCCAGTTGTACATGGACAAAATCTCTGGCCGGACCGGGGAATTTTTGCAAGGGGTCCGGGTGGTAAAATCCTTCAACCAAAGTCCCCAGGAAATTGCCAAATTAAACAAGGATTCTGACGAATTAAACGAAGTCAACATCAAGGTCGGCTATTGGTTCTCCACCATCCTGCCTGGCGCCCAGCTGATCTCCTACCTGGTCATCAGTTTAGTAGTTTACTTGATCGGGACCAGCATTCTCCAGCATCCCCAAGACGTTTCCGTCATCACTCCATACGTCAACTACGTCTTGACCATGCTCTTTGCCATCCTGCTGGTCGGCATGGCCGTGATGCAAATCTCCCGGGGCAACGTCTCCTTGCGGCGGATCCAGGAAATCATGGATACCCAGCCAGACGTTGTCTTTAATGAAAAAGCCCCAGAAGACACCTTGGGCGGTTCAATTGAATTTGATGACGTCTCCTTCACCTACCCAGATGGTCAGCAGCCCGTCTTAAAGCACATCTCCTTTGCTGTTGCGCCGGGCCAAATGGTCGGTATCGTCGGGGCCACCGGGTCGGGTAAGTCGACCCTGGCCCAGCTGATCGCTCGCCTCTATGACCCAACAACTGGGAAGATCAAGATCGGCGGCAGCGATCTCCGCCAGGTTAATGAGAATGCCCTCAGAAAGACGGTTTCCTATGTTCTGCAAAAGGCTGTCCTATTTTCGGGAACCATTGCCGACAACCTCCGCCAAGGGAAAAAGGACGCCACTCCATATGAACTGGAGCGGGCAGCGCAAATGGCCCAGGCCAGCGAATTTATCCAGCGCTACGATGAAACTTTTGACCATGAAGTTGAAGAAAGAAGTGCCAACTTCTCCGGTGGGCAAAAGCAGCGTCTGTCTATTGCCCGGGGGATCATCGCCGGCAGCCCGATTTTGATTCTGGACGACTCAACTTCCGCCCTGGACGCGGAAAGCGAAAAGCTGGTCCAGGAAGCCCTGGAAAAGCAGCTGCCAGACACGACCACGATCATGATCGCGGAAAAGATCGTTTCTGTCATGCACGCGGACAAGATCCTGGTCCTTGATAACGGCCGCCTGGTTGCTGAAGGCACCCACGAGGACCTGCTCAAAACTTCCCCGGTTTACCAGGAAATCTACCAAACCCAGAAAGCCAAGGAAAGAAAGGAGGAACTTTAATGTCAGACAAGCAAAAGTCTCTTACTTATTTGACGAAATATCTGAAAAACTACAAAAAGCCGATCTTAATTTCAGTTGCCTTCTATCTGATCGCGACCATCGCCCAGGTTATCGCTCCCTCCCTTTTAGGGCAGGCGGTTACGGACTTGTCGGCTTTTGTTAAGGGGCAAGGCAGTCTTGGCGTCTTCTACCAGGCCTTAGCCTGGATGGCCGGCTTCTACGCCTTTAACTCCATTGCCACTTACATCGCTTGGATGATGATGACCCGCTTTAACGCTAACGCCAACAACGACATGCGCAAGGGCCTTTTCGGCAAGCTGCAGCGGATGACCATCCGTTACTTCGATACCCACCAGGACGGGCAGATCCTGTCCTTGTTCAACAGTGACCTGGACAACATCTTCAATGCTTTAAACAACGCCTTTTTTGAAATCATCTCCCAGTCCCTCCTTTTTGCCGGCACGATCATTGTTATGTTCGTCATCAATTGGAAGCTGGCCATTAGCGTTGTGGCTACAACTCCTTTGATCTTGCTTTTAAGCTGGATCATTATGAAAAAAGCCCGCGTCTACCTGGACAATCAGCAAGACCGGGTTGGTGAGCTTAACGCCTACATCAATGAACAGCTCAACGGGGAAAACGTGATCATCACCCAGGGCCTCAGAGACCAGTCAGTTGCCGGCTTTAAAAAGGAAAACGCCAAGGTGCGGGAAGCCATGTTTAAGGGGCAATTCTACTCTGGTATCCTTAATCCCTTAGTTAACGGTTTCTCCCTTTTGAACTTCGCGATCGTGATCGCCACTGGCGCTTACATGATCATGACCAAGCAAGTTAGCCAGGCAGCTGGTCTGGGTTTGATCGTGACTTTCACTGAATATTCCTGGACTTACTTCCAGCCGCTGACTCAAGTAACTTCCATCTACTCCATGCTCCAGCTCGCCTTGACCGGTGCCCGCCGGCTTGAGACAGTTGAAGAGCAGGAAGAGGAAAACACGGTGCCTGCTGGCAAGACTATTTCTGGCGTAAATGAAGCTGTCCGCTTGGAAGACGTTCACTTTGGCTATACTCCAGATAAGGAGATCCTGCATGGGGTATCAATTGAGGTTCCAAAAGGGCAGTCAGTTGCTGTTGTTGGCCCGACCGGTTCTGGTAAAACGACGATCATGAACTTAATCAACCGTTTCTATGACGTAAACAGCGGGGCCGTAACTTTTGACGGCACTGATGTCCGTGACCTTAAGCTGGAAAATCTCAGAAGCAATGTCGGGATTGTTTTGCAAGACTCCGTCCTCTTCTCTGGAACAGTAGCTGACAACATCCGCTACGGCAAGCCGGATGCGACTATGGATGAAGTTATTGCCGCGGCTAAGGAAGCCCAGCTGCACGACTTTGTCATAACCCTGCCAGAGCAATATGACACGCCGATTGAGAATGGCCAGGCCAACTTCTCCACCGGGCAAAAGCAGCTTTTGTCAATCGCCAGAACTATTCTGGTCGACCCGGCCTTCTTGATCCTGGACGAAGCAACTAGCAACGTCGACACGGTTACGGAAGAAAAGATCCAAAAGGCCATGGACAACGTGATTGCTGGCCGGACCAGCTTTGTGATTGCCCACCGTTTGAAGACGATTTTGAACTCAGATAAGATTGTCGTATTAAAGGACGGCCAGGTCATTGAAGAAGGACCACATGCCGACTTGATCAAGAAGCGTGGCTTCTACTACAAGCTCTACACCAGCCAGATGGCTTTTGACTAAGAGATAAATGCAAAAAGGACACCTGTCACGAAATGTGATGATGATGTGACCCCCGAAATTAGTGTCCTAATTTCGGGGGTCATATCATGATGGGTGTCCTTTTCTTATCTAAGTTTTTAGATACTTGATCTCTACTTTATTCAGTTTTGCCGCTATAGTTGGCAATCCCGCCAATGTTTTTGACCTTTCTGTAGCCAGCTTGCTTAAGCCAGGCAACTGCTTGGCCGCTCCGGTTACCGCTGCGGCAATAGACAAAGAGTGGAGTATCGAGGTCTGTGATCTCGTCTTGGGCGGAATCGATCTTGCTCAAGGGGATGTTGATGCTGTCAGGGATATGCCCTGCCGTGTATTCATCCTCTTCTCTGACGTCGATCAGCTTAGCCTGCGGCGTTTTCTGGTATTCTTCAACGCCGGCGTTAATGTCATTTACTTGAAATAGGCTCATGTGCTCCTCCTTAAATTCGCATTAATATATCAAATTATAGCACATCATTCTGCCATGCGTTTCATCAGTAAGCTGTCAACAAAGTCGCTTCCCGCATCGCTGACAGTTCTTCTTAACCATTCAAATTTCAGCTTGGAGCTATCGAACTTGGCCAGCTCCCGGTCAATCTCCTGCCAGAGTTCCTGGTTGGCTACTGGCTTTCCGTTAGCCGTCTTCCAGTCCCGCTTTTTCCAGCTCTTCATCCAGGCCGGGCCTTCTTTTGTGTCGCTGACTGACTTGATAACGTACTGGGAAGTCAAGACAAACAGCAAAGGCTGCTGGGTCAGCCCCAACTGCTCCAGCTTCTTCAAGCTTTCCAGAAAAGCAGTCATTTCCATTTCATTGTTGGTAGCGCCAAAACGGCCGGCACTATCAGCAAGCTGCTGGCCATCATGCTCGATCATGTAGGCCCAAGCAGCCTTATCGCTGTCTTGGACATGGCTGCCCTTGCGCGCGCCGGTGCTGCGGCAGGCACCCCCGGTATAAATAACGGCAGAATAATCTTTCTTATCGTATCCTGGCTCCTGCTTAACTGCATTTTGCGGATCAGCTGTATCAAGCTTCAAGTAGTTCAAGGCATCCGACTCACGGCTGAAGGACTTGTATTCAGCTCCCGGGAAGCCGTTTACCTGCTTTTCAGCTTCCGGCCAACTGTAATAGATTCCTGGCTGACGGCCTTTTCTGACAGCATAAGTTTTTTTAGCTTTTTCTGCTTGCTTCACTTCAGCATCCGCAACTTCTTCCGCAACTTCCAGCTCTTGATCATTCTTGATCTCTGCCTTGTAACGCCTCAGGCCAGGCAAGCGGTTGGAGAAAAGATTGATGATGCTTATCAGGTCATCCACCAGTTCTTGGCTGGGGCTGGTCGCGGGGTTATTGATGACTACGATTTCACTTCCATGGCGCTTGCAGAAATTGGCAAACCAGTCAAAAGCCAAGCGTACAAAGCGGTCTTTGTGGGTCACGTAGATCTTGTTAACCTCGCGGTCTTCAACTTTCTGCAAGAGCTGGTTCCATTCCGGTCGGTTAAAATTCAGGCCGCTGCCAATGTCTGACATACTTTCGCCCACAGTAATGCCGTTGGCGTTACAGTAATCCAGCAAAAAATCCTCCTGCTTGGCCAAATCATCGCTTGCCCAAGCAGCCGACACGCGGGCATAGATCACGTTTATTCTGCCGTCGTTGCTGGCAGCGCCAAGATACTCGTTAAGCTGCTCTTGGGTGTAGTAACGCCGATTTGTGGCACTTCTTTCAGCCTTAAGTTTGCCCTCCCGGTCCCACCTTTGCAGAGTGGCAACAGAGACGTCAAGGATTTCAGCAGCTTCGCCTACTTTGTATTTCTTCACGATAAAAGGCCCCTTCACATTGTTTGCTACTAGTATAACATGACTTGCATACTTGCTGTTAGCAGTTACACATAATAATGGATATGAATGGCTGCCACTGATTGCAATTAACTTCTAGGCCGCGACTTTTTCAAGGTGCAAAGAAAAAAGCATCCCTCTTCGCAGAATGATCCGCGCGAGAGGGATGCTGTCGATGAAAAAGAGAATTGTTACATCTCGTCCATCTGTTCATTAACAAGGGCATCAGCCAGGTTGTTGCCATCGCTATCAGCATGGCCAGGGACGTGCTTAAAAGTCAAATCGGAGAACTTAGAAATTTCCTTGTCAATTTCCTTCCACAAGTCCTGGTTGGCAACTGCTTTCCCATTAGAATTTCTCCAGCCCCGTTCTTTCCATCCTTTGATCCAAGCAGTTCCATCGTCAGAGTCACTGATGGCTTTGCGAACATAGTCTGAATCTAAGGAAAGCAGCAGCTTCTTCTGGCCAAGTCCCATGTCTTCAAGAGCCTTTAAGCTTTCAAGAACAGCCGTCATTTCCATCTGGTTGTTAGTGGCACCCAATTGGCCACCAGTTGCAGTGACAGCCTTGCCGTCGTGCAAGATTACGTATGCCCATGCTGCTTCGTCAGTTGGCAAAACGTGTCCACCTGCATTGTTGCCCTTGTTGCGGCAGCCACCGTCGGTAAAGATCCAGGCATCGTATTCGGATTCAAGTTGTTCTGCTTCCAGCTCCTCGATATAGCTCATTTTTTCTTCTTTTGTCAAAGTTTTTTTGGTCATAGTGTAATTCTCCTTAATAACATTTCAAATGGACGTGTTTATGTCATTGAAGCAATTCTTCTTCATCTGACAAGTTTATTATAGTATCTTACACACGTTTACGCAATAGTTACTTACGTTTTTAGCATATATTTTTGAAGTATAAAAAAGCCACCACTTTAGAGCGCAAAAAAACGTGCCAAACAAGTTCTGCTTGCTTAGCACGTTTTTTAGATATATTTGCTTCTGCCAAGGAAATAGCCTTCTGCAGCTAAAAATCATCATTACGCTGCCAGCATGATTACAATGACTGGACTGACGAAAAGCAGATAACCAATGGCAAAAAGGATCAAGTGCTTGCGTTCTTTGTGAACCGCCACAAATTCTCGGATCAAGGCACTTGGGTAGTAGTAAGGCGCTACGCGTGAGCCGATTCCAACGGCTTTTAGCTGCGCCCTTTTGGCATAACGCATGGCCCGGTAAATATGGTAGTTGCTGGTCACCAATGCTGTATACTTGCGGCCGGGTCTTTTTTCAATCAAGTTTTTGGAAAAAGTCACGTTCTCCATTGTTGTCTTGGATTTATCTTCCAGCAAGATCTTGTCTTTAGGGATGCCTTTAGAAACAAGGTACTTGCGCATGGCTTCCGCCTCGCTGCAAACCTCATCGCTGCCTTGTCCGCCCGAAGGAACCAGGTAAGGCGAGGTCGGATCCTTACGATAAATTTCAATCGCCTTGTCGCAGCGGTCCGCCAGCAGTTTAGTCACGGTGCCATCTTTTTTAATCCCAGCCCCATGAATGATCACGTAATCGAAATCCCGGCGGTGCGGAATAATCTGCAAAAAGAGGCAGTAAAGCAAGAAAGACACGAAGGTAACCGACAGGTAGCCTGCTGAAAGCCCATAGAAGGCAAAAAACGGAGAATACGGCACCAGAGCACTCATGTTTACGCCCAGCTCCGGTTCAACCAAGAGGCCAAAGAACCAGAGGAAAAATGAGAGTTCACCGGCAATTAAGATTAAGCCTAGTAAGAAGGACAAAAGATTGGCTAATGACCGCCCTTCCCGCTTGATCATGTACAAACCATTTACAAATAAGAAGAAAGGCAAGATCAAGAAAGCCAGTCCAACTAATGTCATCGTAATCAAGACCAAAACGCCGCTAACTTCAGAGCTGAACAGCGAATAGATGAAACCCAGAACCGACATGCCCGTCAAAAGCAGCAAGACTACATTTCTATACCTGCTCCGGTCCCGGTACATCGAATACGCAAAAAGTCCGCCCCAGAAGACGGTTGGCAGAACATCTGATATAAGATCTTTCATTAAACTCCACTCCGATTAGCAATAGATTGTTATGCTTTTTATCATAGCATCGATCCCGCCAAAGTAATAGCAACTATTTCAGCCAGCTTTCTCGCTTTAGGACGTTTTCGACTTCAGGCAATTTATAGCCAAGCAGGGTGTCACCCTCTGGATCAGTTTTGACATAGGAAAAGCCAAGTTTTTCCTGGACCCTCTTTGACTTGTCATTACCTTCATAGTAACAGCACCAGACCGCTTTGCTGCCCAAGTCGGCAAAAGCATGGTCAATTAGGCAAGTTGCAGCTTCTGGGGCATAGCCGTGCCCCCAGTATTCTTTGCCGATCCAATAGCCGAGTTCTGGTTCATCATCTTTTTCTGAGCAGGCATCCTCACCAAATCTCAAGCCCGCGCAACCGATCAAAAGATTGTCGTCTTTCCGCAAAACCGCGTAAGTTTCCGGGGCTTGTAAATTCTCTTTAATCACCTGCAGGCTCTCTTCTACAGATTTATGAACCGGCCAGCCAGCGGCAGGACCGACGGCTGGATCCTTAGCTAATTCGTAGAGGCGGGCAGCATCACTTTCTTCCCAGGGCCGCAGGCGCAATCTATCAGTAACTAGTTCCATTTTTTCCTCCTGTATTTTTAAACAGTATCTCTCAAAAACAATCTTAACATAGTGACAGGATTTCCTAGTCACTATTTTTCCTGTTCCCCTGGCCAAGCCGAACTGACGTGCTATAATCGAATTACAGCTATTAGAACAAGTGTTTCGTTTGCTCGTGGAGGGAAGAGAAAATATGTCTGAAATTCTGTTCATGATTGTCCGCTTTAGCCTGGTGCTGGTCCTTTGCCACCTGCTTGCCCTGACGCAAGCCTGGAAAAATGGCTTAGTAGGCGATGGCATCCCTGCCTTGATCACTGAACTTTGCCTGCTCTTAATCCAGCTGGAACTTGCTCTGCTTTTGATCGCGGCTGAGCTGATCACTCTCATCAATTTGCTCTATGGCTACTTCGAATTTAACACCCAGACACAATTTATCTTGTCAGTTTTTGAATTGCTGATCTTATTCGATGCCCGCTTGTATACATATCTTTTTGATGATGAAGCAGAATCTTTTACGATCAAAGAATATTGGGGATATTTTGATAGGTCAGACCAAATCAAGCTCGCCATCTATGTTTCTTCTCTGTTTGTCCCCTTCATCTTCGCCAAATTAACCGGCCTGCCGCCCTACCCGACTTTCGCGGAACTTGACCAGTTATTTCCTTTCTAGGAGTATGCGGCCAGAACTTTTTGCCAGCTGATAAATGCTATAATTCATATAGTAATTTTACTCACTCTGGAGGGAACATGAATATAATTTTCTTACTTTTAGTTGGGATCAGTTTGGCTATATTGCTACTTGACCTGGTCATTTTGCTGAAAGCCAGAAAGAAATTAACCACCGGAAATAAGGAAACTGCCGCACCTTACGACAATTTCTCCAAGCTAACCCTTTCTGCCTTTGTACTCCAAATCCTGCTCAACATGGTCTACTTATGGAACTACTGGAGTTCAGCTTTTTCCGTTACTGCCTTGACCGCCTTCCTCCTTTTTGCCGGCAATCTATTGCTGGAATTCGTCATCTTCTGTGATGACTTCTTAACAGATGCCAGATACAAGAGTCTGTGGGCTTACTTCAAGAGTCTGAAGAAAAGGCAGAAGTTTTGGCTCATCGCAGTTGTCGTGATCACTGCCTTTGCCGGCCTGATTAACTTCTTCCCGGCTCCTTAATTGCCCTCCCTGCTATCGAAGGCAGGGATTTTTTGTCGAAAAAGTAATCTGGGAGTAATCCATGTCCAAAAACAAATCTACCATTGATCTGACCTCCGGCAGCATCAGCCTTGGTCTGGTCAAATTTGCCCTGCCCCTGATGGCCGGCAACGTTCTCCAGCAATGTTACAACTTAACAGACACTTTGGTCGTTGGCCGCTTTATTGGTAAAAATGCCTTAGCCGCTGTCGGCTCAGCCTATACCTTAATGATCTTTCTGACCTCCATCATTCTCGGTCTCAGCATGGGCTGCGGAGCCTTTTTGTCAATGAAATACGGAGCGAAAGAGGACCGGGAATTTTCAATTGGCAACTGGCTCTCTTTCTGCGGTACTGGCCTTTTCTCTATACTTTTGACTCTCCTGGTCTATCTCTTACTAGGGTTTACAGCTAATCTTTTAGCTATTCCGACCAACATCCACGCTCTTTTTAACCAATATCTGCTGATTATCTACGCGGGGATTCCAGCCACATTCTTATACAATTACTTTGCTTGCAGTCTGCGGTCCATTGGCAATTCAGCCATTCCCTTGCTCTTCCTCTGCCTGTCTTCAGTCTTGAATATTATTCTCTGCATCTGGCTGGTAGCAGGACTAGGGCTTGGCGTGGCCGGGTCAGCCTTAGCCACCGTCATTTCCCAGTACTTTGCTGGCCTTGGTTTAACCATCTATGCCTGGCAACATTTTCCCCAGCTTCGTTTTAAAAAAGCAGCTATGGTCTACGACCAAGCTATCAGTAAGAGCATCCTGTCTTTAGCCGGCTTGACAGCCCTGCAGCAATCGATCATGAACCTGGGTATCCTCATGGTGCAGGGCCGGATCAATTCCTTTGGCGTTAATGTCATGGCGGCATTTACCTCTGCCGTTAAGATCGATACCCTGGCTTACTCGCCTGTCCAGGATTTTGGTAATGCCTATTCCACCTTCGTCGCGCAAAACTATGGTGCCCGGCAGGCAGACCGGATCAAGCAAGGCAACCGGCAGGCCAGCTGGTGGATTCTGGCTTTCTGCCTGGTCATCAGCAGTCTGGTTGTCTTTTGGGCCAAGCCTTTGCTGGCCCTCTTTAGCAGTGACCAGGAAGTGATTCAGATCGGTATTGGCTACTTGCGGATCGAAGGCAGCTTCTATGCCTTGATTGGTTTCTTGTTTATGTTCTATGGCTACTTCCGGGCAATTGATGAGCCAATGATCTCTGTTGTTTTGACGATCTTTTCCTTAGGTACCCGGGGTCTTTTGGCCTACCTCTTGTCCGCGATTCCGGCAATCGGCTATATCGGAATTTGGGCTAGCATCCCAATCGGCTGGGCCCTGGCCTACTTAGCTGGGCTTTACTACCTGCACAAGAAGACAGTTAAGCCAGCTGACTGATTTTTCGATAATTCAGAAATTCTGTTAATAATCTGAGGAGTTAAATATGCATATTGTTTTTACGATTATTCCATCATTGGCCTGCTTTTAGCCATCGCCTGCCTGGCCTTACTTGCTAATAGCCGAAAGCTTTTGATCGGCGGAGCTGATATGGACCAATTCTGGCCAAAACGCCGGCGCTTTATTTATTGGACCAACATTTTCATGTTAATTCCAAATGCGATCTATCTGTTTCTTACAATTGCTAGTTACTTTTTAGCGGACTTTGAGCCATCCTTGCTGCTCACCTTTTCTACTATGGCCATGGATTTTTTAATTAGCATCAGCATTATCTTTACTGACTATTTCATCACTGATGAGAAGATCAGCTTGATTCTCCTTGTTATTTTGACTGTTGTCTTAAACCTGCTCATCCATGCCTGGGGCCTGGACTAAAAAATACCCGCCAGCTTGCTAAAAACAAGCCAGCGGGTATTTTATTTTTTGAGGAAAAATTGACAAAATCAGCTAAGCAGTTTCATTTATTCAACGATGCCGAAGCCGCCAGTCCAGGCGCTTTGTTCGCTAGCTGCCAGGGTCATTTGCAGAAAACCAGTTGCTTCCAGTTCTCTAGACCGCTTTAAGGCGCCGGCGTCAAATACCCGCAAGGGGCTTCCGGCTAAAGCTTCCTTGATGGTCCCTTTAGCTTCCTGGTCATCGCTGGCCAGAAGAACCGTGGTTGGCAGGTCGCCAATTTTTCCGCTTTGCAGAGTTGCGGCAAAAGTAGTATTGAAGCCCTTGACTACCTTAGAGTCTGGCAGCCAGGACTGGAGCAAACTTATTCTGGATCTTTGCTCTTTTTGATCATGTCTAAAATGGCTTGCATGGCTTTGGCTCTTTGTACTTGCTCGCCATGGATTTCTGGCTTAGACTTCCATTATCAGTCGTCCAGCCCTTAAGGACATAGACGTGCCGGTTCTTGTCATAGTTGCGGATCAGTTCTCAAATATTATCTTCAATCTCTTTTCTAGGCGTTTTGCCGCCATTAGTCAGCAGATGGCGGAACTCCACTTCAGGGATTGGGTCAGCTTCCTGGAGGACACTCTTTCTAGTCCAGAGGAAGTGAAATGTGGCACGCTGGGATTTGTCGGACAAAAATAATCCAGTCCGAAAGTGGACTGGATTATTGGGCTTATTTAACATTGACAATGAAGTTGTCGGTGTCGTAGCTACTACCGTCTGGGAACTTGATAGTTAAGTAGTCTTCATATTTGCCGGGACTAAGTTTAGAAGTTGTATTTAGTGAACCGTTAAATTGCACAATAGTTCCTTCTGGCAATGCTGATGCATTAGTTAAAAAGAAACCTGGATCAACTACTCTATTTTCCCAATCTAATTCTGTTTCCCACAATTCATTATCAAAATATTCTAAAGCAGAAGACGATGAAACAGTAAAGCTTGACGATTTTGGTGTCACTTTGATTGTATCTGCTTGTGAAGGTAAAACCGTAATCTTGAATTTGCTTGTATTTTCGTAAGAATCGTCAGGGTATGTCACCTTAACGTGGACAGTGTATGTCCCAGGTCTTGTATTAGAAAATGACTCATCTGAATCGGATTCTAACTCAAAAAATGTTCTATTTGAATCACTAGCAAATTGAGGCATGGCTGGGTCATTTGGAAAGTAGTCAGCAGGATTGGTAATTGCATCTTTTCTCAAATCAAGATCTTCACCATATTTAATTGTCACATCATGAACTGTTGGCTGATACTTATCGACATCAGTAGTTGGTACTACAAAGGTTACTGAACCAACTACTTCTTTTGATCCATCACTATAAGTTGCTTGAATTCTAGCTCTATAGGTACCACCTTTATAACCATCAACTGGATCTAAATAGTGGTATTCCGTGCCTGAAGGCATAGAAGAATCATTTGTAATGTAGTTTTCGGCAGCATATTCGCTTAAGATACCATTGATATTCGTTCCCCAGTCCAGTTCGACTGTACCGCTCTTGACTTGTGGTTGGTACTTGTCTGCCATAGTCAGACGCTTAACAACCTTCTGACCGGGTTTCTTAGTGGTAGTTTTCTTAGCTACTTTCTTTACCGGCTTCTTAGTGGTTACCTTCTTTACCACCTTTTTATTTGTCTTCTTGCCAGTAGTCTTCTTAGTTGCAGCCTTCTTTACGGTCTTCTTGACTACCTTCTTTTTAGCAACCTTCTTCACCGTCTTCTTAGTAGCTTTCTTCTTACTAGTCTTCTTAGCTACTTTCTTAGTCGACTTCTTCTTGGTACTCTTTTTGGCTTTCTTCGCCTTCTTGGTACTTTTTTTGGCTTTCTTTGCCTTTTTAGTACTCTTCTTTGCAGATTTCTTAGTAGACTTCTTAGTTGTCTTCTTTGCGGCCATAGCAGTTGGCGCAGCTTCTACTGCTGGAACTGCAGCGCCCAAAAGAGCCAAGGCAACAGAAACCTTACTGATGGCTTTTAGCTTTTTACCCATAATTTTGTCCTCTCACATATTATTAGATGATTACACACTTTAATTTTTGATCCAAACGTTCTATTTGTCAAATTGCTTTTTAGCAAAACAATCATCTATTTATTTCGGACTATTTTGTTAGCCATTAAAGCTTGTCCCAGCGCCAATTATAAGGAAATTAGCAAATATCTAGAAAAAGAAAAAAGTATGATCCCGAATAGATATCGGATCATACTTTAACAAGCTTAACTAATTTGCCCCGCTAATTACACCACTATTATTTCTTCTTGTGTGCAACTTTTAAAGACTTCTGGTAAGCCTTATAAGCCTTTGCCAATTGTTGGTTGACTGTCTTGACCTTTTTCAGCTTAGCATTAGCTGCATCATAGGCCTTTTTACTGCTGGTCGCATTTTCTCGTGCAGCATTGACCTCTGACTTATCAGACTTGGTTTGCTCATAAGCTGCCTTTGCTGCATTCAATGCTGTCTCATAAGATGCAACATAACTATTGAGAGCAGATTCAAACTCATCAACACTCACTTGCGTCCCCGATTCGCTAGTTAAAATCTTTCCTCTGCCAAAATCTGCCGCGCTTGTTCCCGTGCTTTGATCAAGAACCAAACCAACATACTCATAATCGCCCATGCAGTTCGTATAGTGGCCAGTTACACCACTGCCGTGAGCATCATAAATTTTCTTTTCTTCAGTGTACCAACCAGTTAATGGATCACTGTAGCCCCAAGCCAAATTCTCAGCACAGGAAGCATACACTTCAGTAGGAGCGTTCATGAAATATGTATGATTCATCGTGCTATCTGAGATAAAACCAGAGATGCTTGCATAGATCATGAGATCATAGTCAACCCCTAGAGCATTATGATTGGAAAAATTGTTGTCCGATGCTCGAAGGCTGTTAAGTTCCTTGATCAAAGTGACATCTTTCTTTAAATTGTTTGTCGATAAAAAGCTCTTAACTGAATCATCCAGTCCATTAACGTAGCCTTTCAATGCAGCTACATTTGACATGCCAGCTTTTGAGTCTTGGTAAAAATTAGCCGTTGCCTTGCTCATGATGAAATCATAGCCAGCTGCTTCATAAGCACTTGAAGCTTCATCATATTTAGTCTTGGCTGCAGAAACCTTGTTATTGTATCTAGCTACAGCATCCGTATAAGCCTGGTTGGCACTATCCAAGGCCGCCTTCTTTTGACTCAAGTAGTTCTGCGCGGCTTCTAATGAACCCAGCTCTGCAGCTTGCTTCTTGTACTTTTCATAAGTAGCCTTAGCTGGATTATAAGCTGCCTTCTTCGCGGTTACCTTGATCTTGACATTCTTGACCTTGTCTTTTGACTTGTCAGGATAAGTCACGATCACGCTGACAATATAGGTACCGGTCTTTTTCAAACTTGGCTTTGGTGAAAAAGCATACTTAGTCTTAGCGGGCAACTTGCTGGCGTTAGTGATGACACTCTTGGCTGAAAGCTTGCTGCCAGCCTTGACAGTTACGCTCTTAGCCTTTGGCGTGTATTTTTGCGCGTTTGTCTTCTTTACTGCCTTCTTTTTAGCAGCCTTCTTCACCGGCTTCTTAGAAGCTTTCTTCTTAGCTACTTTCTTAGTTGCCTTCTTTTTGGTACTCTTTTTGGCCTTCTTTGCCTTTTTAGTTCTCTTCTTTGTAGACTTCTTAGCCTTCTTGGTAGCCTTCTTTGCAGCCATGGCAGTTGGAGCAGCTTCTACTGCAGGTACAGCAGCACCCAAAAGAGCCAGGGCAACAGAAAACTTACTGATGACTTTCAGCTTTTTACCCATGATTTTGTCCTCCCGCTTGTTATTAGATAATCACACACTTTAATTTTTAACTTGAAAGTCCTTTTTGTCAAATAGCTTTTATCCTCCGATTACTCAAAGCAGGCAAGCAGTTTCTTAATCAGTGAAAGCTTGTCACTATGCCGATTATAGATGATCTTGATCTTATACCGGCTCCTCTCCTGCATCCCCGCCAATGGTAAATAACTTATATGCTCCCGATCCGTCAGCACATACTCAATTAATCCCTTAGGATAAAAAGCCACCCGAACTATCCGCTTCACCTGTGCAAGCGCTTCCTACTTCAATCTGGATTCAAGTTAAAATTATACCATCTTGAGGCAAAAGAGCACCCCTGCCCCGCAAATTCGCGGAGGGGATGCTCTTTCGATTACCGTAAATCCTCATAGCCCGGCTTGGTTAAAACCTTAGCCGCGTAAGAACAAGTTGCCCGCAGTCTGGCCCCCTTCTCCCAGGCAGCAGATGCAATGGTATCAACCAACTTCCGTCCCAGGCCTTGTCCGCCATAAGCTGGATCTACCTTAGTCGTCGTGATGATCCAGTGATCACCCTTATCTTCATATACGCACTGGCCAATCAGCTTGACGTCATCATATACGGCGGCCCGCTTTTGCTCTTCTTCAAACTTAATTTCCATCTTACTCACCTAAAATTGCTTCTTCCAGCTTTTCAGCTGTATCCACGATCACAGTTGCCCCGTGTTTTTGCAAAAACGGTACACTTCTAAAGCCCCAATTTACCGCGATTTCGTCCATTTCAGAATTCCGCGCGGTCTGGATGTCGATTTCAGAGTCGCCGATGTAGACGCACTTGTCTCTTGGCACGTCCAAGACCTTGACGCACTCACTGGTCATGTCCGGAGCCGGTTTGCGGCGGATCCCGTTTCTTTCGCCCAAGGCAAAGTCGAAGCTGCCCGGGAAAAGTTCTTCGACCAGGACCTGGACGGCTTCATTTGGCTTGTTGGAAACGACAGCCAGCTTGACGCCCTTTTGCCGAAGATTTTTCATCAAGTCCAAAATGCCCGGGAAGGGACCAGTCTTAATCTGGCAGTGGTCAGCATAATATGGCTTGAAAACTTCCAGGACCCGGGTAACTTCTGCTTGGGTAACGGCTTCTGGGATCTGTTCATCCTTGGTGCCAAAGGCGACCAGGCTTTCCCGGCTGCTGCCAGCTTCATAGGCCAGGGCCCGGGTGACCGCCACCACGACTCCACTACCAAAAAAGTTCTTGATGTCTTCAACGGTAAAGTCATGCCGGTGGCCGGTTTGTTCAAACGCGTAGTTCAATGCACTTGTTAGGTCAGCGCTCGTGTCTAAGATAGTGCCGTCCATGTCAAAAATCGCGGCTTCATATTTCATCAGTTTCACCTCGCTTTCATTATACCATCTGACGGAAAAAATATGCCTGCCCGTATAGAGCAGACCTATTCCCTTCTCTGTTGTCGAGGGAAAAATCGATTATTCATCATCGCGCTTCTTGCACCAAATTCCGCTTAAGGTAGTGACGACCGCAGTCACGAGCAGCCCCAAAAAGCCGTATCTATCAAAATTATAGATACGGCTAATGCAAATGATTAAATTCTATTGATTTTTGGTTGAAATTTATCTCCAGCTAAATTTCAACCAGTTCTTGAGTGATAATATTTTAACAAGATAACTACTCAATACAAATCAGTTGTCTAGAGAACGTTGCTTAGAATAAGCCGGTGCAGAGAGTACTTCCTGCCAATCTTGTGAAAAACCTATAAATGAGAGGTTTACTACGTCACTATATTTACGCAATGTCACATCTATATCTCTCAAGAAAGATTCCCATTGCTTATTACCATGAAGCATTCGTTTAATCACAAGGAAAACTGGAAATACTTTGTTCTGTTTAGATCTATATTTTAGATTTTCTTTGTATAGAAAAGGAGTTTGCTTCAATGGCATATTGTAAAGGCGATTATAGTGAGCACAGATATTTCTAATTTCAACAAGAGACAACATCCAGCTTTTTAGATGTCCCGGTGTAGTTTCATACAGTGATGAAATCTCTTTCTGGTCATCCGGCTTCATTATGTCAAAAAGTGACACGATATTTCCGAATGTCATTAACTCAGTAGCAGCCCAAATAGGAAAATGACCACCGTATTTATTTAGATGGTGCTTAACAAATGGTAAGTTTTTACAACGACTCACTTCACCCTGAAAGCGCTTAATTAACACACCATGAACAGATTCGCCTTGCCGCTTTATTTTATCATTGAAGTTCTTGACATCCATATAGCCTTCTGGACCGTACTTCAATGCAAGACAGTATGAAATTTGAGTACGAAGTTGTATTTCTAGCTGTTCAACAATATGAACAATATTGTTTCTAAATTCGCTATCAAAACAATAAAGGCGAAAAATATGATCCAAAGTGACATCATCCAGAAATTTCTCAGGATCTGAATCCTTTTTCAAGCCAATACCATAGGCGCTAAGCCGATAATAATTTACTTTATGTAAGATACTTAAGGCAGAATCAGAATCTAAAATCATAAGATTATGAGCAGTTTTTAAGTGTTCTAATTGTTGCTCATAAGAAAGCGCCGGTTTTAAGGAATAATCAATCGCACTCATTGTTTTTCTCCATAAAAAAAGTCCCAACCGTGGTCCGCAGTACGTTTCCGCCTGATGCGTGGTGGGCTCTCTCACTTATAGTATAGTCAGAATAGCCCAAAATTCAAGCGAACAGCCCAAAAAGCCGTATCCATCAAAATGACAGATACGGCTTGCGTAGCATATATAGAACTGTTTGAATTAACTTATTAGATGTGTCTTGCCCCACTTTCTGCGTCAACGTGTGTTTCTTGAGCAACGGCCTTCCCTGGTTCATCGGTTGTCAATCCAGCAGCAGATTGCCCAGCCAGACGGCCAAAGGTGTGCGCGTGGCTGGCTGCCAAACCTGGAACGCGGTCATTGTAGCTGCCCCAGAAGAAGCCACCAGCATCGTTACCTGCCGCGTACAAGCCTGGAATTGGGTCATGATTTTCATCTAAAACTTCCATCTTAGTATTGATTCTGAGCCCATCAAAAGTGCAGAGGATGCGGCCACCCAGAATGCAGCCGTAGTATGGCTTCTTCTTGATTGGCGTAATCCTGTAGGCCTCCTTGCCGAACTCCTTGTCTTGGTGGTCAATCACAGCTTGATTGTTATTCGCAACAGCTTCTTTCAGCTTATCAGATGGCAGATTTAATTTTTCAGCTAATTCTTCCAAAGTATCAGCCTTTACAACCAGACCATCCTTGACATGTTGTTCAGTGTCAGCGACAAAGGCTTCCTTATTCTTCATATAACCAGGGAAACCGTAGCGGGCGCAGCCAAGCATGTGAACTTTTTCCAGAGTTTCAGCGTAGTTATCGTCCCAAATCATGGCGTACAGGTAGCCGGGTTCCTTAGCAGCGGCGTTGACGATGAATTGGTAAGGAACAGATTCATTGGCGAAACGTTCACCGCGCAGGTTAACCTTAAGGAATGGGTATGAACCGATCCAGAGCCAGTGGTCGTAAGTAGCGGTTTGGTAGTACATGTCTTCAGTCTTTTTGCCAACTGGTACCAGGCCGCGGTCAAAAATCGTTTCAGCTGGTTCTTCATCGCGGATAGCGCCGACGTTCAAGGCTGAAGTAATCCCTGCCCCGTTTGAGCGAGGTGAGTCATTGTAGACGTTCTTCTTCAAAGACAGCGGGTTCCATTCCTTAAGCAGGTCAACGTTGGCTGAGTAGCCACCAGTCGTCAGGATAACGCCCTTCTTTGCTTTAATTTGGTAGTATTCGTCCTTCACCAGGTCCTTCACCAAGGCACCAGTTACCCGGCCAGCTTCCTTAGTCAAGTTCACCAAGATAGTTTCAAAGCGGAGGTCCACCCCATGTTTTTCTTGGTATTCCAGGAACCAGTCACCATATGAGGTAAAGCTTTGGTCGTCAAAAGTCGGATCGTTTTCAGTTGGGAAAGCCTGGTAGGCCTTATTGGTTACCATGGCATCAGCTTCAGCTCTAAGGTGGGCACCATGTGGCTTGAGGATCTTTTCTTCCAGCCAGTCCAAGGTTGCCCCGCTGTTGTCAGCCCAGGTTTCCAAAAGGCGCTGGTCGACATTGTGCTGAGCAAAAGCGGCCAGACTTTCTACCAATTCTTGCTTGTTGATGGTCACGCCGGCGGCTTTTTGCGCCCGGGAGCCAACACTGGCCAAACCCACCCGCATCAGGTTGATAGTCTTTTCCTTCTCAATCAAGATGGTTTTAGCGCCAGATTCTTTAGCAGCCGCGGCGGCTTCCATCCCTGCATTGCCCGCACCCACAACCAGGACGTCCGTTTCAACAGTATATGCAGCAGATGCATTAGTGTCTAAGTGGTCAACATTGTCGTAAAGCTTAGTCACGCTGTTTTTTCTCCTTTTTTATCAACTAGAAAGCTTTTAGAAAGCTTTCAACTATTAACTTATCATGCAATAATTGAGTTGAGAAATATCGAGTTGGTATTGGTTATACCGAAAATGCATAAGGAGACAAAGATGGACTTAAGGCAACTGGAAGTATTTATCAATTTGGCTGAGAGTTTGAACTATTCAAAGACCGCGGAAAACCTGCACCTTTCTCAGCCGGCCGTTAGCCGGATCATTCAGCGGATTGAAGATGAAGTTGGCGTCACCCTTTTTTACCGCAACCACCGGG
This sequence comes from Lactobacillaceae bacterium AF64-9pH9TA, assembly GCA_027681045.1. GTDB lineage: Bacteria > Bacillota > Bacilli > Lactobacillales > Lactobacillaceae > Lactobacillus. Next base: position 2,748 of record JAQDCK010000019.1, on the reverse strand, counting down.
AAGTACAGCTGACTAAGAATGGGAAGCTATTTTACGATGACAGCAAGAGCTTGATGAACAGCTATAATAAGGCCCTGCAGCGGACTAGAAATTCTTTCAACCGGGAGCAAAGCAACTTAACGATTGGGATTACGGATACCCCGCTGGAGCAAGCAATTCTGCCTGAGATGATCAAATCTTTTCACCGGGAATACCCCAATTGCAAGATTTTTCTTGAGGGATTTGATCATAACCGGCTCAAGCACCACTTGATTGACCATGACAGCGACGTGATTTTTACGACCCATGACGATATCACTGATCTGGCCGAGGTGAAGTACTACCAGCTTTTTAGCGGACACTTTGTGGCAATTATACCAGCGGATCATCATTTAAGTGACAAAGAGGAGCTTGATCTGGATGATTTGGCGGGAGAAAAGATTTTGCTGATGGACAACAACTGGTGCCCGCCAGAACAACTGAAGCTCCAGGAGACGATCAGAAAGAAGGTCGATGACTTAGACATCAGCTACGTTAATGATGTTGAGATCGTCAGCCTGATGGTCAAAGCTGGCTTAGGGATCACCGTGATGCCAAGTTTTGTAGCGATCGAAAAAGCAGATGTGATCAAGGCGGTAAAGTTGAACTACCCTGCCCCGCTGGACTATGGCCTGGTCTGCCGGAAAGATGAAGCAGATCCCCTGGTCCTCGCCTTCTGCCAGGTCATGCAGGAACAGGCGGAAGGGATGTAATTTTTGCTTGGGAGCGGTGTAAGTTGGGGGATGTGGCAAAGATAAATTTCGGAAAGGATTATATAAGCCGTATTATCTAAATGCACCTTTTTGGACTGTTGATACACTATTTTATGTAGCACCTCGAGCTACCGTTGATATCAGTTTTATGTTTCCTTTATTCAAAAATATTAATTGGAAAAAATATGACGAATCAACCGGGGGACCAAGCCTTTCAAAAAATACTATTGAGAAGATAAGAGTTAGCTTTCCTCAAAATAATGAGCAAGTTAAGATCGGTGATCTCTTTCAGAAGATTACTCAAACCATCACTTTACATGACCAAAAATTGAGGCTACTGAAGTATGCGAAACAATCTTTACTTCAAAAAATGCTTATCTGAGTTAAATATGCTATAATAGTAAAAGAAAAGAGAGCCTTGCGCCAACAAGACTCTCTGTAGTGGCCCGCTTCAAAGGCGGTGACAGTATCAGAACAAATTAGTCGTCCCTAACTGCGCAAAGTTATGAGGGACGACTTTTTTACTTGCCGTGCTTGTCAACATAAGTCAACAAAGCAATAACGAACATTCCAAAAGTGAGCATCAAGCTCAGCGCTTCGTATACGCTCATGACTACCTTACCTTTACAATAATTCTCCATGGAACCACCTCCAGGATTCAGATAGTCACCGCCCTTAAAACTTGCCTCTTAAATAATATCAGATTTTACTTCTACAAAGCAGCGGGCAAGTCAACGAGAAAGTGCACCAAATGCTGCAAGAATACAATGCTCAGTACATGGAAGATTCGGGTGACTACAGCTTTTATATCGAAGAGGATGGCCATATCGCGGCAGGTATTGTTGCCAGTGCTGTTTTTGACACGGTTGAAATCGACTATCTTTGTGTGGCAGAAGCATACCGAGGCCGGGGCTACGGCGAGCAGCTTCTTAATAAGGTAGGAAAAATAGCCGCGGCTAAGCAAATCAAGCGCATCATCCTTAACACCTACAGCTTTCAAGCACCGACTTTTTACAAGAAGATGGGCTACAAGCAGCTGTTCAAAATCACTCCAGCTTTTAAGGATTATGACCAATACTACTTTATCAAGGAGCTTTAAACAAAAAATGGTAATCCGTTCTGGACTACCATTTTTTCATTACTGCAACCCATACCCAATTACTTTTTCCTCGACTTCCCTAATGACATCTTCTGGAATGTCAGCAACGGCAATCCGGTGGACTTGATTCAAGCGGGGATTATAAATGCCTAGATACTTGATGCTTTGAAATTCCGGATGAACCGAATACAGGCCCATCCGCCAGTACATAAGCAATTGCAGAGTGTGCTTCTTTTGCACTTTCCTCTTCGATACCTTAAAGTCCCAAAGGGTGTCAGCCGTGGTAAAGTCACCGTCCCCCGTGCTTACCGTATCCGTATAGCCGCCTTCAAAAGTAAATCCATCTAGCTGCTTTGGACCATAGACATCAAGAAAATGCAGTGAGCGTTCAACCATCGTCTTCACGTTTTGAATCGTTGCTTGATCCGGCTTAATCTCGCTAACTGGCTTATAGCCTAGGCCAGCCCGGTAGCAAACATCGAATCCGGTGAGCTTAATAGCATTAGTGATCGAGACATCATCCAGTCCTTTCACTTCTGCCAGCAGCTTTGCAGCTAAAGCATCTTCTCCAAGATTATGTGCCCCCCGCAGCGAAATTTCGAAAGCTTCTGTTGAACTTGCCCCCGACATAAATCGGGTCAGATAATCGACAGCTAAACCGACCAGGTTTGGACTGACGTTTTCGGCCGGATTCAGTGTCTCGATACCAGGGCCCAAAGACTCTGTCTGGAGCTCTTTTGGGTTGATATACCCTCCCCTTGGCTGCTTCACATTTTTTGTTCGCTGAGTTACGGAATATCCCCTGTTCATGGTCTCTTCCTCCTTTATCTAATATCTTATCAGTTAGCAAAAAAATAGTGGAGTCCGAATAAGATCGAACTTCACCATTTTCGTTCAGAGTCTGTCTGTCAGGCTCTT